>NZ_KB906478.1:0-92228 GCF_000381405.1 Thioalkalivibrio sp. ALE20
ACGTTCATCGACGGCATCGAGCAGACCGAACCGACCAACGACGAGGCATCATCCATCACCGACCGGAGCGCCGCCTGAACCAGCAACTGCTCATACACCAGACTTGACCATAACTCCTTGGCGAGCGACCCAACCCTTGAATGGAACTGGGACCTACTGCACAACCAGGTTCTCGAAGATCCTCTCAACCGACACTGGATCTATCACCCCGCGCTCGAACGTTTCCCAGCACGTGCCGATGAAACCGTCACACAGACGGAAGCATTCGATGACCAGCCGAAATACGAACAGGAAAAATTGCGCTGTAACGGGGTTCCCATTTGTCTGCGCACCCACGCGTGGGGCATTACACTCTGGTCGGCGTACAACGAGGACTTCAATGCGTTCCTGAAGCACACAGCTCGCCAATTTGGCGGTCAGTGGAAACCCAAATACAAAAACTGGGTCTATCCCTCGGGAGTAAAATCGCTCATTGAAGAGGCCTTGCGCGCGCGGGGAGCGCGACGGGAATAGGGAAAACTAACGCGGAGCGCCCTGCACTTGTTGGGGTTGAACCGGGCCCGCAACCCTGCGCCGCCCCGGCATTATCATCACGGATGCCCCAAGACCGGCTGGCGTACTGACTCGGATCCACGGATCAATCCGTCGCCTTGATCAAGCTCGGATCGTCCTTGGTCGGCCGGTTCACGCGGGTGGACACCGGGTGATACCGAAGCGCTTCCGGGTCCAGGCGCTGCGTCCGCGCCCGAATGGCTTCCCGTTCGGTGAGTGCCGGGTCCAGCCAGTCCCAGCGGCAGGCCGCATCCAGCACCAGGGGCTTGCGCTCGTGGATGTGCGCCAGACGGTCCGATGCGGGTTCGGTGATGATGGCGCAGCAGGCGCCGCCGTCGGCGGTGGGTTCCCAGATCCCCGCCATCATCAGCACGTCCTGCGGCGCGTCTTCAGCCAGAGTGATGTAATACGGCTGCTTGCCCTGCTCCGTCCGGCGCCACTCGTACCAGCCGTCGGCCAGCACGATGCAGCGGCGATGCGCGAACGCCGAGCGGAAATACGGGCTGGTGGCCACCTTCTCGGCCCGCGCGTTGATGGGACGCGGGCCTTCCTCCACCCGTTGCGGACGAAAACCCCAGAACATCGGCTGGAACGCGGCCCGTCCATCGTCGTCCGACCGGAACCCTTCCAGCTCCGTCCCCGGCGCGACGTTGTACCGCGGTGCGTCGAAACCCGCATCGACCGGCACCTGGAAATAGCGCATGGCCAGCTCGCTGGTCGCGCTGTAACGCGTCATTCGTCCGCACATGGAGCCAGCATGCCACGAGAAACCGGGCGAGCCGTAGGCATCGCCCTCGTATCGCCCTCCGCCGACATGCTCATTCGAAGCCGCATCTCCGAAGTTTTCGATTGTCCAAAAGAAAAGGCGGGGACTCGCCCCGCCGTTTCCTACAGCCCATTAAGCACTCCCCAGCCAGCCGGCGGGGCGTTCCGGATCCCTCGGGGGCATCCACACCGCGCGCCCGCCGCAGAACCGATGCCAGTAGCCCTTACGGCCCGCCTGAAGTGCCCGCTGCGCAACATCCGCCTGAGCGCTGCACTGGTCGAGCCCCCGCACCAGGGCCGCCATCGGGGCGCCATAGGTTTCTCCGCTGCGGTAGGCGGCAATGGTGAGCCAGAGCGCGTCATGCGCATCCCGGTCCCGCTGCCGCAGCGCGGCCATGGGGTCCTGCAGGTGATATTCGATCAGCCGCTCGTGGCGCTTTTCCGGAATACGGTGGGCGTCCGGGACGGCGCACTTCCCCACATCGTGAAAGAGCGCCAGCAGGATCCCGGCTTCCCGCATGCAGGTCGCCACGCTCATCCGCTCGGTGGCCACGGAGACCGCTTCGGCCACTTCCAGACTGTGATTCAGCAGACCGCCCCGCTCCGCATGATGACAGTGCCCCGAGGCCGTGCCAGTCACGAAGCTGATGGCGAAGTCGGGGTCGGCAAAGACGTCCCGAACGAACGCGCGATAACTTTCGTTCTCCAGGCCTTCGACCAGATCGATCAGGCGGCCCAGGTCCTCCGGATTCGGCGCCCGGTGCGCCGGAAGAAGATCCAGCGCATCCCGTTCGCACGGCGGTTGACCATAATCCGGGTGCGCGACCAGCACCCGTTGCCCTTTGGGCGTGTCCGCCGTGTGCAGCGAGAGATCCCGGAGCTGGCCGTCGACCAGACCGTGGCCGGCCCAGTCACCGCACCGTGCAAACGCCCCGACCCATCCGGAAGAGTCATACAGGCGCAGCCTCAGGTACTCCTCACCACTCGGTGCCGTCCCTTTCCCCTGGATCTCGACCCGGGCCGACAGGTCCACCGGTTCGTGGCAGGCGATGTCGTCGAGCTCCACGAACATCTTGAGGTCTTCCACGGTTTCAGCCTTCATGTTCCACCTCCCTGCTGCTGTCGACCGTCCCGCCCTGCAGGCGCATGCGCAGGAGCTGGTCGATGGCGGACCCGTCCTGGCGCGTCAGGTTGGGCACGTAACGCGAATACACCGTGAACAGCATCTTGGTGTTGGAATGCCCCATCTGCCGGGCAATCCATTCCGGGCTCTCGCCGGCCGCCAGCCACAGGGTCGCGGCCGTGTGCCGCGTCTGGTAGGGATTGCGGCGCTTGAGTCCGGCCTTCTTCAGCGTCGGGTACCAGACCCGGTTATTCACGTTGCGGTAGGCGATCGGGTACCCGTACCGGGTGGAGAACACGTAGCGGCTGCGGTGGGTCTCCGGGCGCTGACGCATGGCCTCGCGTTCCTCCATCAGCGCCCGGTACACCACGTCGGACATCTGGATCGTGCGCGTCGAACCGTCGGTCTTGGTCGTGGTCTCCTCGCCCTGCACCCGGGCCGACTGCACCAGGATCTCCCGACGGTCGAAGTCGACGCAGTCCCACTTCAGCCCGTCGATCTCGGACGTCCGCATGCCGGTGAAGAAGCGGACCAGGAAATACCCGCGCCACTCCGGCGGCGCGGCGTCCAGGAACCGCTGCACCTCCTCCAGCGAGAACGGATCCACCTGCGAACGCCCGATCCGCATGGGCTTGATGCCCTGAAACGGCGTGTTAAAGTCAAAGCGGTCGGCGGCTTCCTCCAGAATCTGCTTCGTTACGTTCAGAATCTGGTTGATCCGAGACGCGGACAGCGCCTTCCCGGTATCGCGGTTCACTTTGGCGAGTTCTGCGCGATACTGGAGAATTTCGGATTTCTGGATGTCGCCGACCTTCCGGTCCCCGAACTGCGGGACCACGTGCTTCGACAGGATGTCGGTCACCTTCGTCTGGTACGAGGACTTCCACAGCGGAGCGTTTTCCGCGAACCACGTGTCACTGAACTCCCGCATCGTGGGCTGATCCGCAGATGCCTCGGGACCGCTCTCCTGCGAAACGACCGCATCCGGCTGCGCGAAGCGCTGCGCATTGCGGCTGTTCGGGAAGGTCTTGGCGTAATCGAAGACCCCTACCCGGATTTCAGCCTCCACCCGCTCCAGCAGTTTCGCGACCCGCTTTCGGTTCGCAACCGTGTCGGTCATGGCCGTGTACTCCCGGCAGCGAACCCCCTGGTACATGAAGTCCAGGAACAGGCGGCCCGTTTCCTTCCTTACACGAACACTACCCATTGGTCTTACCTCCGTTGGCCATCGGGATCGCGGCCACCGCGTCGGTGAACATGTCCTCTTCGATCGTTTCCCAGATGTAGAGCACCTTGCGGCGCCCGAACGGCCGGACGTAGTGCCGTCCTTCCGAGAGGCACTCATGCCGCAGGACGTTGTTGACGTAGCGAGGATTGAGGTGAAGCTTCTCGGCAAGCTCTGCCGAACTCAGATAAGTCATCATTCATCTCCTTTTGTCGGTGTATAGCCGCTAGACGGCCATGTCTTAAGTGTATAGCGGCTATACGTCGGAGTCAAGTAAATAGGCGCTATTCGCTATACGGCTATACGGACGCGCGGGTATACTGCCCGGAATCGAAGCCGACGACGGATCTCTCCATGAAACCCTCCAAGACCCATCAGAAGCAGGTGAACATCCGGCTGGACGACGAGACGCTCGACCGCCTGGATGAATGCCGCTCCGATCTCAGAGATCAGTTCCCGAATATCCCGACACGCTCGGATGTCGTTCGGATGGCGATCGAGGAATTTCTGGAGCGCCGTGGCAGAGATGGCCACCCGCCCTCGGAGTCATCGAACGACCGTTAAGGCCCAACACGGTGGTACTCACTTCTGCTCTTCCACCTCGGCACCGAATCGGCCCAGCCCCGTTCGATTTAGGCACATGTAAGGCCCACACAAGGCCCAGGCAGCAGAACCAGCGATGACCCGTCCGGAACCGGGCAGTCCATGATCAACGCGACATGTGCCACAATAGCCAGAACGCCGCTCGAAATAGCTCAATGAATCCGATACTTACAGCATCCTTTGACACACCCGAAAGACGCTGTAGAATACGCAGCTCGGACACGACAGGCGCGTAGCTCAGTTGGTTAGAGCACCACCTTGACATGGTGGGGGTCGGTGGTTCGAGTCCACTCGCGCCTACCAGTTTTGTGAAAGGCGAGCCCGACCTGGTCCGGCTCGCTTTTTTTTCGCCCGGAACCCGTGCATCGGGTCGGGCTGCCGGAGATCGGGGCGGTCAGACATGGAGTCCAGGCTCAGGGCGTTGGTAACGGGGCTTGCGGTGCTGTTGCTGGCCTCCGGCTGTGCGTCGCTGGAACCGCGCGACGACCGCCCGGCGAATCCGCCCTCCGCACCGGCCGCCGAAGGCCCTCTCGCCGAATGGATCACGCCCCGGGTGGATGCATCCCCGGGGGAATCCGGATTCCGTCTGCTGGATGATGGCGTCGAGGCCTTTCAGTGGCGGGCCTTCAGCGCGCGCAAGGCCGAGGATCGGCTGAGCATTCAGTACTACATCTGGCGCAACGATGCCGCCGGCCGGGCCCTTCTCGGCGAGCTGCTGCGCGCGGCCGACCGCGGGGTCAACGTCTCGGTACTGCTGGACGACATCGATGCCCGTGGCCGCGACGACATCCTCGCCGCCGTCGATCAGCACCCCAACATCGACATCCGCCTGTTCAATCCCTTCCGCACCCGTCACGGGATGCTCGGCAAGGGACTGGAATTCCTGACCCGGGGTGTTCAGCTCAACCGGCGCATGCACAACAAGGCCTGGGTGGTCGACGGCCACCTGGCGATCATCGGCGGGCGCAACATCGGCGACGAGTACTTCGAGGCCAGTCCGGAATACAATTTCGCGGATCTGGACGTGGCGATCGTCGGGCCAATGGCCGCCGAGGTGGAGGCCTCCTTCCACGATTTCTGGAACAGCCAGGGTGCCATCGGCATCCAGCGTGTGGTCTCGCGTCTCCCGGATCCGCCCCGGCTGCAGGAGCATCGCGAGGCCCTGCAGGAATGGCTGTCGACACAGAACGACCACCCGCTGCTGCAGAAGGCCCCGGCCGGGCGCCTGCCCCCCGGACATATCGATGACGATGAAGCCTATGTCTGGACTGCGGCGGCGGACTTCGTGGCGGACCCGCCCGCCAAGGCGCTGGACACCGCGGGTTTCGATCCCGAACGGGATGGCGGGGTCACCCCGGCGCTGCGGGCCCGCTTTTCCGAAGTGCGCGACGAGCTGCGCATCATCACGCCCTATTTCGTGCCGCAGCGGCGGGGCACCCGGGAACTGATCGAGATGGCGGAGCGTGGCGTTCGTATCAGCGTGCTGACCAACTCGCTGGCCTCCAATGATGTGGTGTTCACCCACAGCGGATATTCACGCCGCCGACCAACCCTGCTGCAGGGCGGCGTGGAGCTGCACGAGCTGCGCCCCACCGCCCTGCCCAACGGCGAGGAACGGGCAAGGCGCTGGGGCCTGGGCTCGTCGCAGACCAGCCTGCACACCAAGGCGTTCGTGATGGACGGCCACGAGGCGTTCGTCGGCTCCTACAACCTCGATCCGCGTTCGGCCTACAGCAATACCGAATCCGGGGTGTTCCTGCGCGAACCGGCGCTGGTCGGCCAGGTCGTGGACCTGCACGAGCGGATTATCCAGCCCGAGTTCGCCTACCGGGTCGAGCTGGACGCCGAGGACAACCTGATCTGGAGCGACGACCAGGGCCGCACGTGGCGGCGCGATCCCAAGGCCGGCCACATGCGTCAGATCCTTTCGGATCTCACCATCCTGTTCCCGGTGGAGAGCCTGCTGTAATCCCCGCGGGCAAGCCCGCTCAGGACGGACGCCGGCCGACGACCTGCACCACCGCGCCGCGACCGGTGTGATAAACCCCTTCGATCACCTCGCGCTCCAGCTCGTGGGCGTAGTCGAACTCGAGGCCATCGAGTTCCTCGCTGAGCGCGTTCAGGTCCATCATCAATTCTTCCACCGGCGGGCCACCGGTGCCGTGCGCCAGCTGAGCCGGCGTGTACGCCTCGAGGATGAAAGTACCGCCGGGGCGCAGCCCCTGCACGACATCGGCATGCACGCGGCGACGGATCTCCGGTGGCACGTGACAGTAGATCGACACGATCACATCCCAGCTTTCCGGATCAATGCGGTAGTCAGCCAGATCGGCGACCTCGGTCCGGATACTCACCCCGCGCTCGGCCGCCAGCCGTTCGGCCTTGCGCAGGCCCACCAGGGAACTGTCGACCGCGGTCACGTCGAAGCCCTGTTCGGCCAGAAACACCGCGTTGCGCCCCTCGCCCTCGCCCAGGCACAGCGCATCTCCGGGCGGCAGGGTGGCCACGGCCTCGCGCAGGAAGTCGTTCGGCTCGGTGCCGTAGGCGAATTCCTCCGTTGAATAACGATCATCCCACATCATCAACTCCTTGCATGTTCCGGGCTCCATTGCCGGGCGCGCGGGTTTGCCCTACTCTTTGCGCGCCCGGCAGTCACCCGATTGCTTCTTCATACGTTCGTTTTCACGACCAGGCCACCATGACCGAGACCGTAACCCTGCGCGGCCGCCTGACGGCCCTGATCGAAGCCAATTACACCCAGCGCTTCATCATCGGACTGATCCTGCTGAACGCCCTGACCCTGGGGCTCGAAACCTCGCATGCGGTGATGCAGGCGATCGGCCCCGTGGTCAACAGCGCCGACGTGATCATCCTGTCGATCTTCACCGTCGAGGTCCTGACCAAGATGTTCGTCTACCGCCTGCGGTTCTGGCGCAACCCCTGGAACGTGTTCGATTTCTTCGTCGTTGGCATCGCGCTGATCCCGGCTACCGGCCCGTTCTCGGTGCTGCGCGTGCTGCGTCTGCTGCGTCTGGTCTCGCTGGTGCCCAAGCTGCGCTTCATCGTCGAGGCGCTGCTGCGCGCGATCCCGGGGATCATCTCCATCATCGGGCTGTTGCTGCTGATCTTCTACGTGTTCGCGATCATCGCCACCGGGCTGTTCCGCGAAACGCATCCCGAGATGTTCGGCAGTCTCGGCGCGACCATGTACAGCCTGTTCCAGGTGATGACGCTGGAAGGCTGGTCGGAAGACGTGGCCCGGCCCGTCATGGAGGAGCACCCCTGGGCCTGGGCGTTCTTCGTGCCGTTCATACTGATCGCCACGTTCACCGTGCTCAACCTGTTCATCGCCATCATCGTGGATGCGATGCAGCGCATGCACGACCGCGCGGTGGAAATCGAAAAGCAGGCCATCCACGACAGCGTTCACGAGGAAAACAAGGCCCTGCACAACGAACTGCAGGCCCTGCACGAGGAGACCAGCGCGCTGCAGGAACGCCTGTCCCGGATGCAGAACCTGCTGGAACAGCGAGCGCGCGAAGGACGCTAGCCGGCCTCCCCGGTCCCGGTCTCCGACAGCGGCACGCATTCGGGCCGGATGCGGGCCGCGAACGCCTCCGATATACGGTGCAGATCCACCACATCCACCGGAAACGGCAGGTCCGACTCGGCGAGGTCGGCCTCCAGTTCCCCGAGGATCGCGAAATCCAGGGCCTCGCCGGCATCCACCAGCAGGTCCAGGTCCGAAGCGGGCGCGCTGCACCCGGTGGCGCGCGAGCCGAACAGCCACACCCGCGTCCCCGCGGACAAATGCCGGTGCACGAGACGCTCCACCACCTCCCGCTGAGCGGGCGTCAGGTCAACCACCCGGATGCTCCAGCTTCTCGATCAGGGCCTGCACGGCGGGCAGAAAGCTTCGCGCAATCTCGTACACCTCCTCCGCCACGGCTTCGTTATACGTGTGCGAGGTCATGTTGCGGGCCCTGTGGAAGGCAAACCACTGCGCGGGATCCTCGATCAATCGCCGCGTTGCCGCCAGACGAAACAGCTCCCGACGACTGAGCGGCATCACCACCTCGCGCCCCTCATCCTCGACCAGCCGCCGCTGCAGCAGCTTCCACGCCAGCTCGAAGCTGTATTCGAAGCGCTGGATGGTCGCATCGCGCATGAACTCGTCCTTCGGCTGCGCCAGCGCCCGCTCCAGCGAGGCGGCCGCGTCGCGCAGCGGGGTCACCAGCAGACCGTCGCTCATGCGCTGCCTCCTTCCGTGGCTTCCTCGGCCAGCAGATCCTCGCCCTCCAGCAGCCGCGCCAGTTCCTCAGGACCCAGCACCGGGACGCCCAGGGATTCGGCCTTTGCGACCTTGGAGCCGGGGTCGGCACCCGCGATGACCGCGCTGGTCTTCCTGGACACCGAGCCGGTGATCTTCGCACCCAGCGCCTCCAGATGCGCGCGCGCCTCGTCCCGGCTCATCTCCTCCAGGGTCCCGGTGAGCACGAACGTGCGGCCCGCCAGCGGGGCCTGCGCGGCCTCGTCCCCGGCGTCACCGGGTGACGCCGGGGACGGCTCCGGCACCGGCCAGTGCACGCCGGCCGCACGCAGGGCTTCGACCACCTCGCGATTATGCGGCTCGGCGAAGAAATGCACGATGTGTTCGGCCACCACCGGCCCCACGTCCGGGATCGACTGCAGGGTCTCGGCATCCGCCGCCATCAGGGCATCCAGGTCACGGAAATGCGCGGCCAGGGCCTGCGCGGTGACTTCGCCGACCTCGCGGATGCCGAGGGCGAAGATGAAGCGCGCCAGCGTGGTCTCGCGCGCGGTCTCCAGCGCGCGCACCAGGTTGTCGGCCAGTTTCGGCCCCACCCGTTCCAGCTGCTGCAGGGTCTCCGCATCCAGCGCGAACAACTCCGCCGGGGTGCGTACCCGGCCGCTGTCGACCAGCTGCTCGATCAGCTTCTCGCCGAAGCCCTCGATGTCCATGGCGCGACGCGACACGAAGTGCTTGAGCGCCTCGCGCCGCTGCGCCGGACAGATCAGCCCGCCGGTGCAGCGCGCCACCACCTCGCCCTCGGGCCGTTCCACATGCGAGCCACATTCCGGGCAGGTGGCCGGTAGCTCGATCGGGCGGGTCTCCGCCGGCCGCTCGCCTCCGGCGCGACCCACCACCTCGGGGATCACGTCACCGGCGCGGCGCACGATCACGCGGTCGCCGATGCGGATGTCCTTGCGCTCCACCTCATCCATGTTGTGCAGCCCGGCGTTGGACACCATCACCCCGCCCACCAGCACCGGCTCCAGCCGCGCCACCGGCGTCAGAGCCCCCGTGCGCCCCACGTTGAACTCGACATCGCGCAGCGTGGTGGTGCGTTCCTCGGCCGGGAACTTGTGCGCGATCGCCCAGCGCGGGGCCCGCGACACGAACCCCAGCACCTGCTGGTCGGCCAGATCGTCCACCTTGTACACGATGCCGTCGATCTCGTAATCCAGATCGCGCCGCCGCGCGGCCAGCTCCTCGTAATAGCCCAGGCAGCCCTCCACCCCGGTCACCACGCGGCGTTCGGGACACACCGGCAGGCCGAGATCACGCAGGGCGTCCAGCACCGCCGACTGCCGCCCCGGCAGCGCCCCGCCCTCGACATGGCCCACGGAATAGGCAAAGAAACTGAGCGGGCGCCGGGCCGTCACCTTGGGGTCGAGCTGGCGCAGGCTGCCGGCGGCGGCGTTGCGCGGGTTCATGAAACCGCGCTGCCCCTCGGCCTCCAGCCCCTCGTTGAGGCGCAGGAAATCCGCCCGGCGCATGAACACCTCGCCGCGCACCTCCAGCACGGCCGGGATCGCCCCGCCCACGGCCTGCGCCCCGGCCGGATCCAGGCGCAGCGGCACCGGGCGCACGGTGCGCATGTTGGCGGTCACGTCCTCGCCGGTTTCGCCGTCGCCGCGGGTGGCGGCGCGCACCAGCACTCCGTCTTCGAACAGCAGCGAAATCGCCAGCCCGTCCAGCTTGGGCTCGGCCATGTAGGTGACGGCCTGTTCGGCACGTGCCGGATCACCGGTGTCGCGCGCCAGGCGTTCGCGCACCCGCCGGTCGAAGTCGTGAATCTCCCCGGGCTCGAAGCCGTTGGCCAGCGACAACATCGGCAGCCGGTGGCGCACTGGCTCGAAGCCCTCGGCCGGCTGCGCGCCCACGCGCTGAGTCGGCGAGTCCGGGGTGATCCATTCGGGGTGCGCGGCCTCCAGCGCCTGCAGCTCGCGCAGGAGTTCGTCATATTCGACGTCCGAGATCTCCGGGTCGTCGTGGACGTAATAGCGCCGGTTGTGGTGTTCGATCTGTCGGCGCAGCGCCTCCAGGCGCTCGCGGTCGGCGCTCATTGCGTCCTCCCGCGCCGGAGGATGTCGGGCCGGTTGCGCAGCAGCCACTGGTTCAGGTCCTCGCGCATGTGCGCCAGGGTCTGGTTCGTCGCCGTCGACTGCTGCGCGTCCAGGATGGTGCCCCCGAGGTCGCGTGCCAGCGCGTGCGCGTTCTCCAGCAGTGCCTCGAACGCACGCTGCGGATGGGCACTGTAGTGCACCTGGGTGAACAGGGTGACGCCGGGGGTCATCATGTCCGCCAGGTCCTCGTCACGCAGGGTGCCCGGCGCCACCATGTTGGCCACCGAAAACAGCGGCTGCCGTTTGTCGCTGGCGGGTTCATGGTAGTGGTAGATGTCCATCGCCCCGGGCTTGAGACCGGCGCGATCCAGCGCGGCGCCCAGCGCCACGCCGGTGAAGGGCTTGTTCCGGGGCGCGACCACGTGCAGCAGCAGGATCTTCTCCTGCAGCGAGGCGGACGCGGCGCGCGGGTTTTCGCCCGCCTTCCACGGATCGGACACGTATTCGCCCAGCGATTCCGGATCCGGCCGGTCCGGCTCCTCGATCAGATCCGGATCCACCTCGTGGTCCGGGTCCAGGCGTTCGCCGACCGGGCCACGCGACTTGCGTCCGCCTCCCGGCATGCGTGCGCGCACGGCGTCCAGGCCCTGGCGACCGACGGCAATCAGGCGTTCGCCGGGCGACGGCTTCGGGCTCCGGCGACGCTGGCGACCCGGAGCCGCCCGGCGCCCGGACTCGGGGTCGGGCTCGGGTTCGGGTTCGGGCGCCGCCCGCAGGTCACCGCCGTAATCGGTTTCGAACCCGCGCGGGCCGGACGCACCATGGTCGGCGGCCCCGGCGCCGGGCTCTTCGTCCTCCAGCACGCCGTAGATGTCGTTGACCGGTTCCTGCGCGGAGGTCGAGCCGCGCGGCGCGGCCTCGAACGGATCATCCGGATCGGGCTCCGCATCCGGGCCCGGTGAGGTCACGCCGAGATGCGGCTCGCGCCGTCCGCCGGTCACCCGGGGGCCCTCGTCCAGCGGATCGGGCGCGCCGGCACGGATATGCACCGCATCATCGGCCCAGTCGCCGGCGTCATCGGCCTCGTCACGCTCGCGCGCACGCGTGCGCATGCGGTGCGTGATCCAGATCCCCGCGATCAGGACGATTCCCAGCAGCAGCAGACTCAACCGCATCCAGTCCACGAAAATTCCTCGCTCGTTGCGCCCGGCGCCGTCAGGCCCCGGCCATTTCCACGGCCTCGTCGACGTCCACACTGACCAGACGCGACACGCCCGGTTCGTGCATGGTAACGCCGATCAGCTGTTCCGCCATGGACATGGTCGACTTGTTGTGGGTGATAAAGATGAACTGGATCCGCTCCGACATCTCCCGCAGGAGCTCGCCGAAACGCCCCACGTTGGCCTCGTCCAGCGGCGCATCCACCTCGTCCAGCATGCAGAAGGGTGCCGGATTCAGCTCGAAGATGGCGAATACCAGCGCCGAAGCCGTGAGCGCCTTCTCACCCCCGGACATCAGATGGATGGTGGACAGGCGCTTGCCCGGCGGACGCGCCATGATCGCCACGCCGGTATCCAGCAGGTCGTCGCCGGTCATCTCCAGGCGCGCCTCGCCGCCGCCGAACAGGCGCTGGAACTTCTCCCCCAGCCCGGCGTTGACCTTGTCGAAGGTCTCGCGGAACAGCGTGCGGGTCTCGCGGTCGATGCGCTGCATCGCCGCCTCCAGGGTCTCCAGCGCCTCGATCAGATCGGCGTGCTGTTCCTCCAGATAGCGCTGGCGTTCTTCCAGCTCGCGGGCCTCGTCGATCGCCGCCAGGTTGATCGGCCCGAGCTTTTCGATCGCCCGGTCCAGCTCGGCGATCGCCCGGTCCCAGACCTCCACGCCGGCGTCTTCCGGCAGCTCGGCCGCCAGGTCGCGCGCGTCGAATCCGGATTCCTGCAGCTGTTCGCGCAGCTGTTCCAGCTGCGTGGCCCGTGAACGCTGGTCCAGCCGGTATTCCTCGCAGGTGGAACGCTGCTGCTCCACCCGCTGCTCCAGCTCCGTCAGCTCGCCGGCCACCTCGCGCAGGGCATGATCGCACTCGGCCAGCTGGCCGCGCGCGGCGGTCAGCGCGCTCTCGGCCGCCTGGCGCGCCTCGGCCGCCGCCTGCAGGTCCTTCTTCCACTGTTCCAGCGGGGCACGCCGGCCCTCCAGACCCTCGCGCAGACGTTCCTGACGCTCGCGATCCTCGCTCAGCTGGCGTTCCAGGCGTTCCCGCTCGCTCTGTTCGCGCTCCAGCCGATGCCGCGCCTCCTGCTCGGCCAGGCGTGCCTTGCCCGCGGCATCGCGTGCCGCACGGGCCTGCTCGCGTGCCTGCTGACGGGCCTCGCGGGTCGCGGCCACGCGGGCCTCCACGGCTTCCCGATCGGCCTCCAGACCCTCCAGACGCTCGAGTGCCCGATTGCGTTCGGCCTCGGCCTCGTCGAACTGAGTGCGTACGCGTTCGTCCTCCTCGGCGACCTCTTCCAGCTCGCGGTCGATGCGCGCCTGCTGCTGTTCCAGTTGTCGCGCCTGATCGTGCAGCCGCTGCACGCGGTTCTCGCCCTCCTGCAGCTGCTTGCGCTGTTCCGCGATCCGAGCGTCCACCGCGTCGCGGGCCTCGCGCGCCGCGCCGATGCGCTCCCTGCGCCCCGCCAGTGAAGCCTCCAGCGCCCGGCCGCGCTCCTGCAGGGCATCGCGCTGCTGCTCCAGCTCGCGTGCCAGGCGCACCCGTGCGACCGCCCCGCTGACTTCGGCTTCCAGCGTGCCATGGGCCAGCCAGCCCGGGCCCAGCCAGGTCCCGCCGGGGGTGATCACGCTCTCGCCCGGGCCACAGTCCCGGGCCCGCTCGCGCGCCGCCTGCGCATCGGCGGCACAGTAGATGCCGGCCAGCCAGCGCCGCACGGCTGCCGGACCGCGCACCCGCGCGGCCAGGCTGTCGTCGGGTACCGGCTCGGCGGACGCCATGCCATCCAGGCGGCGCAGCGGCGCCTCGGGCAGATCGGACAGAGCCGCGGCCTCCAGCCCCAGGGGATCGCCGGCACCTTCGGGCACCTCGGCCTCCAGCCAGCTCCCCAGCACCGCCTCCACCGCGGTATCCCAGCCGTCCTCGACCTCCAGCGCCTGAACCAGCTGGCGACCGGCGTCGATGCCGTGGCGCCGGGCCCATTCCTCGCGCCGCTTGCGGGTGGCCTCGGGGTCGGCCTCGCCACCGAAGGATTCCAGCCCGGCCAGGCGCCCGGACACCTCGCGGTGCTCGCGCTCCACGGCATGGGCCTGTTCCTGTTCCTCCGTCTGCTCCGCCTCGAGGCGTTCCAGTTCGGCGCGCGCCTCGGTGCTGCGCGCCTGCTCCGCCTCCAGGGCCTCGCGCAGTCCGGCGAGCTCGCCCTCCACGCGCTCGGCCTCCTCGCCCGGATGGGTCTGCGGCAGCGCGGCCTTTTCGGATTCCAGCTTCTCCCGCCGGCGCGCGAGGCGCTGGCGGGTCTGTTCGGCGCTGTCCATCCGCGAACGGGCCACCTGCGCGGCCTGACGCGGTTCGGCCAGGTTGCGCTCCCATTCCTGCTGGGCCTCGCGCGCCGCCTGGTCCGCCTGTTCGGCCTCCTCGGCGGCGGCCTCCAGGCGCTGCTGTTCGCGTTCCGCATTCTCCAGCGCTTCGCGCAGGCGCTCGCATTCGCGCTCCGCCTCGCGGATGCGCCCGGCCACCGCATCCTGCTGCTCGCCCGCCGTGCGGATGCGCGTGTCCAGGTCCTCCAGTTCGCGCGTCTCGCGCTCGAGTTCGGCCTCGGCATGGCGAATCGACTGCTCCAGGCGCGAGACCTCGGCGGCGCGATCGTAGTACGCGCTCTGTGCCTCGGACACTGCCGCCTCGCGGTCCACGCGCTGCTGGCGCAGGGTCTCGGAGCGGGTGCGCGCGTTCTGCGCCTCGGCCTGCAGCCGGGCGAGTTCGGTCTCGGCGGCGGACAGCTCGGCGCGGCGGCTTTCCAGCGCGGCCTCTTCCGCCTGCAGCCGCAGCAGGATCGCCTCGGCCCGCTTGCGCCGGCGATCCGCGGCCAGCTGCTGGTAGCGCTCCGCGGTCGCCGCCTGTCGGTTCAGCCGCTCCGCCTGCTTGCCCACCTCCTCGCGCAGGTCATCCAGGCGCTCCAGGTTTTCGCGCGTGTGGCGCACGCGGTTCTCGGTCTCGCGCCGGCGTTCCTTGTATTTGGAGATCCCGGCCGCCTCTTCCAGATAGGTGCGCAGGTCCTCCGGACGCGCCTCGATCAGCCGCGCGATCATGCCCTGCTCGATGATGGCGTAGCTGCGCGGCCCCAGGCCGGTACCCAGGAACAGATCCACGATGTCACGCTTGCGCGCGCGATGGCCGTTCAGGTAGTACTTCGATTGCCCGTCGCGGGTAAGCGCGCGCTTGACCGCGATCTCGGTGTAAGCGCTGTATTCGCCGCCCAGTCGCCCTTCGGAGTTGTCGAACACCAGTTCGATGCTGGCCTGCCCCACGGGCTTGCGGCTGGAGGATCCGTTGAAGATCACGTCCTCGCCGGAATCCCCGCGCAGATGCTTGGCCGAGGATTCGCCCATCACCCAGCGCACGGCATCGATGGTGTTCGACTTGCCGCAGCCGTTGGGCCCCACCACGCCTACCCGGTTGCCGGGCAGCACCAGGGTGGTGGGGTCCACGAAGGACTTGAAGCCGGCCAGCTTGATTCGGGCAAGGCGCACGTCGGTATACTGGGTGTTCCGCAGCCTGGGGTGTACGGGCGTAGAATGGTACACGCTTACAGGTCGAACGTGACCCCGACGGGAACTCGCGCGCGACCCGCTTCTCCAACCGCGCACGCTAAAACAGCCGAAACACGAGAACGCATTCATGCCCAGCCAGCCGAGCAAGACCCTGGACACCTTCGACAACCCCTCCCCGGACAACAACTTCGCGATCTACATCCGGATCCCGGAGTTCACCTGCCTGTGCCCGGCGACGGGGCAGCCGGACTTCGCCGAGCTGCATCTGCAGTACGTGGCGGACCAGCGCTGCGTGGAGCTGAAGTCGCTGAAGAACTACATGTGGTCGTTCCGCAACGAAGGGGCGTTCCACGAGGCCGTGACCAACCAGATCCTCAACGACCTGGTGGCCGCGACCGATCCGCGGTTCATGCGCCTGACCGCCAACTTCTACGTGCGCGGCGGGATCTACACCACGGTGGTCGCGGAACACCGTCAGGAGGGCTGGACCCCGCCGGAGAGCGTGACCCTGCCGCCGCCGACGCGCAGCCCGCAGGGCACCGAATACTGACATCGCCGTGCATCCGCCCCGGGCCATCGGACTGGACGTCGGCACCTCGGGGGTGCGCGGCGTGCTGCTGGACCCCGACGGAGGGCGCCGCGCCACCGCCAGCCGCGCGCTGGAACCCGCCGGTATCCGGCATGACGGTCCACTGCACGAACAGGAGCCGGAGCACTGGTGGGATGCGCTGCAGGGGGTGCTGGCAGAGCTGACCGACGGCCTGGAGGGTGAACCCGCCGCCATCGCCGTGGACGGCACCTCGGGTACCCTGCTCTGTACCGACGAACAGGGCCACCCGCTCCACCCGGCGCTGATGTACGACGACCGCCGGGCGGCCCCGGCAGTGCCCCGCCTGGCACGCCTGGCCCCGCCCGAGGCCGCGGTCCACTCGGCCTCCAGTTCCGCCGCCAAGCTCCTGTGGCTGCGCGGCGAGCACGGGCTCTCCGGCGTGCGCCGCGTGCTGCACCCGGCCGACTGGCTGGCCGGCCGCCTGCGCGGGCGCTACGACCGCATGGACGAGAACAATGCCCTCAAGCTGGGCTACGACGTGGTCCGGCGCCGCTGGCCGGAATGGCTGCTCTGCGAGCTCGGCGACGAGACCGGCCTGCTGCCCGAGGTGGTGCCGGCGGGCACCCCGCTGGGCCCGGTGGACCCGGCACTGGCCGCGAACCTCGGCCTGAATCCGGCCTCGCGGGTAGTCGCGGGCACCACCGACTCGATCGCCGGTTTCCTCGCCGCCGGGGTCGCGGATACCGCCACGGGCGTCACCAGCCTGGGCTCGACGCTGGCACTCAAGCAGCTCTCTCCGCGGCCGCTGTTCGCGCCGGAACTGGGGGTGTACAGCCACCGCCTCGGGGATCGCTGGCTGGCCGGCGGTGCGTCGCACAGCGGCGGGGCCGTGCTGCAGCAGTTCTTCGACGATGCAGATCTGGAGCGGCTGGGTGCGGCCCTGGATCCGGAGCGCGACAGCGGCCTGGACTATCTCCCGCTCCCCGGCCCCGGCGAACGCTTCCCCGTCAACGATCCGGATCTGCCGCCCCGCATGGAGCCCCGCCCGACGGACGATGCGCGCTTTCTGCAGGGGCTGTTCGAAGGGATCGCGCGCATCGAACGCGACGGCTATGCACGGCTGCGGGAACTGGGCGCGCCCGCGCTGCAGCGCGTGGTGACCCTCGGCGGTGGCGCGCGCAGCCCCGCCTGGAGCCGGATCCGGGCGCGCATCCTCGGGGTCGAAGTAAGCATGGCAGCGGACGACGAGGCCGCGGTCGGTACTGCCCGTCTGGCGCGGGGCACCGCGCTCGCGGCGCTGCAGGAACCGGCTCCGGCCTGACCCGGAGACGGGCCCGGCTCTACGCCCGGGTCAGGTCAGCACGCTGCGCAGGCGCTCGACCGCCTCGCGCAGCCGGGCCTCGCTCTGGGTATAGGCGATGCGCAGATGGCGCGCGCCATCGGATGGACTGAAATCGGTCCCCGGCGTCAGCGCGACGCCCGCCTCGTCGAGGATGCGGGCGCACAGGGCCTCGGAATCCGCGCCATGGGCACTGCAGTCGGCATAGATGTAGAACGCCCCTTCGGGACGTGCGCGCACCTCCAGGCCGAGTTCCGGCAGGGCCTGCAGCAGGAAGTCGCGGCGGCTTTCGAGCTCGCGCACCCGCTGCTGCAGCTCCGCTTCGGTGTCCGGTTCGAAGGCGAACATCGCCGCCGCCTGGGCCACGCTGGAGGGCGCCACGAACAGGTTCTGCGCCAGGCGGCGGACCGGATCGACCCACGAGGGCGGTACCACCATCCAGCCCAGACGCCAGCCGGTCATGGCGAAATACTTGGAGAAGCTGTTGATCACCACCACGTTCGGGTGCAGGGCCGCGGCACTGCGCTCGGGCTCGCCGAATACCAGCTGGCCGTAGATCTCGTCCATGATCACCAGCCCGCCGCGGGCCTCCACCACCGCCACGATCTCCGCGAGGGTCTCGCGCGACAGGCAGGTGCCGGTGGGGTTGGCCGGCGACGCCAGCAGCACCGCGCGGGTCGTGTCGCTCCAGGCCGCGGCTACCGCGTCGGCGGTCGGCTGCCAGGCGTCCTCGGCCGACACCACCAGGGGCCGGGGCCGCGCGCCCCGGGCCGCGACGAACTGCCGGTTGCAGGCGTAGCCCGGGTCCGGCAGCAGCACCTCCTCCCCGGGGTTCACGCCGGCCGCCAGCGCCAGCAGGATGGCCGCCGAGGCCCCGGACGTGACCACGACCCGTTCCGGGTCCAGTTCGGCCGCGTGGCGGTTGCGGTAGTCCTGCGCGATCGCCCGCCGCAGGTTCTCGCGCCCGTGCGCCGGCGTGTAGCGGGTTTCCCCGGCGGCCAGGGCGATCTCGCCGGCGGACACCACGCCGCGCGGGGTTACGAAGTCCGGCTCGCCGACCTCCAGATGGATGATGTCGCGGCCGGCGCGCTCGGCCGCCTGGGCACGGTCGAGGATGTCCATCACGCGGAACGGCTCGACCACCTGCGCAAAATCCGACAGGGCGGGCTCAGCGCTTGCGGACATGACGCATCAACCTTTTGCGTTTCTGCTGCTGCCGCGGCGTCAGCTTGTTGCGCCGGCCGGCATAGGGGTTCTTTCCGGAACGGAACTCCAGCCGCAGGGGCGTCCCCACCAGCTTCAGCTGACGGCGGAAGAAGTTCTCCAGATAGCGCTTGTAGGCCCCGGGCAGACGGTCGGTCTGATTGCCGTGGACCACGATCACCGGCGGGTTCTGCCCGCCCTGGTGCGCATAGCGCAGCTTGATCCGCCGCCCGCTGACCAGCGGTGGCGCATGCTCGGCCACCGCGGCTTCCAGCAACCGGGTCAGCTCCGGGGTGGAGATGTCCACGAACGCACTGGCGTGGGCCTCGCGCACGTCGTCCAGCAGGTGCCCGACGTTGCTGCCGTGCAGAGCCGAGATCAGGCGCATGCGCGCGTAATCGACGAAACCGAGGCGACGCTGCATCTCGGACCGGACCCACTCGCGATCATCCGGGTCCATGCCGTCCCACTTGTTCACGGCCACCACCAGCGCACGGCCGGCATCGATCACCAGCCCCAGCAGGTGGGCGTCCTGATCCGACAGGCCGGCACGGGCATCAATCACCATGATCACCACGTGCGCGGCCTCGATCGCCTGCAGGGTCTTGACCACGCTGAACTTCTCGACGGTCTCGTGGACCCGGGCGCGGCGCCGCACCCCCGCAGTGTCGATCAGGGTGTAGTCCTGGTCCTCGCGCGTGAACGGCACGAAGATGCTGTCGCGGGTGGTGCCCGCCACGTCGGTGGCGACCACCCGTTCATCCCCGAGGATGCGGTTGACCAGCGTGGACTTGCCGGCATTGGGCCGCCCCACCACCGCAACACGGATACCCGGCCAGTCGTCCAGCGCGGCCTGCTGGGCGTCCACGTCGAGACCGTCGCCGGCGCCCTCGCCTTCACCGCCTGCCGCTTCCCGATCCCGGGCCACGTCTTCCCGCACGGCCTGCATCAGGCCGCGCACGCCGCGACCGTGGGTCGCGGCGATCGGAGTGACATCGCCCAGGGCCAGGGCGTGGAACTCCGCGCTGACCACGTCGGCATCCAGGCCGTCGGTCTTGTTGACGATGACCCGGGCACGCACGCCACTGGCACGCAGCTGCTCGGCGATCGCCTCGTCCTGCGGCGTCAGGCCGTCACGCGCATCCACCAGGAACAGCACGTGATCGGCCTCGGCGACCGCGCGGCGGGTCTGTTCGGCCATGGCCCGGTCGACCCCTTCTTCCTCGCCGGACAGGCCGCCGGTGTCCACCACCATGTAGGGAAACTCGCCCACCCGGCCGATTCCGTACTGGCGGTCGCGGGTCAGACCGGGCATGTCCGCGACCAGCGCGTCGCGCGAGCGGGTGAGCTGATTGAACAGGGTCGACTTGCCCACATTCGGGCGGCCGACCAGCGCGATGACGGGGATCATGAGGGGATCAGGCGTCCTCGTCGATGCGCGCGTCGATCGCGGTCAGCCGACCGTTGTCGGTGATCACGTACAGGGTATCGCCCTCCAGCACCGGCCGTGCCACCACGGCGCCGCGCGCCACGCGGGTGCGGGCGGCGAATTCGCCGTCTTCCAGGTCGAGCCAGTGCAGGTAGCCCTCGAAATCGCCGACGATGGCGTAACCCTCGTGAATCACCGGCGCGGTCACCCCGCGCAGGCGCAGACCCGCGTTTTCCCACAGATCCCCGCCGTTGCGCGGATCCACCGCGCGCACGTGGCTGTCGGCGTCGCTGACCACCATCACGTTGCGGCTGATCGAGACATCCCCGCCCTGATAGGACGAGAACTCCCGGTCCCAGTAGAGCTCGCCGGAATTGAGATCCACCGCGGCCATGCGCCCCTGGTAGCTGACACCCAGCGCCGCACCGCGGTAGACCGGAATATGACCATCCACGTCCACCATGCGCTCGACCTCGGAGCGGCCGGTGGGCACGCCCAGGGTCGCCTCCCACAGGGTGTTGCCGCGGGTGAGGCCCAGCATCATCAGCCGACCGTCATCAAAGCCGGCCAGCACGCGCCCGCCCACGATCTGCGGCACATGCGCCCCGCGCAGACTCAGTGCCGGCGTGGTCCGCAGCGCGGTCCACTGCACCGCACCGGTTGCCGCGTCCATGGCGTGCAGCCGCCCGTCATTGGTGCGCGCGATCACCATTCCCGACGCGACCTCCGAGATCCCGATGACTTCGCTGGAGAGCTGATTCCGCCAGCGCTCGCCTTCGCCGTCATCGCTCACCGCAATCGCCAGACCTTCCAGGGTCCCCACAACCACGATGCCCTCGCCGACGCCCACGCCCGAAGCGATGCGCACGTCGTCCAGTCGCGTCTGCCAGGCGCGGGCGCCGGATTCCCGGTCGTGCGCCACGATCCGGCCATCCGCGCCGGCCGCGAACACCCGGTCGTCCTCGATCGCCGGATAGACTTCCCAGAGGAAGCGATCCCCGCCCCGCCCCAGCGAGGCTGACCAGCGTTCGGAGGGTTCGCCGCGCACTTCGAAATCGGTCAGTTCCGCCGGAGGCTCGCTCTCATCCCGGGAAAACAGGCCACAGGCACTCAGTGACAGTGCCAGGCCCGCCACCGCGAACCACTGCAGGGCGTAGCGTATTTTCGCGAAATGATCCATGTCGGCGGGCGTCCTCACGCGGAGAGATCCTCGAATTTCAGTTGCAGGTATTCCGGGCTGTGGCCGGCGTCCAGGGCCTCGCGGTAGCGCTCGCGGGCGGTGTCGTGGTCACCCCGGGCACGTGCCAGATCCCCGTCGAGTTCCAGCCGCAGGCCGCGGAATGCATCGTGCTCGACGGTGGCGAGGACCGATGCGGCTTCGTCCAGGGCCTCGGTCCGGATGAGCTGACGCACCAGCCGCAGACGGAACAGCGCACGATGGCCGTCATCCGGGGCGGCGTCCACGGCCTCGCGCAGGGCGGCCACCGCGGCCTCTTGCTCGCCACCGGCCAGCGCGACCTCGGCGCGGTGGGCCCAGGCCAGCGCGACGTAGGGCGTACGCCCGCCATGTTCGATCAGTTGCCGGGCCATTTCGTCGGCCTGGTCGAACTGGCCGGCGCGCATGCTGAACTGCAGCGCCTGGTACATCTCCGATGCCTGCTCGGCACGTTCGGCCTGCTGACCGCTCCACCAGTTGTAGCCGAACAGGCCGGCGATCCCGAGCACCAGCCCGGCGATGACCGCCATGCCGTTGTCGGACCACCACTGCTTGATCCGTTCCGCCTTTTCTTCGTCGGTGAGATAACTCATGTCAGGTATTCCTTCAGGATTGCAGGGCGGTGTCCATATGCGCGGACAGATCGGCACGCGCCACGGTCTGCTGTTCGCCGCCCTCGCCGCGCAGCGGCTTGACGGTCACGGTGCCCGCCGCGGCCTCGTCGGACCCCAGCACGAGCGCCACGCGCGCACCCAGGCGGTCCGCGCGTTTCATCTGCGATTTCATGCTGCCACCGCCGCAGTGCTGTACCAGTTGCAGATCGGGACGCGCCTCGCGAAGTTCCTCGGCCAGGCGCAGCGCCTCGCCCGTCTGTTCCGTATCCGGCACCACCAGATAGGCGTCCGGCACCCCCGCCGCCGGCGCGTCTTCGCGGGCCTCCAGCAGGGCCACCAGGCGTTCCAGCCCCATGGCCATGCCGATTGCCGGCGTCCCGCGGCCACCCAGCTGCTCCACCAGGCCATCGTAACGGCCACCGGCGCACACCGTACCCTGCGCCCCCAGCTCGTCGGTGATCCACTCGAACACCGTATGGGTGTAGTAGTCCAGCCCGCGCACAAGACGCGGGTTGTGCTCCCACGCGATGCCCAGTGCATCCAGGTGACCGCAGAGCGCATCGAAATGCGCTCGCGATTCGGCGTCCAGATGGTCCATCAGCGACGGGGCCGTGGCCACCACCTCGCGGGTCCCCGGATCCTTGCTGTCGAGGATGCGCATCGGGTTGTCGTACAGCCGGTTGCGGGCCTCTTCGTCCAGCTGCTCGCGATGTGCCTCGAAGTGCGCGATGAGGTGCTCCCGATACTGCGCGCGGCACTCCGGGGTTCCCAGCGTGTTGAGCTCGAGGCGCACATTGCTCAGACCGAGCATGCGCCACAGACGCGCGGTCATCGCCAGGACCTCGGCATCGATGTCCGGTCCCGGCAGCCCGAACACCTCGACTCCGACCTGATGGAACTGGCGATAACGCCCTTTCTGCGGACGCTCGTGGCGGAACATCGGCCCCATGTACCACAGCCGCTGAACCTGATTGTGCAGCAGCCCGTGCTGGATGCCGGCGCGCACGCAACTCGCCGTGGCCTCCGGGCGCAGGCTCAGGCTGTCACCGTTGCGGTCCTCGAAGGTGTACATCTCCTTTTCCACGATGTCGGTGACATCGCCGATGGATCGCGCGAACAGCTCCGTGGCCTCCACCAGCGGCATGCGGATCTCGTGGTAACCGTAGCGCGTCAGCAGGTCGCGCAACTGGTCCTCGAGGTGCTGCCACAGGTGAACGCTGTCGGGCAGGATGTCGTGCATCCCGCGAATGGATCGGATGGCTTTCATCGGGTGTATTCGGATTGGTATCGGGTTGGGGCGCGCCGGATGATACGCGCCTGATTATTCTTCCAGATCGAAGCGGGCCGTACGGTCGTCACGGACATGCTCGTCAAACGCCACCGGCTCGCCGTTCAGCGTGAGTTCGACGCCGGCGGCATTGCCCAGAACCGCACGTCCGGGGAGTTCCAGCTGCAGTTCCTCGCGCGTGCCCGGCGAGAGCACGCCGGTCAGAACCACCGCTCCGTCCGTGTCACGGATCTCGACCCAGGAAGTCTCGCGAACCTCCAGGATCAGTTCGGCCTGCCCGTCCGCGGCCGGCGCCGTTTCGGCCGCCCCGGTCGTTCCCTCGGTGATTTCCCCGGTGATTTCCTCGGGGGCTTCGACGATGTCGGTTTCCTCGCCGGCCGTACCGGCCTCGTCCAGCGGGGCCGGCGCAACCGGTTCGTCGATCCCCGCATCCTCGGGCACGGTATCCATGCGCGTGTCCGCCGCGGTCTCCTCCGAACCTTCCTCCGCAGCCGGATCACGTTCCGGCCGGGCCAGGGGTTCCGGCGGTCCGATCGCCGGCGTTTCCGCCTCAACGGTCCCTGTTTCGGTATCGGCGTCCGTGTCGGGGGCGGTGTCGCCATTGGTGGCGGCGGCCCCGGGCTCGTCATGTGCCCGGTCGGCGGGCTCCTGCCTCGCCGGCTCCTCCGGTGTGGTCTCCGTTTCCAGAGCCGGCACGCCTTCCGGCCCGTCCCCGATCCCGAACTCCCGCAGCGCGTCCACCGAGACGTCTTCCGCCCAGAACACCGTAGCGACTGCCAGCAGACCCACCACCAGCGCCGCCGCCAGCCAGTACGGCCAGACGGAGCGCCGCAGGGGGCGATGCCTGCGGGTCGCGACCGGGCGCGGCGCCGGCTCCGCCGGGGCACGGCGATCATACGCCTGTATCCAGGGCTCGGGATCCACCCCGAGCTCCCGGGCACATGAGCGCAGATAGCCGCGCACGTAAGCCGGGGTCATGTGCTCGAAGCGATTGGCCTCGAGGTCCTGCAGCAGTGCCTTCCCCAGATGGGTGCGCCGGGAGAGTTCGGCAATCTCGAGCCCGGCCCCCTCGCGGGCCACGCGCAGTCCGCGTCCCGGCTGCGCATCCTGCTCGTCGCCTTCGCCGCCACCCTGGCCCGTGGGATCGTCCTCGGGCTGGTCACGAGTCGTGAGGCCCGCGGCCACGGGCGGTTCATCGGGCTCCGGCACGCCCGGATCCCCGCTCAGCGGAGGCCGCGAGGAAGCCGTATCGTCGACGTCCTCGACGCGCCCCAGATCCGGATCCCGGCTTCGCCGCTCAGTCACTCTCGCGCTCCAGGCGCCGCAGCCGTTCGGCTTCGTCACTGTCCGGGTATTCTTCACGCAGGCGGTCGGCGCAGGCACTGGCGTTGCGATCCCGTCCCAGCGCGGTTTCCGACTGGTAACACAGCAGCAGGGTCTCGGCGTTCTCGATGCCGCGTCCGCTCAGTCGCTGCAGAAAGGCGCGCGTCTGCATCGGCTTGCCCGCCTGATAACTGACCGACGCCAGCTCGAGGAGCGCGCGCGGATTCTCCGGGCTGCGTTCCAGTGCATCCCGCAGGCGCTGCTCGGCACGCTCGTATTCACCCGCATCGGCGTAACAGGACCCCGAATTCAGGAGCGCAACATCGCGCCGATCGTAATCGACGTTGTTGATCGCCTTGTCGAACAGCTCCTGGGCCCGCTCGAACTCGCCCTGACGGCAGAGCATCGCGCCGGTACTTACCTGGATGTGGGGATCGTCCGGGTCCTGCGCCAGCGCTACCTCGTAGTGCTCGACCGCCTCGTCGACCGCCCCCCGGCGTTCATACACCGTCGCCATCCCCAGATTGGCCATCGGATGCCGATGGTCGAACTCCAGCGCCCGCTTCAGGCTGCGTTCGGCCTGTTCCATTTCGCCTTCCCGCAGGTAGCCGATGCCGAGCTCCGCATTGATATCCGCCGCTTCTTCGCCATCGCGCCCCGTTTGCCGATCCATCCCGGCACAACCCTGCAGCAATGCCACCAAAACCAGCATTGCGGCCGCCTTCCCCTGCCAGCCACCGCGCATCATCACGATGCCCTCCGTTCGGTTCCCGGGATCTCCGCATGCAGACGGATCATGCGCATCCCGCGATTGGTCCGGTCTTCCACCTGACCGACGAGCTGACCGCAGGCGGCGTCGATGTCATCGCCGCGCGTGCGCCGTACGGTGGTCACATAGCCGGCCTTCTGCAGCAGACGTTCAAAACGTTCGATGTCCGCCTCGGAGGGCCGGTCGAACGGCGCGCCCGGGAACGGATTGAACGGGATGAGATTGAGCTTGCACGGCAGCTCGCGCAGCAACGCCGCGAGCTCGCGCGCATGTTCCGGCCGGTCATTGACCCCGGCCAGCAGCACGTATTCCACGGTAACCCCGCTGTGCGACCCCGTTGCTTCCACATACCGTCGGCAGGCGTCGATCAGCGGGGCAATCGGGTATTTCCGGTTGATCGGCACCAGCCGGTCCCGCAGCTCGTCATTGGGGGCATGCAGGCTCAGAGCCAGGGCGACATCGGTGTGCCCGGCCAGGCGGTCCAGCGCCGGCACCAGGCCCGAGGTGGACACCGTCACCCGCCGGCGGCTGAGGCCATAGGCATTGTCGTCGGTCATCAGCTGCAACGCCGGGACCACTGCATCGAAATTGGCCAGCGGTTCGCCCATGCCCATCATGACCACGTTGGTCACGGCGCGCGGACGCCCTTCGGGCGCCGGGAGGCGCTGCATGGCCAGCCACACCTGACCGATGATCTCGGCGCTGGTCAGATTGCGGTTGAACCCCTGCTGCGCGGTGGAACAGAAGGTGCAGTCGAGCGCACAGCCCACCTGGGAGGACACGCACAGCGTGCCGCGACCGCTGTCCGGGATGTAAACGGTCTCGATGGCGTTGCCATCGGGGAGACGCAGCACCCATTTGACGGTGCCGTCGTCGGAGGTCTTCTCCAGCGCGACTTCGGGCGGCCGGATCTCCGCCTCGCGCGCCAGCCGCTCGCGCAGCTTGCGCGAGACGTTGGTCATTGCGTCGAACTCCGTGACCCCGCCCTGATGGATCCATTTCGCGACCTGGGTGGCGCGAAAGCGCGGCTCGCCCCATTCCCCGAACAGCTCTGTCAGCTGATCGCGGCTGTAACCCAGCAGGTTGACGGGGGCGTGGTTGGGCAAGGACATTGTTACGACCGATTGGAGCGGATGCCACAGTGTACTTCGCCCGGGCACCGCATGCCTACAGGGCGACCCCCATCGGCAGGAGGCCGGCCCTCCGGCCGATCGGGCGCCAGGCGAACATCCTGTGCCCGGTCGGGCAACGCCGGGTCGGCCAGGGGGCTGGCCTCCTGCGGGTCGAACCCTGCCCCGGCAGGAGGCCGACCCTCCGGCCGATTTCACGCTCCTGCGGTTTGACCGCAATCGCCTCAGCGGGTGCGCGGGCAGACACCGTCATCGCCGAAGAAGAACGCGATCTCGCGCTCGGCGGTGTCCGCGGCGTCGGAACCGTGCACCGCGTTCTCGTCGATGGAGACCGCGTAGTCGGCACGGATGGTGCCCGGGGCCGCCTCGGAGGGGTTGGTCGCGCCCATGATGTCGCGGTTCTTGGCGATGGCGTCCTCGCCTTCCAGAACCTGCACCATGACCGGACCCGAGATCATGAACTCGACCAGGTCGTTGAAGAACGGGCGTTCCTTGTGAACTTCATAGAAACGCTCGGCCTGGGCGCGATCGAGGTGCATCATGCGCGCGCCCACGATCTTCAGGCCGGCCTTCTCGAAGCGGCTGTAGATCTCGCCGATCACGTTCTTGGAGACGGCGTCGGGCTTGATGATGGAAAGGGTACGTTCTTCGGCCATGGGGCGGCTCTCCTGTAGGGGAATGATTCGAGTCGGGTCGCCACCCGCTCCCGCAAACGCGAAACCCGCCATATGGCGGGTTCCCGATGCGAACGCGGTCACGGGGCAGCATGCGGCGCGCAGTGTAGCGGCCCGGCCGGCGCGCGGCAACGGCCGCGCGCCCCGTACGAGGCCAGCCTCTGGCCGATCCGGCACCTGCCGACCCCGCACGTGCGTTCGCGGCCGAGGCCGCTCCCACATGCCTGACGAATCCTGCAGGAGGCCAGCCTCTGGCCGATCCGGCGCGGTAGATGGGCCGGACGGGGAATCGGCCGGAGGGCCGGCCTCCCACCGGGGACAGGGTTCGACCTGTGGGAGGCCAGCCCCTGGCCGATCCGGCGATTCGGTGCCGCCGCTCAGTCGTCGACGTCCGCCTCGTCCATCCAGGCGAGCTGGATCGCCTCCAGGATGCGCTCGCCGGACCGTTCCGGATCGTCATCAAACTCCGGCAGTTCCACCACCCAGTTCCTCAGGTCAACGAAGTTGACGTTGCGCGGATCCACGTCCGGATGCTCATCCGCAAGCTGCATCGCGATTTCGCTGGTATCAGTCCATTTCATGACCGCACTCTCCCGCTGATCAGTGGTGCTCGGACACCTGATTGATGGTGTACTTCGGCAGCTCGACCACCAGATCCGCATCGCTCACGACCGCCTGACAGGACAGGCGTGAATCGGGCTCGAGCCCCCAGGCCTTGTCGAGCATGTCCTCTTCATCCTCGCTGGGCTCCTCGAGGCTGTCCATACCTTCGCGCACATACACGTGGCAGGTGGTGCAGGCGCAGGACTTCTCGCAGGCGTGTTCGATCTCGATCCCGTTCTTCAGGGCGAGATCGCAGATGCTGATGCCCGGCTCGGCCTCGATGGAGGCGCCCTCCGGACAGATTTCTTCGTGCGGCAGAAAGATCACCTGTGGCATGGGTCAGTTCCCTGAGTCGTCGTATTCGGAGACGTTGTGCCCCGCCAGTGCGCGGCGGATGCTGTCGTTCATGCGGCGCGCGACGAAGGCCTCGGAGGCCTGCTCGACGCGCTTGCGCGCGGCCTCGATGGCGTCCGGATCCTCGCCCCGGCCGCGTTCTTCGGCCAGGGCGTCGCGCGCGCTCTCGATGTTCGCGCGTTCCTCGGCATCCAGATAGCGGTCGCCGTCGGTTTCCAGGGCGGCGTTCAGCGCCTCCAGCACGCGGTCGGCCTCCACCTGTTCTTCGCGCAGGCGGCGCGCCTCCATGTCGTCACGCGCCGCGGAGGCGGAATCGCGCAACATCTGTTCGATCTCGGCATCGGTCAGGCCGTAACTGGGCTTGACCTCCACGTGGGCCTCGACGCCCTGGGTCTGCTCGCGCGCGGTCACGCTCAGCAGGCCGTCGGCGTCCACCTGGAAGCTCACGCGAATGCGCGCGGCGCCGGCGACCATCGGCGGGATCCCCGACAGGGTGAAGCGCGCCAGCGAACGGTTGGCGTCCACCACGTCGCGCTCGCCCTGCACCACGTGCACCGACATCGCGGTCTGGCCGTCCTTGAAGGTGGTGAATTCCTGCGCCCGACTGACCGGAATGGTGGTATTGCGCGGAACGATGAACTCGACCAGCCCGCCCATGGTTTCCAGTCCGAGCGACAGCGGGATCACGTCCAGCAGCACCAGCTCGGTGTCCGGCTTGTTGCCGGCAAGGATGTCCGCCTGCTGAGCGGCCCCGATCGCGACCACGCGATCCGGATCGATCCCGGCACGCGGTTCGCGGCCATAGAATTCCTGCACCGCCTCACGCACCGCCGGCATGCGGGTGGATCCGCCCACCAGCACCACCTCGTCGATGGCGTCGCGCTCCAGACCGGCATCCGCCAGCACCTGGCGGCAGGAGTCGAGGGTGCGGTCCAGCAGCGGCCGCGCCAGTTCCAGCAGGCCGGCGCGATCCAGCTGCCCCTGCCATTCACTGCCATCGGCGCGCGTCACACGCACCGCGGTGCGGTCGGCCTCGGTCAGCGCCTCCTTGGCGCGGCGCGCCTCCAGGGTCACGCGGCGCAGGCGCTGCGGGTCGCTTTCGCCCTGCATGCCGGCCTGCTGCAGCAGCCACTCGGCCACGCTGCGGTCCACGTCGTCGCCCCCCAGCGCGGAATCCCCGCCGGTGGCCAGCACCTCGAACACGCCGCGACGCAGCTGCAGGATGGAAATGTCGAAGGTTCCGCCGCCGAGGTCGTACACCGCGATGGTGCTTTCCTCACCCTGGTCCAGCCCGTAGGCGACCGCCGCGGCGGTCGGCTCGGAGATCAGGCGCAGGACATTCAGGCCCGCAAGCTGGGCGGCGTCACGAGTCGCCTGGCGCTGGGCGTCGTCAAAATACGCCGGCACGGTGATCACCACGCCTTCCAGCTCATCACCCAGGCTCTCCTCGGCGCGCGCCCGCAGGCTGCCGAGGATATCCGCGGAGACCTCGACGGCGCTCTTGTCCCCGGCGGCGGTCTCGATGCGCGGCACGCTCGAACCGTCTCCGGTCTTCAGCCGGAACGGCAGCTCGCCCGAGAGCGTCGCCACGTCGGATGCCGCGCGGCCGATCAGGCGCTTGACCGATGCGATGGTGTTGTGCGGATCATCGCCGGCATGCTCCGCGGCCTCGTATCCGACCTGCGCACCGTCCGCCGAATAGTGCACCACCGAGGGCAGGATGTGCCGGCCCTGTTCGTCCGGCAGGGTATCGGCCTCGCCGCTGCGGACCGTCGCCACCAGCGAGTGAGTGGTGCCCAGGTCGATGCCCGCAGCCAGGTGACGCTGGTGCGGGGCGGAATCAACGCCGGGTTCGGTGATCTGCAATAACGCCATCGCGTTCGGCTCCTGAGGAAGCTCTAGGTCGAAGGGGAATCTTCCGCCGGCGTCGGTTACGACGCCAGCGACTGTCGGGTTCGCTGGAGTTCCTCCAGCAAACGGTCGAAGAATCGCAGCTCGAGCACCCGATCACGGGCGTCGTCCGCCGGTTTCTCCGGATCGGCCAGGGCCGTGGCGACTTTCTCGCGCGCCTCGGCCCGCGCCCCGTTCAGCTCGTCGGCCAGGGCGTCCAGCGCCGCGGCATCGCTGGCACGTTCCGCGTCTTCCAGGCGTTCCCGCCATTCGATCTGGGCCTCGATGAAACCCATGTCCCGGCTGGTGTCGCGTTCGGGATCGAATTCGAATCCCGCCCGCTCGAGGATGTGCAGGGCGCGCCGATAGTCGTTCGCCAGGATATCGTGGGCCTCGTTCACGTCCGCGGCCATCGCCGCGGCCATGCGCCGCGCCTGATCGCCCTGACGCACGAAGCGGTCGGGATGAAGCTCCGCCTGCAGGCGCCGGAACCGTTCCTCCAGGGCATCACGATCCACCTCGAAGGCGACCGGAAGATCGAACTGTTCAAACGGATCGTTCATCGGCCGACTGTCATTCCTTGTCCGTAGCGAAAAACCGGGCCCGCAGGCCCGGCAAAGAAAAGGGGTGAGCGGGACGCCCGTCGCCGGACGGTCCCGCCGCACCCCGCGCTGGTCCGGTACCTTCAGACGTTGAAGCTTTCACCGCAGCCGCAGCGGGCCTTCTCGTTCGGGTTGTTGAAACGGAACCCCTCGTTCAGGCCTTCCTTGCCAAAGTCGAGCTCGGTCCCGTCGAGGTACACCAGGGACTTGGGACTCACCACAAGCTTCACCCCGTCCACCTCGAACACCGTGTCCGTTTCCTCGACCTCGTCGGCGAACTCCACCACGTAGGCCATGCCGGAGCAGCCGGTGGTCCTCACCCCGAGCCGCACGCCGACACCCTTGCCCCGCTGTTCGAGGAAGTGCCGGATGCGGTCGGCCGCGCTGTCGGTCAGTGTGATTGCCATATCGTCTTCAGGCCGTCTTCTGTTCCGGTTCCTCGGCGTCGTGCTTCTCCTGATAGTCGGAGATCGCCGCCTTGATCGCGTCCTCGGCGAGCACCGAGCAGTGGATCTTCACCGGCGGCAACGCCAGTTCTTCCGCGATCTGCGTGTTCTTGATCTGGCTCGCCTCTTCCAGGCTCTTGCCGCGCACCCATTCGGTGAGCAGCGAGCTGGACGCGATCGCCGAGCCGCAGCCGTAGGTCTTGAACTTGGCGTCCTCGATCACGCCATCGTCGTTAACCTTGATCTGCAGCTTCATCACGTCACCGCAGGCCGGCGCACCGACCATGCCGGTACCTACCGCCTCGTCGCTCTTGTCGAAGCTGCCGACATTGCGCGGATTTTCATAATGATCCATCACCTTGTCACTGTAAGCCATGGTATCTCTCCTGTTCGCGTACCCGTGGGTGGATGTTCCGGGACGGCCTCAGTGGGCCGCCCATTCGATGCTCTTGAGGTCGATACCGTCCTGGTACATCTCCCAGAGCGGAGACAGTTCGCGCAGTTTGCCAACGGCCTTGTGCACGATGTCGATGGTGTGGTCGACCTCTTCGACCGTGGTGTAGCGGCCGATGGAGAAGCGGATCGAGCTGTGCGCCAGCTCGTCGTCGCGACCCAGGGCGCGCAGCACGTAGGAGGGCTCCAGACTGGCCGAGGTACAGGCCGAGCCGGAGGAAACCGCGATGTCGCGCAGCGACATGATCAGGCTCTCGCCCTCCACGAAGTTGAACGACACGTTCAGGTTGTGGGCCACCCGGCGTTCCTTGTCGCCGTTGAGGTAGACCTCTTCCATGTCATCCAGCCCTGCCCACAGGCGGTCGCGCAGCATGCGGATACGCTCCAGCTCGCTGCCCATCTCTTCGCCGGCGATGCGGAAGGCCTCGCCCATACCCACGATCTGGTGCGGCGCGAGCGTACCCGAACGCATGCCGCGTTCATGCCCGCCGCCGTGGATCTGCGCCTCGATCCGCACGCGCGGCTTGCGGCGGACGAACAGCGCGCCGATGCCCTTCGGACCGTAGGTCTTGTGCGCGGAGAAACTCATCAGGTCCACCGGGAGCTTCGTCAGGTCGACGGCCACCTTGCCGGTCGACTGCGCCGCGTCCACATGGAACACGATGCCGCGTTCGCGACACAGGTTGCCGATCGCCTCGATGTCCTGAATGACGCCGATCTCGTTGTTCACGTGCATGACCGAAACCACGATGGTGTCGTCACGCATGGCGTCCTGCAGCTCCTGCAGGTCGACCAGACCATTCTCGTCGACCCCCAGATAGGTCACTTCGAAGCCTTCGCGCTCCAGCTGGCGGGCCGGGTCCAGCACCGCCTTGTGTTCGGTCTTGACCGTGATGACGTGCTTGCCCTTGCGCTGATAGAAGTGCGCGGCACCCTTGACCGCCAGGTTGTCGGCCTCGGTGGCCCCGCTGGTCCAGATGATTTCCTTGGGGTCCGCCCCCACCAGCGCCGCGACCTGCTCCCGCGCGTTCTCCACCGCCTTCTCGGCGTCCCAGCCGAAGCTGTGGCTCCGCGAGGCCGGATTACCGAACAGACCGTCCCGCGTCAGGAATTTCTTCATCTCCTCGGCGACGCGCTCGTCCACCGGCGTGGTCGAGGAATAGTCGAGATAGATCGGCAGTTTCAGGTCACTCATCACGCATTGCTCCTGTCCGCGGCCGCCACCGTGGCGCCCGCATGATCGTTTTCTTTTCCGGTCGAGCCGTGCACCGTCACCGGATGTTCGCCCTGCTCGCGCGCCTGCACGCTGGCCTCGTGGCGCTCCAGCACCTCGGCCAGCGAACGATTGCTGAGGAAATCATAGAGCTGATCGCTCAGATCCGCCCACAGATCGTGGGTCAGGCAGCGCGACTGCTTGTTGCAGTTGGCCTTGCCACCACAGCGGGTCACGTCCACCGGCTCATCCACCGCCACGATGATCTCGGCCACGCTGATCTCGGCAGAGTCGCGGCTGAGCGCGTAACCGCCGCCGGGGCCGCGGCTGGACACCACCAGCCCCTTCTTGCGCAGACGCGAGAACAGCTGCTCCAGATAGGACAGGGACAGCTTCTGCCGGCCCGCCACTTCGGCCAGCGAGACCGGCCCCTCGCGGGTATGGGTCGCCACGTCCAGCATGGCGGTGACGGCGTAACGTCCTTTGGTCGTCAGTTTCATGGCTCGATGCGCCTTCTTGTTCAGGTTGCTCGAGAGCTTAGCAATTCCTGATCAAAAAGGTCAACTATTACCCTGCTGTTTGCGGGGCGGGATTTCGCAGTCATCCGGTTCCAGCCCTTCCAGGTCGCAGGGCTCCAGCGGATGGCCGGTATCCTCGCCCATCGCCTCGCCCGGGTCGATGCCCGCACGCTTGAGCGCCTGACAGGCCTTTTCCATGCGGTCATCCAGCTCGTGGACGCGGTCCACGATGCGGTGCAGGGCGTTCGCCACCGGGTCGGGCATGTCCCGGGTGACGCCATAGGCGTCGAAACCCATGCGACTGGCCGCCTGCTGGAAACGCGGATCCGGCTCCGGGCGCGGCCCCAGCACGCGTGCCGGAATGCCCACCGCCGTCGCGTCGGCCGGCACGTCCTTCAGGACCACGGCATTGGAACCCACCCGGGCACGATCACCGACATGGATCGGGCCGAGCAGCTTGGCCCCGGCCCCGATCACGACCTCGTTGCCCAGAGTCGGGTGGCGCTTGCCGCCTTCCCAGCTGGTCCCGCCGAGGGTCACCTGATGATAGATGGTGCAGTCATCGCCGATCTCTGCGGTCTCGCCGATCACCACGCCCATCCCGTGGTCAATGAAGAAGCGCCGCCCGATGCGCGCGCCCGGGTGGATCTCGATGCCCGTCAGCAGCCGCGCGAAGTTACCGAGGATCCGTCCGAGCCAGCGCATGCGGTGATTCCACAACCAGTGCGCGGCACGATGAAACCACAGCGCATGCAGACCCGGGTACGCCGTCAGCACCTCGAAGGCATTACGGGCGGCGGGATCGCGCGCAAAAACGCAGCGGATATCCTCGCGCAGGGTCTTGAACATGGTTACGGTCTCATTCCTGAGTTATTCGGTAGGGTATCACAGCCGCAACACCGCGCTCACCGGCCCCGCAGGGTGTGCGTCAATATGCCACGCAACAGCCGCACCTCCGAGGCCGTGGGTTCCGCACGCAGATACAGATGCCGCAACCGGCGCATGGTGTGCCGCGGATTCTCCGGATCGAGCACCCCGATGCTCTGCAGGGCCTGTTCGTAGTGCGCGAACAGCCCTTCCAGCTCCGCATGGGTGGCCGCGGGATCCCGCTCCGCCGCCGAGGCCTGGCGCACCGCAGCATCCGGTTCCCCGGCCCCGGCCAGTGCCGCCCGACGCACCGCCCAGGTCATGATCTGCACGCTGCCGGCGAGATTGAGCGAGGAAAAATCGGGGTCGGTCGGGATGCGGACGAATGCGTGGCAATGATCCAGCTCTTCGTTGGTCAGGCCGCTGTGCTCGCGGCCGAAGACCAGTGCCACCGGCCCCTCGGCCGCCCCGCCGAGCACCCGCGACGCGGCACCGTCGGGCTCCAGCACCGGCACCGAATGCGTGCGCGTGCGGGCGCTGGTCCCCACCACCTGATGACAGTCGGCGACCGCCTCCGTCAGCGTGTCGACCACCGTGGCCCCTGCCAGCACGTCGTCGGCACCGGACGCCAGGGCGGTGGCGTCGGCATGCGGGAAGCGCTCCGGCGCCACCAGCGCCAGGTCGCGCATGCCCATCGCCTTCATGGCGCGGGCCGCGGATCCGATATTGCCCGGGTGGGTCGTTCCCACCAGCACGACCCGGACCCGGGCGGCGGCCCCCGGGCCCGGATCGATCGGTCGATGCTCGTCTGTGCTGGATTCCATGGCGCCCCTGCCCGCTCGCATGCGGGCGCGATTGTACACCGCCGCGCCGCGGGAAGCCCGACCACTTCCAAAGCCCCGATGCGTTGTGTATTGTTCGCGACCTTCGGGGGCGTCCGTGCGCCGGCCCCGATTCCTTCCCAAGCGATGTCGGAGATCCCTCATGCACCCCATGCTGAACACGGCGGTATCGGCGGCCCGCGCGGCCGGACGCATCACCACCCGCGCCTGGGGACGACCGGACCGGGTCAACACTCGCGAGAAGGCCCGCAACGACTGGGTCAGCGATGTCGACGTCAACGCCGAGCAGGCGATCGTCCAGACGCTGAAGAAGGCCTACCCCGACCACGCGATCCTCGCGGAGGAGGGAGGCAACCAGCCCGGGGCCACCGGCGCCGAACACGAGTGGATCATCGACCCGCTGGACGGCACCACCAACTACCTGCGCGAGATCCCGCAGTACGCGGTGTCCATCGCCCTGCGGCAGAAGGGGCGCCTGGAACACGCGGTGGTCTACGACCCGATCAAGGAAGAACTCTTCACCGCCACGCGCGGCGGCGGCGCCTTTCTCAACAACCGGCGCATCCGCGTGGGGCAGCGCAAGGATCTGTCAGGTGCGCTGCTGGGCACGGGCATCCCGTTTCGCGAGGGGCAGGACCTGGAACGGTACCTCCGCACCCTGCGCCACATGATCCCGGGCACGGCCGGCATCCGGCGGCCGGGTTCCGCGGCGCTGGATCTGGCGTGGGTCGCCTGCGGCCGTTTTGACGGCTTCTGGGAGATGGGCCTGCAGCCCTGGGACATGGCAGCGGGACTGCTGCTGGTGCAGGAAGCCGGTGGCCTGACCAGCGACTGGCAGGGTGGCAACGAGATCTTTCGCAAGGGCGATGTCGTGGCCGGGAACCCCAAGGTCCTGAAAACGATGCTGCAGCGTCTGCACGCTGCGGAGGTGGAGGGACGCAAAACCGGAAGCCCGCACGGCGAAGGCTGAATCGCCCGGGGCGGTCATCGGCCCCGCTCTGCTCCCGCAGCCACGCCCTCATATCCCTGTGGGGGCGGGCTTCCTTGTCCGTCCCTGCCCTCCCCCGAATCAGGGCGTTCTCAGGGCGTCGCATCCTCCTCGTCCGCCCCTTCCTTCTTCACCGGCAGCAGCACCTGGCGGTCGACCCCCAGCATCAGCGCCGCCGTGGCCGCGATGAAGATCGAGGAGTACGTCCCGACGATGACACCGATGATCAGCGCCACCGAGAAGTTCTGCAGAGCCGCCCCGCCGAGGAAGAACAGCGCGAACAGCACCAGCAGGGTCGTCATACTGGTCACGATCGTCCGCGCCAGGGTCTTGTTGACCGCATTGTTCATCACGAACTCGGTGCCCTGCTTGCGCAGTATCCGGAAGTTCTCGCGTATGCGGTCGTACACCACGATGGTGTCGTTCAGCGAGTAACCGATCACCGCCAGGACCGCCGCCAGGACCCCGAGGTCGAACTCCAGCTGCAGTGCCGAGAAGATCCCCAGCGTGATCACCACGTCATGCACCAGTGCCAGCACGGACCCCGCGGCGAAGCGCCATTCGAACCGCACGGCGACATAGATCAGGATCCCGACCAAGGCGTAGATCATCGCCAGACCGCCCTGCTCGCGCAGCTCCTCGCCCACCGACGGCCCGACGAATTCCACCCGGCGCAGTTCGGCACCTTCCGGGCCCCCGGCCTCCAGCAGCTGCATGACCTGATTGGACAGCGCCGCCTCGTCCGGCTCGTCCTCGCGCGGAGGCAGGCGGATCAGCACATCCCGCGCGGTCCCGAAGGTCTGGACCTGCGCTCCCTGGAATCCGCCCTCGTTGATGGTTTCCCGGATCGGATCGAGCTCCACCGCTTCCGGGTAACCGACCTCCACAAGGGTTCCGCCCGTGAAGTCGATGCCGAAATTGATCCCGCGGGTGGCGAGCATCAGCACCGACAGCAGGATCAGCACCACCGAGATCACCAGGGTGACCCGGCGCTTGCCCAGGAAGTCGAAGTTGGACTCGGCGAAGTTGAGATGCGGCAGCATTCCCCGGCTCCCGGACTTAAATGGACAGACGGGCCAGCCGCGGCTGGCGTCCGTAGGTCAGATTGACGATGGCCCGAGTCACCACGATGGCGGTGAACATCGAGGCGACGATCCCGATCGACAGCGTGATGGCGAAGCCCTTGATCGGGCCGGTCCCGAAGATGAACAGCACCACGGCGGCGATCAGGGTCGTCACGTTGGCGTCGGCGATGGTGGTCACGGCGCGGTCGTAGCCCGACGCGATCGCCGCCTGCGGCGACATGCCGTTGCGCAGCTCCTCGCGGATGCGTTCGAAGATCAGCACGTTGGCGTCCACCGCCATGCCAACCGTCAGTACGATCCCGGCGATCCCCGGCAACGTCAGCGTGGCCTGGAGCATCGACAGCACCGACACGATGAACACCAGATTGAGCGCCAGCGCGACGTTGGCGATCACGCCGAACACCCGGTAGTACAGGATCATGAACAGCATCACCAGCACGAAGCCGATGATGACCGACTGGATCCCGCGGTCGATGTTCTCCTGACCCAGGCTCGGGCCGACCGTGCGTTCCTCCACGATCGACATGGGTGCAGCCAGCGCGCCGGCCCGCAGCAGCAGCGCCAGATTGCGCGCTTCAGTGGTGGAATCCAGCCCGGTGATCTGGAAACGCCCGCCCAGCGGCTCGTTGATGCGCGCGACGTTGATCACTTCCTCGCTCTGCGAGCTGCGCATCACGATTTCGCCGTCTTCTTCCTCGGTCTCGATCGTGGTCTCGATGAACACCGTGGCCATCAGCCGGCCGACGTTATCCGAGGTCACGCGCGAGAAGATGCGGGCGCCCTGGCCGTCGAGATTGATGAAGACCGCCGGCCCGCCCGTGTCGTCAGCGATGCCGGACGAGGCGTCCGTAATGAACTCCCCGGTGAGCATGACCTGCCGCTGCAGCAGCACCGGGGTGCCGTCACGCTCTTCGTACAGCCGGGTCCCGGAAGGCACCTCGCCGGTTTCGCGGGCCTCCATGGGGTCCCCGCTTTCGGACACCAGGCGGAATTCCAGCGTCGCGGTCGCACCCAGCACTTCCTTGGCGCGCGCGGTGTCCTGCACGCCCGGCAGCTGCACCACGATGCGATGCTCGCCCTGCTGGGCGATCAGCGGCTCGGCCACGCCCAGCTCATCCACGCGGGTGCGCAGCGTGGAGATGTTCTGTTGCAGCGCCTGGCGGCGCAGTTCGGTCAGGTGCTCCTCCTCGAGAGTGCCGACCAGCAACCAGTCGTCGTCCTCCCGGCGCGGGGCCCACTCGAGCTCGCCGCGATATTCACTGCTCAGCCAGCTCTCGGCCTCGTCGCGTTCGCCGTCACTGGCAAAGCGAATGCGCAACTCGTCACCGCCGTCCTCGAGTGCGGAGAAACTCAGGCGTTCCTCACGCAGGCGGGGACGCAGCTCGTTGGTGTAGCGTTCGATGGCCGTACCGATCACCGCATTGAGGTCGACTTCCATCAGGAAGTGCACCCCGCCCCGCAGATCGAGCCCGAGCGACATCGGCTGGCCATTGATGGCACGCAGCCAGTCGGGCGTGGCCGGCGCCATGTTGAGCGCGACCGTGTGGTTGTCGTCCAGCGAATTCCGCAGGATTTCCGCGGCCCGGGACTGCTGGTCCGCGGTTTCGAACCGCAGCAGCAGCTGGCCGTCGCGGCGCTCGGCCCGCATCGGGGTCAGGCCCTGGGCACCGAGCACGGTACCGATCACGCCCTCCATGTTCTCCTCGACTTCCCCCGCCATGGGGTTATCGATCTGCACGGACGGATCTTCGGGGAACAGGTTGGGGGCGGCATAAAGCAGCCCGATCGTCACGACCACGACGATCAGGGCATACACCCACACCGGATAGGAGTTGCGCATCGGCTACGGGCCTTCAGAGGTCTTTCAGGGAACCCTTGGGCATGACGGACTGCACGGACTGCTTCTGCACGACGACGTTCACGCCATCGGCCACATCGACGTGAATGAAGTTTTCGCCGACTTCCGTGATCTTCCCGGCCATGCCGCCATTGGTCACGATCTCGTCACCCTTCGACAGGGACTCGACCATGGAGCGATGTTCCTTGGCCCGCTTGCTCTGCGGACGAATGATCAGGAAGTACATGATCGCAAAGAAGATCACGATCATGATCAGGAATTCGATCAGGCCACCACCGGCGGCCTGGCCTTCCTGCGCGTGGGCGGCGGAAATCAGGAAATCCATGCAGCTTCTCCGTTCAGCAAATCGGTTCGGTCAAACAGGCGGCGCGAATTATGGCACAGCAGGCACGTCCATGCCGCGCCGGCCGTAGAAATCCGCCACGAAGGCGTCCAGTGCCCCTTCGGCAATCGCCCCGCGCATCCCGCGCATCAGGTCCTGGTAGTAATGCAGGTTGTGCGTGGTCGCCAGGCGCGAGCCGAGGATCTCGTTGCACTTGTCGAGGTGCTTGAGATAGGCCCGCGAGTAGTTGCGACACGCGTAACAGCCGCACTCGGGGTCGATCGGGCGGGTATCGTCGCGGAACCGTGCATTGCGGATCCGCAGGACCCCCTCGCGGGTATACAGAAAACCGTTGCGGGCGTTACGGGTCGGCATCACGCAGTCGAACATGTCCACGCCGCGGCGCACCGCCTCCACGATGTCTTCCGGCCGCCCCACTCCCATCAGATAGCGCGGCTGCTCCACCGGCAGCTCCGGCAGAGTCACGTCCAGTGTGGCAAGCCGCTCGTCCTCCGGCTCGCCCACCGACAGCCCGCCGATCGCGTAGCCGTCGAAGCCAATCGAGCGCAGGCCGGCCGCCGACTCCCGGCGCAGCTCGGGGATCATGCCCCCCTGCACGATGCCGAACAGCGCCGCCGGGTTGTCCCCGTGGGCCTGACGCGAGCGGTCCGCCCAGCGCAGCGAGAGCTCCATGGAGCGGCGCGCTTCGTCATGCGTGGCCGGATACGGAGTGCACTCGTCGAAGATCATGACGATGTCCGAGCCCAGCTCGCGCTGGACCTGCATCGACGACTCGGGCGTCATCAGCACCTTCGAGCCGTCCACCGGCGACTGGAAGCGCACACCTTCCTCGCTGATCTTGCGCATCTCGGCCAGCGAGAAGACCTGGAACCCGCCGGAATCGGTCAGGATCGGCCCCTCCCAGTGCATGAAGTCATGCAGATCGCCGTGCGCCCGGATGATCTCCGTCCCGGGGCGCAGCATCAGATGGAAGGTATTGCCCAGGATGATCTGCGCCCCCAGCCCCGTGAGTTCCTCGGGGGTCATCGCCTTGACCGTGCCGTAGGTTCCCACCGGCATGAACGCCGGCGTCTCCACCTCCCCCCGCGGGAAGGTCAGCCGGCCGCGGCGGGCCGCCCCGTCGCTGCCCAGATGTTCAAACTGCATCGGAAGCCTCCGCGCTCGGCGGCTGATCGTCCGGATCGCCGGGTGCCAGCCACATCGCATCCCCGTAACTGAAGAACCGGTAGCGCTGCGACACAGCGTGTGCGTAGGCCGCAAACAGCCGCCGATATCCGGCAAACGCCGATACCAGCATCAGCAGCGTGCTCTGCGGCAGATGAAAATTGGTGATCATGCGGTCCACCACGCGGAACGGATATCCCGGCTGGATGAACAGCCGCGTATCGCCCGTGAACGGCTCCAGCTCGCCACCCGCCGCGGCCGACTCCAGCGCACGCACGCAGGTCGTGCCCACGGCCACCACCCGGCCGCCGCGCTCGCGGCAGCGTGCCACCGCCGCGCACAGCTCCGGCGAGACCTCCAGCCACTCCGCGTGCATCTCGTGGTCCGTCGTGTCCTCCACCTTGACCGGCTGAAAAGTACCCGCGCCCACGTGCAGCGTCACCGTTGCCGTCTCCACGCCACTGTCGCGCAGTCCGCGCAGCAGGGTGTCGTCGAAATGCAGCCCCGCCGTCGGCGCCGCCACCGCCCCTTCTCGCCGCGCGAACACCGTCTGATAGCGCGTGGTGTCCTCCTGCTCCGGCGCACGTTCGATGTACGGCGGCAGCGGCACCTGACCATGGGCATGCAACAGGGCCGGCAGATCCTGCTCGCCCGCCTTTCCTTCGCCGCACAGCGACAGGCGGAAGAACGGCCCCTCGCGCCCGGTCACTTCCACCTCGAAGGCCCCGTCCGCCAGCCACAACCGCACTCCGACGCCCGGAGCCCGGCTCGCACGCACCAGCGCCAGCGCCTCGCGCCCGCCTTCCAGCACCCGCTCGAACAGAACCTCCACCCGGCCGCCGCTCGCCTTCTGCCCGAACACCCGCGCCGGGATCACCCGCGTGTCATTGAGGACCAGCAGATCGCCCGGGCGCAGCCAGCGCCCGATGTCCGCGAACACGGCATCCTCCGGCTCCCCGCCCTCCAGGACCAGCAACCGGGACCCGGTGCGCTCCGGCAACGGATCCTGCGCGATCAGCTCGGACGGGAGCTCGTAATCAAAATCGGCAACTCGCATGGCGCGCGATCCTACCATGCCCCGGCTCGCGGGATACCGTTCGGCCGTATTGCCACACCCCCTGCGTGCGCTACACTACGGGCGCTGCACGCCGGGATGGTGGAATTGGTATACACGGCGCACTCAAAATGCGCTGGCTTCGGCCTTGTGGGTTCGAGTCCCACTCCCGGCACCAGGCCGGTGTAGCTCAGCTGGTAGAGCGTCTGATTTGTAATCAGAGGGTCGCAGGTTCGACTCCTGTCACCGGCTCCATCTATTCAGTACCTCAGGCGGCTCGCAAGCCCGTCCGAGGGCTGGCAACGCAACCCTCAACGCTCGGGCCGGGCTCTCACCGGCAACCTCCAGATCAGGCTGCACGTCGGCGCCCGAGACCCCGGATATCCGCTCTTTTTTCCGGGCCGAGTACCCTGCGCACGAGCGAATGCGATCAAAACCGTCGTCATATGGTCAGACAGAGACCTTGATGCCGATGACGAGCAACCCGGCCCATGACTTCTCCCAATCCGGAACACGACCGAACCGTTGATCCCGCCGAGGTGGAACGCTACCGCGCTCTGGCCGAGATGTGGTGGCAACCGGACGGAAAACTCTGGCCGCTCCACGTGCTGAATGGCCTGCGCAGCGATTACATCCGGGACCAGCTCTGCCGCTCGCTCGGACGGGACGCGGAGGCGGAGCGCCCCCTGGCCGGCCTGCGCATGCTCGACATCGGCTGTGGCGGCGGGCTGCTGAGCGAGGCCATGGCCCGCCACGGCGCGGATGTACTGGGCGTGGACGTCGTCGACCGCAACATCGCCGCTGCGCGGCTGCATGCCGCGGAGCAGGGCCTGGATATCGAGTACGAAACAAACACCGCGGAGGCCCTCGCAGCGCGTGGCGAAGCCTTCGACGTGATCCTGAACATGGAGGTGGTCGAGCATGTGGCGGACCTGCCCGCGTTCATGGCGAGCGTCAACCGCATGCTGCGTCCCGGCGGCCACACCTTCGTGGCCACCATCAATCGCAATCCGGTCTCGTTCGTGGTGGCAATCGTCGGCGCCGAGTACCTGTTCCGCATCCTGCCCCGGGGCACCCATCAGTGGAAGCGCTTTGTCACGCCCCGCGAAACACGCGATCTGCTGGCCCGGGACGACCTGGAGCCAGTGGCGCAGACGGGGGTGAAGGTGAATCCGCTCACCCGCCGGATGTGGCTGTCGCGATCCATGAGCGTCAACTACATGCTGCTGGCACGAAAGCCCGCCGACTGAAGGCCGGGGTCGCTGTATGCCGCTCAAACTGATCCATCATCCGGGGTACACGATCGAACTGCCGGATGGGCATCCGTTTCCGATGGCCAAGTTCCGGGTCCTGCGGGAGCGGCTGGAAACCGGGCTGTCCGACACGGCGTTCGAATGGGTGCAACCGGATATCGTCTCCTGGAGCGCCCTGTCCCGCGTGCATACACCAACCTACCTGGCTGCCTTCCTCTCCGGCCAGACCAGCAGGGCTGCCCAGAGGCGCAGCGGATTTCAGTGGTCGGAGGCGCTGGTGGAGCGGGTACGGCTGGAGACGGGCGGCACCCTGCTGACCGTGGAGGCCGCGCTGAGCGACGGACTGGCCCTGAACACCGCCGGCGGCACTCACCATGCCCACGCGGGATTCGCGAGTGGCTACTGCCTGATCAACGACATCGCGGTGGCGGCAGCGCACGCCCGGGCCAGGAGTTGGGTCCGACGCGTCCTGGTCGTCGACCTCGACGTACATCAGGGCGACGGCACCGCCGCCATCTTCGCGGACACCCCCGAGGTGGTGACCTTCTCCATGCATGCGGGGAGCAATTTCCCGGCGCGCAAGACGCCCGGCGACCACGACATCGAACTCGCCCGGGGCACTGGCGATGATGCCTATCTGGCGACCCTGCGGGATACCCTGGCGACCCTGATCGACGACGTGCGCCCGGATCTTGTGGTCTACGACGCCGGCGTCGACGTGCACCAGGCGGACCGGCTGGGGCATCTGGAGCTGACCGATGCGGGCCTCGAGGCGCGGGACCGGCATGTGCTGCAGGTCTGTCGCGAGAGGGCCGTGCCCGTGGCAGCGGTGATCGGCGGCGGTTACGACCGCGACATCACGGCCCTGGCGGATCGCCATGCGATTCTTTATCGAACCGCCGCCTCCCTGTGACAAGCTTGCGTCCGGAACCCGAGCCCAGTCGGGAATCCCGGGATCAAGAAATCATGGATCGTGCTGCGCGCGGCATGCCTGGACCGACATCGGTGACGATTGCGGCAGCGAACCGGCCCTGATCGGCCGAACCTGACGGCCAGCCCCGCCGCATTCAGGCGGAGCGATTGCACTGCGCGACGAGCACCAAACACCCCGGTTGAACTCGCCCGTCGGAACCGGGACAAACGCTGTGTATCGACCCGGAAAGAACCCCGAAGGACCCACGCGAGATGAGCAAACGAACAGTACTGGTGACCGGCGCAACCGGCGGGGTGGCGAGCGCGCTTGTGCGATCGCTGGATCCCGCCCATGACCGGGTTGCTCTCGTCTCGCGCAACGCCGAGGGACTGGACGCCCTTCGCGGGCAGCTTCCGGATGACCTCGAGGCATGCACCATCGTCGCGGATGTCAGCACCGCGGAAGGCGCGGATCAGGCCGTGGTCCGGGCCTCCGCACATTTCGGCGAGCCCCCCGCGCAACTCGCTCACTGTGCCGGCAGCGCGCTGCTGGCCCCGTTGCACCGAACCACACAGGCGCAGTATCGCGACTGCATGGCGGCCAACCAGGACAGCGCCTTCTACACCCTGCGCGCCTGGGTGAAGGCCCGACTCCAGACGGACGAACCCCGGGGCAGCGCCGTTCTGTTCAGCTCGGTCGTCGCCCAGATCGGCGTCTCCAATCACGAGGCGATTGCGATGGCCAAGGGCGCGATCGCCAGCCTGGTCCCGGCCGCTGCGGCGACCTACGCCGGCCACGGCATCCGGGTCAACGGGATCGCCCCCGGGCTGACACGGACGGGCGCCACCGAACGGCTGTTTGCCTCCCCGCGTGCCGAGGCGCAGATCGAAGCGCAGTATCCCCTGCAGCGTTACGGGCAGGCGGAAGACCTCGCGCGGGCCGTCACATGGCTGTTGTCCGACGAGGCCGAATGGGTCACCGGCCAGGTCCTGTCGGTGGACGGCGGGTTCTCCCGCGTGCGCCCCATGGTCCCGACGGGCGGCTGAGCGGTGGTGGCACGCATCGCCATCATAGGCGCCGGGATCTCCGGGCTCGCAGCCGCCCGACAGCTGCACGATGCCGGCCATGACTGTCTCGTGCTGGAGAAGAGCCGGGGCCTCGGCGGACGCATGGCCACGCGGCACACGGATGGCCTGAGCTTCGATCACGGGGCCCAGTATTTCACCGCTCGTGGCACAGACTTTCGCCACCAGGTGCTCGCCTGGCAGAACCAGGGTGCGGTGGCGGCGTGGGGAGCGGACCGGTACGTCGGCCGTCCCGACATGACGGCCCCGGCCGGCGCGCTGGCTGCGCCCCTGGAGGTGCGGCGCAACTCCCGGGTCGAGCGGCTTCGACGTTGCGACGGGGCCTGGCATCTGCAGGTCGAGTCGACGCCTGAAAATGCGGGGCTCGAGGGCCCGTTCGACGCAGTCCTGCTCGCCCTGCCCGCACCGCAGGCCGCCGAACTGTCGGCCACCGCCGCAACGGGCTTTGCGGCGCTCGCGGGCGTTCGTTATGCCCCCTGCATTGCGTTGATGGCCGCCGTCGAAGGCTCCACCGACCTGGACGAAACATCGTGCGAATTGTCCGGCCAGCCACTTTCATGGGTTGCCCGGAACGGCACCAAACCCGGCCGTAACGCGGAATCCGAGACCCTCGTGGCCCACGCCGGTCCCGACTGGTCCCGCGAGCACATCCAGCAAGACCCGGATCAACTGGCACATCCGCTACTGACTGCTCTGCGGCCCCTGCTCGGCTCCGCCCGCCTGCTCCACCATCAGGTCCACCGATGGCTGTACGCGCGGGTCGAGCAGGCCGCCGGGCGGCCGTGCCTCTGGGACGCCGGGCAGCGTCTGGGTGCCTGTGGCGACTGGGCCCTGGGACCACGCGTAGAGGCGGCATTCGACAGTGGGCGCGCCCTCGCAGACGCGGTCCTGGAAACCCTTCCCGACCCGCGAACGGGTGCCTCGTGAACGGCGTCGTCGACACCAACGGCGACGCCCCGGACGCACGCGCCGCGCTTTTTCCGCCGTCGCGGGCGGCCGCCCTGGAGCGGCTGTCGGATTTTGCCCCGCGTGCGGGCCATCACTACGCGGCCCGGCGCAACCACGATCCCGGACCCGGTGAACGCGACAACGTGTCGCTGCTTTCGCCCTACATCCGTCACCGGGCCATCAGCGAACACGAGGTGATCGCGCGGGTGCTGGCCCGGCATTCACCCGAGGCGGCCGAGAAGTTCGTTCAGGAGGTCTTCTGGCGGACCTACTGGAAGGGTTGGCTGCAGATGCGCCCCGGGGTCTGGCGGGCCTTCCTGGCGGAACGGGACATCGAACGGTCACGCCTTGCCGAAGACGATGGCCTGCGCGAGCGCGTTGCCGCGGCCGAGGCCGGACACAGCGGAGTCGAAGGATTCGACCACTGGGCCCGCGAACTGATCGCAACAGGGTATCTGCACAACCACGCGCGCATGTGGTTCGCGTCGATCTGGATCTTCACCCTGAGGCTGCCGTGGACCCTGGGGGCGGACTTCTTCCTGCGCCATCTGCTCGACGCCGACCCCGCCTCCAACACCCTGGGCTGGCGCTGGGTCGCCGGCATCCAGACGCCGGGCAAGACCTACCTCGCGACGACCGACAACATTGCCCGCTTTACCGACAATCGGTTCGGCCCGACGGATCTCGCGTCCGAGGCGCCCGCGATCCGCGACGAGACCCCGCCTCCCGCCAGCGCCCTCCCGGTCCCGCGCACCCTGCCGCGCGGCCGGCGCGTGCTCCTCCTGTTGCATGGCGACGACTTCAGCGGTCAGGAAGTGTTGCCGGCGGGAACCGACGTGGCGTCAATCGCCGTCGCCCGGCGCGGCCACCCCGACATCCCCTGGCCCTTTGGTGCCACGACCACCCACTGGGTCGACACAATGGCCGAGGATGCGGCGCGGCACGCGGGTGAGGCCCTGCAGCAGCCCGCAACCGTTCTCCCGCAACTGCATGCAGAGCAACTCCGGGTGCAGTGCGCCGCCGCGGGCGTGACCACCATCGCCACACCGGAGACGCCCGTCGGCCCCCTGGCCGACGCCCTGGATGACGTTGCCCGCGAGCTGGCGGAAGACGGGATCGAAGTCATTCCGCTGCGCCGGACCTGGGACGACCTCGCCTGGCCACATGCCACCCACGGATTCTTCCGCTTCAAGCGCCAGATCCCGGAACTGCTCGCCCGGAATGGCCTTTAGCGCCAGGCACTCCAACAGCGCTGTTGTTCGATGCCTTCACATCGCGTCAGCACCGCCTCGGTGGCATGTTTTCAGTCGTCCACATCCTCCAGGCGGGCCTGTTCGATCAGGACCGGGTAGACGTAACCGGCTCCGAAGTCCCGGTCGAACACGTAGACCCCTTCCACCCGCACTCGGTCACCCGGATCGGCGGTCTGTTGGCTGGTGAGGGTAATAAAGTCGCCGGGCTCGCCGGTGCCGTCCACCAGTCGCAGGAAATTGCGGCCCATGATGTCCTCATTGACCTGCGCGATGATGCCTTCCAGGCGCACCGTCTCGCCCTCAAGCTCTTCCGGTGCCTGATTCAGGGCTTCCACGCTGTGGATCTCGTTCGCGGCAACGGCCGTGACCAGCAGGCCCGCAGCCAGCGGCAGGGCCAGCAGGATGTGGCGGATTCGGATCATGAAGTTCTCCTTTGCGGATCGGGTTCGGGCGGCGCGCCATCTTCGTTCCCGACGGCGGGCGTGTTGCGCCGACGGGCGCGGAAGAAGTCGCGCAGCTGGGTCGCGGCGCGTTCGGCCAGCACGCCGCCGGTGACCGCCACGCGGTGGTTGTGGGCCGGATGGTGGATCAGGTCGATGGCACTGCCGGTGGCCCCGGTGCGTGGATCGGCCGCCGCGTACACCAGCCGCGCCACCCGGGCGTGGATGATGGCGCCGGCGCACATGGAACAGGGCTCCAGGGTCACGTAGAGGGTGGTGCCGGGGAGGCGGTAGTTGCCCACACGCTCCCCGGCCGCGCGCAGGGCGCGGATCTCGGCGTGCGCGGTGGCGTCACGGCTGGCGATGGGTGCGTTGTGGGTCGCCGCGAGGGCGTTGCCTTCGGCATCCACCAGCACCGCGCCTACGGGCACCTCGCCGGCTGCGGCTGCGGCCTCGGCCTGTGCGAGCGCCTGTTCCATCCAGCGCACGTCATCCTGCTCGCTCATGCGGCGCTGGCGGGCGCGGGCTCGTCCAGCGCCCGTTCGATGGCGCTGGCCAGATCCTGCGGGCGCCGCGTGGGGGCGAAGCGCCGGATCACGCGGCCGTCCCGCCCCACCAGAAACTTGGTAAAGTTCCATTTGATCCGCTGCGTGCCCAGGGCACCGGGGCCGGCCGTCTTGAGGTGGCGGAACAGCGGATCGGCGCCCTCCCCGTTCACCTCGATGCGGGCGAACACCGGGAAGCTCACGCCAAAGCGCAGGCCGCAGACCCGGATGGAGTCGGCATCGCCCGGCTCCTGGCGACCGAACTGGTTGCAGGGGAACCCCAGCACCCGGAAGCCGCGTTCGCCATAGCGATCCTGCAGCGCCTGCAGCCCTTCGTACTGCGGGGTGAAACCGCACTGCGAGGCGACGTTGACGATCAGCAGCACCTCGCCGCGGTACTCGCCGAGCCGCTGCCGCCCGCCGTCGGCGCGGGTCACTTCGAAGTCATACACCGTGGCTTGCGGGTCCGGGTCGGCCATTATCCGTCCGCCTCCTGTCGCGCGAAGGATTGGAGTTCCGCCTCGAGGTCCGTGAGGCTGGCCGCCATGCCGCGGGACAGGGCGGCCACCAGGGCCCGGGGCGAGCGTTGTTGCAGGGCTTCGGTGGCCTCGAAATGCGCCAGCTCGGTCCGATCAGCACCACCCAGCCGGGTCCGCAGCCCCACGCGTGCGGCATCGCGGCCGCTGTGCGTATCCAGGTCACCGTACAGGGCCGTGACCAGCACGTGCAGTTCCACCACCGGTTGCCCGGCCGCCCGCGCGGCGCGGGCGTCGTCCACCAGAACCACGGCGCCGTCGCCACGGGTCCAGCGTTCGCGCAGCAGCTGTTCCACCTGTTCCGCCGGACGCAGGAACCATTCGTTGTAGTAGTCCGATTCGTACTCGTGCGGCCCCAGGCGGTACACCAGCCCCTTCTCGGCATAGGCGGGAGCCACGCGCACCGAGCCCAGCTCCACCGCCACGGGCGCCCCGGCATCGGCTGCGGGCGGCCCGGTGTCCTCCGGCAGTTCCAGCAGGAACCACGCCCGCTCCACCGGTTCGCGTTCGGCCAGCAGACCGCAGCCCCCCAGCAGGAATGCGGCCAGCACCGCCAGCAGTAGCGCGCGTGTCATCAGCGTTCCTCTCCCCGATTGTCCCGGTCCATGATACTGCGCGGCGGCGGTGCCCCGAACAGGGTACCCGCCGGATTGCGCCGCACGTCCTCCGAAAGGCTGCGCAGGCTGCGCGTGGTGTTCTGCAGCTCTTCCAGGGTTTCCGCCAGTTTCGCCTCGTTCACTTCCACGCCGCGATCCAGGCGTTCCACCATGCCCTCGATCCGGGCCACCAGCTCGCCGATCTCGGCCTGTTCCGCGGTGCGCCTCAGCTGACGCATGGTCTCGCGGGTCTCGCCCGGGAGGGCCTGCGTATCGGGATGGTCGAGGAGATTCTCGACGGATTCCATGATGCGCTCGGCGCTGGTGGCCGTAGTCTCCAGTTCGCCGATCAGGTCGTCCGCCCGTCCGGCGATGCCCTCCACGTCGATGCTCGACACGGTGTCGTCGAGATTGACCAGCAGGCTGTTGAGATTCCCCACCACGCCCTCGATATCGATATCGTCGATGCGTTCCAGCAGCTTCTCGGCATATTCAATGAACTGCATCGTGATGCTGGGCGCCGACGGCAGATAGGCATACTCCGGATCCCAGGGGTGATCCAGCGGCGGGTGTTCCGCGGGATCGGCGAAGTCCGCCTCCAGGTAGTTCATGCCGGTGATGCCCTGGGCCGCCATGCGCACCCGCAGCCCGGCCTCGACCAGCTGCTCCAGGACATCGTCCTCGAACAGGGCTTCCTGCGGCGTGGTCGCAAAACGGTCCGGCCACAGGCGCGCGCGCACCAGCACGTAGCGCTTGCGTTCCGCCGGGGGAACATCCTGTTCGTACTCCACCGAGGTGAAGCCCAGCCGGGTGACCTCGCCGATCTGGACCCCGCGGAACTTCACCGGGGCGCCGACCTCCAGTCCCTGCACCGACGAATCCATGTACGTCTCGATCATCATCGACGGTCGGAAGAAATTCCCCGCCGTCGCAATCAGCAGGATGATCACCAGCGCGGCGAGTCCGCCGAGGATGAACAGGCCCAGCCGGAAATGCTGTCGGGCACTCATGCGGAGGTCTCCTCGCCGTTGGCTGCTTCGTCCTGGTCGCCGCCCAGAAAGCGCCGCACCCAGGGGTGTGTCGACTCCTCGCGCAGGCGTCGCGGATCCCCGTCGGCGACGATGGCCCGGGTTTCCTTGTCGAGCATAATCACGCGGTCGGCGATGGCAAAAATGCTCGCGAGCTCGTGGCTCACGATCACGATGGTCATGCCCAGGCTGCGCGCGAGCCGCCGGATCAGCCGATCCAGCTCGCGCGAGGTAATCGGATCCAGCCCGGCCGAGGGTTCATCCAGGAACAGTACCGAGGGGTCGAGCGCCATGGCCCGCGCGATCGCGGCACGTTTCTGCATGCCGCCGGAGATCTCCGAGGGCATGAAATCCGCGAACGCGCCCAGCCCCACCAGCTGCAGCTTCGCGCGAGCCACAGCGTCCATCGCCGGACGCGGCAGAGCGGTGTGAACCTCCAGCGGCAGGCGCACATTCTCCTGCAGGGTCATGGACCCGAACAGCGCGCCCATCTGATACATCACCCCCATGCCCCGCAGGATGGCCTCGAAACGCTCGCCGTCGGCGTGGGCAATATCCGCGTCGCCGATCCAGATCCTTCCGGCCTGCGGGGTATACAGCCCGATCATGTGCTTGAGCAGCGTGCTCTTGCCACTCCCGGAGCCCCCGAGGATCACGAAGATCTCGCCACGGCGGACCTCGAAGTTCAGATAACGCATCAGCACGAAATCGTCGAAGCCCATGGTCAGGCCTTCCACCCGGATCACCGGATCCGTATCGGACTGCGCCATGCCTCACACCCCCAGGTGATAGAACAGGACCGCGAACAGGCCGTCGAACACCACGATCAGGATGATCGCCGTAACCACCGCACTGGTGGTGGAGCCGCCCACCGCCGCCGCGCCGTTGCCGGTCTGCAGGCCGCGCAGGCAGCCAACGCTGGCCACCAGCAGGCCGAACACCCCGGCCTTGAACAATCCAGAGAACAGATCCGAAAGCGACACCGCGCCGGTCACCTGGTTGAGAAACGCAACCCACGGGATGCCGAAGCCCTGCAGCACCAGGGCCGCACCCAGCAGGCCAATCAGATTGGCGTACAGCGCCAGTAGCGGCGCGACCAGGATTCCCGCCAGCACCTTGGGCACCACCAGGAAGCGCACCGGATCCAGGGCCATGGTCTGCAGGGCATTCACCTCCTCGTTCACCTTCATGGTCCCGATCTCGGCGGCAAACGCAGCCCCCGAGCGCCCCGCCAGCAGGATCGCCATCATCAGCGGGCCCAGCTCGCGGAACAGCGACACCGCGACCAGATTGGCCACGAAGATCTCCGCGCCGAACTGACGCATCGCAATCGCCGACTGGAACGCCAGGATCACGCCCATCAGGAAGGCGATCAAAGAGACGATGGGCAGAGCCTGGAACCCGGCAACCTCGGCCACGCGAAAGGTGTCGCCCCAGCGCACCTGCCGCGGATGGCGCAGCGCCGCCCCCAGAGCACGGCCCAGTTCGCCGATGAACGCCATCTGCTCCCAGCCCGCGCGTCCCACCTGTCCGACCGCGTCCGTCCAGCGGCTGCGCCAGTCGCTGCGGCCCTCACCGCGCGCGGGCGTCACCGCATCCAGCTCGCGATACGGAGCCAGCTGCTCCTCGACCATGCGTGTGGCGCCGACCAGCTCCAGCGTCACCCCCCCGACCGCGGCATCGCGTTCCAGCGCGTGCAGCAGGGCGGCCCCGGCGCCGTCACAATAGCTCAGACCGGTGACATCCACGGGCAGGGTCCCGCCCCCCGCCTCGCGCGCCAGCAGGCGCACGCGATCGCGCAGCGGGCCCCAGGACCATTCCACCGCGGCGGTGTCCAGGCTGCCCGAAAGGCGCAGACCGGGGGACGGCCCGTCTGTGGCATCATGTTGGAAGGCTGGCCGCTGGGCCCCTGACGCTGTGTCCATGCCGTTTTCCCGACTCGTGCGCGACCATGGTAGCCGTGCCGGAGCGCGGGGGACACTCTGCAGATACAGGGGAACCATCCGGCCGCTACAAACTCTTCTGCAACTCCCCCATAACGCGAGAACGCCATGTCTTCGGGAACGGACGCCCTGCAGCGGGTGGAACAGGCCCTGAACCAGATCCTGCTCGGCAAGCCCCGCGCCATCCGTCTGGCGCTCACCTGCCTGCTGGCCAACGGCCATCTGCTGATCGAGGACCTGCCCGGCGTGGGCAAAACCACGCTGGCGCACGCACTGGCGCGGGCGATGAACCTGGACTATCGCCGGGTCCAGTTCACCAGCGACCTGCTCCCGGGTGATGTGCTGGGCGTGTCGGTGTTCGAACAGGGCAGCGGCGAATTCCGCTTTCATCCCGGGCCGATCTTCACCCAGGTGCTGCTGGCCGACGAGGTCAACCGCGCACCGCCGAAGACCCAGAGCGCCCTGCTGGAAGCCATGGAGGAACGCCAGGCCAGCGTGGAAGGCGCGACCCGCGACCTGCCCGAGCCGTTCTTCGTGATCGCCACCCAGAACCCCGAGGAGCAGGTCGGCACGCATCCGCTGCCGGAGTCGCAGCTGGACCGGTTCCTGATGCGCATCGAACTCGGCTACCCCGACCCAAGGGCCGAGCGCGCCCTGCTGGAACGCCGCGGGGACACCGGCCACCCGGCCCCGGACACCATGGCCACGCCGGAACAGCTGGCCCAGTGGCAGGCGTCCGTGGATGCCGTGCATGCCGATTCCAAGGTGCTCGACTATCTCCAGGAGCTGGTCGCTGCCAGCCGCGATACCGCCCGCTTTGCCCACGGCCTGTCGCCGCGTGCCGGCGTGGGCCTGCTGCGCGCGGCACGTGCCCACGCGTTCCTCGACGCGCGCGACTACATCACCCCCGACGACATCGCCCGGGTCCTGCCGGCGGTGGCCGGCCACCGCGTACGCGCCCGCGAGCCGCAGGATCCCGCCCGCACCGTGGAGGCCCTGCTGGAATGCGTGCCCAGCCGCTGAATCGCCGGCGACGCCTGCGCGGCACCTGGCAGCGCCTGCGCGACGACGCGATCCGCTGGATCAACCGCCGCCACGCGCACGACGGCGAGCATGCGCGGCTGGGCCGCGACCGCATCTACATCCTGCCCACCCGCGCCGGTTACACCCTGCTCGGGATCATCCTGATCATGCTGCTGGGCTCGATCAACTACGCCAACAACATGGCGTTCCTGCTGACCTTCCTGCTGGCCGGGATCGGGCACAACGCCATCTGGTACACCCATCGCAACCTGCTGGGACTGGAGATTCGCCCGCTGCCAATCGCCCCGGTGTTCGCCGGCAGCGCGCCCGAAGCGGAACTGCGACTCCATGAAACCGACGGCCGGGGGCGCGAAGCCATTACCGTGCGGGTCGGTGCACACGCTTGCGAACCGGTCGCGATCCCCGCGGGTGGCCGGGCCGATGCCCGCATCACCCTCCCCGCCGTGCCGCGCGGGGTCTACCGCCTGCCGCGCCAGCGCGTGGACACGCGCTTCCCCCTGGGGGTCCTGGAGGCCTGGAGTTGGCTCAATCTGGACGCCGAGATCCTGGTCTATCCGTCGCCCGTGGACCCGGGCCGGGCCCTGGCCGGACACGGCGACGGCGACGAGGACACCGGCGCCCGCGGACAGTCCGAGGAACCGCCCGACCACATCCGGCCCTACCGCCCCGGCGATCCGCCCGGCCGCATCATCTGGAAGGCCTATGCCCGCAGCGGCAAGCTGCACGTGCGCGAAAGCCCCGGCGGGGTACAGGACGACCTCTGGTTCGACTACGACGCACTGCCCCACGGCGACACCGAGACCCGCCTGTCGATGCTCTGCCATCAGGTGCTGGAGGCCCATGCGCAGGAGCGCGTCTGGGGCCTGCGTCTGCCGGGCCAGCGCATCGACCCCGGCCAGGGCCCGGAACATCGTGACCACTGCCTGCAGGCACTCGCGCGTTTTCGCACCGCCCCGGCACCCCTGCCGCTGGAGGACGGAGCATGAGGGAGGGCTGGCTCACCCGCCCGGGCCCGCCGCGCGACGAACTGCGCGGGCTGGGCATCGCGCTGATCGCCCTGCCCGTGGCCGCGCTGCCGCACGCCTGGTACCAGCCGGCCTGGGTGACCCTGCTGATGGCCCTGGCCGTGCTGCTGCGCGGCTGGGTGCACTGGCGCGGGACCCGCGCGCCCTCGCTGTGGGTGATGAGCCTCCTCGCCCTGGGGGCCGGCGCCATGACCCTGGCACATTACGGCACCCTGTTCGGCCAGGAGGCCGGCAGCGCGCTGCTGCTGGTGATGATCGCCCTGAAGCTGCTGGAGGCGCGCAGCCGACGCGACGTGGTCATTGCGCTGTTTCTGGGTTATTTCGTCATCGTCACCACGTATTTCTTCGACCAGGCCTTCTGGATCGGGCTGTGGTCGCTGCTGGGGGCGCTGCTGCTGACCGCGGCCCTGGTGCAGCTGCACGCCGCCCGCCCGCTGACGCCCGGTTATCTGGCCCGCCGCGCCGGGACCATGCTGGTGCACGCCCTGCCGTTCATGCTCATCCTGTTCATCGTCTTCCCGCGCATCGAAGGGCCGCTCTGGGGCGATCGCGAGGACCGGGACAACACCGCGCAGACCGGCCTGTCCGACGAGATGAACCCCGGCGACATGGCCGAACTGCTGCAGGACGAAACCGTCGCCGCCCGGGTCGAATTCGACGGCGAGATCCCGCCGACCCGCGCACAATACTGGCGGAGCATGGTGATGACCGACTTCGACGGCCGCCAGTGGCGGGCCGATCGTGGAGATTCTTCGATCGAGCCGCCCGCGGTGGAGGGCGATACCGTCGACTACACCGTCACGCTGGAACCCACGCGTTCCCGCTACCTGCCGGTTCTGGAATATCCCGCCCGCTTGCCCGACGATGCCGAGCTGCGCGCGAACCATCAGGTCATCCGCGACCAGCGCATCACCGGGCGCATCCAGTACACCGCCAGCGCCGATCTGACGCGCCCCCCGGGCAGCGACGCCGACGTCCCCGCCCTGGACCCCGAGACCCGCGAGCGGGCGCTGGCGCTGCCCCCGGGCGCCGCGCCGCAGGCCCGCGCCCAGGCCGGACTCTGGACGGCCACGCACGACGACCCGCGCGCCATCATTGAAACCGCCCTGGCGCGTTTCTCCGGCGAACCCTACCGCTACACCCTGCAGCCACCGCAGACGACGGGCGATCACACCGATGCGTTCCTGTTCGATACCCACGCCGGCTACTGCGAACACTACGCCTCGGCGTTCGCGGTGCTGATGCGGGCGGCGGGCATCCCCGCGCGGGTGGTCACCGGCTATCACGGAGGCGAGTGGCGCGAACGCGGTGGCTATCTGCGGCTGCGCAACGCCGACGCCCATGCCTGGAACGAGGTCTGGATCGACGGCGAGGGCTGGCTACGGGTCGACCCCACCGCGGCGATCGCGCCCGAGCGCATCGAGCAGGGCCTGCAGGGCCTGTCACCCTCCGAGGGCGAGCAGACACCGGACTTCCTGCGCCGCGAGGGCCTCTCCTGGCTGCAGCAGGCGCGTTTCGAGCTGCAGGACTGGCGAGAGTTCATCGGCTTTCGCTGGGAGACCTGGGTGCTGGCGTTCACCCCGGAGCGTCAGCAGCGGCTGTTCGAGCGCTTTGGCCTGGATCCTCGCGACTGGCGCAGCGTGCTGATCGCGCTGGGGGTCAGCTTCGGCACCCTGGCCGCCGGGGTCGCGCTGTGGCTGCTGCTGCGCGGACGCGAGCGCCGGGATCCGGGGCAGCGCGCCCTGTACCGGCTGTCCCGGCGCCTGCGCGGCGCGGGCCTGGCGCACCAGCCGCACGAGAGCGTGGATGCCTGGGTCCGGCGCGTGGCCGCGGCCCGGCCGCAGGACCGCGAAGCCCTGGAGGCTTTCGCCCGGCACTACAACGCCCTGCGCTTCGCGCCGCTGGACAGACAGGGACGACACGAACAGCGCCAGGCCCTGAAGGCCACCCTCGCCCGCATCCCGCGGCGCCGGCCGGCCACGGCCACGGACACGGACGCGGAAACGCCTGCCAACACCCGGCCCTGAGCGGGGCTCCGGGTCAGGAGCGGGGGGTCAGCGGGATCAGAAGGTATTGGCCACCGAGGCCACGCCCGGCGCCCGCGAGCGGACCAGGCGTTCGACCACATTCTTGAGATCCAGGGTGGAACGCGGGCAGCCGACGCAGGCCCCCTTCAGGCGCACGCGCACGGTGCGCCCGTCCAGCTCGACGAACTCGATGTCGCCGCCATCCTGCATCATGATGCGCCGCGCCTCCTCGATGGCCTCGCGCACCGCGTCCTCGTCGATGGGGCCGTCGGCCGGCACGTCGGCCTGTTCCCGGGCCGCATGGGTCTGGGCCCGGTCCAGGCGCAGCGCCAGCTCCGGATCGAGCTCCTCGATCGCGTCCAGCTCTTCCTCGCTGTAGACGTGATCGGGGTCGTCCTTCAGCAGGTGCGACACGTCCACCATGACCTGTGCGTTGTCGGGACGCGTTTGATCTCCCGCCATGATCCGGCCTCCGCTAGCTCGCAGTGCGGTCAGTATAGCAACGCCGCGCGCGATCACGTCGCGAGGCCTCACCGGCTCCCCGGATTCCGCCGGACCCGGCGCGGGCCAGCGCAGGCGCATGCGCAACCGGCGCAGGTCGTCCGCATCCACCCGCCCCGGGTACAGCCACAGGGTCCCCGGGCGCCCCCCACCAGCGGGGCGATAGCGCAGCACCACACGGGTCGCGAACACCCGGGTGTCCGGCAGGATCTCGATATCGTGAATGCGTTCCTGGCGCAGGCCCTCGGCGGTGGCCAGCCACCAGCGCCCGTGCGCGGTGCAGCCCAGCCAGTCGAAGTGCGGCTGGCGGCCACGCCGGGACCAGCCGAACGCGGCCGCCACCAGTACGCCCGCCGCCGGCCATGTCCACCACACGCCGTAGACCAGCGCGTACAGCACGACCGCGGTGCTCAGCAGCACCTGACCGGCGAGGATCCGGCGCGCGAGCCCCGGATCAGGGTGCAGGCGCAGCCGCAGCGGCGGCGCGGATGAGCGGGGCAAGCCGGGCTATCCCGGCATCCGCGGTGGTCTGGCGGCCCATGACCACCTCGTAGAGCACGTTGTCGGGGTAATCCAGCAGCCGTTCGAAGGCATTGCGACCCTCCTGGTCCAGTTGCGCATATCCCTGCGCGAGAAACTCCCCGAGCAGCCAGTCGTTCTCCAGCATGCCGCGACGGCAGCGCCAGCGCGTGCGGCTGTCGGGTTCCGTCACAGTGACCTCTTCAGCATGGTGCGGCGGATGTCGCTGATCGCCTTCGCCGGATTGAGGCCCTTGGGACAGACCTGGGTGCAGTTCATGATGGTGTGACAGCGGTACAGCTTCCAGGCATCGTCCAGCCGCTCCAGCCGGTGCTCGGTCGCCTCGTCGCGGGTGTCCTTGATGAAGCGCGCGGCCTGCAGCAGCGCGGCGGGGCCGAGGAACTTGTCCGGGTTCCACCAGTACGACGGGCAGGCCGCCGAACAGCAGCCGCACAGGATGCATTCGTACAGCCCGTCCAGCTCGTCGCGGTCGGCCGGATCCTGCTTGCGCTCTACCTCGGGCTCCGGGCTGTCGTTCACCAGCCAGGGCTCGGCGGCCCGGTACTGGTCCCAGAAATTGGTCATGTCCACGATCAGGTCGCGGATCACCGGCATCCCCGGGAACGGACGCAGGGTCACCGGGGTATCCAGCTCCTCCAGCGGCGTCACGCAGGCCAGTCCGTTGGTGCCGTTGATGCTCATGCCGTCGGAGCCGCAGACCCCGTGCTGACAGGAACGCCGGAAACCCAGCGAGTCGTCCTGCTCCTTCAGCAGCAGCAGGGCATCCAGCAGCATCATCCCCGGCTCCACCTGCTCGTCGGGCAGGGTGAAACGCTGCATCTTCGGCAGCGTGTCGGTTTCCGGGTTGAAGCGGTAGATCGAGAATTCCATCAGTAGGTGCGCTCCTTCGGCGGGAACGAGGCCACGGTATTCGGCCGGGTCCGCACCGGCTTGTAGTCGAGGCTGTCGTCCTCCAGCGAGTACAGGCTGTGACGCAGCCAGCGCTGATCGTCGCGTTCCGGGAAGTCGATGCGCGAATGCGCGCCACGGCTCTCCTCGCGTCCCAGCGCGGAGCGGATGGTGGCGATCGCGCAGTCCATCAGGTTCTCCAGCTCCATCGCCTCCACCCGCGCGGTGTTGAACGTGGGCGTGTGGTCATGGATCACCGCGTGGTCCAGGCGCCGGCGCAGCTCCCGTACCTTCTCCACACCCTCGCGCATCACCTCGTCGGTGCGGAACACCGAACAGTGGTCCTCCATCACCTTGCGCAGTTCGCGCTTGAGCCCGTCCACCGACTCGATCTCGCCGGTGCCCGAATCCCGCCGATCCCAGCGGGCGAGCCGCGCCATGGCCTGCTCCACCGCGGATTCGTCCAGCGGCCGGTGATAGCGGTTTTCCTCGAGGTATTCGAGGATGTGATTGGCTGCGGCGCGGCCGAACACCAGGATGTCCAGCAACGAGTTGCCCCCCAGCCGGTTCGCCCCGTGGACGGATACACAGGCCGCCTCGCCGGCGGCATAAAGCCCCGGCACCGGGTCCTCGGGCGAGTCCTTGACGGGCGCGACCACCTGCCCGTCGCGGTTGGTGGGGATCCCGCCCATGCTGTAGTGACAGGTCGGGAACACCGGGATCGGCGCGTCGATCGGGTCCACGTTGAGAAAGGTCTGGCTGGCCTCGCGGATGCCCGGCAGGCGCTGCATGATGGTGTCCGCCCCCAGATGGCGCAGGTCGAGGAACACGTGATCGGCGTTGCGCCCGCAGCCGCGGCCTTCGCGCACCTCGGTGGCGATCGCACGCGAGACCACGTCGCGCGAGGCCAGATCCTTCGCGTTCGGCGCATAGCGCTCCATGAAGCGCTCGCCATCGGAATTGATCAGGTAGCCGCCCTCGCCGCGCGCGCCCTCGGTGATCAGCATCCCGCGCCCGGCGATCCCGGTGGGATGGAACTGCACGAATTCCATGTCCTCCAGCGGGATCCCCGCGCGCAGGGCCATCGCCATGCCGTCGCCGGTGTTGATCAGCGCATTGGTGGTGGTGCGGAACAGCTGCCCCGCCCCGCCGGTGGCGATCAGCGTGGTCTTGGCCTCGATCACGATCGGCTCGCCACTGAGGATCTCGAACGCCAGCACCCCCAGCACGTGGCCCTCGGCATCGCGCAGCAGGTCCACAGCGAAATATTCGTCGAAGAAATGGGTGCGCGCGCGCAGGTTCTGCTGGTAAAGCGAGTGCAGGATCGCGTGGCCGGTGCGGTCGGCGGCGGCGCAGGTGCGCGCGGCCTGGTCCTGACCGAAGTTCTGGCTCTGCCCGCCGAACGCCCGCTGGTAGATGTTGCCGTTGTCCAGGCGCGAGAACGGCACGCCGAAGTGGTCCAGCTCGTAGACCACCCTGGAGGCGGCGCGACACATGTATTCGATCGCGTCCTGGTCGCCGAGGTAGTCGGAACCCTTCACCGTGTCGAACATGTGCCAGTGCCAGGAATCGGGCAGCACGTTGGCCAGCGCGGCGTTCACCCCGCCCTGCGCCGCCACGGTATGCGAGCGCGTGGGGAACACCTTGGACACCACGGCCACCTTGGCCTCGGCGTTGGACAGCTGCAGGGCTGCCCGCAGGCCGGCCCCGCCGGCCCCGATGATGAGGGCGTCGAACTTGCGCCGGGTCACGTTCATGAAAGCCATGCCTTGAACAGGATTGCGAAGGCCCACAGGCCGAGGATCAGCAGGCCGGTGGCCGACAGGATCAGCACCGTCAGACGGGTGCCGAAGGGATGGACGTAGTCCATGATCACGTCGCGCAGGCCGATCCATGCGTGCAGCAGCAGGGCTACCACGCCCACCGCCGTCAGCAGGCCCACCAGCGGATGCCCGACAAAGGCGAGCCAGCGGGCATGATCGGCCGGCGCGAAGAAGATGAAATAGCCCAGCATCAGCACGGTGAACACGCCCAGATACACCGCAGTGATCCGCTGCAGCAGCCAGGCGCGCTGTCCGCTCAGGAGTCTCACAGCCACAGCCCTCCCCAGACGATCAGGGTGGCGACGATCCCCGCAATCAGGGCCTGGCGCGCGGTGCGCAGCGACCCCTCGCGGTCCTCGCCGATCCCGAATTCCATCGCCAGATAGCGGATGCCCGCGAACAGGTGATGCAGCAGCCACCACAGGACACCCAGCAGCACCAGCAGGCCCAGCGGGTGACCGACCCAGCCGGCCACGCGGGCAAAACCCTGGGGGCCGGACAGCGAGAGCTGCAGCAGCCACAACAGCACGGGGATCGCGAGAATCAGCAGCACGCCGGTCACGCGGTGCAGAATCGAGACCACGGCATTCAGCGGAAACCGGATCCTGCGCAGATCGAGGAAAACGGGACGAACCGGTGACCGGGGCATGCGACCTCTCGCTCGTGATGGGCGACATAAGGGATCCTGACACCCGACACGGCGTTCGTCTACTATCGGGCCGCCAGGGAAATGCCGCCCCCGCGGCTACAGGAGATGCGTGATGCGCGAAGACTGGAAGAAACACCTTGTCGATTCCGGTGCCGAATTCGAGGGCGACGAGCTCGTCCACTACGGCAACCCGGAGCGTGAACGGCAGATGGCCGTCAACGGCGATGTCATCTGCGACCTTTCCCATCGCGGGCTGCTGGAGATTCGCGGTGCCGATGCCACCGAATTCCTCCAGGGCCAGTTCGGCAACGATATCCGGCAGGTGGACGAGCGCCACGCCCAGCTGTCCAGCTACGCCAGCCCCAAGGGCCGCACCTATGCGGTGTTCCGTGTCCTGCGCACTCAGGACGGCTATCTGCTGGAGATGCCGGCGGATCGCGTGGAGCCGGTCGCCAAACGACTGCAGATGTTCGTCCTGCGCTCCGACGTGATCATCGAGCAGGCCGGCGACAGCCGCATCCGCTTCGGCCTGTCCGGTCCGGATGCCGAGAAGGAGCTGCAGGACGCCCTGGGCGCCTGTCCCGCGGAGATCCACGAGGTCGTGGAAAAGGACGGGGTGACGGCGGTGCGCGTGCACGGAGTGCACCCGCGTTTCGAACTGTTCGGCGGCCTCGACGCGATGCGCCGGCTGTGGGACGCCCTCAACGTGCGCGGCGCCCCGGTAGGCCCGCACGAATGGCAGCTGCTGGACATCCTCGCCGGGATCCCGAGCGTGGTCGAGGCCACCACCGAGATGTTCGTGCCGCAGATGCTGAACCTCCACGCCCTGGGCGCGATCAGCTTCGACAAGGGCTGCTATCCGGGGCAGGAGGTGGTCGCGCGCATGCACTACCTCGGCAAGCTCAAGCGGCGCATGTTCCGCCTCGCGATCCAGGATGGCGAGCGCCCGACGCCGGGCATGCCGGTATTCCGCGCCGATGGCAACCCGGATCAGGCCGATGGCGAACTGGTGGCCGCCGAACTGCACCCCGACGGCCAGTACTCCGCACTGGCGGTGCTCAAGGTGGACGCGGCCGAGGCCGAACTGCGCTGCGGCGCCCCGGACGGCGCGCCGGTGACGCTGTGCGACCTCCCCTACGACGTTCCCGAAGGGGCCTGACGCATGCGCTTTCTGTTCTTCTTCTTCGTCCTGATCCTGCTGGCGCTGTGGGCGGCGTTCTTCAGCCGCCCCAACAATCCAACCCTGTCCAACTGGCTGTACGCCCTGGCCGGGGTGCTGGCGATCCTGTTCCTGATCGGCTACCTCCGCCTCGACGGGGTGATATAGCCCCTCGGGACACCCGTACCCCATGCCCTCTTGTTTTTTGTTGGGGTCATGGATGGGTACACACACAAAAAGGCCCCGCCGGTTACGACCGACGGGGCCTTTTTGCGAGGTGTTTGGTGGAGCGGAGGAGGATCGAACTCCCGACCTTCGCGTTGCGAACGCGACGCTCTCCCAGCTGAGCTACCGCCCCTCGAGATGCTGCGCATTCTAGCAGGGACCCGAGCCCACGGGAACCCCGGCGACCATCCGGGTGCTCCCGGGACCGGGTCGCATTTCGGCAACGGGTGCCGCAATCCGTGCGCCGTTTCGCGTGCGGCAGGACAGGCAGCCGCCTAGAATGAGATCCCTGATCGAGTCATTTGCCACAGCTCATGAACGCGCATCTTCCCTTGATGACTGGCCCCATACCCCTTCGCCGGAGCCCGGAATGAGCCTCTCCGTGCGTATCCTGGGCGCCAGCGGCGGCATCGGGCCGGGCCGCCGCACCACTTCCATCCTGATCGACGCCGGCAGCGGCGTGGGCGATCTCGAGCTCGAGGAACTGCAGGCGATTCGCCACGTCTTCCTGACGCACTCGCACCTCGACCACGTGGCATTCCTGCCACTGCTGATCGACACGGTATTCCGGGTGGATGCCCCGCCGGTCACGGTGCACGCCCTGCCGGAGACCCTGGAAGCCCTGCAGCGCCACATCTTCAACTGGGTGATCTGGCCCGATTTCACTGCCCTGCCCTCGCCCGAGCAACCGGCGCTGCGCTTTCGCCCGCTGGGTGCCGGCGAGCAGATGGACATCGACGGACGCTCCGTCACGGCCCTTCCCGCGATGCACACCGTCCCGGCGGTAGGGTATTCGGTGAGCCGGCCGGATGCCGGGGCCTTTGCGTTCAGCGGCGACACCACTTCGACCCGCGGTCTGTGGCAGACCCTGAATGCCCTGCCCCGCCTCGATCTGCTGATGATCGAAACCGGGCTGCCGGACGAGATGGATCATCTCGCCGGTGCCACCCGCCACTACACCCCGCTGCAGCTGGCGCGCGATCTCGACCATCTGCGGCATCGCCCGCGTATCGCGGTGACCCACCTCAAGCCGGGCTACGAACAGACCATCCGTGAACAGCTGGCCGCGCGCAACAATGGCGACATGATCGTTCTCGACGGCGACGAGCACTTCGAGCTGGCCGGCTGACCCCGGCCACCGAGCGCCGCTGCGTCCGGATTGGTCGCAAACCGGAGCTGTGGCATCCTTGGCGGATGCGACCCCTGATCCGACTCTTTTTCCGCGGCGTGCGCCTGGTTCTCACGCCCTTCATGCTCGTGGGCGAGAAGGTGACCCGCCCGCGCGGAATCCAGCGTGACCCCGAAGAACAGGCACGGGTGGACGAACAGACCCGCGCCCTCGCGCTCTACCACTTCCCCGCCTGTCCGTTCTGCATCAAGGCGCGCCGTGCCATGCAGCGCCTGTCACTGGACATCGAACTGCGCAATGCCCAGCCGGCCGGCGAACACCGCGAGACCCTGCAGACGGAAGGCGGCAAGCTGCAGGTTCCCTGCCTGCGGATCGAGGAAGAAGACGGCAGCGTGCGCTGGCTGTACGAATCGGGCGCGATCATCGACTACCTCGAGTCGCGCTTTGATCCGGCCCGGGCCGCTGCCGACCGCCATACCGAGGGCTCCTGAACCCGCAAATGACAGGGGGCGGCACGTGCCCGCCCCCTCGGGACCGGATCAGACCCGGAAGTGCCCCACCCGCTGCTGCTGTTCGGAAGCCAGCTTCGACAGCTCTTCCGAGGCATTCGCGATCTCGCGCGAGCCGCTGGCCGTCTCGTCCAGCACCTGGGTGATGTTGGAGATGTTGCGGTTGATCTCCTCGGCCACCGAGGACTGTTCCTCGGCCGCGCTGGCGATCTGCGTATTCATCTCCGAGATGGTGGTCACCGACTGCGTGATCGACTCCAGCGACTCGCCCGCCTCGTTCACCTTCTCGCGGCTCGAATGCGCCCGGTTCTTGCCTTCTTCCATCGCCTGAACCGCCTCGCGCGTGCCGTTCTGGACGCGTTCGATCATACCCTGGATCTCGTGGGTCGAATCCTGGGTCCGGCTCGCCAGGGTCCGCACCTCGTCGGCCACGACCGCGAAGCCGCGGCCCTGCTCGCCGGCCCGCGCCGCCTCGATGGCCGCGTTCAGCGCCAGCAGGTTGGTCTGATCGGCGATGTCGCCGATCACCTCCAGCACCTTGTTGATCTCCTCGGCATCGGTCGACAGCCGCTCGATCACCTCGGCGGTGTTGTCCACCTGCGAGGTCAGGTGGTTGATCGACTGCACCGTCTGTTGCACCAGCTCGCGCCCGGCGTCGGCATCCTTGTCGGTGGTCTGCGCCGCGGTAGCCGCATCCGAGGCGTTGCGCGCAACCTCGGCAACCGTCGCGGTCATCTCGTTCATCGCGGTGGCCACCTGGTCGACCTCGTCCTTCTGCCGCGTGACCTGACCGTTGGTCTGTTCGCTGGTCGCGGACAGCTCATTGGCCGCGGCCGCCACCTGATCGCCACCGGCGGCGACTTCCTTGACCAGGTCCTGGATCTTGCCCACGAAGCGGTTGAACGCCGCCGCCAGATCTCCCAGCTCGTTGTTGCCGTCGGCCTCGAGCCGGCGCGTCAGGTCTCCGTCGCCGGACGCGATGTCATCCAGACGCGTGACGGTCTGGCGCAGCGGCCGCACGATGCTGCGCGACAGCAGCCAGGCCAGCAGCAGACCAAAACCGATGGCGACCACGCCCACCGCCACCACGGTGGTGGTGGCATTGCGGGCCATCGCCACGTATTCGCTGCGATCGACCATCAGCTCCAGCACGCCCACCGGCTCGCCGGAGAAATCCTCCACCGCGCGCCCGACCACGGCCATCGGGCGGCCGTCGTGGCGAACGTTGCGGATCATCTCCTCGCCGTCGAGGATGCGCCGCATCTCCTCCCGACTGAAGGCCGACTCGCCATTGATGGTTCCGGCAAAGACCTCGAAACCGCCATCACGATCGAGGTGTACCGCCACGGGTGATCCGGTTTCCTCGGTGAAGGACTCGAAGAAGGCGTCATCGAAGGCCATGCCGAATTCCAGCGAGCCGATGTGCTCGTTCTGGTAGGACACCGGCACCATCCCGCGGATCCCGATGCCGAACGGTCCCTCTTCCAGCCCGGTGATCGGCTGCCGATTGCGGTTCACCTCCAGGATCGTCTGGCGCACGTCCGACAGGTCGTCGCCGTAGTTGTCGGGACTGTGGGTACGCAGGAAAGAGGTCGCCGGCGGCGTATGGAAGTGATACTGGCGCACGTCGTGCTCGTCGCGCAGCTGGCCATATCCCGGCTCGGTCAGTTCCAGCAGGCGCTCACGATCCCCCTCGGCGAACGCCTGCTGAATCACCGGGATCTCGGCGATGGCCCGCGCCATCGACTCGCCCCGTTCGGCTTCCTGTTCCAGCTGGCGGATCAGCAGCCCGCTCAGGTCGTTCAGCTCCCGTTGCTCCGCGCGATCGGCCATCGTGCCGAGGCTGTTCATCACGACGACCAGCGTGAGCACCACAACCGCCACCACCACGATGGTGACGCCGCCCATCAAGCGCGTTCCGATACGGATATTCCTGAGCATGGCTTTCCCTCTTTTGGTGTTCCGGCATTCTGATCAATGCGCATTCCGCCGGGCCCTGCGCAGCCGGATGGCTACATCAGCATGCCCTCACATGCTAACGGCGGCCATCCGGAAACCTTGATCCGAATCGGCCGCCGTCACGAAAAGCCATCCTCCGGCACGGGGCACAACACCCCGGCCGGCAGGACCCACGGTCAGACACGGAAGCGCCCGGTGCGTTCCTGCTGCGCCGAGGCCAGCTTCGAGAGCTCCTCCGAGGCGTTGGCGATCTGCTGCGATCCGGCCACGGTCTCGTCCAGCACCTGAGTGATGTTGGAGACGTTGCGGTTGATCTCCTCGGCCACCGAGGACTGCTCTTCGGCCGCGCTGGCGATCTGCGTGTTCATGTCCGAGATGCGGCTGATGGACTGCGTGATCGACTGCAGCGACTGCCCCGCATCGTTGACCTGTTCCACGCTGGAATGCGCCTGTCGACGGCCTTCCTCCATCGCCTTCACGGCGTCGCGCGTGCCGTTCTGCACCCGCTCGATCATCCCCTGGATCTCCTGGGTGGAATCCTGGGTCCGGCTCGCCAGGGTCCGCACCTCGTCGGCCACGACCGCGAAGCCGCGGCCCTGCTCGCCGGCCCGCGCCGCCTCGATGGCTGCGTTCAGCGCCAGCAGGTTGGTCTGATCGGCGATGTCCCCGATCACCTCCAGCACCTTGTTAATCTCCTCGGCATCGGTCGACAGCCGCTCGATCACCTGCGCGGTGTTCTCCACCTGGGTGGACAGGGTGTTGATCGCACTGACGGTCTGCTCCACCAGCTCGCGGCCGTGGGTCGCATCCTTGTCCGTGCTCTGCGCGGCTTCCGCCGCCTCGGTGGCGTTGCGGGCCACCTCGGCCACGGTCGCGGTCATCTCGTTCATGGCCGTGGCCACCTGGTCGATCTCGGACTGCTGGCGGCCGACCTGTTCGTTGGTCTGCTCGCTGGTCGCGGACAGCTCGTTGGCCGCGGCCGCCACCTGGTCGCCGCCGGCGGCGACCTCCTTGACCAGTTCATGGATCTTGTCCACGAAACGGTTGAACGCCGCCGCCAGATCTCCCAGCTCGTTGTTGCCGTCGGCCTCCAGCCGGCGCGTCAGGTCCCCGTCGCCGGACGCAATATCGTCCAGGCGCTCGACCGTATCGCGCAGCGGCCGCACGATACTGCGCGACAGAAGCCAGGCCAGCAGCAGGCCGAGGCCGATGGCGGCCACGCCCACGCCCACCACCGTGGCCGTGGCATTGCGGGCCATCGCCACGTAATCGCTGCGATCGACCATCAGCTCCAGCACGCCCACCGGCTCGCCGGAGAAGTCTTCCACCGGACGCCCGACCACCGCCATCGGACGACCGTCGTGCTCGGTCCGGCGCACCAGTTCCTCGCCGCCGGCAATCCGCTCCATTTCCTCACGGTTGAAGGTCGAGTCGCCGTTGATGGTGCTGCCGAATGCCTCGAAGGTCCCGTCGCGCTGCAGGTAGAGGGCCACCGGGGCTTCCGTATCCGCCGTAAAGTCCTCGAAGAAGGCATCGTCGAACGCCATGCCGAATTCCAGCGACCCGATATGTTCACCTTCGTGGGAGACCGGGACGATGCCGCGGATGCCCAGGCCGGCCACCCCTTCTTCGAGCCCGGAGATCGGCCGGCGGTCACGGTTGGTCTCGACCACGGTCTGACGGAACCCGGAGAGGTCATCGTCGTAGCGATCCGGACGGTGCGCCCGCAGGAAGGACGTCGCCGGCGGCGTATGGAACTGGTACTGGCGTACGCCGTATTCCTCGTAGAGGTGATCAAAACCCGGCACCGTCATCTCGTGCAGGCGTTCGCGGTCGCGCCGGGCGAAGGCCTGTTGCACGTCCGGAATGGCGGCCACGGCCTGCGCCATCGCGGTCCCGCGATCGGCCTCCTGATCGAGCTGCCGGATCAGCAGTTCACTCAGGTCATTGAGTTCACGCTGTTCCGCGCGGTCCGCCATGTTGCCGAGGCTGTTCATCACCACCACCAGCGTGAGCACCACGACCGCGACCACCACAAGGGTGACGCCGCCCATCAGGCGGGTTCCGATCCGGATATTCCTGAGCATCACTCTCTCCCTTGAAGCTTTCTTCGCGCCCGGGATTACGGGCGCCATGCTACGAGTCTCTCGCCCCCGCTAGCGGCCGGCCGCGGCCCGACTTGAGCCGCGCGGGTCACGCGCCTCCCCACGCACTCAGCCCACGTGCCGCAGCAGCAAAGGCTCGGCGAGCGCATACACCGCGAGGCTGACCAGCACGATGGCGACCACCGACAGCAGGGCCCCGCCGCGGATCATGTCCACCACGCGCAGGCGATTGGAGGCAAACACGATGGCGTTGGGCGGCGTGGCCACCGGCAACATGAACGCGACCGACGCGGCAAACGCCACCGGCAGGGTCATGAGCCCCACCGGCACATCCATGCGCAACGCGAGCGCCGCCACCAGCGGCAGCAGGGTGGCCGCGGTAGCGGTATTGCTGGTCACGTGGCTGAGGGTCATGGTGACCAGCACGACCCCGGCAATCACCAGCAGCAGCGGCCAGGCCTGGGCGCCCATCAGCGCCTCGGCGGTCAGTTCCGCCAGGCCCGAGGATTCAATCGCCGAACCCAGGCTGAGACCGCCGCCCACGAGCAGCAGCACCCCCCACGGCAGCTCGCGCGTGTTATCCCAGCACAGCAGCCGCCGCTGACCCGAGGCCCCGGAAGGGATCAGGAACAGCAGCCCCGCCCCGAGGATCGCGATCCCGGCATCCGTCAGTTCCAGCGGCAGCCACGCCTCCAGCAGGGGGCGAAACATCCAGGCCAGCGCCACCAGCAGGAACACCGCCGCCACGCGCAACTCCGCCCGGCTCCACGGCCCCAGATCGCCTACCTGCTCCTGCAGCATGCGGTCGAGCCCGTTGAGACGGATGCGGTGCACCGGGAACACCCAGCGGGTCAGCAGGATCCAGGCAATGAGCAGCAGCGTCAGCGACAGCGGCAGGCCCAGCAGCATCCAGTCGATGAAACCGATCCCGAGCTCGTAGCGGTCATTGAGAAACGCGACGGTCAGCGCATTGGGCGGGGAACCGATGATGGTGGCCATGCCGCCGATGTTGGCCGCGAAAGCGATGCCCAGCAGCAGCGCCAGGGCCGGACTGCGGCTGTCCGGCGCCATGCCCTGCAGGCCCTGCCCCCCGTCGCGCTCCATCAGCCCCAGCACCGACAGCGCGATCGGCAGCATCAGGGCCGCGGTGGCGGTATTGCTGACCCACATCGACAACCCGGCGGTGGCCAGCATGAAGGCGCCCACCAGGGTGTGCAGCCCGCGGCCGGAACGCGACAGGATCGCCAGCGCCAGCCGCTGGTGCAGGCCCCAGCGCTGCACCGCCAGGGCGATCGCGAAACCGCCCATGAACAGGAAGATGGTGGGATTGGCGTAGGGTGCGGTAGCCTCGTCCATCGCCACCACGCCGGTCAGTGGCAGCAACGCGATGGGCAGCAGGGCCGTGACCGGAATGGGCAGCGCCTCGCTGATCCACCACACGGCCATGAACAGGGTCAGGCCCAGGACCCGCCAGGCCTCCGGGGAGAAGGCCTCCGGCGGCGGGACCAGCAGAAAGACCACGAAGACCAGCGGCCCGAGGAACAGACCGATGCGCGCGCGCAGCGCGCTTCCGGCGGGGGATTCGCCGTGATCCTGTCCGGGACCGCCGCCGGCGCCCTGCGGCGGCGTTCGCTCCCCCTCCCCGGTCGTCTCCTGCATGCGTCAGTCCGCCGCGCGCACCAGGAATTCCATCAATGCCTTCTGCGCATGCAGGCGATTTTCCGCTTCGTCCCACACCACGCTCTGCGGGCCTTCCAGCACGTCGGTGGCCACCTCTTCCTCGCGATGCGCCGGAAGGCAGTGCATGAACAGGGCATCCGGCTGCGCGCGATCCATCAGGGCCTGATCCACGAAGAACCCGGCAAACGCCTGGCGCCGCGCGCTCTTCTCCTGTTCCTGGCCCATGCTCGCCCACACGTCGGTCACCACCAGATCCGCACCCGCGGCCGCCTCGCCGGCATCGCGGGTCACGGTCACGTGATCGCGGGTGGCCTCCAGCACCGAGGGCTCCGGGTCGTAGCCCTCGGGACAGGCCGCCACCAGCTCGAAGTCCAGCAGATGGGCGGCGTACATGTAGCTGTGGCACATGTTGTTGCCATCGCCGATCCAGGCCACGCGCTTGCCGCGGATGTCGCCACGGTATTCGAAGAAGGTCTGCAGATCCGCCAGCAGCTGCGCGGGGTGTTCCAGATCGGTCAGCCCGTTGATCACCGGCACTGACGAGTGCCGCGCGAACAGCTCCACCTTTTCGTGCTCGTAGGTGCGGATCATCACGCAGTCCACCATGCGCGAGAGGACCCGTGCGGTGTCCTCGATGGGCTCGCCCCGCCCGAGCTGGGTATCCCGCGGCGACAGAAACAGCGCGTTGCCGCCGAGCTGCTGCATGCCCACCTCGAAGGACACCCGGGTGCGGGTCGACGACTTCTCGAAGATCATTCCGAGGGTCTTGCCCCGCAGCAGGTCGTCATGGTGTTCGCCCGCCTTCAGCTGGCGTTTCAGCTCGATCGCGCGGTGCAGCACCGCGCGCGTCTCTTCGGCGGACAGATCGAGAAAGGAAAGAAAATGGCGCGGATTCATGCAGAAGCCTCCCTGGTGGCCCCGGATGCCAGAAACGCATCCACCCGGTCGGCCACGCCGTTCGCGATCTGCGTGACCTGTTCGTCGTCAATGATCAGCGGCGGCAGCAACCGGATCACCCGCTCCGCCGTCACGTTCAGGATCAGCCCGGCCTCCAGCGCCTGCCCCACCAGCTCGCCGGCCGGCCGATCCAGCTCGATCCCCAGCATCAGACCGCGGCCGCGGATCTCCACGACCTCCGGCCGGTGGCCCAGGCGATCCTCCAGCTGCCGGCGCAGCGCCCGCCCCTGGCGTTCGGCATGTTCGCACAGGGCCTCCTCCTGCATCACGTCCAGCACCGCCAGCGCCGCGCGCGACACCAGCGGACCGCCGCCAAAGGTGGTGCCGTGCATCCCCGGCCGGAACAGGTCGCGGGCCGCCCCCGCCACCAGATTCGCCCCGATGGGAATGCCGTTGCCCAGCCCCTTGGCCAGGCTCACCACGTCCGGGGTGATGCCTTCATGCTGAAACGCGAACCACTGGCCGGTACGGCCGATGCCGGCCTGGATCTCGTCCAGCATCAGCAGCCAGCCGCTGGCATCGGCGATCTCCCGCAGGCGGCGCAGATAGCCGTCGGGGGGGATGCGGATGCCGCCCTCGCCGGTCACCGGCTCGACCAGGATGGCCACGATGTCCTCCTGCCCGGCCAGTGCCGCCACCGCGTCCGCATCGCCGTAGGGCACATGTTCGAACCCCTCGACCAGCGGCTCGAACCCGGCCTGGATCTTCGCATTGCCGGTGGCGGACAGGGTCGCCATGGTGCGCCCGTGGAAGCTCCCGTCCATCACGATCACGCGCGGGCGCTCGATGCCCTTCGCCCGTCCGTGCAGCCGCGCCAGCTTGATCGCGGCCTCGTTGGCCTCGGCCCCGGAGTTACAGAAGAACGCGCGCTCCATGCCGGCCAGCGAGCACAGCCGCCGGGCCAGGTTCTCCTGCAGCGGAACCCGGTAGAGGTTGGAGGTGTGCACCAGGGTGGAGGCCTGATCACAGACCGCACTGGCCACCCGCGGATGCGCATGCCCCAGGCCGCAGACCGCAATCCCCGACAGCGCATCCAGATAGCGCCGGCCCTCGGTGTCCCACAACCAGGCACCCTCGCCGCGCTCGAAGGCGACCGGCAGGCGATTGTAGGTCTGCTGCAGGAAATCGTTCATGTTCCGTTCTCCAAACGCGAAAGCCGGCGGTGGTGCCGCCGGCTTCCGGAATGCGGGTCGGACACCCGGCGCGGAACCCTCTTGCGGGAACCCGCCGGGCTCGTCGCCGATCTTACTGCATCTGCCGGGCGACGAAGTCCCAGTTCACCACGCTCCAGAAGTTCTCGAGGTACTTCGGGCGCGCGTTGCGATAATCGATGTAGTAGGCATGCTCCCACACGTCGCAGGTCAGCAGCGGGGTCTGGCCGTCGCGCATCGGGTTGGCGGCGTTCGAGGTATTGACGATCTCCAGCGAGCCGTCGCCGTTCTGCACCAGCCAGGTCCAGCCGGAACCGAAGTTGCCGACCGCCATCTCGTTGAACTTTTCCTTGAAGGCGTCGAACGAACCGAAGGCGCTGTTGATGGCGTCCGCCAGCTTGCCGGAGGGCTCGCCACCGGCATTCGGGCCCATGCAGTTGAAGTAGAAGGTGTGGTTCCAGACCTGGGCGCCGTTGTTGAAGATGCCGCCGGCCGGGGCCTTCTTGATGATGTCCTCCAGCGAGGCGTTCTCGAACTCGGAGCCCGGCAGCAGGCCGTTGAGCTTGGTCACGTAGGTCGCGTGGTGCTTGTCGTGATGGTATTCCAGCGTCTCGGCGGAGATGTGGGGCTCCAGTGCGTCCTTCGCGTACGGCAGATCGGGCAGTTCGTAGGTCATGGGACCTCCTTCTTCGCGTTCGTTCGTTATTCGTGGTGATGTCTCGCGGGGACCGCCCCTTCACGGGCGATCCCGAACCCGCTAACGATAGTCACCTTGGGCGGGCGATGCAATTCCCGAGTACAACACTCGACCTTTGGCGGGCCGCGGGTGCGGGCATCGTGATACCTTTTCTTCGTAACGTAACATCGCCGTGCTGGACTGGGCGGATTCCGTGATGTGCCCGTCCCCGATGCAGGATACCGACTTGGAAGCCAACGACCGTTTTCTCAACCGTGAACTCTCGCTGCTGGAATTCAACCGCCGGGTGCTGGAACTCGCGCGGGAACCCGGCTTTCCTCTGCTGGAACGCCTGCGTTATCTCAGCATCTCCTCGACCAATCTCGACGAGTTCTTCGAGGTCCGCGTCGGTTCGCTGCTGCAGCAGGTCGAACTGAACGTCAGCGCGCCCGGACCCGACGGCCTGTCCGCGCAGGAACAGCTGCGCCGCATCAGCCCGGCCGCGCACCAGCTGGTGGACGAGCAGTACGCGATCCTCAACGACGAACTGATCCCGGCGCTGGCCGCCGAGGGCATCCACTTCGTGCGCCGTACCCACTGGACACCGGAGCAGCAGGCATGGGTGCGGGACTACTTCCGCGAGCAGCTGCAGCCGGTGCTCACGCCCATCGGCCTGGACCCGGCCCATCCGTTCCCGCGCATCCTCAACAAGAGCCTCAACTTCATCGTGACCCTGCAGGGCAAGGACGCCTTCGGCCGCGAATCCGGCCGCGCGGTGGTGCAGGCCCCGCGCTCGCTCCCGCGTCTGGTGCGCCTGCCGCCGGAGGTCGCCTCCGGCGACAACGACTTCGTACTGCTCTCCTCCATCCTGCACGCCCATGTCGGCGAGCTGTTCCGCGGCATGCAGGCCACCGGCTGCTACCAGTTCCGGCTCACCCGCAACTCCGACCTGTTCGTGCAGGAAGAAGAGATCGACGACCTGCTCAACGCGCTGGAGGGCGAGCTGCCGCAGCGCAACTACGGCGCCGCGGTGCGCCTGGAGGTCGCGGACAACTGCCCCGAGGAGGTTGCCCGTTTCCTGCTGCAGCAGTTCAACCTGACGGACGAGGCCCTCTACCAGGTCACCGGCCTGGTCAACCTCAATCGCCTGATGGCGGTCCACGATCTGGTCGACCGCCCGGATCTCAAGTTCCCGCCGTTCGTGCCCGCGCTGCCGCGCCCGCACGTGGGCGCCGAACAGATCTTCCACTGCGTGCGCGAACACGACCTGCTGCTGCACCACCCCTACGAGTCGTTCATGCCGGTGGTGGAGTTCCTGCGCCAGGCCGCCAGCGACCCGGACGTGCTGGCGATCAAGCAGACCCTGTACCGCACCGGCACCCGCTCGCCACTGGTCGAGACCCTGATCGAGGCCGCGCGCAACGGCAAGGAAGTCACCGTGGTGATCGAGCTGCGGGCGCGTTTCGACGAGGCCGCCAACATCGAGCTGGCCAACCGCATGCAGGACGAGGGCGTGCACGTGACCTATGGCGTGGTCGGCTACAAGACCCACGCCAAGCTGGCGCTGGTGGTGCGCCGTGACGAGAACGGCATCAACCGCTATGCCCACCTGGGCACCGGCAACTACCACTCCGGCACCGCCAAGGCGTACACCGACTACGGCCTGATGACCGCCGATCCGGTGATCACCGAGGACGTCCACCGGGTGTTCCAGCAGCTGACCGGGCTGGGCCAGGTGTCCCGCCTGCGGCGGCTGATCCAGGCGCCCTTCCGGCTGCACGACGCGATGCTGGAAAAGATCCGCCGCGAGGCCGAACATGCCCGCGCCGGACGCCCGGCACGCATCGTCGCGCGCATGAACTCGCTCAACGAGGCGGCGATCATCGAGGCGCTGTACGAGGCCTCGCAGGCCGGTGTCCGCATCGAGCTGATCGTGCGCGGGATCTGCGCCCTGCGCCCCGGGGTGGAGGGGCTCTCGGAGAACATCGAGGTGCGCTCGGTGCTGGGGCGCTTCCTCGAGCACTCGCGGGTGTTCTGGTTCGGCAACGACGGCGAACCGGAGCTGTACCTGTCCAGCGCCGACTGGATGCCGCGCAACTTCTTCCGCCGCGTCGAGGTCGCGTTCCCGGTGACCGATCCGGCCATGCGCGAGCGGGTGGCGGAGGAGTCGCTGTTCGCCTATCTGCGGGATACCGCCACGGCCTGGCGCCTGCTGCCGGACGGTCGCTACCAGCGCGTGACCCCGGCGGAAGGCGAAGCGCCGTGGTCGGTGCAGCAGTGGCTGCTGGACACGCTCTCGGGGACCCAGACCACCAGCGGGTAACCCCCGGGCGCGCGGCCCGGGCCCGGATCCCGGTCAGGCGAAGGCCAGGCGAACCCCGACCCGTTTGAGTTCCGCCGCCTCGGCCTCCAGATCGGCGCGGGTCAGCGGGTGTGCGTCCAGCCAGCCGTCGGTGAAGGTCAGTTCCAGGCCCGCCGTGCGCGGGCGCACCGTTTCCAGCGGCAGCGGGTCGTCGGTACGCGGGCGGTGCAGCAGCACCGCCAGCCGCAGCAGCACCACGAGATGACGGAAACCTTCGTCGTCCCCGGGACGCGGGTCCTTCAGCAGCGAGGGCTTGAGCTTGCGCCGATGCAGTCGCACCAGGCGCGCCAGTTCCTGTTGTTCCGGCCGCGAGAACCCGGGCAGGTCGGCCCAGTCGAGGATGTATTCCCCGTGCTTGTGGTACTTCGCGTGCGACAGCGCCAGGCCGATCTCGTGCAGCTCCGCCGCCCAGCTGAGGCGATCGCGATCTTCCGCCCCCAGGCCCAGCTCGTCGGCCACCTGCTCTGCCAGCCAGTCGGCGGTGGCCTGCACGCGCCGCGCCTGTTCCGCGTCCACCGCGAAGCGCTCGCGCAGGTGATGGATGGTACGTCCGCGCACGTCCTCGTGGCGGATCCGGCCCAGCAGGTCGTGCACCACGCCCTCGCGCAGCGCACCGTCCGAGGGATGCAGACGCTCGATCCCCAGCGCGCGAAAGGCCCCGATCAGGACCGCCAGCCCGCCGGCAATCACCGGTCGGCGGTCCTCGTTGAGCCCCGGGAGGTCGTCCAGATCCGCGCTGCGCTTCTTGCGGATCATGCGCTCGCGCAGGGCCTCCAGTGAGGCCAGCGTGAGCCCCGGTTCGGGATCCAGCTCCAGTCCCTCGACGATCCGGCTGAGGGCCAGGATGGTCCCGGACGATCCGAGGGCCTGCGCCCAGCCGAGCCGGCGATAGGTCCCGACCAGCGGCTGCAGCTCGCGTCCGGCCTGCAGCTCCGCGGCTTCAAACGCACGCCGGGTCAGGCGCCCGCGCGGGAAAAACCGGCGGGTGAAGCTGACACAGCCCATCTCCAGGCTCTCGGCTCGCTCGGTCTCGAAACGCGCCCCGATGATGAACTCGGTGCTACCGCCGCCGATGTCGATCACCAGACGCCGCTCGCCCTCGTCCGCGAGGGTATGGGCGACCCCGAGGTAGACCAGGCGGGCCTCCTCGCGCCCGCCGATGATCTCCACCGGATGACCCAGCGCCGCCTCGGCGCGCTGCAGGAAACGATCGGCATTGCGCAGCTGGCGCAGGGTATTGGTACCCACCGCACGCACGCTGCCGTGTGGCAGCCCGCGCAGGCGCTGGCCGAAGCGTTCCAGGCAGGCGATCGCCCGTTCCGCCACCGCCGGGTCGAGACCGCCGCGCGAATCCAGTCCGCTGGCCAGCCGCACCATGTCCTTCAGGCGGTCCTGCATCAGGACCTCGCTGCCCTGGCGGCGTGCCACGATCATGTGAAAGCTGTTGGAACCCAGGTCCACCGCCGCGACGGTCTCGACCTCCCCGGGCTGGCCAGCCTGCCCCTCGTTCGTCATGGTCAGGCCCCGCCGAGGCGTTCCAGCACCCCGCGCGGCAGGTGCCACACCAGATGCAGCGGGCCGGGCAGATGGCCGCCCAGGCCGCAGGCATCGCCCTTGCCCATGGCCACCGGTGCCGCGCCGCCGGACAGCCCGAGAAGGCGGCCGGCGAGCCGCGACAGATCCGGCTCGTGCCCGACCAGCACGATGCTGCCGCCATCCTTCTCCGTCTGCAGCCGCTCCTGCAGCTCGGGGCCCACCAGCTGCCCCGGGCGCAGGCAGTCCACGGTTTCCGCCTCGCAGGCCAGGGCCCGCGCCAGCGGCGCGGCTGTCTGCGCCGCGCGGTGCCAGGGGCTGACCCAGACCCGCGCCGGCTCCGCCAGCAGCGGCACCAGTGCACGGGCCATGGCCGCCGCGCTCGCTTCACCCTCACGGGTCAGGGGACGGTCGCGGTCGGGGCCGTCGAATGCCGACGGATCCTCGGACTGGGCGTGGCGCAGCAATACCAGATCGGGGCGCTTCACGGGATCAGGCCTCCGGGTCCGGTCGCAGCATCAGCAGCGAATACCAGCCGTCGCCGGCCAGCCACTCGCGATCCCGCAGCAGACCGCTGCCGGCAAGCAGCCGGTCGATCATCGTCGCGTCGAACTTGCGCGAGATCTCGGTGCGGATCACTTCGCCCGCGGTCAGCTCCAGGGTGGTGTCGAACGCGTCCACCCGCACCTGCTGCGGGGCCTGCGCCACCAGATGCATCTCGATGCGCGAGGCCTGATGATTGAACGGCGCGCGGTGCACGAAACCGCGCTCGTCGAAATCGGCCCCCAGCTCGCGGTTGAGCACCGACAGCAGGTTCAGATTGAAGGCCGCGGTGACCCCTGCCGCATCGTCATAGGCCGCCTCCAGCACGTCCACCGGCTTGACCCGGTCCAGGCCCAGCAGCAGGTGATCGTCCGGCCCCATGGTCCGGCGGATCGTCTGCAGCAGCGCGATCGCCTCGGCATCCTCGAAGTTCCCGAGGCTGCTGCCGAGAAAGGTGAACAGCCGGGCCTCGCCGTGACCGCTCTCCGCCTCGTCATCGGTCAGGGCCTCCAGGGCAGCGATGTAATCACCCGCCAGCGCCCGGATGCTCAGCTGCGGGAAGCGCTCCACCAGCCGCGCACCGGCCTCGTCGAGGATCTCCGCACATACGTCGTTGGCGACGTAATGCGCCCGCTCGCCGGCCGCGCGTTCCAGTGGCGCGAGCAGGTATTCGGTCTTGCGCGAGGTGCCGCTGCCCAGCTCCACCAGCGTGGACGCCCCGGCCGCCGCGATGATCGCCTCGGCGTTGCGCTCCAGCAGCGAGGCCTCCAGACGGGTGGGATAGTATTCCGGGGTATCGCAGATGGCGTCGAACAGCGCCGAACCACGGGCATCGTAGAAATACTTGGGCGGCAGGCTGCGCGGGGGGTCCAGCATCCCGGCACGGAAGTCGGCGAGCAGTTCGGCGTGCGCGTCGCGAACCTCGACGGTGCGGCGGGAATAGCGCTCGGGAATGCGCTCGGCGGGAGATGCGGCCATCGGGGGTTCCGTCGTCTTGGGTTTTCCGGCACGCTAGCATGAAAACCGCGACGGCTCCCAGCACCGGAGTGCTTCGCCGGGACTTTCTCCGAACCACCCCGAACCGCCGACTCCCATGTGCCGCCACCTCGCCTATCTCGGTCCTCCCCTGCCCCTGCGGGCCCTGCTTGTGGATCCGCCGCATTCGCTGACCGAGCAGGCGATCGGACCGCAGGAACTGGTCTACGCCCGGGTGAACGCCGACGGCTTCGGCTTCGGCTGGTTCGACGAGCGCGGCGAACCGTTGAACTATCGCCGTGCCGACCCCATCTGGCAGGACCCCAACCTGCAGACCCTCGCCGGACACCTGCACCAGCCCCAGTGGGTGGCGGCCATCCGCAGCGCGACGCCCGGCTTCGGCGGCGACACCGCCAATGCCCAGCCGTTCGCGCGCGACGGACTGCTGTACAGCCATAACGGCCTGATCCGGGGCTTCCTCCCGCGCATCCGCCGCTGTATCCAGCAGCGCCTGGAACCGGCGATCGAGGAGGGCATCCAGGGAACCACGGATTCCGAATACCTGTTCGCGCTGATCCGCCAGCTGCTGGCCGACGACCCGGAAACCACCCTGGAAGGCGCACTGGGCGAGGCCTTCTCGCTGGTGGCCGAATGGCTGGGGGACGAACACGCCCTGCTCAACGTGATCATCGGCGACGGTCGGCGCATCGTAGCCAGTCGCCACGCGGTGAATGCCGACTCGCCCAGCCTTTACTACACCACCGATGACGAGACGTTCCCGGACGGCAGCGTGGTGATCGCCTCGGAACCCCTGACCGACCGCGAGGCCTGGCGGGCGGTGCCGCCGCATCATCTGCTGTGCGTGGAGCCCGAGAGCCCGCCGGAACTTCTCGCCCTGTAACGTGCTCTTGCCGACATGTCCGCGAACCCGCCCCTCAATCTGCGTGACTGCCTGACCACCCAGCATGCGCGCCTGAACGACGCCCTCGACGGTACCCCGCCCGCCGCGGGCCGCAATCAGTATCATCGCGATCTGAGCCCGGTCGACTGGCACTATGCCCACTGCCATTTCATCGAGGCGGTCTGGCTGGGCGAGCGCCTGCCGCAGCAACCGCCCGAGGCGAAGCGCGACTGGCACGACCTGTACTTCCCCGAACTGAGCCCCAAATGGCGCCGGGGCGGTCGTCTGCCCCCGCGGGGCCGGCTGCGGGCCTGGGGCCACGAGCGCCAGACCCTGCACCGCGAATGGCTGGCGGACCCCGCGATCCAGGACCATCCGCTGATGGTCGGCGACTATCTCGCCGGTTTCCTGGCCCAGCACCATGCGATGCATCTGGAAACCCTGGAACAGGTCCGCTGGTTCGCGCGGCTGCATGGCGCCCACCCCGGACGGGCCCCCGCCCCGCCGCGGCCGGGCGCGGACCCGGGCACCGCCGTGCCGGACCGGGACTGGATCCCGTTCGACGCCGCCCGCCACACCGTCGGCTACGCCGGCGTCGACGCCTTCGACAACGAACGCGGCGTCCACGAAACCACCACCGGACCCTTCGAGATCGCCGCCCGCCCGGTCAGCAACGCCGATCATGCGGCGTTCATCGAACAGGGCGGCTACCGGCGCCCCGAATTCTGGGATCGCGCCGGCCTGGAGTGGCTCCGGCAATCGGGTACCCGCGGCCCGCTCGGATGGTGGCGGGCAGGGGATGGGCAATGGTGGCAGACCCGTCCGGATGGCGAGGCCCCGCTGGACCCGGATGCGCCAGCGATGGGCCTGTGCTGGTTCGCCGCGCGCGCCCACGCCCGCTGGGCCGGCGCCCGCCTGCCGCACGAACATGAATGGGAACGCGCCGCGCGGGAAGGTGCGTTGCAGGCCACCGGCCAGGTCTGGGAATGGTGCGACAACGCGTTCTTTCCCTATCCGGGATTCCGGGCCTATCCTTATGAAGGGTTCTCGGTGCCGTGGTTCGACGGGGAACACCGGGTCCTGCGCGGCGGCTGCGAATGGAGCGATCCGATCCTGTGCCGGCCCAGCCTGCGCAATTTCTTCACCCCGGAGAAACGCCACGTGTTCGCCGGACTGCGCCTGGTGCGCGACCGCTAGGGAAACACTGATCAATGTCCGAGAAGGAACCGCCATGCCTGCCCCGACCTCCGTCCCGACCCGTATCACCACCCTGCTCTGCGGCCTGATCCTGGCCGGGGCCGCCGTCACGCCGGCCGCCGCGGGCGGCGACGGGGCCACGGTGTTCAAGCTCTCCGGCACCGCCGAGCGTCAGGTCGAGAACGACCGCATGATCGCCACCCTGGTGGCCGAGGCCCGCGCGCCCGAAGCGCGTGATGCCGCCGCCCAGGTCAATCAGCGAATGGAGGGTGCCCTGGCGCACCTCGAGGCATTCGAACACATCGACACCCGGACCCTCGACTACAGCACCCGCGCGATCCAGGACCGCAATGACCGCAGCCGGATCACCGCCTGGCAGGTGCGCCAGAGTCTGGAACTGCGCGGCGGCGACTTCGACAGCCTCACCGAGCGCGTCGGCGAGCTGCAGCAGGAACACGAGCTCACCGTCAGCGGCATCCGTTTCGGCGTGTCCGCCGAGCGCGAACGGGAGGCACGCCGCGAGATGATCGACGACGCGGTGGAGGACCTGACGGATCAGGCCCGGGCGATGGCGCGCAGCATCGGCGCCTCGCATCTGCGGCCGCTGGAGATGGAACTGACCCGCCAGCGCAGCCACGGACCGCAGCCGATGATGGCACGCTCCGAAGGAGTTGCCAGCGCCCCCGCGCTGGAGGCCGGCGAGAGCACCCTGACCATCCGTGTGGACGGTCGCATGCAGGCCCTGGGAGCGGACACCCTGCGCGTAACACCCCGATAAGCCGGGAACCATAGCGGAGACCGCATGCGCCAGATGACCGCGCCGGAACTGAACGACTACCTCGCCACGGCGGACCCGCCGCCGCTGCTGCTGGACGTGCGTGAACCCTGGGAATTCGAGCACTGCCATATCGAGGGCTCACGCCTGCTGCCGATGGGCCAGATCCCGTCGCGCCGGGACGAACTGGATCCGCAGGCCGAGATCGTCGTCATCTGCCACCATGGCGTGCGCAGCCAGCAGGTGGCGGGATTTCTCGAACGGGCCGGCTTCGGCCACGTCATCAACCTGCGCGGCGGCGTGGACGCCTGGGCGCGCGAGGTGGACGTGAACATGCCCGTCTACTGATCCCGTCCGTTCCGGCCCCGGCCGGTGCGGGGAATACTGGGCCGTGCCGGCGTCATTCCGTATACTGACCGGTTTCCCGGCCCACTGCGAGCAAGCGATGAATCCTGACCTCGACCGGCTCCAGCCCTATCCGTTCGAACGCCTGCGGGCGCTGTTCGCCGATCTGGAGCTGCCCGGGGGCGTGGATCCGATCGCGCTGTCCATCGGCGAACCGCGGCACCCGCTGCCCGACTTCGTCGAACCCACGCTGCAGGCGGCGGTCAGCGGCTACAACCACTACCCCACCACGCGCGGCGCGCCGGCCCTGCGCGAGACCATTGCCCTGTGGCTGCAGCAGCGCTTCACCCTGCCCGACGGGGTCGACCCGGAGCGCCAGATCCTGCCGGTCGCGGGGACCCGCGAGGCGCTGTTCGCCATCGCCCAGGCGGTGGTCGATCCGCATGCCGGGGCCCGCGTGCTGATGCCCAACCCGTTCTACCAGATCTACGAGGGCGCGGCCCTGCTGGCCGGGGCGGAGCCGGCGTTCTACGACCTGGATGCCGAGCGCGGCTGCCTCCCGGACTTCTCGCAGGTACCGGAATCGCTGTGGAAATCGGTGCAGCTGGTGTATGTCTGCAACCCCGGCAATCCGGCAGGCACGGTGATCCCCGAGGATCAGCTGCAGACCCTGATCGAGCTGGCCGAGCGCCACGACTTCGTGATCGCCGCCGACGAGTGCTATTCCGAGATCTACCATCCGCGCGGGCATCCGCCGCCGGGACTGCTGGGCGCCGCCGCGCGCATGGGCAACGACACCTTCCGGCGCTGCATCGCGTTCCACAGCCTGTCCAAGCGCTCCAACCTGCCGGGTCTACGCTCGGGCTTCGTGGCGGGCGATGCCGGGATCCTCGAACGCTTCGCGCTGTACCGCACCTATCACGGCTGCACCCTGCCGACCCCGACCCAGGCGGTCAGCCGCGCGGCCTGGGCGGACGAGGCCCACGTCGAGGCCAATCGCGACCTCTATGCCGAGAAGTTCGCCCGCGTGGTGCCGAAGCTCCAGGAGGTGATGGAGGTCAGCACGCCGGAAGCCGGGTTCTACCTGTGGCCGCGGGTACCGGACGGCGACGACGAGGCCTTTGCCCGCCGGCTGTACGCCGAGGCCGGGGTCACCGTGCTGCCCGGGCGCTATCTCGGCCGCAGCCACCCCGACAGCGGCTACAATCCGGGCGCCGGCCATGTGCGCATGGCGCTGGTCGCCGAACCCGAGGCCTGTGTCGAGGCCGCAGAGCGCATCGTCGGGCTGTATCGCTGATCAGCTCCGCCGATCCTCCCGCACCCGTTCCTTTCGTTTTTTCATCTACGATCGACCACAAGGAAACGTCACCATGTCGGACCTGCAGAACACCATCGAAACCGCCTTCGAGCGCCGCACCGAGATCAGCCCGCGCAACGTCGAGACCAGCGTGCGCGACGCCGTGAACGAGGCGCTGGACATGCTCGACAGCGGCCGCGCCCGCGTCGCCGAGAAGAACGGCGGCGAGTGGGTGGTGAACGAATGGCTGAAGAAGGCCGTGCTGCTGTCCTTCCGTATCTCGGAGAACGAGTTCATCAAGGGCGGCTTCACCAACTACTACGACAAGGTCGCCTCCAAGTACGCCGACACCTCCAGCCGCGACTTCCGTGAAGGCGGCGTACGCGTAGTGCCGCCGGCCACCGCCCGTCACGGCAGCTACATCGGCCCCAACGTGGTGCTGATGCCTTCCTACGTCAACATCGGCGCCTACGTGGACGAAGGCACCATGGTGGACACCTGGGCCACGGTCGGCTCCTGCGCGCAGATCGGCAAGAACGTCCACCTGTCGGGTGGCGTCGGCATCGGCGGCGTGCTGGAACCGCTGCAGGCGAACCCGACCATCATCGAGGACAACTGTTTCATCGGCGCACGTTCCGAAGTGGTCGAAGGCATGATCGTCGAGGAAGGCGCGGTGATCTCCATGGGTGTCTACCTCGGCCAGTCGACCCGCATCTACGACCGCGAGAACGACGAGATCATCCGCGGCCGCGTGCCCGCCGGCGCGGTGGTGGTGCCCGGCACCCTGCCGGCGGAGAACGGCAAGTACTCGCTGTACTGCGCGGTCATCGTCAAGCGCGTCGACGAGCAGACGAAGGCCAAGGTCGGCATCAACGAACTGCTGCGCGATGTCTGAGGTCGTCCTCCACGGCATCGCCAACTGCGACACCGTGCGGCGGGCACGCCGGGCGCTGGAGGCGGCCGGCGTGGAATATCGCTTCGTGGATTTCCGCAAGGACGGCCTGGATCCCGAACGCCTGCGGGAATGGGCCATGGAGCTGGGCTGGGAGGCCCTGATCAACCGCCGCGGCGCGACCTGGCGCCAGCTGCCGAAGGAACAGCGCGAGGCCCTCGACGAGGACAGCGCACTGGCCCTGATGCTGGAGAAACCGACCCTGATCCGCCGTCCGGTGATCGAACACGCCGGCCGCGTGAGGCTGGGCTGGGGCCCGGAGAACGCCCGGGCCCTGGGCGCCGAGTAAGCGCCCGGGTTCGCCTCAGTCGCCGGACTTGCGGTAGCCGGCGACCTCCTGCTGCAGCTGTCGGGCGAGGCCCTCCAGGGCCTCCACCGCCTGCTGCATATCGGTCGCGCCGTCGGCACTCTGGGCCGCCAGATCGTTGATATGGTGCACGTTGCGGTTGATCTCCTCGGCGACCTGGCTCTGCTGCTCGGTGGCGCTGGCCACCTGCCGGGTCATGTCGTCGATGGTGCTGACCGACTGGTCGATGGCGTCCAGTGAACTGCGGGCCTCGTCCGCCTTGCCAACGCTGGATTCGGCCTGCTGCTGACTGGCATCCATGGCCTCCACCGCACGGCCGGCCGCGCCCTGCAGCCGCTCGATGATCCCGCGGATCTCCCCGGTGGAGTCGTTGGTGCGCTGCGCCAGGTGCCGGACCTCGTCCGCCACCACCGCAAAGCCGCGTCCGGCCTCCCCGGCACGTGCCGCCTCGATGGCCGCGTTCAGCGCCAGCAGGTTGGTCTTGTCGGCGATCTCCTCGATCACCTGCAGGATCGTACCGATGTTGTCGCTGTCGCCCTTGAGCTCGTCGATCACGTCGCGCGAGCGGTTGATCTCCCCGGCCAGGGCATTGATGGTCTCCTGCGTGGCGGACACCACGTCGCGCCCCCCATGCACCGCCTGAGTCGCCTGATCGGCCTGCTCCGCGGTGCTCTGGGTATTGTTCGCAACCTCCTGCACGGTGGCCGACATCTCGTTCATCGCCGTCACCACCTGCTCCACGTCACTGCGCTGCTCGCCGGTCGCCCGGCTCAGTTCCGCACTGCGCCCTTCCAGCTGACGCGCCGAGGCGGCGATGCCGTCGGCCGCGTCCGCGACCTGGCCTATCAGTCCCGACAGCCGTTCCATCACCTGGTTGAACGCACGGCCGGTGCGGCCGATCTCGTCGCGCGTGGCGATATCCACGCGATACCCCAGATCCGCCGAACCGCTGCCTACCGCTTCCAGGCCAGTAGCCAGACGCTCCAGCGGCCGGGTCAGAACACCGGCATAGATCCAGCCGATCACAAGCGCGACGAGGAACGCCACGATCCACAGCGCCCACAGAAGCCACCAGAGCATGTTCACCGGCGCGTACAGCTCCGACAGTGTCTGATCCACGATCAGGCCCCAGTGGACGTCGTATTCCTCGGCCATCTGCGGCAACATCACGGTCAGGCCCCACTTGCGGTCGCCGTCGCCACTCAGGAACTCACCGCCCGGATCGCCCTCGCGATGTCGGACCGGGGCTTCCATGATGCGGTAGCCGCTCATGTCGTACCCGAACCGGTCCATGTTCCGGTGCCCGATCAGCCGTCCGTCGCCGTTGAACAGCGTGGCGCGACCGGTCTCTCCGATCGCCACGCGGTCGGACACCGCCTTGACGGCGTCCATCGGCAGTTGTGCCGCCAGGACCCGGCCGTCATCCAGGGGTTCCAGGTAGGTGATGAAGCGCCCGTCGGCGGAATCCGCCCCGACGTCGACATCCAGCAGGCGGTCACCGGCCTGCGCCGCGCGCACCTTGCCGTCACGGGTGGCGCCCGGGCCCGCCCCGGCGCGTTCGGCCATGCGCCCCGACTCCGCCAGGACTGCCCCGGCGTCGTCCAGCAGGCCGGCCCAGCGGAACCCTTCGTACTCGGCACGCAACCCTTCCAGCGCCGTTTCGGCATCCCGCGGATCGGCGAGATCGGCCCGGGCCACGCTGCGCAGGGCCTGACCGTGTTCCACCACGCGCCGGTCGACCGCGGCCTGCACCTGCTCGCCGACGTTGATCAGCGTCTGTTCCAGGCTCGCGTTCAGCTGGCCCTTCATGCTGTGGAAGGTCACCCCGCCCATGATGGACAGCGGGATGGTGCTGACCGCGATCACCAGCAGGATCAGTTTGAGGCGCAGACCCTGTATCTTCATCGTCATCCTCCGGTTCCTGATCCCTTTGACGGCTAATCTCCAGCCGCCTTGAGCCCCACGAAAAAACGCACCCCGGGAGGTGCGTTTCGTGTACTGCTTCACATTTCTTCGGGAGCGGACGGAAGACGCTCGCCCCGCATTCCCCGGTGCCGCGCCGCGACACCGGGGAAGCCGTGTCAGCGGCGCCCGGAGGCGGCCTGACCGCGGCCCCGGCCTTCGGTGCCGCGGCCCTGCCCCTGACGCGGACCACCGCCGCCGCGTCCGGAACGGTTGCCGGCGCCATTTCCGTTGCCCTTGCCACGGGGAGCACCACTGCCCTTGCCACGGCCGCGGCGGGGGCGGTCATCCGCCACCGGCTGCGGCGCCGCGTAGCCGTCGGTCTCCATCCGCTCGATCGGACGCTGAATCAGCTTCTCGATCCCGGCCAGCAGCTTCAGCTCGTCGCCGCCAACCAGCGACAGCGCCGAGCCTTCACACCCCGCGCGGCCGGTGCGGCCGATGCGATGCACATAGTCCTCGGGCACGTTCGGCAGCTCGAAATTGACGACCTGCGGCAGCTGGTCGATATCCAGCCCGCGCGCGGCGATATCCGTGGCGACCAGAACCGGCACACGGCCGGACTTGAACTGCTCCAGTGCCCGGGTGCGGGCGTTCTGGCTCTTGTTGCCGTGGATCGCGGCGGACTGCACCCCGTCCTTGGTCAACTTGTCCGCAAGGCGATCGGCCCCGTGTTTGGTCCGCGTGAACACCAGCACCTGTTCCCAGTCGTTGCTGCGGATCAGATGGCTCAGCAGATCCCGCTTCTGATGGCTTTCCACCAGGTGGACCTTCTGCTCCACGCTCTCCGAGGCGGTGTTGCGCGCCGCGACTTCCACGCAGGCCGGGTCGGTCAGCAGGCCATCGGCCAGCTTGCGGATGTCATTGGAGAAGGTGGCCGAGAACATCAGGTTCTGGCGCTTCTTCGGCAGCATCGCGATCAGCTTGCGGATGTCGCGGATGAAGCCCATGTCGAGCATGCGATCCGCCTCGTCCAGCACCAGGATCTCCACCCCGGACAGGTCGATCGTCTTCTGATTCGCGTGATCCAGCAGGCGCCCGGGCGTGGCCACCACCACGTCCATGCGGCTGCGCAGCGCGCGGATCTGCGGATTCATGCCCACCCCGCCGAAGATGGTCATGGAGCGTTGCTCCAGATGCTGGCCGTAGGTCTTCACCGAATCGTGAACCTGGGAAGCCAGCTCCCGCGTCGGGGTCAGCACCAGGGCGCGCGGACGGCCGTTGCCGGCGCGCGCCGGCGGATTTTCCGCGAGCTTCTGCAGGATCGGCAGGGTGAAGCCGGCGGTCTTGCCGGTTCCGGTCTGGGCCGCGGCCAGCAGGTCACGACCGGCCAGCACTTCAGGGATCGCCCCGGCCTGGATCGGCGTGGGATGGGTGTAGCCGGCGGCGGAAAGCGCGCGCAGCAGGGGTTCGGCCAGATTCAGGCCGGCAAAAGTCGGTTGGTCAGACATGAGTGCTCCAGCGCAACCCGCCGCTCAACGCTCGGCCAAGGGGCACCCATCGGGGAAGACGACATCGGGGGGATCGAAACGATCAAGTGAACGGACGCTGACGGGCGGGGCGTTCGGTAATCCGCCACCATACGGCCTTCCCGGCCCCATTACAAGCCAGCGCGGGCTGGTTCAGTCACGGCAGGGGCACTGCTCGGCCGGCACCGGAGGGGACCACAGATACCCCTGCCCCTCGCGGCACCCGACCCGCAGCAGGAAATCGCGCTGCGCCTCGGTCTCGATGCCCTCGGCCAGCACCTCCAGATCCAGGGTCCGCGCCAGTGCGATGATGGCGCGGATGATGTCCTCGCTGGAACCGGAACGGCCGATTTCCCGCACCAGCGACTGATCCAGCTTGAGCCGGTCCAGCGGCATGCGGTGGAGCAGCGCCAGGTTGGAATAGCCGGTGCCGAAATCGTCCATCGCCAGCGCCACGCCCAGGGCCTTGAGCCGGCCCAGCTCGGCCATCGCGGCCTCCAGACTGGTCATCAGCATGGTCTCGGTGACCTCCAGCTCCAGCCGATGGGGCTGCAGGCCATGACGCTCCAGCGCCTCGCGCACCACCGGCGTCAGCTCGCCGCCCTCCAGCTCCATCACCGACAGGTTGACGGCCATGCGCGGCACGTGGCTTCCCTCGGCATCGCGCGTGGCCAGATGCGCACAGGCCCGGTCCAGTACCCAGCGGTCGATCGCTCCGATCAGCCCGGTCTCTTCGGCCAGAGGGATGAATTCGCCGGGCGATAGCCTTCCCCGCTCCGGATGTTCCCAGCGCACCAGGGCCTCGACCCCGGTCAGGACGAACGGATCCAGACCGTATTGCGGCTGCAGGAAAAGTTCGAACTCCTCGCGCACCAGGGCCTCGCGCAGGTCGTGCTCCAGCAGCGTGCGTCGCGAAGTCCGCTCGCCCAGCCCGGTGACATAGACCTCCCAGCGATCCCCGCCGCCACGCCGCGCCTCGTCCAGCGCCAGTTCTGCGGCCGTGAACAGCTCCTCGGTGGTCGCGCCGTCGCGGGGAAATTCGGCGCAGCCCGCGCTGACCGTGATCCGCAGCGCACGCCCGGCCAGCTCGAAGGGCCGGCGCAGCTCGGCCAGCAGACCATTCAGCCATTCTTCCCGCGCCGCGCCCGCGGCCGGGGCTTCCAGCAACAGACCGAATTCGTCGGGCCCGGAGCGCGCCACCGTATCCTGCGCCGCCACATACTGCGACAGCCGCTGCGCCACGCCGAGCAGCAGCTGGTCCCCCAGCGCCGTGCCAAGGGTCTCGTTCAGTCCCTTGAACCGGTCCAGATCCAGCAGCACCAGCAACCGGGTCGCACCGTCCAGGCCCATCGCCAGTTCGATGCTGTGCCCGATACGGTCATGCAGCAGGGCCCGGTTGGGCAGACCGGTCCGGCTGTCGTAATGGCTCAGCAGCCGCAGCTGCTCGCGCTGCTCGAAGGTCTGGGTCAGATCGGTCCAGCTGCCGATGATCTCCTCGCGTGCCTCCCCGCGCCCGTTGTGCACAGGGACCCGCTGCATTTCATCACGCACGCGTCGCACCCGCCCCTGCGCATCGAACAACCGGTACTCGACCACTGCATGCCCCTGTTCCCGCGCCTGTTCGCGCGCCCGCCGGGCCAGCGTGCGGTCCTCCGCGTGGACATGCTCGCGCCACCAGTCGGGCTGCAGGGCCTCTTCCGGCGAATACCCGAACAGCGACGCAAGATTGCCGCTGACCCAGGTCAGGTCGCGCGTGTCGGGAGGCAGCGAATAGATGACCACCGGGGAGCTGTCCAGCAGGTGCCGGAAACGCCGGCTTGCGCGCTCCAGCTCGCGCGTGCGCCGCTGCACCTGCCAGCGCAGGGTCAGCACCAGCCCCCCGAGGGCCACCGCCACGCCCGCGAAGACACCCAGCATCGGCAGGGCCCAGGCCGGCAACACACCCCGCACCTCGGGGCTGAGCGTTTCCGCCATGGCACGGTGATAGGGCGAATCGGGCGTACCCTTCCAGGTCGCCAGATGGCCGTCCACGGCCTCCAGGACGGCCGGATCCAGCGTGGGCGAGGCGGCGAAATAAAGCCCGGTGTGGTCGAAGGACAGCGGCGTTTCGAACAGACCATGCCGGGCCGCGTGCCGTCCGCCGTGGAAATTGTTGCTCACTGCAAGATCCGCGGCCCCCTCGCCCACCGCTGCCAGCACCCCGTCCAGGGATTCGCGCCGCACCAGACGTGCCCCCTCTGCCGCCGACGACAGCCAGTCCTCGTGCACCGAGTCCTCGAGCACCGCCACCCGCCGCTCCACCAGATCCTCCAGCGAGCGCACCGAAGCCTCGCGCGGGGCGTACACCTGGCTCCACGACTGCGCCACCGGCACCTCGTGGAAACGAAACCGCTGCTCGCGCTCCCCGGTCAGGGCCACATCCGGCATCAGATCCAGTTCGCCCTGCTCCAGCTGCGCCAGGCATTCGGCCCACTGGCAGCCCCGGTACTCCACGCGCCACCCCTCGCGCCCGGCCAGGGCCTCCAGCAGCACAGGGAACAGCCCGGCCGGCTGCCCCTCGGCATCGGTGTAGATCTTGGGCTCGTTCTCGTACAGCCCGACATGCAGCACGGTCCGCTCGTCCTGCGGCGCATCGACGCCGCATCCCGCAAGCACAAAAAAGCCCGCGACCACCCATGTGGCCGCGGGCCTTCTCCGGATCCGTTCCCTGGCGTTCCCTGCTGTGGGCATGCGGGCCTCCGGCCTTCCACCGTTCGACCCGTCTTATCCTACACCCGAAAACGCTCCACGCGCTGGCGCAATTCGGACGCCAGTCGCGAAAGCTGCTCGCTGGCCGTGGCCACCTGGCTGGAGGCGCTGAAGCTCTCGTCCGCCACGGTGCTGATGTTCTGCACGTTGCGGTTGATCTCCTCGGAGACGGTGCTCTGCTCCTCGGCCGCGCTGGCGATCTGGGTGGTCATCTCGTCAATCGTGCGGATGGACTGGCTCAGCTGCTCCAGGCGATCGCGCACACCGTGGACTTCCTCGACCACGCTGCGGGCACTGTTCTCGTTGGTCTCCATCGCGCCCACTGCGTTCTTCACGCCCTTCTGCAGGCCGGTAATGATCGACCCGATCCGTTCGGTGGATTCGTGGGTACGACCGGCCAGCACGCGCACCTCGTCGGCCACCACCGCGAAGCCCCGTCCGGCCTCGCCGGCCCGCGCCGCCTCGATCGCCGCGTTCAGGGCCAGCAGGTTGGTCTGCTCGGTGATCTCCTGGATCATGTTCAGGATCTGGCCGATCTCTTCGCTCTTCTCGGCCACCTCGCGCACCGCATCCGCCGAGGAATGGATCTCGGACGACAGGCGATCCACCGCATCGGCGGTCTGGCGCGTGCTCGCGTTGGCCTCGGTGGCCGCCTGATCGCCGGCCCCCGCCGCATCCGCCGCCGATTGCGTATTGCTGGCCACCTCGGCCACCGTCGCCGACATCTCGTTCATCGCCGTGGCGACCTGATCGGTCTCCTCCTTCTGGCTGGCCACGCCGTTGCGGGTCTGCTCGGCCACCGCGGCCAGCTGATCGGTCGCCGAGGCCACCTGCTCGCCGGAGTCCACCACCTGACGGACCAGCATCTGCATGTCCTGCGTCATGGTATTGAAGGCCTCAGTGGCCACGCCGATCTCGTCACACCCCTTGACCGGCAGCGGATCGCCGCGCAGGTCGCCGTCCGCCATTTCCACCGCCCGCGCCCGCAGGGCATCGATCGCACGCACCAGGTAACCGGCCAGCAGCACCGCCATCAGCACGCCGGCGAGAATGGCCACCCCGGAGGTGCCGATCATGATGCCCGCCGCGCGCACCTGCGCACTGCGGGCCGCCTCGGACATCGCCTCGCTCTCGGCGGTCAGGACCCGCTGCATGTCCTGCAGACCTTCTTCCATGGTCTCCAGATGGGCCAGGGTCTGGCGGCTGTAGGTCGCCTCCGCCTCGCTGTCATCGCCGTCACGGACCGCATCGGTGATCGCGTGCGCGCTGGCATGCAGGTTGTAATGCGGCTGCTCCAGGCGGTCGAAGACCCTCTGAAACTCCGGACTGGCCATCTCGTAGGCCTCGGAATCCTGGAAGTCGTAATACCACTGGCCGAAGTTGCACTGGGTATGATCCAGTTCGCCGGTGAACTCGCTGCCCGTCAGCAACGACTGCGACAGATCCAGCGCCCATTTGACATGCTGGCTTTCCATCTGAATCTGGAACTGCACGTCCTCCATGCGTTCCATCGCGGCCTCATACTGCGCCGTGGTATGGCGATCACCGGTAAGACTGGTGACCGCCATTACCAGCATCAGCAGCAGGACCACGCCAAAGGCGAGCCCCAGTTTGGTGCGCAGCTTGAGATTGGCGAGCCATTGCATGGCGATTCCCCCTTGTGAGCCTCCTCCGCACCCCGTTTGGCCTGGACACCTCCCCCGGGGGTATAGTCAGGGCGCCCTGAGCCTTTGACTGCCCCCACCTGGACCAAGACGGAGGTGTCAGATGAGCAGCAAGAAGGCCAAGAGCAACCAGAACAACGGCAAGCGGGATAAGGGCCGGTTCTCCTCCAAGCGCAAGACGGAGGTGGTCCTGCGCCTGCTGCGCGGGGAGGACCTCGAGGCCCTGAGCCGGGAGTACGGGGTCACGGCGGCTCGGATCAGCCAGTGGCGGGAGGACTTCCTCGCCGCCGGCGAGGCCGGGCTCAAGGGCGGCAGCACGCACGATCCGCGCGATGAGCAGATCCGGGAGCTCCAGGCCAAGGTCGGGGAGCTGACCATGGACCTGGAGGCCTCCCGCGAGGCGGTCAGTCGCCTCAAGGAGGGGCGCCCTTTGGCCCCGGGGAGATCGAGCTCATGAGCCGGGCGTGCTCGGTCTCTCAGCGCCGGCCCTTCGGTGTCGCCCGGCTCTGTCAGGAATGGGGCATCCCCCGCTCGACGTTCTATGCCCGCCGTCACAGCGGCGCACAGCGCGCTGCACCGGCTCATCGCAAGCGGAGGCCGGGTCCCCGGCCGAGGCTGAGCGACGAGCAGCTGCACCAGGAGATCCGGGCGGTCATCGAGGGCAGCGAGTTCACCGGCGAGGGCCACCGCAAGGTCTGGGCCAGGCTGCGCCAGCTGCAAGGGATCTACACCTCCCGCAAGCGGGTTCTGCGGGTGATGCGCGAGCACGGGCTGCTCGCCCCGTACCGGGCCCGGCGCAACCTCGGCCCCGATGTGCACGACGGCACCATCATCACGGAGGCGCCGAACCGGATGTGGGCGACCGATGCCACCGCGACGTTCCTGCCGGAGTGCGGGCAGGTGACGGTCTTCGCCGTCGTGGACCACTACAACGCCGAGTGCCTGGGGATCCACGCGGCCCGCCCTGGGACCCGCTTCGAGGCGCTGGAGCCGCTGCGCCAGGCAGTGCGAAGGATCTTCGGGGGATTTCACCAGGGTATCGCTGCCGGCTTGGCCCTGCGCCACGACCATGGCAGCCAATACCTGAGCGATGTCTTCCAGCAGGAGTTGCGCTTCCTCGGCCTCGAGTCCTCGCCGGCGTTCGTCTACGCCCCGGAGGGCAACGGCGTCATCGAGAGGTTCTTCCGCACCCTCAAGGAGCAGCTGCTCTGGTGCCATGGGGCCCGCAACGTGGCGGAGCTCAACGAGGCCCTGCAGCGCTGGAAAGAGCAATATAACCAAGGTTGGCTGCTGGAGCGCCATGGGTTCCGGTCGCCGGCGCAGGTCCGTGCCGACTACCTTGAAACTATGCCGGTGGCGGCATGATCATGCTTACGGAGTGTCCAGGCATCCGGGTGCGGTACA
>NZ_KB906479.1:0-72224 GCF_000381405.1 Thioalkalivibrio sp. ALE20
GAACACCTCACCGTCCAGGGCGAACGCCGCGAACACACCGCCGCCGACCAGCACCTCACCGTCGACGGCACCCTGCACCAGCGCTTCGGCACCGCCCAGCTCGTCGAGGCCGGACGGGAGATCCACCACGCCGCCGGCACGAAGATCGTCCTCGACGCCGGCGCCGAGATCACCCTCGAAGCCGGCGGCAGCTTCATCAAGGTCGACCCCTCCGGCGTCACCCTCAGCGGCCCGAACGTCCGCCTCAACTCCGGCGGCAGCCCCGGATCCGGCAGCGCCCAGCAGGCGCAGGCGCCCGAACTGCCGGGGCATGTGCAGGCCGAGCCGCCTCCGGAAGCGGTGCAGGGTGCCGGGCCCGACCCCGAAATCTACGCAAACAGCGCGGCGGCCCGCATGGTGTTGTGTGGCAAGGACAAGGAGTCCGGTGAATGCGCCAGGGAAGACTGCCCATGCACCAATGGCTGACACGCGTCGGAGACCGCGGGCACACCGTCGAAAGGCCCGGGGAAGACGGCAAGGCAGGGCGGTTCGGGATCATCATCGACCAGCGCCGCGCTCCGGAAGAAGCTCGCGCCCTTTATGCTTTGGACGGCGCCGACAGCATCATCCCCCTGTTCGCCGGTACGGCACTTGACGCCCTGGCGGCGCACAGCCCGTGGGTGGGCTGGCTGGGCGTGGACAGCCCCGCCCTGGAACAGGCCGAGTCGCTTTGCCGGGAACGGGCGCTTGGCTGGATGTGGCTGCCACCCGGTGGCGCCATGGAGCCCTGTCTCGAGCTTCTGCAGCGGTTGAGCGTGCTGGACGACGCCGGGGGAGGCCAGTCGCTGGTGCAGCTGCAGCGACCGGAGGCCTGGAGTGCGTTGCTGGCCGTGGCGCCATCCATGCAGTTCGATCACTGGCTGCACATCCTCGGGGCGGTGTATACGCCGACGCCCACGGGCGGCTGGCGCTGCTGGACCGGGAACGAACCGCGCGAGGCGGAGTGTGTGGCCGTGCTGGACGGCGAACAGTGCCAGGCGCTGGACGATGCCCCGTTGGCATGGTGGCTCGGCCGCGAACTCGGCATTGCGCTGGAGGATGTCCCTCCGCAGCGGCTTGAACAGCTTCGGCGTCTTCAGGAAGCGGGCATCCACCAGCCCCGGGAATGGCGGCGCCGACTGCCGGATTTTGATTTTGCGGCAAGCAAGGAGGCTTGAACATGAGTCATTCCATCCCGACCGAGGTCTGGCCCCCGTGTCCGCGTGGAGCGGACGACGAACTCTTCCACGAAGACCCGCGCCCCCTCTGTGACACCTCCAGCTGGGAGGACATCGCCTACCTGACCGGATCCGGCGAATTCTGGCTGCTCAATGCCACGGCGGCCGCCGCGATGCACGGCGCGGCCGACGACCTCGCCGACATCGCCGCCATGGATGATCGCGAGGCACGCAACCGGCGGCTGTCCGAGGAGGCCGGGGTGCTGGACAGCTTCCTGCCGGCCCACCCGGTCAGTTTCCTGGCCGAGGACGACCGCCGGCAGTTCACCGACACCCTGCAACGGCTCGCCGCATTGCAAGACGAAGACCCCGACAGCCTGCTGCGACGGGTCGTGGACGACGAGCCCTTTCAGGCATTCAACAGCGCGAGCACCTCGCAAAACTGGCCCGGTGATGACGCCATGCCCTCGAGCGTACCGACGCACGCGCAGGCGCAGGAGAAAACCCGCGAGAGCAACGACCACCTCGAACAGCTTCAGGCGCTCTACCACCGCGGCCTGAAAAAGGCCGAAGAGTCGGGCTACGTGGTCGACAGTGGCCTCATCCATGGTGATGGCGAAACCCGCATCCGCGAGGCCCTGCAGCGCTATCACGAGCACCGGGACCTCGCGTTCCACTCGGTCCGCTCCCACCTGGAACGGGATCAGGGTCTGCCGCCGACCCGGCCTCTGCACCGGATCCTCGATCAGTACCGCCGGCATGTCGAGCTCTGCGACCGGGATCCGGTACCGGAGGCCGCATCGCAATGCGAGATCGCCCAGGTGATCGAGTTCGCCATTCCGCAGCTGGAACAGGACTACCGGGACTACATCGACAGCATCGTCGAACTCGCCGGTCTGGGCGTCGCCACCCCCGAGTTCGCGCTGGCCGAGGATCCCGACGCGGGTTTTGCCGACGGGGTCGACCATCTGGCCCGCTACTTCGAGTACCTGCAGGCGTTCGAACAACTGCAGGAAGACGTGGATACCCGCCTGCGCGAGTGGGAGCAGGGTACGGCCCGCGGCACGCCGCTGCCCGTGTTCCTGTTCACCGACGAACAGGCCCGCTTCGACCGGCTGCGCGAGGACATGGATCGCCTTCACCGCCTCGCCCTGCGGCGTCTCAAGCGCATGTACCCCGGGCGCGTTCTCCACTGGGACCTGGGGCCCGACGACATCCGCGAGGCCGAGCTCTACCGCCCGCGCCCGATCCACCGGCTGGTACGCGCCGACTTCCCCCTGCGCGAGTTCAGCAGCCCCGGGCGGCCGCGCACCCTCGACCACCTGAGCCTGCATCAGCTGGGTGAGACCTGCGAGCACTCCGCCCGCCAGCGCGACGCCGCCAACGAACACGACAGCCGCGCCATCGCCGAACCCCGGTCGATGCCCGACACCGCGCTCGCCGGCTGGCTTCGCCGGCGTGGCTGCCGACGCATCGACTGGAACCCCGACTGGCACGACGACGCCCTCGGGCTTTTCCGGCCCGAGCGCTTCTTCGAGGACCTGGACCGCCAGGGCCTGGCGATCGAGCGCCTCGCCGACGACAGCGCCCGCGAGCAATGGGGCCAGCGCCTGCGCCGGATCCTGTTCGCCGACCCGCTCAACCACCCCATGCGCCTGTTCGACGCCAGCGGCCCGGCCCAGTTGCTGCGCCTGCTGGCCGGCGAGCACGCCGAGCCCGACCGGCGCGAGGACACCGCCTTCGGCGACGGCACCCTCTGGCTGCGACTGCCCGAGCCGATGGCCCGCGCGGATGCGGATACCGACGAGGGCGGCGCCCGTCTCGGCGTCCAGGTTCGGCACGCCGACACCGCCAGCACGGGCGACGACGCCGGCGGGCGCAGAGTCGCTGTTACCCCCAGCCTGGCGCTGGACGACCCGGGCATCACGGCCACCCTCACCCGCGGACAGGGCGACGACCCCGCTCGCCTGCAGATCCAGGGCCAGCACGCCTTCGACTTCGCCCGCGGCGAACTCGCCCTGGAGGCCATCCATCTGCCCGAGCCTGCCCGGGCCGAAGCGGTCAAAGTCCCCTTCGGCGCCGCGGCCGACGACCCCGACGCACGCTCCATTGGCCGCTACTGTCTGCGTATCGAGCCCGTCCTTCACGGCCACGCCGCCGTCTCCATCGCTCTGGGCGGCGCGGCCGGGCTCGACACCGCCAGCGGGCGCATGACGGTCAACGGGTTCGCACCCGTCGAGCGCAACGGCGTCGACGCCCGCCTCGATGCCTTCGCCGGCACTGGCCTTGCCGCCCACAACCACTGCCGCCTGCTGTGGCAGCCACCCGAAGGCCTGCTTGCGCGCCTGCCGCGCTACCAGGCCCTGGCCCGCATCCACCGCGAGGACCGTGCCCACCGCGAGGCCGGGCAGTGGAAGACCCTCACCACCGCCGAGATCAACCCCGAGGTGCGCGCCGGCGTCGGCGGCGGCGCTGCCTTCCGGATCGGTCTGGACAACGGGCGGTTCGTGCTGCACGCCTCCCTGCGCCTGGTGCTCGGCATCGGCGGCGGGGGCAGCGTGCGCCTCACTCTCGACCCCCGCCACCTGGACCTGTGGCTGGCCATGCTCCACCAGGCCCTGGTCGATGTCGGCTACGAGCGCGTCGACTGGATCGACGAGGACGCCTTCGAGCAGATGAGCATGCTCGCCTACCTGTCCGCCGTCACCCTGGTCGATGCCAGCCTGTTCCTGCTGCGCACCACCTACAGCATCCGCCAGTGGTTCGAGCGCTTCACCCGCCGCCGCGATATGGCCAGCCGCATCGCCCATGAACTGGCCACCGAAGAACCGCCCGAACTGCGCCACGACCCCGAGGCCCGGGAGGCCCACACCCGCCGCGTCCGGCAATTGCGGGCCTGGGTGCGCCAGCTCCCGCCGGAAGCCCTAGGCCCCCTGCTCGACACCCTGACCAGCGAGCCGAGGGCGTTCGAGGTGGAGGGGCAGCAATACAACGCCGATGAGTCAAGGCGCTTCCACCAGCAGGCCATCCTCAACTGCCTGCAATGGATCGTCTCCGGCGTGGGCGACGGCGTATACGGACCAAAGCGCACCTTCTCCGCCGACGACCCCAACCCGGCCCAGAAACTGTTCGAGAAGGCCGTGATCCGCATGGGGCGCGACGGACGGCCCACCAGCGAGGCGAAGCGCGAAGCCTATGAGGAGAACCGACGACGTCTGGACAGCTTTATGCCAACACCTTCACCAACTGCGGGTGGGCGCGAGGAGCGCAGGAAATACGACAATGCCGTTCGGATGTTATCCAGGCATCTGTCGCCGATTGACTGAGGAGCAAGAATCAACAGGTATGTCTTGGGGTGTGTTCATGGGACGGAAACATGTCTTTACGTAATATAAAAATCACTATTTTCGCGGTCCTTGTTCTTTCATTGGCAGGTGATCCTGTGGCCTCACCTGTTAATGCCGACCCAACGCCGGACCTTGACCAGACCGCCCAGCAGGCCAGGGAAGAAGGCATGCGCCTGTACGGCATCCGCTGGCGCAGCGTGGCCATTCCTCATCTGGAGAAGGCGGCCGAGGCCGGCGATGTCGAGTCCATGTACTACCTGGGCGAAATCCACCGCTTCATGGACCGCGGCATGTCCCGCGAGGCCATCGACTGGTACCACCGCGCCGCCCTGGGGGGCGACCCCTACGCCATGCTTCGTCTGAACTGGGGCATGATCTGCGAACTCGCTGACCTCTGTCCCGAGGACCACGACACCTGGGTCGATATGGCCCTTGAGCAAGAGCTGCCCAGAGCCGAGAAGGGCGATCCGGAGGCCATGCTTGCGCTGTATTCGATCTACGTTGCACTGGATGATGCTGAGGAGGGGCGAGACTGGCTACGCCAGTCGGCCAAGGCCGGCCATCCCCAGGCACAGGATCTGTGGGCCAGTCGGATTCAGGAGCGCTCCGACGAATGGCCGCCACCGCTCGAAGACGTCAAAGCCGCCGAACCCTGGTTCCGCAAGGCCGCCGAACAGGGCTATGCACCGGCCATGAACAACCTTGCCGGCAATCTGTGGCGGCAGGACGATGTGGAAGGCTCCTGGAAGTGGGTCGTGCATGGATCTGAACATGGCCATGTAGAGAATCGGACTACCTACGGTGGCTGCCATCTCGCTCCCGAAGATCTGACTTATTGCCCGAAGGACAACGATCCGATCAAGGGCTGGGCGATACTCCGCGCCGTTTATGAAGAAACTCGACACCAGAACGCCAAATGGTACCTGGAAGAGTTTCCCGATCTGCTCATCGACGAAGAAATCGCCGAGGCCGAGGCACTTGCCGAGGACTGGCTGAACCGCGACCCGCCGTTGTCCTACTTCCCGCCGAAATACGGTTTTTAGGGAGAAGTGTCGCATGGACGCAGCCGGCACCGGTCTCGCCGCCCACAACCACTGCCGCCTGCTGTGGCAGCCACCCGAAGGCCTGCTTGCGCGCCTGCCGCGCTACCAGGCCCTGGCCCGCATCCACCGCGAGGACCGTGCCCACCGCGAGGCCGGGCAGTGGAAGACCCTCACCACCGCCGAGATCAACCCCGAGGTGCGCGCCGGCGTCGGCGGCGGCGCCACCTTCCGGATCGGCCTGGACAACGGGCGGTTCGTGCTGCACGCCTCCCTGCGCCTGGTGCTCGGCATCGGCGGCGGAGGCAGCGTGCGCCTCACCCTCGACACCCGCCACCTGGACCTGTGGCTGACCATGCTCCACCAGGCGCTGGTCGATGTCGGCTACGAGCGGGTCGACTGGATCGACGAGGACGCCTTCGAGCAGGTGAGCATGCTCGCCACCTTGGGGGGGCAAGACCCGCGGGAGCCCTTACCGGAGGTTTCGGGGTCGAACAGCGGGTCGAAGGGTTCGGGTCAGGCCAGCACGTCCAGCTTGGCGAAGCCGACCACCAGCCACTTGGCGCCGGCGTCGGCGAAGTTGACCTGTACCCGGGCCGAGGATCCCGAGCCCTCGAAGGCCGTGACCAGCCCCTCGCCGAAGCGCGCGTGGTGCACCCGGGTGCCGATCGCCAGGCCCTCCTCGCGGGCCGATTCCGCCTGCGCGTCCATGCTGCTGGTCCGCTGGCGCGCGGCGGCGAAGCGCCCGGCGGCGTAGGGCGAGGACTGCGGGCGCAGCACCTCGAGCATGTCTTCCGGGATCTCGTTGAGAAAGCGCGAGGCCGGGTTGGAGGCCTCGCGGCCGTACAGCCGGCGGGTCTCGGCGTGGGTCAGGTACAGCTGGCGCTCCGCCCGGGTCATGCCCACGTAGGCCAGACGGCGCTCTTCCTCCAGGCGGCCGGGCTCGTCTACCGAGCGGGCGTTGGGGAACAGCCCGTCCTCCAGCCCGGTCAGGAACACCAGCGGGAACTCCAGGCCCTTGGCCGAGTGCAGGGTCATCATCTGGATCGCGTCCTCGTCGGGGTCCGCCGACCCCTCGCCCGACTCCAGCGCGGCGTGTGACAGGAAGTCGGTCAGGCGGTCACCGGTGGTTTCCTCCTCGCGGATCTCCTCCATGTCGAAGGCCCGCGCCGCACCCACCAGCTCGTCGAGGTTCTCCAAGCGTGCCTCGCCGCGTTCGCCCTTCTCCTTCGCGTAGTGCTCGCGCAGCCCGGACAGGGCGATGGCCTGTTCCACCTGTTCCCCCAGCGGGCGCCCGGACAGGGCGTCGCGGATCTGTTCGATCAGCTGCAGGAATCCCGCCACCGCGTTGCGCGCGCGTCCGGACAGCGCGTTCGCCTGCACCGCCCGCTGCGCCGCGCGCAGCAACGAGATGTCCTGTTCCGCGGCCACCGCGCGCAGGTCGTCGAGGGTCTTTTCGCCGATCCCGCGCGGCGGCTGGTTGACCGCGCGCAGGAAGGCCGGGTCATCGTCGCTGTTGCCGGCCAGGCGCAGGTAGGCCAGCGCGTCGCGGATCTCCTGGCGCTCGAAGAAGCGCAGCCCGCCGTACACCCGGTACGGCAGGCGCCGTGCGATGAAGGTCTCTTCCAGCACGCGCGACTGCGCGTTGGAACGGTACAGGACCGCACATTCGCGGTGCTGGCCGCCGTCCTCGATGTGCCGGGCGATGGTCTCGGCGATGAAGCGCGCCTCCTCCTGCTCGTTCAGCGCGGTGTACAGCCGCACCGGCGCGCCCTCGAGGTCCTCGGTCCACAGCTCCTTGCCCAGACGGCCGCTGTTGTGGCGGATCAGCGCGTTGGCGGCGTTGAGGATGCTGGCGGTGGAGCGGTAGTTCTGTTCCAGCCGCACGACCCGGGTGCCGGGGTAGTCCTTCTGGAAGTGCTGGATGTTCTCGATCTTCGCCCCGCGCCAGCCGTAGATCGACTGGTCGTCGTCGCCCACCGCGAACACCGGGATGGCGCCGGCGATCAGCCGCAGCCAGGCGTACTGGATGTCGTTGGTGTCCTGGAACTCGTCCACCAGCACGTGGCGAAAGCGCGTGCGGTAGTGTTCCAGCAGCCCCGGATTGTCGCGCAGCAGTTCCAGCGAGCGCAGCAGCAGCTCGGCGAAGTCCACCACCCCGGCGCGCTCGCAGGCCTGCTGATACGCGGTGTAGATGCGCACCCACTGCCGCGCGATCGGGTCGCCGGTGTCCGGAAGGTGTTCCGGGCGCGAGCCCTCGTCCTTGCGCGCGTTGATGTAGCCCTGCGCCTGCTTCGGCGGCCAGTGGGACTCCTCCAGCTCCAGCCCGCGCAGCACGCGCTTGACCATGCGCAGCTGGTCGTCGGAATCCAGGATCTGGAAGCTCTGCGGCAGTCCGGCCTCCTGCCAGTGCTGACGCAGCAGGCGGTGGGCCAGACCGTGGAAGGTCCCCACCCACAGCCCGCTGGCCGGATAGTCCAGCAGTTCCTCGATGCGCCCGCGCATCTCGCTGGCGGCCTTGTTCGTGAAGGTCACCGCCAGCAGTCCGTGCGGGGCGATGTTCTCCACGCCGATCAGCCACGCGATGCGGTGGACCAGCACGCGGGTCTTGCCGGAGCCGGCACCGGCCAGCACCAGAACGGGTTGCGACGGCGCGGCCACGGCCTCGCGCTGCGCCGGATTGAGGCCTTCAAGAAGGGGAGAAACGTCCATGCGCGCATGGTAGCAAACGCGGTACAGTCGAGGTCTGCAGAACTTCGCGCGCACGCCCGACGTCACAGGACCACCATGAACGACATGTCATCCCGCCATCGGCTGGATCAACCGGTTTCCGGACAGGACCCCCACCCGGACAATCTGGCGTTTGCCGAGACGCTGCTGGAGCGTTTCCGCGAGGATCCGTCTTCGGTCCCGGCGGCCTGGGCCGACTATTTCCGGGCCCTGGAGGATGCGGCACCGCAGGCGCGTGCGCCGGCGCGGGGCGAGGAGCGCCGCCGGCATACCGATCGCCCCGACCTGGAGCACGAGCGCCTGCAGATCCGCGTGCTGCAGTTCATCAACGCCTATCGTTACCTCGGGCATTTCGGCGCGCGTCTGGACCCGCTGGAGCGCGAGGCCCCGGTGGCACCGCGCGAGCTGAGCCGCGAATACCACGGGCTGGAAGGCGTGAGCCCGGACATGAGCTTCGACCCCGGCTCGCTGTTCCTTGACGGTCCGGCACCGCTGGACACCATCGAACAGGTCCTGCGCGAGACCTACTGCGCCAGCATCGGCGCGGAATACATGCACATCACGGCCACCGACGAGAAGCGCTGGCTGCAGGAGCGCCTGGAGTCGGCGCACGGGCGCTTCGGTTTCGGCGACGATACCCGCCTGGCGATCCTCGAGCGCCTCACTGCCGCCGAGGGCCTGGAGCGCTACCTGCACAAGCGCTACGTGGGCCAGAAGCGCTTCTCGCTGGAGGGCGCGGAGAGCCTGATCCCGCTGCTCAATGCCCTGGTCCAGCGCGGTGGCGCACGCGGCCTGACCGAGCTCGTGCTGGGCATGGCGCATCGTGGCCGTCTCAACGTGCTGGTGAACCTGCTGGGCAAATCGCCGGGCGAGCTCGCCGACGAGTTCGAAGGGCGCCCGCGCGATGATCGGGGCACCGGTGACGTCAAGTACCACATGGGGTTCTCGTCCGATGTGGAGACCCCCGGTGGACCGGTGCATCTGGCGCTGGCCTTCAACCCGTCGCATCTGGAGATCGTGACGCCGGTGGTCGAGGGTTCGGTGCGCGCGCGCCAGGTGCGCCTGGGCGACCGGCAGGGCAACCGGGTGATGCCGGTGGTGATCCACGGCGATGCGGCCTTCGCCGGCCAGGGCGTGGTGATGGAAACCCTCAACATGTCGCAGACCCGCGGGTTCTCCACCAAGGGCACCGTGCACGTGGTCGTGAACAATCAGATCGGGTTCACTACCAGCACGCTGAAGGATGCACGTTCGACGCATTACGCGACCGATGTCGCCAAGATGGTGAATGCGCCCATCCTGCACGTGAACGGCGACGACCCCGAGGCGGTGGTGTTCGTGACCCAGATCGCGCTGGATTACCGCATGCGGTTCGGCAAGGACGTGGTCATCGACCTGGTCTGCTATCGCCGTCAGGGGCACAACGAGGCCGACGAACCCGCCGCGACCCAGCCGCGCATGTACCACCGCATCCGCGACCTGCCGACTACCCGCGAGCGCTATGCCCGTCAGCTGATCGAGGAAGGCCTGACCGACGCGCAGCAGCAGGAGCAGATCCTCGACGCCTACCGCGACCGGCTGGATGCCGGCGAGGCGGTGGCCGACTCGCTGCTGCGCGATCGCACCCGCGAGACCCGCGCCGGCGGCACCAACTGGGGTCCGTACCTGCATCAGCCCTGGGATCAGCCGGTCGATACCGGCGTCGACCGCGAGCGTCTGGCGACCGCGCTGGAACACCTGTCGACCCCGCCGGAGGGCTTCGAGCCCCACCCGCGGGTGCACAAGATCCTCGAGGCGAGGCGCCAGATGGCGCGCGGTGAACAGTCGCTGGACTGGGGTGCTGCGGAGACCCTGGCCTACGGCAGCCTGATCCAGGACGGCTATCGCGTGCGCCTGTCCGGACAGGACTCCGGGCGCGGGACCTTCTTCCATCGTCACAGCGTGCTGCACGAACGCAACACCGGCGACACCTACGTCCCGCTGCGCCGACTGGATCCGGACCATCCGCGCTTCCTGGTCATCGACTCGCTGCTGTCCGAGGAGGCCGTGCTCGCGTTCGAATACGGTTACGCCACCGCGGCCCCCGAGGCGCTGGTGATCTGGGAGGCGCAGTTCGGAGACTTCGTCAACGGCGCCCAGGTGGTGATCGACCAGTTCATCTCCTCCGGTGAGCAGAAATGGGGGCGGCTGTGTGGCCTGACCCTGTTCCTTCCGCACGGCTACGAGGGCCAGGGACCGGAGCATTCCTCCGCGCGCCCCGAGCGCTTCCTGCAGCTGGCGGCGCAGGAGAACATGCAGGTATGCGTGCCGACCACGCCGGCGCAGATCTTCCATCTGCTGCGCCGGCAGATGGTGCGTCCCTACCGCAAGCCGCTGGTGGTCATGACCCCCAAGAGCCTGCTGCGGCACCGTCAGGCCGTTTCCTCGCTGGAGGACCTCGCCGAAGGACGGTTCGAGACCGTGCTGGACGATCCGGAGGTGACCGATCCGCAGCAGGTCCGTCGGGTCCTGCTGACCAGCGGCCGGATCCACTACGATCTGGTCTCCACCCGCCAGACCGACGAACGCGAGGATGTCGCCGTAGTGCGCCTGGAGCAGTGTTACCCGTTCCCCTGCGACCGCATGCGCGAGGTACTGGAGCGTTATCCGCAGGCCGAGGAATTCGTCTGGATCCAGGACGAGCCGGAAAACCAGGGCTATCTCGGCTTCGTGTATCCGCGCCTGGCCCCGCTGCTGGCCGAGCGCGGTCATGCCCTGCACGCGGTTGCGCGCCCGCCGGCGGCGGCCCCGGCGGTGGGCTATCCCGAGGTCCACCGGTCGCAGCACGAGGAACTGCTGGAGCGCGCCTTCGGCCCGCTGGGCAGTCGTGACCTGCCGCACCCGACACCCTGAGTCCGTCCCGCAAAACCGCCGAAAAGGAAGCCCGATGTCCGCCGAGCAGACCCCGATCCAGGTTCCGCAACTCCCCGAATCCGTGGCCGACGCCACGGTGATCGCCCTGCACCGGAAGCCGGGCGATGCCGTACGCCGCGACGAACTGATCGCCGAGCTGGAGACCGACAAGGTCGTGCTGGAGGTCAACGCCCCCGCCGACGGAACCCTGGTCGACCTGGCCGTGGCCGAAGGCGACACCGTGCACGCCGATGACGTGCTCGGCCATCTGGGCCCGGCCCCGGCACAGGCCGCCGAGGAGGCCCCGGCGGCCGGGGAGCACGTCGAGCCCGAACCCGACCCCGCCTCGGCCGAGGCCGACGAAGCGGACGAAGGCCCCGAGTCCGAACCGGCCGCGGATGCCGGCTCGCCGCCCCCGCCGAGCCCGGCGGTACGCCGCCTGCTGCAGGAGGCCGGCCTGCGCGAGGATCAGGTGCGCGGCACCGGGCCCGATGGCCGTATCCAGCGCGAGGATGTCGAGCGCGCACGCCAGGCGGCGGGCGGCTCCGGGGCCGAGGCCCGGGGTGACGGCGGGGGTGAATCCCGGCGTCCGGCGGCCAGTGGCTCCGGACGCGTTGCCACGCGCGAGCCGGCCGGAGCGGAGCCGGAGGGCGAGGCGCCGCGTGCGGCCGGCGAGCGCGGCACCGAGCGGGTACCTATGAGCCGCCTGCGGGCGCGCATCGCCGAACGCCTGCTGGAGGCGAAGCAGTCCACTGCGATGCTGACCACCTTCAACGAGATCGACATGTCGCAGGCCATGGCCCTGCGCGGGCGCTACAAGGATGCCTTCGAGCAGACCCACGGCATCAAGCTCGGCTTCATGGGGCTGTTCGTGGCTGCGGCCACCCGAGCCCTGCAGCGTTTCCCGGTGATCAACGCCGCGCTGGACGGGGAGGAGATCGTCTACCACCACTACACCGACATCGGCATCGCGGTGTCGTCCCCGCGCGGACTGGTGGTTCCGGTGCTGCGCGATACCGGCAACGCCTCCATTGCCGACATCGAACGCCGCATCCGCGACTTCGCCGAGCGTGCCGGCAGCGGCAAGCTGGATATCGACGAGCTGCGCGGCGGCACCTTCACCATCACCAACGGCGGGGTGTTCGGTTCGCTGTTCTCCACGCCCATCGTCAATCCGCCGCAGAGCGCCATCCTCGGCATGCACGCGATCAAGGAACGCCCGGTGGCGGTGGACGGCGAGGTGGTGATCCGGCCGATGATGTACGTCGCGCTGTCCTACGACCACCGCCTGGTCGACGGCGCCGACGCCGTGCAGTTCCTGGTGGCGATCAAGGAGGCCATCGAGGACCCGGCGCGTCTGGTGCTGGACGTCTGAGTCCGAACGCGGTTCAGCCCCGGGGCCGGGCCTGCAGCCAGAACGTGACCGGGCCGTCGTTGGTCAGGCTCACCTGCATGTCGGCGCCGAAGCGCCCGGTCGCGACCGGTTCGTGGCGCTGCTGCGCCCGCTGCAGCAGGTGGTGGAACAGGGCCTCGCCACGCTCCGGGGGAGCGGCCGTGGTGAAGCTGGGGCGCATGCCCTTGCCGGTATCCGCCGCCAGGGTGAACTGCGGCACCAGCAGCAGCCCGCCGCCGGTCTCCCCCAGCGAGCGGTTCATGCGCCCCTCCTCGTCCGGGAACACGCGATAGCCCAGCAGGCGGTCGAGCATGCGCTCGACTGCCGATTCGTCGTCGTCCGGTTCCACCCCCACCAGCGCCAGCAGCCCGGTGCCAATCTCGCCGGTGATCTCCCCGGCGACCTCCACCCGCGCCCGGCTGACCCGCTGGATCAGGCTGATCATGTCCGCGCCCTGCCACTGCCCGGCTCCAGCCCGCCCGCCAGGTGGGTCAGGCGATCGGTGGCGGCGACCAGCGCCCGCGCGATCCCCGGCTCGGCGGCCGAATGCCCGGCATCCGGGACGATCTGCAGATCCGCCTCGGGCCAGACCTCGGCGAGCGCCACCGCCTGCTCCACCGGGCACACCACGTCGTAGCGCCCGTGCACGATGAAGCCCGGGATGTCGCGCAGGCGCCCGGCATCGCGCAGCAGCTGGTCCGGTTCCAGGAAGGTGTCGTGGCTGAAGTAGTGGCACTCGATGCGCGCCAGGCTCAGGGCCACCTCCGGGTCCTCGAAGTGGTCGATCACGTCGTCGTTGGGGATCAGGCAGGAGGCATGTCCCTCCCAGGCCGACCACGCCTGCGCGGCCGCCTCGCGCACCGCCGGGTCCGGGTCGGTCAGGCGCCGATGATAGGCCGCCACCAGGTCGTCGCGTTCCTCCGCAGGGATGTGGTCGCGATAGGCCGCCCAGGCCTCGGGGAACAGGCGGTCGGCCCCCGCCTGGTAGAACCACTGGATGTCGCGCGGCCGGCACAGGAAGATCCCGCGCAGCACCAGGCCCAGCACCCGGCCGGGGTGCGTCTGCGCATAGGCCAGCCCCAGGGTGGAGCCCCAGGACCCGCCGAACACCACCCAGCGCTCGATCCCCAGTTCCTCCCGCAGCCTTTCGATGTCGGCCACCGCGTGCCAGGTGGTGTTCGCCTCCAGGCTGGCGTGCGGGGTGGAGCGGCCGCAGCCGCGCTGGTCGAACAGCACGATGCGATAGCGTGCCGGATCAAAGAACCGTCGATGCCAGGGCTCGCAGCCGGACCCGGGGCCGCCGTGCAGGAACACCGCAGGGATGCCTTCCGGGTTGCCGCATTCCTCGTAGTACAGGCGGTGGCCGTCGCCAACCTCCAGGGTGCCGGTGGTATGGGGTTCGGTCGGGGGGTAGAGCGCGTCCATGGCAGGCCTCGAGTTACACGAGCCCCAAGTCTGGCCAAAAACGGCGCGGCTGTCAGTCGTCGTCGATCACCTTCCCGCGATAGACCCGGCGACCCTTCTTCTTCGCGGGTTCGGCGGCATCGGTTGTACCCGGGGTGTCCGGTGTCTCCCCCGGCTCCGCGGCCGAACCTTCTTCCCGCGCGTTGTCGGCGTCCGCATCGGCCTCGGATCGGGATGCCGCCGGGGCGCTCAGATGCCCCCGCAGGGTCATCGCCGCCGCCTGCACCATGCTCGATCGGCTGCGGCCGGCATAGTCCAGCAGCACCTCCATGAAATCCGGGTCGGCGAACGAGAGACGACCCACCGCCGGGAACTCGCTGCGCAGGGCGCGCTTGAGCTCGCCGGCGAGGGTCAGGGTCTTGCGGTCGTACATGTCGAAGTTCCGCGCGGTGTCCGTCCCGGGACTCATGCAAGCCGGGTGCCACGGTGATTCGGCCCGTCTTTCCCGTCCGGGGCGCCCGGGTGCCGGACCCCGATCGCGCGGGTGAACCGGGCTGGTGCAGACGCCCGCGCGCTCAAGGGCAGCCGCACCGCCCCGGTGCATCCCCTCGCGGCCGGCGTCGGGGCTTGCGCGGGCCGCGCCCCGTCCCTATGTTGCGGGCATGGAAACCCCGTCCGTTCCTCGTTCCATCCGCCGGCTGGCGGGTCAGGCGATCCGCGAGTTCGACATGATCCGTGACGGCGACCGCGTGCTGGTCGGTCTGTCCGGTGGCAAGGACTCACTGACCCTGCTGTGGCTGCTGCACGAGCTGGCGCGTCGCGCGCCGGTGCATTTCGAGGTGGGTGCGGTGACCATCGACCCGGAGATCGACGGCTTCGACCCGGAGCGCCTGCAGGACTACCTCGGCGGCTACGGGATCCCGTATCACTTCGTCTCCGAGCCGATCGCCGAGCTGGCCGGCGAGCACATGGATAACGACTCGTTCTGTTCCTTCTGCTCGCGCATGAAACGCGGCCTGATGTATCGCACCGCGCGCGAGCACGGCTACAACGTGCTGGCGCTGGGCCAGCACCTGGACGACCTCGCCGAGAGCTTCCTGATGAGTGCCTTCCACGGTGGTCAGCTGCGCACCATGAAGGCCCATTACCGCATCGACGCCGGCGACCTGCGCGTGATCCGACCGCTGGTCTACGTGCGCGAGCGCCAGACCCGCGACTTTGCCGAGGCGGCCGGATTGCCGGTGATCCTCGACAACTGCCCGGCCTGCTTCTCCATGCCCACCCGGCGCGAGCACATGAAGGCGCTGCTGGCGCGCGAGGAGGGCGAGTTCGGCGAACTGTTCCGCAACCTGCGCACCACCCTGCGCCCGCTGATGACCGAGGGCGGGATTCCGGGGCCGGACGAGGCCCCCGCCGCTTCAAACGGGCCGCGGTCCGCGGAACCGGTGCCCCGCGGGGAGCCGGCCGATGGCTGAGCGGCGGCAGCTGCGCGACCGCCTGATCGGCATGGTCCTGCGGGTGCTGGGGCGCCTGCCGCTGCGGGTCAATCACGCGCTGGGCGGGCTGCTGGGGACGCTGGTCTGGCTGCTGCCCACGCGTTCGGCGCGGCTCACGCGCATCAATCTGGCGCTGTGTTTCCCGGACATGGATCCGGCCTGGCACCGGCGCACTGCGCGGCGTTCGCTGCAGGCCATGGCGCGGTCGCTGACCGAATCGCCCTGGCTGTGGCGGGCCTCGCCCGAGCGCCTGGCGGCGCTGGCGGAGGCTCCACCGCATTACGCCCGGCTGCAGCAGCGCGAGCCCGGGCGGGCCCTGTTCCTGGCCACGCCGCATCTGGGTTCCTGGGAATTCGCCGGCCTGCAGGCGGCCACCCACGGCCCCATGGCCACGCTGTACAGCCCGTTGCCGACCCCCGAGATCGACCGCTGGGTGCGCGAGGCGCGCGCCGCCACCGGGGCGAAACTGGCGCCGGCCGACCGTTCCGGTCTGCGCATCCTGCAGAAGGCACGCGATGCCGGCGAGATCATCGGCGTGCTCCCCGACCAGAGCCCGAAAGGGACCTCGGGCGTGCACGCGCCGTTCTTTGGCCGCCAGGCCCTGACCATGACCCTGCTGCCGCGCCTGCTGCGCGGGCGCGACGACCACGTGGTCTTCCTGTTCGCCGAACGCCTGCCGCGCGGGCGCGGCTTTCGCTACCACGAGATCGAGGCCGGGCCCGAGGTGCGGGACCCGGATCCCGCGCGTGCCGCCGCGGCGGTCAACCGCATCGTCGAGGACCTGGTGCGGCGCTGCCCGGAGCAGTACAACTGGGCCTACAAGCGTTTCCACCCACCGCCGCCGGGACAGCCGTCGGTGTACGCCCGCCGCTGAAGCGTGATGTCGTTCCCCGATTCCTTGGCCCGTATGGCCGCCCGCACCCCGTTGCCCCGCTGGCTGGCGCCGGGCTGGGCGCGGCGCCTGGCGGCCTCGCTGTCGGTGCCGGGGCTGTTGCTGGGCACGCTGTTCTTCGCCGCTTCGCTGTCGCCCAGCCTGATCCCGCGCACCTGGGAGATGCAGGGCATCCTGTCCGGGATCTCCCTGTCGGCGGGTTATCTGCTCGGGGTCTTCCTGCACTGGCTGTGGGCCTACCTCGAGCTGCCGGAGGCCGGCGAGCGGGTGCACCGGATCATGGTCAGCGTCGCCGCCGTGCTGTGCGCGATCATCGCGGTCGCGTTCCTGATGCAGGCGGCCCAGTGGCAGAACTCGATCCGCGAGCTGATGGAGCTGGACCCGGTGGACAGCGCGCATCCGTTCCGTACCGGGATGATCGGCCTGGCGGTGTTTGCGGCAGCGCTGGCGGTGGGGCGGCTGTTCCTGCTCAGTTTCCGCTTTGTGGCCGTGCGTCTGCGCCGTTTCATTCCGCGGCGGCTGGCCAACGTGACCGGCGTCATCGTCGCGCTGTCGCTGTTCTGGGCGGTGATCGACGGGGTGCTGCTGGAATACGGTCTGCGCACGGCCGACCGGACCTTTCAGCAGTTCGACGTGCGCATGGAGGCGGACGTGGAGCACCCGGGCGACCCGCTGCTGTCGGGCAGCGAGGCATCGCTGATCGGCTGGGAGGACCTCGGCCAGCACGGGCGGCGCTACGTGGGCTTCACCCCCACCCGCGGCGAGATGAGCGAATTCTTCGGCCAGCCGACCCCGGCACCGCTGCGGGTCTATGTCGGATTGAACGCGGCGGAGACCATCGAGGAGCGTGCTCGCCTGGCGCTGGACGAACTCCGGCGCACCGATGCCTTCGACCGCTCGGTGCTGGTGCTGGCCACGCCCACCGGGCGCGGCTGGGTGGATCGCGACGCGATGCAGGCGGTGGAATATCTGCACCGCGGCGACGTGGCCTCCGTGGCGGTACAGTACTCTTACCTGCCCAGCTGGCTGTCGCTGATGTCGGAGTCATCCTACGGGCTGGAGACCGCGCAGGCGGTGTTCGCCGAGATCTACGGCTACTGGCGCGAGCTGCCTGCCGAGGAGCGCCCCGAGCTGTATCTCCATGGTCTCAGCCTGGGGGCGCTGAATTCCGAGCGCGCGGCGGATCTGTACGACATCGTCGGCGATCCGTTCTCCGGTGCGCTGTGGAGCGGGCCGCCGTTCCGGTCCGAGGCCTGGCGCGAGATCACCGCGCAGCGCGAGCCCGACTCGCCCGCGTGGCTGCCGCGCTTTCGCGACAGTTCGATCGTGCGCTTCACCAACCAGGATCCGCACCTGGAGATCCCCGGTGCCGAATGGGGGGCGATGCGCATCGTGTACCTGCAGTACGCCAGCGACCCCGTCACCTTCTTCGAGCCCGAGGCCTTCTACCGCCAGCCGGAATGGATGGAAGAACCGCGCGGCCCGGACGTGACCGACAAGCTGCAATGGTACCCGGTGGTGACCATGCTGCAGCTGGCGATCGACGTGGCCGCCGCGGATGATGCCCCGGTGGGCTACGGCCATGTGTATGCCCCGGAACACTATGTCTACGCCTGGCGCCACGTGACGGATCCCGAAGGCTGGTCGGAAGACGAGCTGCAGCGGCTGAAGGACCACCTGCGCGGCGATCGGTAGCGGCCGTCAGCCGACCTGGCCGTAGCGGGTCGCATCCCCCAGCCAGCGCTCGATCAGCGCGCCGCCGCGCGGCGGATCCTGCAGCAGCCCCTCGGCGATGCGGGTCGCGCGCGGCAGCAGGTCCTGGTCACGCGACCAGTCGGCCACGCGGAAGCTGCGGTCGCCGGTCTGGCGGGTGCCCAGCAGTTCGCCCGGCCCGCGCAGGCGCAGGTCCACCTCGGCGATCTCGAACCCGTCGTCGGTGCGCCGCATCGCCTCCAGACGCTCGCGCGCGGTGTCGCCCAACGGCGGGCGATACAGCAGCACGCAGGCGCTGGCGGCATTGCCGCGCCCCACGCGCCCGCGCAGCTGGTGCAGCTGCGACAGGCCCATGCGCTCGGCATTCTCGATGATCATCAGGCTGGCGTTGGGCACGTCCACGCCGACCTCGATCACCGTGGTCGCCACCAGCAGGTCGATCGCACCGCGGCGGAATTCCTCCATCACCTGGTCGCGCTCGCTGCCCTTCATGCGTCCGTGTGCCAGCCCGATGCGCAGCCCCGGCAGGGCCTCGGCCAGGCGCTCGCGGGTGGCCTCGGCGGATTCGGCCTCCAGCTGCTCCGAGTCTTCCACCAGCGGACACACCCAGTAGGCCTGGGTGCCGTCGCCGCAGGCCACGCGGATGCGTTCGATCACCTCGTCGCGGCGTTCGTGGCTGATCAGCGCCGTGCGCACCGGCGTGCGCCCCGGCGGGCGTTCATCGATGATCGAGGTCTCCAGCCCGGCGTACAGCGTCATCGCGAGGGTGCGCGGGATGGGCGTGGCGGTCATGATCAACTGGTGCGGGGTGTGGCCGTTGCCCTTCTCGCGCAGCGCCATGCGCTGATGCACGCCGAAGCGGTGCTGCTCGTCCACCACCGCCAGCCCGAGGCGATGGAAATGCACGTCCTCCTGGAACAGCGCATGGGTGCCCACGGCCACCGGCCGCGCCCCGCTGGCCAGTTCGTTCAGCAGCTGGCCGCGTTCGCTGCGCCCCTGGCGTCCACCCAGCCAGGCGACGGGGATCCCCATGGGCTCCAGCCAGGCGGCCAGGTTGCGTGCGTGCTGGCGGGCCAGCAGCTCGGTGGGGGCCATGAACGCAACCTGGTAGCCGGCCTCCACCGCGGCCAGCGCCGCGGCCACCGCGACGAGGGTCTTGCCCGAGCCCACGTCGCCCTGCAGCAGGCGGTTCATCGGCTGCTGGCGGGCGAGATCCGCCCGGATCTCGCCGATCACGCGCTGCTGGGCGCCGGTCAGCGGGAACGGAAGCCCGGCATGCAGGCGCTTCCACAGGTCGCCGGGCGGGGCCAGCGCCGGGGCGTGTTCGTCGGGTTCGGTCCGGGCATGCTGCAGGCGGGCGAGCTGGTGCGCGACCAGTTCCTCCAGCGCGAGCCGGGTCTGCGCGGCCGAGCGCCCGTCGATGCCGGGCTCGAGCGCCGCGGTCTGCGTGTCGGGGGGCGGCTGGTGCAGGTCCTGCACGGCCTGCTGCAGCGGCGGCAGGCCGTCACGCTCCAGTTCCGGCAGGAGATCGGGCAGCTGCCGGATGCCGGGCAGGGCCTGGCGCACCAGCTTGCGCAGCAGCGGCTGCGACACGCCGTCGGTGACCGGGTAGACCGGGGTCAGGCGCTGTTCCAGCGCCGGCGGGGCATCCGGATCGACGATCTCGGTCTCCGGGTGCACGCATTCCAGCGCACCGGGCACGCCCCGTGGTTCGCCGAAGGCGCGGACCCGGGTCCCGGTCGCCAGGCGTTTCTGCTGCGCGTTGCCGAAGTGAAAGAAGCGCAGGGTAATGAGGCCCTGACCGTCCCCCAGGGTGACCACCAGCATGCGCCGGCGGCGGATCACCACCTCGCTGCGCTCGACCACGCCTTCGAACAGGGCGGCGCGGCCCGGGCGCAGGCGGTCCAGCGGGGTGATGCGGGTGCGGTCCTCGAAGCGCAGCGGCAGGTGGAACAGCAGGTCGCCGCAGACATGCAGGCCCAGCCGCGCCAGGCGCTCGGCCTGGCGCGGTCCCACGCCGGTGAGTTCGGTCAGCGGGGCCTGCAGGTCCATCTGCAGTGCTCCGGGGCGCGGGGCCTCAGCCCCGCGGGCACCAGGCGATGGCGTCCATCTCCACCTGGGCACCCTTGGGCAGGGCGGCCACGCCGATGGCCGCGCGCGCGGGGTAGGGCTCGCCGAAGTATTCGCTCATCAGCTCGTTGACCAGCGGGAAATGGGTCAGATCGGTGAGGTAGATGTTGAGCTTGGCGATGTCGCCCAGCCCGGCGCCGGCGGCTTCCAGCACCGCGGCGAGGTTGTCGAACACCCGGCGGATCTGGGCCTCGATGCTTCCGTCCACCAGTTCCATGGTGGCCGGGTCCAGCGGGATCTGGCCCGACAGGTACAGGGTGTCGCCGGTACGCACCGCCTGCGAGTAGGGGCCGATGGCGGCCGGGGCGGTTTCGGTCTGGATCACTTCGCGGGACATGAGGTCTCCTGATTGCTGTGCGCCATAACTGTGCGACCGGCACCTTACCGCATCAGCCTCGCGGGCGGGAGATCTTCAGGACGTCGGGCAGGCGCCGCAGCATGCGCATGATCTGCGCCAGGTGCCGGCGGTCGCGCACCGTGAGCAGGAAGGTCATCGCGGTGGAATGCCCGTCCTGCTCGTTGAAGGAGATGTGCTCGATGTTCGAGCCCTGATCGGCGATGTTCGCGGCCATCTCCGCCAGCGCCCCGCGACGGTTCGCGGTGCGGGTGCGGATCGCGGCGGTGAACTGCAGGCCCGGTTCGTGCGACCACTGGAGGTCGATGGTGCGGTCGGGGCGCTCGCGGCCTTCGTGCAGGTTGCGGCAGTTCTCGCGATGGATCACCAGCCCGCGTCCGGCACTCAGCTGGCCCACGATCGGGTCGCCCGGGATGGGATAGCAGCAGCGCCCGTAATTCAGGACCATGCCCTCGGTCCCGCGGATGGCCAGGGTCGGAGTCTCGTCGCCGCTGGTCTCGCCCTCGACTTCCGCGGTTTCCGCGGTCTCCAGGCCCGTCAGCTGGCGGGCCACCAGGCCGGCCATGCGGTTGCCGAGGCCGATCTCGGCCAGCAGGGCATCCAGGTCCCGCAGCTGCATGGCGTCCAGCAGCTGGTCCAGCTGCGCCGGGGAAACCCGCGCCAGGCTGGAGTCCAGCGCGGACAGGGCCTTTTCCAGCAGTCGCCGCCCAAGGGCGCGGGCCTCGTCGGTCTGCATCGACTTCAGGCAGTGGCGGATGCCGCTGCGGGCCTTGCCGGTGACCACGAAGGACAGCCAGGCGGGGTTGGGCCGGGCGCCCTCCGCCGTGACGATCTCCACCGTCTGGCCGCTTTGCAGGCGACTGGACAGCGGCGCCAGCTGACGGTCGATCTTGGCCGCCACGCAGCGGTTGCCCACGTCCGAATGCACCGCGTAGGCGAAATCGATGGGCGTGGCATTGCGCGGCAGCACCAGGATGTCGCCCCCCGGGGTGAAGGTGTAGACCTCGTCGGGGAACAGGTCGACCTTGACGTTCTCCAGGAACTCGATGGAGTTGCCCACGCTGTTCTGGATCTCGAGGACGTCCTTGAGCCATTCGCGCGCGCGGCTCTGCGCGGTCTGCGCCAGTTCGCCGCCGGCCTTGTACTGCCAGTGCGCGGCGATGCCGCTCTCCGCCACGCGGTCCATCTCGGTGGTGCGGATCTGGATCTCGATGGGGATGCCGTGCGGGCCGAAAAGCACGGTGTGCAGCGACTGATAGCCGTTGGATTTGGGGATCGCGATGTAGTCCTTGAAGCGCCCCGGCACCGGCTTGTACAGGTTGTGCACGACCCCCAGCGAGCGATAGCAGGTGTCCATGCTGTCGACCACGATGCGGATCGCGAAGACGTCGAAGACGTCCTCGAAGGTGTTGCGCTTGGACAGCATCTTGCGGTAAATGCTGTAGAGCGATTTCTCGCGCCCGGTGATGCGGCCCTCGATGCCCGCGGCCTCCATGCGCGAGCAGATCGCCTGCTCGATGTTGCGCATCGGCTCGCGGCGGTTGCCGCGGGCTTCGCGCATGGCCTTCTCCAGCACCGCCGCGCGCCACGGATGCTTGGCGGTGAACCCGAGGTGCTCCAGCTCGCGGCGCATCGCGTTCATCCCCAGGCGCTGGGCGATGGGGGCGTAGATCTCCAGGGTCTCGTTGGCGATGCGGCGTTTCTTGTCCGGGCGCATCACGCCCAGGGTCCGCATGTTGTGCAGGCGGTCGGCCAGCTTGACCAGGATCACCCGGATGTCGCGGGTGATCGCCAGCATCATCTTGCGGAAGTTCTCCGCCTGCGCCTCGGCCTTCGACTGGAACTGCAGGTGGGTCAGCTTGGAGACCCCGTCGACCAGCTCCGCGACCTCCTCGCCGAACTCGGCGTGGATGCGGTCCTTGCTGGTGGGGGTGTCCTCCATCACGTCGTGGAGGATGGCCGCGCAGATCGCGCGGTGGTCCATGCGCATCTCGGCCATGGTGCGGGCCACGGCCAGGGGGTGGTAGATGTACGGCTCGCCGGTCTTGCGGGTCTGGCCGTCGTGGGCCTCGGCGCCGAACAGGTAAGCGCGATAGACCTCCTCGACCTGCTCCGGCTCCAGATACGCCTCGAGCTCAGCGCACAGGTCGCTGATCAGGAAACGTGCGGAGCCCGAGGGAGCCGAGGAGACGGCCCCGGGCGCGGACAGCCCAGCGGCCATGGGCTCCACCTACCGTTCGTCGGCTTCGAGCTGTTCCAGGTGCCGGATCGTGGAGAAATCCAGCATCTGGTTCTGCGGCCGCTCGTCGTGTTCGTCGAACACCTCGGTCCCGACCTCGCCGGCGGCGATCTCGCGCAGGGCGATGACCGTCGGCTTGTCGTTGTTCTCGGGGACCCGGGGTTCCTTGCCGTGGGCGATGTGCCGGGCGCGACGGGCGGCCATCATCACCAGCTCGAAGCGGTTGTCGACTTTTTCGAGGCAGTCCTCGACAGTTATGCGGGCCATGGGCTAGCTCCGGATGTTGCGTGCAAAAAGGTTGAACGGTTCAGGCCGGCGCACGGGCGCCGGCCAGCAGGTTGTTCAGGGTATCCGCCGAGCGGATCTCCTGCTCCACCGTACGCAGCCGGTTGGAGCGGAAGATGCTGGCAAGATCCCGCAGGGCCTGATCGAACTCCGCGTTGACCACGGTGTAGTCGTATTCGCGGTAATGCGTGCAGTCCGATTCGGCATCACGCAGGCGGCGTTCGATCACCTCCTCACTATCCTGACCACGGCCGCGCAGCCGACGTTCCAGTTCGGTGCGCGAAGGCGGCAGGATGAAGATCGAGCGGCAGTCCGGCACCGCGGCGCGGACCTGCCGGGCGCCCTGCCAGTCGATCTCCAGGATCACGTCGAAACCGGCGTCCAGGCGTTCGTTCACGCTGGCCAGTGCGGTCCCGTAGAAGTTGTCGAATACCTTGGCGTGCTCCAGCAGCTTGCCGTCCTCGATCATGCCGAGGAAGGTCTCCGCCGAGACGAAGTGGTAGTCCACGCCGTCGACCTCGCCCGGGCGCGGCTGACGCGTGGTATGCGAGACCGAGACCTCGACGTCCTCGACGCTGTCCAGCAGTGCGCCGACCAGGCTGGTCTTGCCGGCACCGGAGGGTGCGGAAACGATGTACAGCGTGCCACGTGCGGGCCGGGAAGAAACGGTCATGCTGGCGTCCGCCGAAGGAGGACCGGGCGGTGCCGGATGCACCGCCCGACCGGAGAAATCGGGAAATGGTCGGAGTGAAAGGATTCGAACCTTCGACCCCTGCCTCCCGAAGGCAGTGCTCTACCAAGCTGAGCTACACTCCGACGCTGAGCTGAGTATTGTGCCGTGTTGATCCGGAGTTGTCCATGCCCCGGGTGAACGCGGTGTCAGTGATCGCGGCCCACGGCGAAGCGGGCGATGTCCGCCAGCGCGCGGCGGTGGGGGTTGTCCGGCAGCCCGGCGATGGCGTCGATGGCCGCGTCGGTTTCGGCCTCCGCCCGCGCCCGGGCGTAGTCCAGCGCGCCGGTGGAGTGCATCGCCGCGATCACCGCGTCGGTTTCCTCGCGTCCGCCCTGTTCGATTGCCCGGCGCACCACGGCCTTTTCGGCGTCGTTGCCCTCGCGCAGCACGTGGATCAGCGGCAGGGTCGGCTTGCCTTCGGCGAGATCGTCGCCCAGCTGCTTGCCGGTCACCTCGGGGTCGGCCGAATAGTCGAGCACGTCGTCGATCAGCTGGAACGCGGTGCCCAGGTGCATGCCGTAGCGCGCCAGCGCGGCCTCGTCGGCGGCGTCGCGCTGCGCGAGGATGCCGCCGATCTGGCAGGCCGCCTCGAACAGCTTGGCGGTCTTCGACTGGATTACGTCCATGTAGCGCGCCTCGTCGACATCCGCGTCGTGGCAGTTCATCAGCTGCATCACTTCGCCTTCGGCGATCACGTTGGTCGCGCGCGACAGGATCTCCATCACCCGCATCGAGTCGATCTCGACCATCATCTCGAAGGCGCGGGTGTAGAGGAAGTCACCCACCAGCACGGCGGCCTCGTTGCCGAAGATGTGGTTCGCGGTCTCGTTGCCGCGGCGCATCTCCGAGGCATCCACCACGTCGTCGTGCAGCAGGGTCGCGGTGTGGATGAACTCCACCAGCGCCGCCAGGGTGACGTGCTTGTCGCCCTCGTAACCGCAGGCCCGGGCCGACAGGGTCGCCAGCAATGGCCGCAGTCGCTTGCCGCCACTGTGGATGATGTAGTGTCCGAGCTGGTTGATCAGCACCACGGGGGAGCTGAGCCGGTCGCGGATGCAGGCGTCGACTGCCTGCATGTCGTCGGCAGCGAGCTCTCGGATGGCGTCTATGGACATGCGGTTCGGCAGGCCGGTGAGGGTGGGGTCGGTTTCGGCAGGCCCGCACGCGCGCGCCGCCTCCAGCAAATGAAGAGCCCGGCATGCTAGAAAGGGGGTGGCGGGGTGTCAAGCAATACGGGTGGTCGAAACGTTGACCCCCGGCGGGGGTGCTGCTAGCATTGCCGCCCTTTCGCGAGACCAGTCATCAGCACCTGGTCCATACAGGTCATCGCAACGGAGTCCCAGGGAAATGTACGCGATCATCGCAACAGGTGGTAAACAGTACCGCGTCGCCGAAGGTGACGTGATCCGCATCGAAAAGCTCGACGCCGAAGTCGGTTCCGAGGTCGATTTCGACCAGGTGCTGATGGTGGGTGCGGGTGACGATGTCCGCGTCGGGGCCCCGGTGGTCGATGGCGGTAAGGTCACCGCCAAAGTCGAGGACCACGGCCGCGGCGACAAGGTCCGCATCATCAAATTCCGGCGCCGCAAGCACAGCATGAAGCAGGCGGGCCACCGGCAGCACTACACCACCGTGCGCATCACCGGCATCGCCGGCTGAGCTGCGGCACGACAGTACTCGGGAGAACGAGAACATGGCACACAAGAAGGCAGGCGGCAGTTCCAAGAACGGGCGCGATTCCGAGAGTAAACGCCTTGGCGTCAAGCGGTTTGGCGGCCAGACCGTGAGCGCCGGGAACATCCTCGTCCGTCAGCGCGGTACGCAGTATCATCCCGGCGAGAACGTGGGTTGCGGCAAGGACTACACGCTGTTCGCCAAGGTGGATGGCGAGGTCGTGTTCAAGAAGGGCGGTCGTTTCAACCGCCGTTTCGTGACGGTCCAGCCGCAGCAGTAATCCGGCCGTCCGCAGTCCGGATCGCCGTAAAGCCCCGTTCTGCGGGGCTTTTTTTGTTTCTATCCCCTCCGGAGGCGAAGGATGCAGTTCATCGACGAGGCGAACATCGTGGTCAGGGCCGGCGATGGCGGTAATGGCTGCGTGAGCTTCCGCCGCGAGAAGTACATCCCCTTCGGCGGGCCGGATGGCGGCGACGGCGGGGACGGGGGTTCGGTGTGGCTGGTCGGGACCGAGCGCCTGAACACCCTGGCCGACTTCCGCTACCAGAAGCGTTTCGACGCCCCGCGCGGGAAAAACGGCATGGGCCAGAACCGCACCGGCGCGTCCGGCGAAGACCTCGAGATCGCGGTGCCGGTGGGCACCGTGGTGCGCGATGCGGAGACCGACGAGCTGCTGGGCGACATCACCGCGGACGGCCAGCGTCTGCTGGTCGCCCAGGGCGGCTATCACGGCCTCGGCAACACCCGCTACAAGAGCTCCACCAACCAGGCCCCGCGCCAGAGCAAGCCGGGCACGCCGGGCGAGCAGCGGCGCCTGCAGCTGGAGCTGCGGGTGCTGGCCGACGTGGGGCTGCTGGGGCTGCCGAATGCCGGCAAGTCGACCCTGCTGTCGCGCGCGTCGGCCGCGCGTCCACGGGTGGCCGATTACCCGTTCACCACGCTTTATCCGCAACTGGGCGTGGTCAGCGTGGGGCCCGAGCAGAGCTTCGTGATGGCCGATATACCCGGGCTGATCGAGGGCGCGGCCGAGGGTGCCGGGCTGGGCACCCGCTTCCTCAAGCACCTGGGGCGCACCGAGCTGCTGCTGCACCTGGTGGACGTGGCCCCGCCGGACCCCGAAGCGGAGCCGGTCACCGACATGCAGACCGCGCTCACCGAGCTGCAGCGGCACAGCGAAGAACTGGCGGCGCGTCCGCGCTGGCTGGTGCTCAACAAGTGCGAGCTGCTGGACGCGGAGGCGCTGGACGCGCTGGGCGAGCGCATGCAGGCGGTGTCCGGCGGGGACGTACCGCAGTACCGTATCTCCGCCGCCACCGGCGACGGCGTGGACGGTCTGCTGCAGGCCGTGATGCGCGAAGTCGAGCGCCGGCGTCTCGACCCGGCGGAGGGCGAGCCGGAGGGCGAAGCATGAGCCGCGCCCTGCCGCAGGCGCGGCGCGTGGTGGTGAAGATCGGCAGCGCGCTGATTACCGCCGATGGCACCGGCCTCGACCGCCCGGCCCTGCAGGCCTGGGCCCGGCAGATGGCCGAACTGCGGGAGCAGGGGCTGGAGGTGATCCTGGTGTCCAGCGGGGCGGTGGCCGAAGGCATGTATCGCCTGGGCATGACCGAGCGGCCGCACCAGCTGCATCAGCTGCAGGCCTCGGCCGCGGTCGGTCAGATGGGGCTGGTGCAGGCCTACGAGCAGGAATTCGCGGCGCACGGGCTGCACGCCGCCCAGGTCCTGCTGACGCATGACGACCTGGCCGACCGCGAGCGCTACCTGAATGCGCGTTCGACCATGCAGGCCCTGCTGACCCTCGGCACCATCCCGGTGGTCAACGAGAACGACACCGTGGCCTACGAGGAGATCCGGCTGGGCGACAACGACACCCTGGCGGCGCTGGTCGCCAACCTGGTGGTGGCCGATCTGTTGCTGATCCTGACCGATCAGGAGGGCCTGTTCGACGCCGATCCGCGGCGTGACCCGCAGGCCCGGCGGATCGCCGAAGGCCGCGCCTCCGACGTGACGCTGCAGCAGTTCGTGGCTCCGGAGTTCGGGCGGCTGGGACGCGGCGGCATGGCCACCAAGCTGTACGCCGCGGAGCGTGCCGCGCGTTCCGGTACCCATACCGTGATCGCCTCGGGGCGCGAGGAGCGCGTGATGGCGCGGGTCCTGGCCGGCGAAGACGTGGGGACCTGGCTGCAGCCGGACCGCGAGCCGCTGGCCGCGCGCAAGCGCTGGATCGCCGACCAGTTGCATTCGCGCGGTGTGCTGCATCTGGACGAGGGTGCCGCGCGGGTGCTGCGCGAATCCGGCCGCAGCCTGCTGGCGGTGGGCGTGGCGCGGGTCGAGGGGGAATTCCGCCGCGGCGAGGTGGTGACCTGCGTGGCCCCGGATGGCTCCGGGGTTGCGCGTGGACTGGTCAACTACTCGGCGGCCGAGGTGGAGCGCATCCGCGGTCTGCGTGCCGATCAGATCGAGGCGGAGCTGGGCTATCAGTTCGAGCCGGAGCTGGTGCACCGCGACAACATGGTCCTGCTGTAGCGACACGCGCACGACATGCGCACGCAAACGGGCCCGCCCCTGTGCACAGGGGCGGGCCCGTTCGGTCTTCAGGCTGCCGGCCGGGCCCGCAGGCCCGAGGGTCTTACGCCTGCAGGGCGCGGATCCGCTGGTTCAGGCGGCTCTTGTGGCGGGCCGCCTTGTTCTTGTGGATCAGACCCTTGTTCGCGGTCTTGTCGATGATCGGGACCGCCTGGCGATACGCCTCGCGGGCAGCCTCGACGTCTCCCTGACGCAGCGGCTTGAGGACCGCCTTCATGTACGTACGGAAACGCGACCGCAGCGCCATGTTGTGGGCGCGGTTCTTCATGGACTGACGGGCCCGTTTACGGGCAGAAGCAATATTCGCCAAAACTCTATCCCTCGCGTGATTCGCCGGGTTCTCTGAAAGGCGACAAAGCATACTCGGGGCTCCGGTCGGGGTCAAGCTCGCCTTCGCCTGCAAGCAGGCTCCTACGGGCGCGGTCGTGCAATGCTGTGGGAGCCTGCTTGCAGGCGAGCCGGGCCCGGGCGCCCCGGAATGGAATCCCGGAGCCCGTGCGTCTACATTGCAGGCACCACAACATAAAAAGGAGCATGGAGATGAAATACCCCGCCGCCCGCAACAACGCCCTGGTCCCCGGCTTCGTGCTGGTGCTGCTGGCCCTGTTTGCCGCCAGCCTGGTCCTGGTCCCGCAGCAGGCGCGCGCCTTCGAGCCCGAGGCCAAGGTCGCCTACCACGCCGATTTCGCCGATCCGCGGCGCTTCTCGGCAATGCTCACCAGCATCAACAACATGGTCACCCACTACGAGCGCGAGTTCATCGAGGCGGATGTGCGGATCGTGTTCGTCTCGCACGGCATCCGGTTCCTCACCGAGGACAACCTCGAGGACACCCCGTTCGAGGCCGACGAAGAGCTGCTGGAGGAGCGCGAACGGCTGCAGAGCCGCCTGCGTTCCCTGGCCAATACCTATGACGTGCAGCTGGAGCTGTGCGACATCACCCGCGGTGACATCGGCCTTCCGGAAGAGGATTTGATGGATGGCGTGGATATCGAGCTGGTGCCCTCCGGCGTGGTGCGCCTGACCGAGCTGCAGAACGACGAAGACTTCGCCTACCTGAAGATCGAGTAATCCTCCCTCCCTCCTGACGGCTGCCCGCGGTTCCCCGGGGGCAGCCGTCGCCGGGCCTGGCGAGTCGGTTACACTCCGGTCCGCTCATTGTCTGTGTGGTGCCGGCTTCCGCATGAACCGACTGTTCCGATCCACCGCTGTGGTCAGCGGCATGACCATGATCTCGCGGATCATGGGCTATTTGCGCGACATGGTGCTGGCGGTGACCTTCGGGGCCAGCGCGGCCACCGACGCCTTCTTCGTCGCCTTCCGCATCCCCAATTTCCTGCGCCGGCTGTTCGCCGAGGGGGCCTTCAACCAGGCCTTCGTCCCGGTGTTTGCCGAATTCCGCGAGAAGCGCGGGCGCGAGGCCCTGCGCGATCTGCTGGACCATACCGCCGGGGCGCTGATGGCGGCAGTCTCGGTGATCACGCTGCTGGGCATCCTCGCGGCCCCGGCCCTGATCTGGGTCTTCGCGCCCGGGCTGGCGCAGGAGGCAGGGCGCCAGGACCTGGCGGCGGACATGCTGCGGATCACCTTCCCGTACCTGCTGTTCATCTCGCTGACCGCGATGGCGGCGGGCATCCTCAACAGCATCGGGCGCTTCGCGGTACCGGCCTTCACCCCGGTATTTCTCAACCTGGCGCTGATCGCCGCCGCGCTGTGGCTGGCGCCGATGTTCGCCGAACCGGTGGTCGCGCTGGCCTGGGGGGTGTTCATCGCCGGGGCGCTGCAGCTGGCCTTCCAGATCCCGTTTTTGTGGCGCGCGGGGCTGCTGCCACGGCCGCGTTTCCGCCGGGCGCACGAGGGCGTGCGCCGGATCGTCAAGCTGATGCTGCCCGCGATCCTCGGGACCTCGGTGGTGCAGATCAACCTGCTGGTGGACACCCTGATCGCCTCGTTCCTGGTGGCGGGTTCGATCTCCTGGCTGTATTTCGGCGATCGCTTCGTCGAGCTGCCGCTGGCGCTGTTCGGCATCGCCATCGGTACGGTGATCCTTCCGCGCCTGGCGAAACAGTTCAACGAGGAGCGGCCCGAGGCCTTCGGCCGCACCCTGGACTGGGCCCTGCGCACGGCGATGCTGGTGGCCCTGCCGGCGATGGCCGGGCTGGTGGTGCTGGCGGTGCCGATCCTCGCGACGCTGATCCAGTATCAGGAGTTCACCCCGCACGACACCCACATGACCGCACTGGCGCTGGCCGCCTATTCGCTGGGGCTCCCGGGCTTCATCCTGATCAAGGTGCTCGCGCCGGGCTTCTTCGCCCGCCAGGACACGAAGACCCCGGTGCGCATCGCGATCATTGCCATGCTGTGGAACATGCTGCTCAACGGCCTGTTCGTGCTGCCGTGGTATCTGTCCGGGGTGCCGGGTGCGCATGCCGGGCTGGCGCTGGCGACCTCGGCCTCGGCCTATATCAACGCCGGGCTGCTGTATCGCGGGCTGGTGCGCGAGGGCATCTATCGCCCCGGGCCGGCCCTGCGGCGCCTGCGCTACGGGCTGCCCGTGGCCCTGGCGGTGATGGTGGCGGTCCTGGTGGTGCTGTCGCCGGCGCTGGACGCGTGGACGGACTGGTCGATCCCCGAGCGCGGGACGGCGCTGACCGGGCTGATCGCCGCCGGGGTGGCCAGTCTCGGGGTGACCCTGTGGCTGGCCGGCCTGCGTCCGCGGCATTTCCTGTTGCGCGAGGCCTGATCTCGCGGGGCACGCCGGGTTATACTTGCCGTTTTTCCTGGATACGGGGCAATGCGGCTGATTCGAGGGCTGGGCAGGTCCGACGGTGCGGATTCCGGGCTGGCCGCGGTGCGTGGCGCCGTGGTGACCATCGGCAACTTCGACGGTCTGCACTGCGGGCATCAGGCGGTGGTGGACCGCCTGCTGGCGGCCGCGCGCGAGCACGCCGCACCGTCGGTGCTGATGACCTTCGAACCGCTGCCGCGCGAATATTTCGCCGAGCATGCCGGGGCGCCCACGCCGCCGGGCCGGCTGCAGCGCCTGCGCGACCGTCTGGTGGCGCTGGACGGCCGCGGACTGGACGCCGCCTGGGTGCTGCGCTTCGATGCCCGCCTGGCGGGGCTGCCGGCGCGCGACTTCCTCGAGGAGGTCCTGTACCGGCGGCTGGGCGCGCGCCATGTGCTGGTGGGCGACGACTTCCGCTTCGGCCGCGGACGCGAGGGCGACAGCGCGCTGATGCGCGCCGAAGGGGAGCGGCTGGGCTTCAGCGTGGAGTCCACGCCCACGGTCAGCGATGCCGACGGGCGCATCAGCAGCACCCGGGTGCGCGCCGCCGCGCGCGAGGGCGGCTTCGACGAGGTGGCGCGGCTGCTGGGACGGCCGTACCGGCTGCACGGGCGGGTGGCGCATGGCGACCGCCTGGGGCGCACCATCGGCTTCCCCACGGCCAACGTGCGCCTCGGGCGCTGGCCGCTGGCGCTGCGCGGGGTGTATGCCGGCTGGCTGCACGGCGCGGGCGGCGAGCCGCTGGCCGCGGTGGCGAACATCGGCTGGCGGCCCACGGTGCAGGGCACCGAACAGCGCCTGGAGATCCATGTGCTGGACGCCGCCCCCGAACTCTACGGCGCGCGCGTGGCGTTCGAACCGCGCGCGCTGGTTCGCGGCGAACAGCGCTTCGACGGGCTGGATGCCCTCAAGGCGCAGATCGCGCGGGACGCCGACACGGCGCGTGAATGCCTGACAGGCGACGAACCGGGCCGCGTGCCCCGTACCGTCTGCTGACACCGGTCCAGACTGCCGAATCCTCCAACTCCACAGCAACCGGCCCCGCGGGGCCCATCCGGAAGAGCCATGGCCAAGAAACAGGCACCGCCGAATCCCTACAAGGATACGCTCAACCTGCCGCAGACCGCGTTCCCCATGCGGGCGAACCTGGCAAAGCGCGAGCCGGAATGGCTGGAGCAGTGGCGCGCGGAGGATCGTTACCGCCGCCTGCGCGAGCACTGCGCCGGACGCCCGCGGTTCGTGCTGGCCGACGGCCCGCCGTACGCCAACGGCTCGATCCACGTGGGGCATGCGGTCAACAAGATCCTCAAGGACATCATCGTCAAGAGCCGCACACTGGCGGGCTTCGATGCCCCGTACGTGCCCGGCTGGGACTGCCACGGCCTGCCGATCGAGCTGCAGGTGGAGCACAACATCGGCAAGCCCGGCCACGAGGTGGATGCGGCCGAGTTCCGCGAGGCCTGCCGTGCCTACGCCGCGGAACAGGTGGCCGGCCAGTCGGCCGACTTCCAGCGCCTGGGCGTGCTGGGTGACTGGGACCACCCGTACCTGACCATGGACTACCAGGTCGAGGCGGACACCGTGCGCGCGCTGGCGCGCATCTACGAACGCGGCCACGTGCAGATGGGCGAGAAGCCGGTGCACTGGTGCGTGGACTGCGGCTCCGCGCTGGCCGAGGCCGAGGTGGAGTACGAGGACAAGATCTCGCAGGCGGTCGACGTGCGCTTCCGCGTGGTGGACGACGTGGATCTGGTGCGGCGTTTCTCCGGTGCGGATGCCGACGGCCCGGTGAGCGTGGTGATCTGGACCACCACGCCGTGGACCCTGCCGGCCAACCAGGCGGTGGCCGTGCATCCGGAGCTGGATTACGCGCTGGTGGAGCTGGAACACGAGCGCCTGCTGCTGGCGGAAGAACTGCTGGAGGACTGCCTGGGTCGCTACGATCTGGGCGAAGGCCGTGTGCTGGCGCGGGTGAAGGGTGCCGCGCTGGAAGGCCTGATGTTGCAGCACCCGTTCCTGGAGCGCGAAGTGCCGCTGATCCTCGGCGACCATGTGACCACCGAGGCCGGTACCGGCTGCGTGCATACCGCCCCCGGCCATGGTCAGGACGACTACGCCGTGGGCCTGCAGTACAACCTGCCGGTGGACAACCCGGTGGGCCCCGACGGGGTGTTCGTGGAGGGCACGCCGTATTTCGCAGGGCAGAACGTGCACCAGGCCAACGGCCACGTGATCGACGTGCTGCACGAGAAGGCCGCACTGATCGTGGCGCGCAAGCTGCACCACAGCTACCCGCACTGCTGGCGGCACAAGACCCCCATCATCTTCCGCGCCACGCCGCAGTGGTTCATCAGCATGGACCGTGCGGAACTGCGCGCCGATGCCCTGCGCGCGATCGGCGCGACGCGCTGGATGCCCGACTGGGGCGAGGCGCGCATTCACGGCATGGTGGCCAACCGGCCCGACTGGTGCATCTCGCGTCAGCGCCACTGGGGCGTGCCCATCCCGTTCTTCCTCAACCGCAAAACCGGGCGCGTGCACCCGCGCACCCCGGAGCTCACCGAGCGGGTCGCCCGGCGCATCGAGGAGCAGGGCATCGAGGCCTGGTTCAGCCTGGACCCCGAAGAATTCCTCGGCGAGGAGGCCGCCGACTACGTCAAGCTCACCGATACCCTGGACGTATGGTTCGACTCCGGCGTGCTGCACAGCACGGTGGTGGAGAAGCGCCCCGAGCTGGGTGGCCTGCCGGCGGATCTGTTCCTCGAAGGTTCCGACCAGCACCGTGGCTGGTTCCAGTCCAGCCTGCTGACCAGCGTGGCCATGCGCGGCGAGGCGCCCTACCGCGGGGTGCTGACCCACGGCTTCACCGTGGACGAGAACGGCGAGAAGATGTCGAAGTCGCGCGGCAACGTGGTCGCGCCGCAGGAGGTGGTCTCCACCCTGGGGGCGGACATCCTGCGCCTGTGGGTGGCCGCGACCGATTTCGCCGGCGAGATGGCGATCTCCGACAACATCCTCGACCGCACCGCCGATGCCTATCGCCGCATCCGTAACACCATGCGCTTTCTGCTCGGCAACCTCAGCGGCTTCGACCCGCAGCAGCACGCCGTGCCGCTGGACGAGCTGCTGCCGCTGGACCGCTGGATCGTGGCGCGCGCGCTGCAGGTGCAGGAACAGGTCACCCGCTCGTACGACGAGTTCCTGTTCCACCCGATCTACCAGCGGGTGCACAACTTCTGCTCGGTGGAGCTGGGCAGCTTCTACCTCGACGTGATCAAGGACCGCCAGTACACCACGCCGGGGGATTCGCACGCGCGGCGTTCCGCGCAGACCGCGCTGTACCACGTGGCCGAGGCCCTGACCCGGTGGATCGCGCCGATCCTGACCTTCACCGCCGAGGAGATCTGGGAGCTGCTGCCGGGCGAACGCGCCGACTCGGTGCTGTTCGCCACCTGGTACGAGGGCCTGGCCCCGCTGCCGGAGGATGCGACGTTCAGCAACGCCGACTGGGACCGCATCCTGGAGATGCGCACCCACGCCGCGCGCGCGCTGGAGACCGCCCGCAACGAGCAGCGCATCGGTGCCTCGCTGACCGCCGAGATCGACCTGCACGTACCCGCCGATGCCCCGGTGCGCGCCCCGCTGGAACGCCTGGGTGACGAGCTGCGGTTTGTGTTCATCACCTCGGAGGTGCGCCTGAGCACCGAGCCCGCCCCGGCCGATGCGCATGTCGCGACCCTGGAGGACGGCACCGCGATCGGCGTGGTGGTGCACCGCAGTGAACACGCCAAGTGCGTGCGCTGCTGGCACCTGCGTCCCGATGTGGGCGAGAACCCGGCGCATCCGGAACTGTGCGGGCGCTGCGTCACCAACGTGGAGGGGCCGGGCGAGACCCGGCGGTTCGCATGAGACTGCCGGGGCATTCCGGACTGGCGCCGGGGCTCGCCCTGGCCGCGGTGGTGCTGGTCCTGGACCAGATCACCAAGTTCTGGGCCGAGCGCGCGCTCACCCAGTTCGCCTCGGTGGAAGTGGCCCCGTTCTTCAACTTCACCCTGCTGTACAACCCGGGGGCCGCGTTCAGCCTGCTGGCCGATGCCGGCGGCTGGGGCCGCTGGCTGCTGTCCGGGATCGCGATCGCCGCCGGGGTGCTGATCACCGTCTGGCTGGCGCGTCTGCCGCGCAATGCCTGGCTGACCATCGCCTCGCTGGGGCTGATCGTGGGCGGGGCCATCGGCAACCTGGTGGACCGCCTGCGCATCGGCAAGGTGGTGGATTTTCTCGATTTCCACTGGGCCGGTTATCACTGGCCCGCATTCAACGTCGCCGACATGGCGATCACCGTGGGCGCGGTGCTGCTGATCGTTGCCGCCTTTACCGAAGGCGAGGCCACCCGCCGCGACTGACCCGCCCCGCGTCCGTAAGCGAACTGGAGCAAAGATGACGACCGTAGTAAAAGAAAAGCGCGTACGCATGCATTACCGGCTGGTGCTGGAAAACGGCCTGGTGGTGGATTCCACCGGCGAGGAACCCACCGAGCTGGAGGTCGGCGCCGGCGAGATCCTGCCCGGGCTGGAAGACCTGCTGATCGGCCTGCAGCCGGGCGATCAGCGGGAATTTGCGATCGAGGCCGGGACCATGTTTCCTTGGCCCGAGAAAGAGGCCTTCCAGTCGGTGCCCCGCAACCAGTTCCCGCCCGACGCGGAGCTGGAAGAGGGTCAGATCTACGAGTTCACCAGTCCTTCGGCCGAGGCCGTGCCCGGCCGCATCAGCGAATTGAGCGAGGAGACCGTGACCGTGGACTTCAACCACCCGCTGGCGGGCAAGAACTTCACCTTCGAGGTGGAGATCCTGGAAGTGCACCCGGCGGACGAGTGATCCGCGAGGAGAACAGGGCATGAACATGCAGGTCCGGCTCGCCAACCCCCGCGGCTTCTGCGCCGGCGTCGAACGTGCCATCGAGATCGTGGAACGCGCCCTGGAGATCCACGGCGCCCCGCTGTACGTACGCCACGAAGTGGTGCATAACCGGCACGTGGTCGGGCGCCTGGAAGACGCCGGCGTGGTGTTCGTGGAAGAGCTGGACGAAGTGCCGGACGGCAATGTGGTCATCTTCTCCGCGCACGGCGTACCGCGCCACGTGGAGGAAGAGGCCGAGCGCCGCGGCCTGACCGTGTTCGACGCCACCTGCCCGCTGGTGACCAAGGTCCACCTCGAGGTGTCCAAGCACGCCCGCGAGGGGCGCGAAGTGGTCCTCATCGGCCATGCCGGGCACCCCGAGGTGGAGGGCACCCTGGGCCAGTTTGACACCTCGAACGGCGGGCGCATGATGCTGGTGGAAACCGTGGAAGACGTGGAACGCCTGGAGGTGAGCGAGCCCGACCGCCTCGCCTTCGTCTCCCAGACCACGCTGTCGATGGACGACACCGCACACATCATCGACGCCCTCACCGCGCGCTTCCCCAACATCGAGGGGCCGCGCAAGATGGACATCTGCTACGCCACGCAGAACCGTCAGGACGCGGTGAAGACCCTCACCGACGACTGCGACCTGCTGCTGGTGGTCGGCTCGAAGAACAGCTCCAACTCCAACCGCCTGGCCGAGATCGGCGCGCGCGCCGGCGTGCCGTCGTATCTGGTGGACGGCGCCGCCGACATCGACCCCGCCTGGCTCGAAGGCCGCGACCGCATCGCCGTGACCGCCGGCGCCTCCGCCCCCGAACTGCTGGTGCAGGAAGTCATCGACTACCTGCGCGAGCGCGGCGTGAACGAGGTCAGCGAAGTCGCCGGCCAGGAAGAGACCATCACCTTCTCCATCCCCCCCGGCCTGCGCGACACCGCCTGACCCCGGTAGGAGCGGCCTTGGCCGCGAACTGGAGTTGTCCTAATCTGGACCCTTTCGGATTCGCTGCCGCGGTGCCCCATGCTTTCTCCCGAACAAACTTCGCAGCTCGAGCGCCTCGCCAGAGAGCATGGCTGGGAGCTGCTGGTCCTGTTCGGCTCCACGGCGCGGGACGGCACCGGCCGGGACATCGACCTTGCCGTTCAGCCGGCGGAGATGCCGGGCCTGATGACCCAGGGTCGCTGGCAACGGCAACTGGAAGAGATCCTGGAGCCTTGCCCGGTTGATCTGCTGGTCCTGAGCGAGGGTACTTCCCCGCTGACCCGGTTCGAGGTCTTCCGGGATGGCGTCTGCCTGTACGAAGCACAGGCCGGGCGCTTCCACGCCGAGCAGGACCGGGCCTTCTTCCTGCACGCCGACTCCGTACTCTTCCAGCAACTACGGTAGAGGGCACGGATGCCTCCTGATACCGATGCCGTGCCCGACGCCCTGGAGGTGTATTCCGCCTTTGCCAGCTGGGCCGGGGAGCGCGTCCGGTCGAGCCCGTAGTCATTCCTGCCGGGTATCGGTCTCCCGGGCGCCCCGGTGTACCCTGACCGCTTCAATCTCCCCGGAATATCTCGACCATGACCGAAACCACGCCCGCGCGCCACGACTTCCGCCTCAGCATCGTCTGCCCCGACCAGCACGGCATCGTGGCCCGGGTGGCCGAGGCCATTGCCGGTACCGACGGCTGGATCACCGAAGCCGCCCAGCACACCGACGCCGAGGCCGGCTGGTTCTTCATGCGCTGGGTCTTCGCCCTCGACCCCGTGCGCGAGGGCGAACTGCGCGACCGCCTGCTGCATCTGGGCGAAGACATGCGCATGGACTGGGTGCTGGCCGACTCGTGCAGCCGCCAGCGCGTGGTGCTCATGGTCAGCCGCGAAGGCCACTGCCTCAGCGACCTGCTCGCCCGCTGGCACGCCGGCGAGCTGCCCATGGACATCCCCGCCATCCTCTCCAACCACACCGACCACGAACCCCTGGCGCGCTGCTACGGCATCCCGTTCGAGCACATCCCCGTCCCGCGCGACGATCGCGCGAGCGCCTTCGCTCGACTGCAGGAACGCCTCGACGACCTGCAGCCCGACACCGTGGTCCTCGCCCGCTACATGCAGATCCTCCCGCCGTGGATGTGCGAGCGCTACCCGCAGCGCATCATCAACATCCACCACAGCTTCCTGCCCTCGTTCTCCGGCGCGCGCCCCTACCACCAGGCGCACACCCGCGGGGTCAAGCTGATCGGCGCCACCAGCCACTACGTGACCGAAGAACTGGACGCCGGCCCCATCATCGAACAGGACGTGACCCGCGTACGCCACGACGACAGCGTGCAGGACATGATCCGCAAGGGCCGCGACGTGGAACGCTGGGTCCTCGCCCGCGGCCTGCGCTACCACCTCGAAGGCCGCGTGCTCACCCACGGCAACAAGACCGTCGTCTTTGACTGAGCGCTGAGCGCTATAGGACCGTGCGGCGGGCGAGGTGCAGGAGGCGGGCGGGCAGTTCGTAATCCAGCTCCCAGACGATGCTCATCGGCTTGCTGCCTTCATGGCGCTGGTAGCGCACCGGGCCGCAGAAGGTGAACGGTTGGCTCAGGCCGGTGGCGTCGCGCTTGGCGGGGCGTATGAACAGCATTGGGGTGTAGCCGAGTTGTTCGTGGTGGATGTAGCGCTGCCCGGTCTCCGAGGTGGGTGAGGTGCCGGACTGCGACTGCCAGTGGAACCGCCGCTCGTTGAGGGCGTAGTCCTCGTACATGGTGGTGGGGGAGAACTCCTGCTCGGATTTCTCCAGGGTCACGAACAGCGCATCCACTCGCCGTTCCGGCACATGCCGCACACCCTCCTGCTGAGTAATCGGCTTCTCCAGGCTCCCGAGGCCCAGCGCCAGCAGGATCTGTTCGCGGGTGTAGGACGCATGCAGTTCCAGCGGCCCCGTCTGCTCCGGGAAAGTGATGCCGCTGGCCGGCACCATGCGCTCGCGCCGCCATTCGGCGACCTCCTGAAGGTCCCGATACAGCGGGCGTTGTTCGCGGACGAAGCGGTCTACCGACGAGAGGTCGCCGTTCCCCGGGCGCGTCTTGCCCCATAGCGTGCTGTGGATCAGGGCCAGCCGGAGTCGTTCTTCCTCGCTGAGCTCATCCACGTTCGCCGCGGATTCCTCCAGATGGCTTTGCAGGGTTTCCAGCAACTGCTGGTCATCACAGCGGACCAGGCGTTGCAGCCCACGCTTGAGGCCGTTGGCATACGGCTGCAGTGCCTCGGTCGACTCCCCTCCGCAGTCCGCGCGCAGCCGTGACGGCAGATCCTTGCGCAGCAGGTCTTCGGCATCGTCCATATGCAGGCAGTCCAGCATCTTGGGCAGGCTGGCGGCGTCGATGTCCTCCTGGAAACACCCCTTCAGCTCGCGCACGATCTGCGGGCGCTGGCGGTTGATCTGCGCGCGGATGTTGTCGAGGACCCGCTGGGTGGCCAACCGGTCGAGATGGATCAGGCAGCCGCTGGGCAGCCAGGGGAAGCCTTCCTCGATCTGGTGATCCACCCGCTTCTCCGGCCGCGCGCTGAGCGCCCGGAACCGAGCGGCGTAGCGAAAGCGCCGGTCCTGCGGGGCCACGAAATCCAGCACCGTGAGGTGCGGCTTGCCTTCGTGCAGTCGCAGCCCGCGGCCGAGCTGCTGCAGGTAGACCGTCAGGCTCTCGGTCGGGCGCAGCAGCAACAGGGTGTCCACCTCGGGCAGATCCACGCCCTCGTTGTAGAGGTCCACGGTAAAGATGAAGCGGATGCGCCCCTCGCGCAGGTCGCGCTGCACCGATTCGCGCTCGTGGTCCGAGCTCTCGCCGGTCAGCGCCGCGCTGGGCACCTGCCTGGCCGAAAAATGCTCCGCCATGAACCGCGCGTGGGCGCGGCTGATGCAAAACCCCAGGCCCCGAACCGAGCCCAGGTCGGTCGCATGTTCATGGGCCTGCCGCAACACCCAGTCGGCCCGCGCCTGGTTGCCGGTGAACACGCCCTCCAGTTCTTGGGCGTCATAGCCCCCGCGCTGCCAGCTCACCCGGCTCAGGTCCACGGATTCGTGGTCGGCCACGCCGAAGTAATGGAACGGCACCAGCAGGCGCCGCTCGATCGCGTCCGGCAGGCGGATCTCATGCGTGTAACGCTGGCCGAAGTGCTGGCGGATGTCGTCGGCATCCGTGCGCTCCGGGGTCGCCGTCAGGCCCAGCAGGCACTTGGGTCGAACATGGTCGAGGATGCGTTGGTAGCTCCCGGCGGTACTGTGGTGTGCCTCATCCAGCACCACGTAATCGAAATGCGCCGGGTCGAGGCGATCGAGGTCCCGCGCATTCCAACTCTGCACGGTACAGAACAGGTGACGGTCCTGACTCGGGCGCGCCCCGCCCACCAGCACGTCACCAAACTCGTTGTCCTGCAGTACCTGACGGAAGCTGGCCATCGCCTGCCGCAGGATCTCCTCCCGGTGGGCGATGAACAGCAGCGACGGGCGCCCCTTGTCCGCCTGCTCGCGCGCAAACCGGCGATAGTCGAAGGCGGCGATCATGGTCTTGCCGGTCCCGGTGGCGGCGATCACCAGATGGCGGTCGATCCCTGAACGGCGCTCGCGCTGGATGTCCTCCAGGATCTCCTGTTGGAAGGCATACGGTCGCAGGTCGAAGAATGTCGCCGCGTCTTTCTGCGCCGCGGGCCCTGAACTGGCCTCCGATTCCAGCGCCTGTTGCAGGCGAGGCAGCTCTTCCGTGCTCAGGGGTTCAAACTCGGCCGGGTCTGCCCAGTGCGCCTCGAACGAAGCCTCGATCTGGCGCCACATATGCGGCAGCTCGTATTCGCTGACCTTGGCCGTCCACTCCAGCCCCTCATCCATCGCCACGCGCGAGACATTCGCCGAGCCGATGTAGGCACTGCCAAACCCCGTATTCCGATGGAACAGGTAGGCCTTGGCGTGCAGGCGCGTGCGGTGCGTGTCGTACGAGACCCGGATCTCGGTGTTCGGCAGGCCCAGCAGAAACTCGATCGCCTTGAGATCGGTGGCCCCGAGGTATGAGGTCGTCGCGATCCGCAGCCTGGGCGAGCCATCGGCCGTCGGGGTCTCGGTAACGCGCTTGAGCGTCTCGCGCAGGGCGCGAATCCCGCTCCACTTGATGAACGACACCAGCCAATCAGCCCGCTCCGCACTGGCCAGCTCCTTCTCGATCTGCGTGACCAGGCTCGGTGTGCGATCGGATCCGGTGAGCAGGCTGGATAGAGCCAGCGGAACATCCGGCCGCGGTGTCTCCTGCCGCCCCAGCTGCTCGGCGGTCGGAGAGCGCACCTCCAAGAGTTGCCGAAACGGCCGCTGTGGCAGGTCCTCCTCGATGCCCGACAGCGGATGCCCCGCCGCCGCCAGCGAATCCGCCAGGATCTGCACGGCCCGGGTCCAGTCTTCATGCCCCTTCTCGCGCAGTTCCCCGGCGCGCTCGGCGAGGCGCTGGGCCAGTTCGGCCGCCAGGGTCATGGCCAGATCGTCGCCTTCCAGCCCCTGGCTCCAGCGGGCATGGTCCTCCAGCCCCAGGGCTTCCAGCGCTTGCCGTACCCGCGGCGTATCCAGCCGTTCATGCAGGCCGACCCATTCGGCCCCGGGCAGGGACTTGGCGGCGCTATCCCGGCTCATACGGAACGCCCTGCAACAAAGGCTTCGAGCAACGGGATGTCCGCGGGCGCGAGTTCGAGCCCGCGCGCCTCCGCCGGCGACACCCAGCACCAGCGATCGTGCACCGTCAGCACCGGGCTCTCGTCGTCCGTCCACGCCCGCAGCGCCACCAGCTCAAGGCCCCCATGACCCGGAATCGGCGTGCGCCCAATCTCCTCCCCCACCCGGAGCTCCATCGCCAGCTCTTCCCGAAATTCACGGCACAACGCAGCCTCCAGGCTCTCGCCCGGCTCCGCCTTGCCACCGGGGAACTCCCAATGCCCCGCCAGCGCCTGATCGGCCCCGCGCCGCGCCAGAAAGATCCGCCCCTGTGCATCCTCCAGAATGCCGCAGACCACCACCGCCTGATTCGCTTCTATGAGCGTTTCCAACACCGGCTCCCGATTCGCCTCTGGCCGGATCGTACCAGGGAACGCCGCCACCGCTCCCGCCGGAGGCTGGTTTCTCGGGCCACGCGTGGTGTCCCTCCCGTCACGCCACACCGGGATAACGGTGTTATACCGATTCTGTATAGCACCGCGCTCTGTCACGCTCGTGCCGCCGACCCCTCGTCTCGACCCGAACCAGTCCACCCGCAAGCCTTTAACGTCGGCCCCTGCATCCCGCCTATGTTGGATCGCCGGGCCGATGTAAGCCTTTGACTAAGCTCCAAAGATTCTTCGTCACAGTGGGCCGGACGCCCTGCCCCTCGACGCGACGCACACTACCATGATAAAAGCATGGTTTAGCTGTGGTGGTGTGCCGCCGCGAGGAGAACGCCGGGATGATATGCAGAATCTGTATATCACCAATATGACAGATTCTGTCTAATCTACTGTTAAGCGTCAAAGAGTCTGGGGCAGGTTGATAAATGATGAGGCATCTAGTCACGCTAGCCGAGATTAGCTTCGAATTTGGGCTGATCGGCATAGATGAATTTCAGGAAAGAATCGAGGTCGCTAGATGGGTTGCCAGCGACGATTCGAGCATTCCCGACCCTCGGGCTCCAATGGTAGAAGCTGAAACGGTTGAAGATAAACTAGAATCGGAGCACGAGGTGCTAAGGGTTCGAGTCAAGGAAGAGCCAGAAGAGCCGGGTTGGCTGGAGCTTCTATTCGACGGAAAGTGGTATTTTACGATATCAGATCCGGATCCATACCCATCTACTCCTCATGGACACTTGAGTAGCCCGAACCAAGCGTGGCCAAAATTGAATCCATACACGGGTCGCGCATTTAAGAAGAAGCACCATGAAGACGTATCGCTGAGATTGTCAAAGATCAAGATGAGACAGCTGTGGCGAGACCCAAAGTTTCGAAGCTTTTGTCGGGACCACATACTTTGGTACATGGAAGAGCATCCACATCATGTGTTTCGGGTGAGATACCCTCTTCGGTTTCCACGATGGTGATGCGCTTAACAACAGCGTCAACGCGGACCGCTTTTCCGCTGGCGCTCCAAAGCCGTCCGGTTACGCTGGGCGTTATGCGTAGGAGAAAGAATAGGTGATTCCAAAGAAGCTCCATGGGCAGATTCTAGCTTCGACAAAGAGGGATCTACAGGACGAAGAACTTTCGCGCGAAGCGCTCGAACGGGTGATTGCGTCCTACCCCGAGCGGATGCCCCTTCACCAACGGCACGACCTCAGCCGAGATACGATTGGTTCAATCGAGAATCTCAGAGTGGAGGCGGATCCAGAGGCCTTAGGGCACTACGTAATTAAAGGCGATATCGAGATCAAAGATGGTGCCCTCGATCCTGACTTAAGCGGGTTTAGCATATCGTTTCTCGAGAAAATTCAATCTAATGCTGAGTCTCCCTTGCATTATGTCTTTCTCCCGTACCCCCTGTACCGGGATTCTGAACTTGTCCAGTCGTTCCTGGATGATGATGAGAGCGTTTATGTAGGGAAGTTCGTCAAGAAGCAGGTCGATCCACTCCTGATCGGTCTAATCGGTACCGGGATTGCGCTGGCCTTGGGGCCAGAGTGGGATATCCAGTATCGACAGCGAGTTCGGCCCGCGATCCTGAAGGTCATTTCATGGCTGCCCACGCTGGCACAGAGAAACGCGTCCGCCGACCTCGCGCAACACGTTATAGGGAAGCGTGGGGAGGAGGTTCAGCTGATTCTGATCCCTGAGCGGGGCGCCGAAGAATCGTGTTTATCGCCGGAACGGGTGGAGCGGGTTATGGGATCCGCTAAGCGCTTTCTTGACGAAGACGAGAAATCGCAGATGGTCGGCGTGCGTAGGATTAAGTTCCTTTGGGATCCCGCCTCGTCCGCTTACAAGCTCGCGCATGTCGAGTACCTCGATGGAAGCGATTGCTATCACGCATAACAAGGCGTTCCAGGACGACGCCACAACCGCGCGGCGGTTGTGGCGCGCCTGAACGCTAGCGTTCGGCTACATAAAACAATAAGATACCAATCATGCGTTTTGAAGACTATTCGCAGTATATAAGCAACTTTTCTCACTTAGATAGAAAGCTTGGGAACGAAAAGGACATCTCTGGTTATTACTCAAAATGGATGGCGAAATATTCTAGTGTGTTTAAGAACTGCAAGGCACGGACGACCATTGATTGGGATGTGCGAACAAGCAAGTCGCTAAAAGAGGTGTTTACGTCTGCATCGTTCTACAAGGAGTCGCAGCTCGCCAAGGATTATAATTCGTGGTCCGCTTTCTATTTTCTGTCATATTACTCTCTGTTTCACGCGCTGCTGGCAAATGTTTATCTATTGCCAGAGGAGCGATTAGAGTCGTTGTCGGAGATCACGCATTCAAAGTTGATTAACGTGTTCCACGCAACATTCTCGGCTGCTAAGCCATATGTCGTAAACGGAAAGATTAAGGAATTATTTGAAGTACTCAGATATGCCCGAGAATATTACTCGTACCACATGCCGTTCAATGACTTCCTTTATAGCCACAAAGAAATCAACAGGCCAGACCTCAGGTTGCCATACTTTCTTAGATGTTGTTTTCAATTGGCAAGCCTTCATTCCGAAATGATCGAAAAGGCATTTCAGAAGCATGGGAAGGTTGTTAGAGGCGCTGCTCAGCTTCATCGGTACAAAAAAGAGACATTCATGCGCGCTCATTCACGAGTGCATCCCCTTACCGGTGAGTATATTCTTGATCCTTCCGACGAGTTTCGAATAAGAGAACTGATTGCGGCCAGCGGGCCGACCTCGTTCGTGATAAATCTTGAGCATTATTGTGATGAATTTCGGAGCTATGTAGGGGACAGGAGTGAATCCAGAGAGCATCCACAAGTTTCACAGCAGGAAATATATTCGTTTGTCTATAACGCAATCCAATAGAGCACCATCTTTCGAAATGGGGTCGAGAGGTGTTTGTTCAGGCATGCTAGATAATATCGGCTTGACGTAGGCTTTCGTCAGTACAGGGCGCGGAGCAATGATGCAAGGAAAACGAGGAGTCAGCCGAGTGGCGGAGGCAGATGAGGAAAGCCGAACCATGCGTTTAACCCGACCAACCTCCGCTACGCTCCGGTTGGCGGGTTAACGCAACGTTATCCGTACAAGTAGGTTCTGGAGAATGACCACGCTAATACCTTCGCTGAACAGCTGCCTGCCGCGGATGACGTCGGGCGAGAAGCGCTTTGCGCGGCGCCTGGAGCAGTTCCTGGAGGATGACTACCTGTGCTGGTACGACGTACCGGTGGGCGGGCGGTCGGAGCATCCGGATTTCATCGTGCTGCATCCGCAGCGTGGGCTGCTGATCCTGGAGGTGAAGGACTGGCGGCTGGAGACCATCCGGCAGATCGATCGCCAGGAGGCGACCATCCTGACGGACCGGGGCCTGAAGGTGGTGCCCAACCCGCTGGAGCAGGCGCGCCAGTATGCCTATCAGGTCATCAAGCCACTGGAGCGCGATCCGCAGCTGGTGCATCCGCCGGGGTCTTCGCTGCAGGGCCGGTTGATGCTGCCGTTCGGGCACGGGGTGGTGCTGGCCAATATTACCCGCGCGCAGTTCGAGCAGCAGGAGCTGGGCGAGGTGATTCCGGCCAATCGGGTCATCTGTCGCGACGAGATGACGGAGTCCCAGGATCCGGAGGATTTCCAGAAGCGGCTGTGGGACATGTTCACCGTGCAGTTCCCGCACCGGTTGTCGCTGCCGCAGATCGACCGCATCCGCGGCCATCTGTTCCCCGAGATCCGCATCCGCCAGGGCAGCCTGTTCGACGATGCGCCCGACGCGGACGAGACCGAATCCCCGGCCGAAGTGCTCCCGGACCTGATGCGGGTGATGGACCTGCAGCAGGAGCAGCTGGCGCGCAGCCTGGGAACCGGGCACCGGGTGATCCATGGCACGGCCGGGGCGGGCAAGACGCTGATCCTGGTCTACCGCTGCCTGCATCTGGCGCGGGCGCTGCGCAAGCCGATCCTGGTGCTGTGCTACAACCGCACCCTGGCCGACCGCCTGCAGGCCATCCTGGCGGAGAAGGGCGCGGGCGATCAGGTGGTGGTGTACAACTTCCACCGCTGGTGCCACGCGCAGCTGCGCACCTACAACGTGCCGCCACCGCCGAATAACACGGACAAGCGGGCCTTCTTCGACCAGCTGGTGCAGCAGGTGATCGACGGCGTCGACCAGGGGCAGATCCCCGGCGGGCAGTACGGCGCGGTGATGATCGACGAGGGCCACGACTTCGAGCCGCGCTGGTTCCGGCTGGCCACGCAGATGGTCGACCCGGACACCAACTCGGTGCTCGTGCTGTACGACGACGCCCAGTCGATCTACGGCCGCAGCCAGAGCCGGTTCAGCTTCTCGAGCGTGGGCGTGGAGGCCCGCGGGCGCACCACCATCCTGCGGGTGAATTACCGCAACACCCGCCAGGTGCTGGACCTGGCCACCCGTTTCGCCCGCGAACTGCTGGACCCGCAGGAGGCCGAGGAAGACGGCATTCCGCTGGTGCCGCCGGAAAGCGCGGGCCGCGAAGGCCCGGAGCCCGCGATCATCCCCCTGCCCGCCCAGCCGCAGGAGATCGAATACATCGCCGGGCACTTCAAGCGGCTGCACGAACAGGGTCGCCCCTGGAGCGAGATGGCCGTGCTGCACCGCCGCGTGCCCGCCGCCGGCAAGATCCGCGCGGTGTTCGAGCGCGCGGGCATCCCGCTGGAAAACCTCGGGGACCGCAATCGCCAGAAGTCGGCCACCCCGGCCGACACGGTCAAGATGGTGACCATGCACTCCAGCAAGGGCCTGGAGTTTCCCGTGGTGGCCCTGACCGGCCTGGGCGAGATGGACACCGCCGAGGAGCGCGAGGCCGAAGAGGCCCGCCTGCTCTACGTGGCCATGACCCGGGCCATGGACGAACTGATCGTCACCGGCCCGTCACAGTCTCCCTTCCTCCGTCGCATCGGCGAGGCCGCGCAGGCCTGAACCCGCGGGCCCGGGCGGGCGCTGGCGGTTACCCTCTATGCTGCGACGGGTTTAAAGGGGCGAGCATCCTCCACGACGAGACCATGCCCCAGGCTGGCGATCGCGGCGTGGACCGCCTCGATCCTGGAGCGGTGATCCACGTCGATTAGCCGCCGGATCGCACCCTCATGGCTGCCCATTCGGCGTGCCAGTTCCGAGTTGCTGACCCCTTCCGCCCGCATGGCGACCCGGAGCGCGAGTTTGGCGGCGATCAGGGGCGACACCGGCGCGATGGCCTCGCCCGGTTCTGGGTCGGTGGGGGAGGGGATGGGGCGCCCCTCCATGACGTAGCCAGCGAGCGCCGCGCCCAGGGCCTCGCCCATTTCGCGCAGCGCCTCCTCTTGAGATTCCCCGTCCGTCAGGGCCTCGGGCACGTCCCGGCACGTCGCCAGGTAGTGGCCGCCTTCGTCGCGTTCGAGTTGTACGGGGTATGCGTAGCGCAAGGCTCTGTCCTCAAATGTCGTTCGGGCCGGTTTTCTTTCCCAGCTTCTGCAGCCGCTTCAGGTATTCGTTTCCATTCATGTTGCGGCCCACTAATCCCTTGCCCATAGACTCGTACATTTGTGTACGAGTCGTCAAGCTGTTGTGTAGCTGATGCTCGGTCCGGGCTCCAGTTTTTCAACGTAGTCAGGGACCTACGGCTCTCCATGCGCGTGGGCGGGCCCTTGAACCGACGTCCTGGACCGCCAAATAGCTTGATCGGGAGCGAGAACTTCGGGGGCAATTGCCGCTTGCCCTGCGGTGTGCCACCTGTTGAAGGAGTCCACCAAACGGTAATGGACCACACGAATCCTTCCCCATCGCCGCCGGGGTCACCTTTGACCGCCTCGTGGACGGCGTCTAGCGTCAAAGGAGAGGGGCAGGGAACGGCTCCGCGAAACCCGTTGCAACCTCGCGGAATCGCGAAGGAGGCACACCATGCGCAGCGTAGACAACATGCCGGCCCTGGACTGGGAAAACGGCAGGAACGCCATGCGGGCGAAGTTCCAGGTGATGCACGAAGAACCGGTGGTGCTGAAGATGCCTGCCGACATGGACTGGTCGGTGAACGGGGGCGAGTTCGGCTGCACGCTGGACGACGGCGGCATGCCGCGTGACTGTGAGGGCGGCAGCCTGCTGCATCGTCTGGCGGAGCTCAATGACATGCCGGCGCTGGAGGACATCGCGAAGGCCTGCGACTACTCCAGTTCCCGCGTGGACATCGACGCCGCCGGCTCCCGCATCATCGTGCACGACTGACCGGCCCTGTGCCGGGCGTGAGCCCTATGCTTCTGCGTGGAACTCGCGGTATTCCTCGAGGAAGGCGAGGCGGGTGGTGTCGGTCACCCGGTCGATGAACAGGGTGCCCTCGAGGTGGTCGATCTCATGCTGGAACACGGTGGCGAGGAAGCCTTCGGGTTCCAGGCGGCGGGGCGTGCCGTCGGGCTCGTGGTAGTCGACGGCGATGTGGCGCGGCCGGGCGACTTCGCCGCGCAGGCCGGGCACGGACAGGCAGCCTTCCCAGTAGCGTTGCGGCGTCGGGTCCAGCACGGTGACCACCGGGTTCACCAGCACCAGGCGGCCGGTGGGTACGGCATCGGGGTAGCGCGTGTTGCCGGGCTGAATCTCGATCACGGCCACGCGCCGGGTGTCGCCGATCTGGGCGGCGGCGAGGCCGAGCCCTTCGCTGGCGTGCATGGTCTCCACCAGGTCGTCCACCAGGGCGTGCAGCCCGGGGCTGCCGAAGTCGCTATCGGCCACCGGGTCGCAGACGCGACGCAGGTCGGGGTGCCCCATACGCAGAATACGACGAACGCTCATGGCATCGATGGTGCCACAGCGTAGAAGAACGTTCGCAGCCCGGCGCGTTCGAAGCCGGCCAGGGGAGATGCATGGGGCAGTGGATCATCGGGGTGGATCTGTCCGGGCCCGGAAGTGCCGGGCAGACGTCCGTGGCCGTGTTCGCTGAACGGGACGGGGCGCTCCGGCTGCGGGAGCTGCTTGCGGGGGCGGACGATCAGGCGATCCTGGACCGTGTGCCGGCCGCGGCGGTGGTGGGGCTGGACGCCCCGCTGTCGTACTCGCCCACCGGGGGCAGTCGCACGTCCGATCAGTCCCTGCGCCGCCTGGCGGTGGAGTGCGGCCTGCCGGCCGGCACCGTGATGGCGCCTTCCGCGCCGCGCATGAGCTACCTGACGCTGCGCGGTGTCGCGGTCAGCCGTATGCTCGCCTCCGAGCGCCCGGATGCCCGCGTGGCGGAGGTACATCCCACGGTGGCCATGGCGCTGGGCGGCGCTTCGGTCGAGAGCCTGAAGGCGATGAAGCACGCGGCGGACGCGCGACGGGAACTGCTGGCCTGGCTGGATCGGCAGGGTCTGAACGGGGTGCTCGATCTCGCCGATGCCAGCGACCATTCGGTTGCCGCCTGCGCCGCGGCATGGGCCGCCTGGCAGTGGAGCCGGGGCCGTTCCTCATGGATTCACCCGGCCGAGCCACCGGAACACCCGTACGATTTCGCCTGTTGAGTTTGTGGCTCAGCGCATGGTGGACGGACGTGGGCTGGTCAACGCGCCAGCGATCTGAATGCGCGCCTCGGACGGTTTGCCCCCGCTGCCAACGGCGGTGGCCTTCAGCCTGAAGGGTGGCGTGGGACGGTCAACCACGCTGGCGGCCCGGGCCCATCGTCTACAGAAGTGCAAACGGAGCTTCCCGGCGAGTCGATGCCGTGGTCTGTCCCGTAAATTGTACATGTAGGCTGCTCGCTCTATACTTGTACGGGTTAATGTACAGGAGGGCACCATGAAGATTGTGTCATTCACTGAGGCTCGCAACGGCCTCAAAGCCGTACTCGATGGCGTGGTCGATGATGCCGACACCACGGTGATCACGCGCCGCGATTCGGAAGACGCCGTGGTGATGTCGCTGGATTACTACAACAGCCTGATGGAGACCGTGCATCTTCTGCGTTCCCCGGCGAATGCCGAGCATCTCAACAAGTCCATTGCGCAATACAAGGCAGGAAAGGCCGCCGAGCGAGAGCTGGTAGACGGGGATGAGTAGTCGGCTCCTTTGCTGGACGGACGAAGCATGGAACGACTACATCTACTGGCAAGCCCAGGACCGGAAGACCCTCAGGCGGATCAACAAGTTGATCGCGGAGGTGAAGCGGTCACCGCTGGAAGGCATTGGCAAGCCGGAACCTCTCAAGGAGAACCTGGCTGGTTTCTGGTCGCGCCGTATTGATGACACCCATCGCCTGGTCTATGCCGTGGACGGTTCGTCCATCACCGTCATCTCCTGCAGATACCACTATTGAGCGCGATAGATACGACCGCTGGCCCTCGCCGAACGGGGCATGCGGACGCGAGAAGACGATTGCGGAAAGGGAAATGGTGGCCGGGGACGGAATCGAACCGCCGACACGGGGATTTTCAATCCCCTGCTCTACCGACTGAGCTACCCGGCCAGTACTGACTTGTTGCGGGGTTCGCCGCGAGGCGAAGGGCAGTATTAAAGCGGTCCGGGGCGCTCACGTCAAGGGCGCGCCCCGGGGCCGGCTTCAGGACTGGTTGGGGTCGACGAAGCCTTCGGGCTTTTCGGAACCGTCGCCGAACAGGAACTTCTCCATTTCCTCTTCCAGGAACTTGCGCGCCTTGGGGTCCACCGGGGTCAGGCGATACTCGTTGATGAGCATGGTCTGGTGGCTCAGCCAGGCGTTCCAGGCTTCCTTGGAGACGTTGAGGTAGATCTTCTTGCCCATCTCGCCCGGGTAGGGCGGGTAGTCCAGGCCTTCGGCCTCTTTGCCGAGTTTTACGCAGTTAACGGTTCGTGCCATGGCCGGAATCCTTTTCGCTTTGCAGTAAGCCTTGTATGGGGGCCGGGATGCCTGCCGGCCGCGACTGGCCCGGTTTATACCAGATCACCCCGGGGGCATCCATGATCCCGCACTCGCCCGCCGGGAGCCGGTAGCGCTGCACGCGCAGGTCGAGCTGGTAGTGGCTGAAGCCGTGGCTCAGGGCGTCGCCTTCCAGCGCCTCGGCGTGTGGCCAGTGGGTGCGCACCCAGGCTTCCATGTGCTCCGGGTCTTCGGCCTCGGGCAGGGTGTACAGCCCGCCCCAGATGCCGCTGGGCGGGCGTTGTTCCAGGTAGATGCCTTCGGGGGCGTGCAGCAGGGCGGCCCAGCGCGTGCGTGTCGGGCGTTGGCGCTTCGGCCGCGGGTGCGGCAGCTCGGCGGTGCGGTCCTGCAGGCGGGCGCCGCAGTCTTCGGCCACGGGACAGGCGGCGCAGTCGGGGCGGCTGCGGGTGCACACCAGGGCGCCCAGATCCATGATCGCCTGGGTGTAGTCGGCGCAGCGGCTGGCGGGGGTGCGGGCCTCGGCCTCGCGCCACAGGGTTTTCTGGCTGGCGGTGCTGCCGGGCCAGCCGTCCACCGCGGCGTGGCGGGCGAGTACGCGCTTGGCGTTGCCGTCGAGGATGGCCTCGGGGGCGTCGTGTGCCTGGGCGAGGATGGCGGCGGCGGTGGAGCGGCCGATGCCGGGCAGGGCCTCCAGCGCCACGCGTTCGCGCGGGAAATGGCCGTCGTGGTCTTCCACGATGGTCCGGGCGCAGCGGTGCAGGTTGCGGGCACGGGCGTAATAGCCCAGGCCCGCCCACAGGGCGAGGACGTCGTCCACGGGGGCGGCCGCCAGGCTCTGCACGTCCGGGAAGCGCGCGGTGAAGCGCTCGAAATACGGGATGACGGTCTCGACCCGGGTCTGCTGCAGCATGATCTCGGAGACCCATACGCGGTAGGGCGTGCGCGGGTGCTGCCAGGGGAGGTCGTGACGGCCGTGGTGGTCGAACCAGTCCAGCAGGCGTTGGGCGAAGGGTTGCATGATGGCGGGGAGGAGGCGCCGACGCCCGGGGCGATGTGCCCGGGCGTCGGTGTTCGTGGTCGGGTTGAACGAGTGCGGGTGACCCGGGTTCCCCGGTTTACTCGAGGAGTTCCCGCATGCGGTCTTCCGCTTCCTGCTCGAGGCTGCGTTCGGCCTCTTCGTCTTCCTCGTCTTCCTCGTCTGCCTCGTCTTCGTCAGCTTCTTCGACTTGTTCGTCGTTTGCTTCTTCCTCGTCCGCTTCGTCGCGCGAGACGCCGAGGCGCTCCATCAGGCGGCGGGTGGCCTCGTCGCGCAGTTCGTCCTCGTCCACGCCCAGCTCTTCGGCGGCGCGTTCACGCAGGATGGACTCGAGGTCGAGGCGGAAGCTGGGGTCGTCGAACGTGCCGCTGATGCGGATCGGCAGGCGGACGCCGCGCAGGTCTTCCAGCGAACGTCCGCCCTGGCCTTCCAGGGTGCCGACGAGGGTCGTGTCCACGCGGTAGTCCAGCGACTCGTCGTTGAGGTCGGCCGAGCCCTGGCCGCGGACGCGCAGCAGCGGGGAGTTGCCTTCCAGGTCGTTGTTGGAGACCACGCCGTTCTCGATGTCGAAACTGCCGGAGATCTCGCTGAAGTCCGTCTGCCGCGGCTCGTCCGACTCGTATTCACGGCCGCGGATGCGGGCCTCCGCGCGGCGGATGATGTCGGCGACATTGATGCCGCGCACCGCGCCGTCCTCGAAGCGCATGTCGCCGTCGCCGTTGAGGTTGGCTCGCAGGTCGGACAGCGCCTCGCCGTGCGTGGTGATATCGAGTGTGAGGTTGCCGGTGCCCAGCAGCATGGCGTCGTCACCCTGCAGGTCGTCCAGCAGGGCGCCGATGTCCAGACCGGTCAGGTCGGTGGTGAGGCCGTAGCGCGGCTGGCTGCCCGAGGCGTCCAGCTGGATGCGGCTGGTCAGTTCGCCGTCGTAGCCGGTGGCGGACAGCGGGTCGATCACCCAGTCGCCGCCGCGCGCCCGGATGTCCAGCGCGATGTCGCGCAGTTCCAGGCCCATCAGGATCAGGCGACCATCGAGGGCCAGGCTGCCGTCCACGTCGACGGAACGCAGGGCTTCCATCGGCAGTTCGACCCGCAGCTCCTCGGCTTCTTCCTCGTCGGGGGTGCCGTTGGCTTCGCCGGTGCGCGCCTCTTCGACCTCCGGCGGGAGGTAGCGGTCGACGTTGAGCTCGTTGCCGCGCAGGTCGAAACCGAAATGCGGCCGCTCGCCGGTGGTGTCCAGCGTGGCGTCACCGCTGAGGGTCGTGTCGTCGAGGGTGAACAAGAACGGCGACAGTTCCAGGTTGCCCGGCGTACCGGCCGCGGAAAGGTCGAACGCGACCCGTTGCAGGGCATCCGGATCCGCGGTGGCCGGGGCTTCCAGCCCCAGATCGTCCATGACCGAGCGCAGGTTGAAGGTGTTGGAGCGCAGTTCGCCACGCATCTGGGGCTGGTCGCCCTGCAGGTTACCCAGTTCGGCGAACCCGGTGAGGGTCACCCTGGAGGCCTCCACCGTCAGGCGCTCCATGCGCAGGCGGGTGTCGTCTTCGTCCACCTCCAGCGCCACGTCGCTGCGGAAGATGACGGTCATCGGCTGCGGCACCGGGCCGCCTTCCACGTCGAGGTTCAGGTCCAGACGACGCACTGCATAGCGATTGTTCAGCAGGTCGAGGTTGACCAGTCCGGTCAGGTCCATGGTGGTGCTGAGCGGCTGCTCCAGCGCGCCGCCCTCGGCCTCCAGCGCGGCGGACATTTCCAGCCGGGTCTCCACGCCGGGCTGGAAGCGGCCCACCTGCAGGCTGAACGGGTCCAGCACGGCACGCATCCCGGTCTCGCGGTCGTCCCACACCACGCGGGCGTTGGTCAGGCTGACGCCGGCGATATCGATCCGTTCCATGGCCAGGCGCGATTCGGTGGCGGTGCGTTCTTCTTCTTCGTTGCCGGTCACGGCCTCGTCACGGGCCTCGTCGGCGCGGGCAGCGAGGTCGTCCCAGTTGTTGCGGCCGTCCTCGTCGCGCGCCAGGTTCAGGCGCACGCCGTCGCCTTCAACCCGTTGCACTTCCAGCTCGCGGCGCAGCAGCGGCATGACCGCGACGGCCACGTCCACCACGTCGAGCTCGGCGAAGGATTCGTCACCGAAGCCTTCCGCGTTGCCCAGGCGCACCTCTTCCAGGCGCAGGCCGAGACTGGGGAACAGGGTCAGGCTGACATCGCCGGCCAGCTCCAGCTCGCGCCCGGTGTGTTCGTACACCTCGGCCTCGATGCGCTCCTTGTAGTCGTTGGCGTCGAACGTCACCAGCAGATACGCGGCGACGACGATCACCACGAGGATCAGGATGCCGATCAGGCCAAACAGGCGCTTGATCCATTTCATGTTCGGGAATCTCCTTGCGGGTCGGGGGCCTTCCAGCTGCCGCTGCGACCGCCGTGTTTTTCCAGAAGCCGGACCGTTTCCAGCACCATGCCCCGGTCAACGGCCTTGCACATATCGTAGATGGTCAGAAGGGCGGTGGAGACCGCAGTCAGGGCCTCCATCTCCACGCCGGTAACTGCATGAACCTCGCAGGTGGCCCGGGCCACCACCGCGTCATCTTCCAGATCGAATTCGACCGCCACGCGGCTGAGTCCGATGGGATGGCACAGCGGGATCAGGTCCCCGGTACGCTTGGCCCCCATGATACCGGCGATGCGGGCAATGCCCAGAACATCCCCTTTGGAATGATTGCCTTCGCGGACCTTCTGCAGGGTCTCCGGCTGCATGCGGATGCGGCCTTCGGCGATGGCCACGCGGTGGGAGACGGCCTTGTCGCCGACATCGACCATGTGGGCATGGCCGTGGGCGTCAAAATGAGTGAAGTCGGTCATGCGGCTATAATGCTTGTTTGAAAGCCACACGTGTAGGGGCTGCATGGCGGTAAAAGTGCTGTATTTCGCGCGCTTGCGCGAAGAACTGGGCCGTGAGGGCGACCGGGCCGAACTCCCGGCCGAGGGTTTTACCGTGGCCGGCCTGTGGGAGCACCTGCATGGCGAACCCCCGCCGCAGCGGCTGATGAGCGCGGTCAATCAGACCCGCGCCGATCTCGAAACCCCGGTGCGGGATGGCGACGAGGTGGCCTTCTTCCCGCCGGTGACCGGGGGCTGAGCATGACCGTGACCATCCACTCCGAGGATTTCGACCCCTGGGACGTGCTGCGCGCGGCGGAGCAGGACATCCCCGCCGAGGCCCGCGGGGCGGCCAGCGTGTTCGTCGGCCGCATGCGCGATTTCAACGAGGACGAGGCCGTGACCGGGCTGTTCCTGGAGCATTATCCGGGCATGACCGAGCAGGAGCTGGAGCGCATCGTGGAGGCCGCGCAGCAGCGCTGGCCCCTGCTGGGCGTGCATGTTGCGCACCGCGTGGGCGAGGTGCGGCCGGGCGATGCGCTGGTGCTGGTGGCGACCTGGTCGGCGCACCGCGCGGCCGCCCGCGATGCCTGCAGCGACATCCTGGAGCGGCTCAAGCACGAGGCCCCGTTCTGGAAGCGCGAGCGCCTGGCCGACGGCAGCAGCCGCTGGGTGGAGCGCAACACGCCCGGCTGAATCCCGCGCGTCGCGCGCGAGGGGGATCAGCCGTCCAGCAGCTCGCGCGGGTTGAAGCTGGATGACTCCGCCATCTTTTCATACCAGTCGCCGGCTTCGTCTTCCGGCGGCACGTGGATCATCAGCCGCAGATACAGATCGCCCGGGGTCTTGCCGGGCAGACCCTTGCCCTTCAGGCGCACCTGCTTGCCCGACTGCGAGCCCTTCGGCACCTTCAGGTTGACCGGTCCGTGCGGGGTGGGCGCCTCGATCGTGGCGCCCAGCGCGGCCTCCCACGGGGTGATCGGGATGTCGCGGTACAGGTCGCGCCCTTCCACCCGGTAGTTGGGGTCCGGCTTGATGCGGATCTCCAGCAGCAGGTCGCCCGGGGCGCCGTTGCCCACGCCGGGGTCGCCCTGGCCGCGTACCCGGACCCGCGAGCCGTCCTTGGCGCCGGCGGGGATGCGCACGCGCTGCGGGCGCCCGCGCGGGTCGGTCACCGACAGCTCGGCGCCGTGCATGGCCTGTTCGAGGGTCACTTCCACCGCGTCTTCGCGGTCGGCACCACGCACGTCGAAGCCGCGCCGGCGACCGCCGCCGCCCATGCCGCCGCCGCCAAAGATCGACTCGAAGAAGTCGGAGAAGCCGCCGAAATCGGCCCCGCCGGCACCCGGTCCGGCGCCCCGTGCGCGGCCGCCGGCACCCGCACCGGTCCAGCCGTCCCAGCCCGGCGGCGGACGGAAGTCCTGCCCCTGGCGCCAGTTGGCGCCCAGCTGGTCGTAGGCCTTGCGCTTTTCCGGGTCCCCGAGGGCCTCGTAGGCCTCGTTGACTTCCTTGATGCGCGTCTCGGCCTGCGGGTCGTCACTGACGTCGGGGTGGTACTTGCGCGCCAGCTTGCGATAGGCCTTCTTGATGTCGTCCTGGCTGGCGTTGCGGTCCACGCCCAGGATCTTGTAGTAATCCTTGTATTCCATCTCCTGCCTCGAGTCGGAACCCTTTCGGCGACCGGCGAAGCCGGTGTGTATGCGTTCGCGTTCGGGTACCACCCGAATCCCGGGCCATCATACCCGGGATTCGGGTGCTACCGGCACCAATCAAAAGGCGCTGCCCGCTCGCGCCGGCAGCGCCCGCTGGAAGGCTCGCGCCCCGGCCGTGGCCGGGGACGCTGCCGGGCTGCGGATCAGCTCTCGATCTCGATCCGGCGCGGCTGCACCCTAGCCTGCTTGGGAATGCGAACCTCCAGCACGCCGTTCTGGCTGCGCGCGGAGATGTTCTCCGCATCGGCGGTGTCCGGCAGCGAGAAGCGGCGGAAGAAGGTGCCACGCATGCGCTCCACGCGCTTGTAGCCTTCCTTCTCTTCTGCGTTTCCGTACTTGCGTTCGCCACGCAGGGTCAGCACGCCGTTTTCCATGTGGAGCTCGATGTCCTTCGGGTCCACGCCGGGTACGTCGGCATGCAGCACGTAGGCATCGTCCTCCTCGCGGATATCCACCGCAGGGCTCCAGTCGGCCGCGCTCACCGAGTCCTCGTCGCCGGGTACGTCGGGCAGGCGGCCGAGTTCACGCGAGAGCTGGTCAAGGAAACACTGATCAATGTACACGTTCGCGCTCGAGTCGCTTTTGCGTGCGAACAAGGCGCGGCGACCGCCGTGCAGTCATTCTGCACAAGGGAGTCGCAACGACGTGCGCGCGCAAAAGTGGCCGAGCCCCTTCGGGGTTGGCACCCCAGGTTCCCCGATCCTGCGTTGCGGCCCTTGCCGGTAGAACCACTACCGGCTGCGCATCGCGCCTTGTCTCGGAAAACCTGGGGTGCCAACGCGAACGTGTACATTGATCAGTGTTTCCTTAAGCAGGCTCCAGGGTTCGTAACGCATCATGTTCATGGCAATCCCCTCCTTCATCGGGTGTCTTGTTGACTCAGTAATCGAAGTAGGGGCGTTCCGGGGAGATTTCAAGCCAGGCGGCGAAAATCGCGCAGGCGGTAGTCATTTTCGGTAACCAGTTCGAAAAGGCCGTGGATTCCGTCGTGGGTCATGTACGGGCGCAGCAGCCGCGCCGGGAACTGCACGCTGACCCCCGCTTCGGAGATCGCGAATACGGTGGTGGAGCGCCCGGAATAGTACTGCTCCATCATGTCCGGGGAGATGTCGAGGCGGATGCGGAAACGCTGCATGGCGGGTCAGTCCGATGGGGCGGAGCGCGCGGGGCAGGATCGGCCGGGTGGGGGTGGCCCCGCGACCCCCGGTCTACCGTATACTGCGCGGCTGAATAATCTAGCAAGGAATCGCCATGCGCCCCAGCGGCCGACAGCCCGACGAGATGCGTCCGGTCAGTTTTACCCGGCACTTCACCCGCCACGCCGAAGGTTCGGTGCTGGTGGAGTTCGGTGACACCCGGGTGCTGTGCAATGCCACCATCGAGCCCCGCGTGCCGCCCTGGCTCAAGGGCAAGGGCAAGGGCTGGGTCACCGCCGAGTACAGCATGCTGCCGCGTTCCACCCATGACCGCATGGCGCGCGAGGCGGCCCGCGGCAAGCTGGGCGGACGGACCATGGAGATCCAGCGCCTGATCGGTCGCGCCCTGCGCGCGGTGGTCGACATGGAAGCGCTGGGCGAGCGCCAGATCATTGTCGACTGCGACGTGATCCAGGCCGACGGCGGCACGCGCACGGCCTCGATCAGTGGTGCCTTCGTGGCCCTGCGCGACGCGGTGGCGCACGGGCGCGAGATCGGCCTGCTGAAGAAGGATCCGCTGCACGGACATCTCGCGGCGGTGTCCGTGGGGATCTTCCAGGGAACGCCGGTGCTGGACCTCGACTACGACGAGGACTCCGCGGCCGAGACCGATCTGAACCTGGTGATGAACGAGGCCGGCGGGGTGATCGAGATCCAGGGCACGGCCGAGGGCCATGCCTTCCGCCGCGACGAACTGGACAGCATGCTGGATCTGGGCGAGAAGGGTGTGAGTACCATCATCGACGCGCAACGCGCGGTCCTGGGCGAGGGCTGAGCGGAATGGCGGCGCAGCGCGTGGTCCTGGCGACCGGCAACCCGGGCAAGCGGAGCGAGCTGGCGGCGCTGCTGGAGCCGCTGGGTATGGATGTGGTCACGCAGGCCGAGCTGGACGTGCCGGAGGCCGAGGAGACCGGTCTGACCTTCGTCGAGAACGCGCTGCTGAAGGCACGCAACGCGGCCCGGCACACCGGGCTGGCGGCGGTGGCCGACGATTCGGGGCTGGAGGTGGATGCCCTGGGCGGCGAGCCGGGTATCTATTCCTCGCGCTATGCCGGGGAGAGCGGTGACGGCGCCGATGCCGCCAACAACGCGAAGCTGCTGGACGCGCTGGCGGACGTGCCGCCGGAGCGTCGCGGCGCCGGCTTCCGCGCGGTGGTGGTGTTCCTGCGCCACGCCGATGACCCGGCCCCGCTGATCGCCGAGGGCGTGTGGCGCGGGCGCATCGCCACGGCACCGTCCGGCGATGGCGGGTTCGGCTACGACCCGCTGTTCGAGCTGCCGGAGCACGGCTGCACCTCGGCCGAGCTGGAGCCGAGCGAGAAGAATCGTCTGAGTCATCGCGGCCGGGCGCTGGAGAAACTGGCCCGGGCCCTGCGGGAACGTGCCGGGAGCTGAGCCGGGGGCTATGCTCCCGGCATGACCCCGAGCTTCGATACCCCGATCCCGCTGGCGCTGTACGTCCACCTGCCGTGGTGCGTGCGCAAGTGCCCGTACTGCGATTTCAACTCCCACGAACCCCGTGGCGGCGAGCCCCCGTTCGCCGACTACGTGGCCGCGCTGCTGCAGGATCTGGAGGCGCAGCTGCCCGAGGTCTGGGGGCGGCGCATCGAGAGCGTGTTCATCGGCGGCGGCACGCCCAGCCTGTTCCCGCCCGAGGCGATGGCGGAGCTGATGTCCGGGTTGCGGGCGCTGCTGCCGCTGCGCCCGGACGTGGAGATCACCCTGGAGGCGAATCCCGGCACCGCCGATCGCGATTTCTTCCGTGGCTACCGCGAGGCCGGGATCAACCGGCTGTCGCTGGGGGTGCAGAGCTTCGACGGCGCGATGCTGCAGCGTCTCGGTCGCATCCACGGGCCGGAGGAGGCGGCCGCGGCGGTGGAACATGCCCGGGCGGCGGGTTTCGAGCGGATCAACCTGGATCTGATGTTCGGTCTGCCGGGGCAGACGGTGGCGCAGGGCATGGCGGATCTGGAGGCGGCGATCGCGCAGCAGCCGGAGCACATTTCCTGGTATCAGCTCACCCTGGAGCCCAATACGCTGTTCGCCGCGCGCCCGCCGGAGCTGCCGGAGGATGACACCGTGGCCGAACTTTTTGCCGCCGGAAGCTTGCGTCTCGCGGAGGCGGACTATACTCGCTACGAAGTGTCCGCTTACGCGAGGGCGGGTGAAGCGTGCCGGCACAACCTGAACTACTGGACCTTCGGGGACTACCTCGGCATTGGTGCCGGTGCCCACGGCAAGCTGACGCAGGTCCACGACGGCTCCATCATCCGCCGCGTGCGACCGCGCCAGCCGCAGGCCTACCTCGCCGATCCGACCGGCGGGCGGGATACGCCGGTGGCACCCGGCGAGCGGCCGTTCGAGTTCATGCTGAACGCCCTGCGGCTGGTCGATGGCGTGCCCGAGGCGCGGTTCCGCGAGCGGACCGGGCTGCCCCTGGAGGCACTGGAGCCCGGGCTGGAGCGTGCGCGCCAGCGCGGCCTGATGGATCCCGCCGGAAGCGGCGTCCTGCGAACCACCACGGAGGGTCTGCAGTTTCTCAATGATGTCCTGGAGGGGTTTCTGCCGGAGGCTGCCAACGATGTCGAGGAGGTGTCGCGATGACCCGACCGATCGAATTCGTGGCGTTTGCTTGTCCCTGGTGCGGAGAACCGGGCGAGACGACGGTGGATGTGATGAGTGACGAGGATGAATGGGTAGAGGACTGTGGCGTGTGCTGCTCGCCCATCGTGTTCCGTCACCTGACGACCACCGAGGATGATATCCCCGTGGTCGATGCCCAGAGGGAAGGTGGCTGATGGCCGCGGATTACGTCCCCATACCCTGCGCGCGCTACTCCGAGCTGGAGCTTTGCATCATGCACGGGGAGGCGCTGCGGATCCGCTGGCGCCATCGGGGCCTCGACGAGGTGGCGCGGGTGTGGCCGCTGGATCTGCGCACCCGCCGGGGCGCGGAGTATCTGATCCTGCGTGATGCCGAGGGCCGGCGCCAGTGGCGCCGGCTGGACCGTCTGCTGGAGTTCGCGCCGCTGGCGGCCGGCGCCTGAGCCCGGGCCGGGCCGTCAGGGCATCGCCTCAGGAGCGCTTCATCTGGTCGAAGAACTCGCTGTTGGTCTTCGACGACTGCATGCGTCCGAGCAGGAATTCCATCGCCTCGATGTCGTCCATGCCGTGCAGGAACTTCCGCAGGATCCACAGTTTCTGCAGTTCTTCCGGGTCGGTCAGCAGTTCCTCGCGGCGGGTGCCGGAGCGGTTGACGTTGATCGCCGGGTAGATCCGCTTTTCCGCGATGCGCCGCTCCAGGTGCACCTCCATGTTGCCGGTGCCCTTGAATTCCTCGTAGATCACCTCGTCCATCTTGGAACCGGTCTCGACCAGTGCGGTGGCGAGGATGGTCAGGCTGCCACCTTCCTCGACATTGCGCGCGGCACCGAAGAAACGCTTGGGGCGGTGCAGGGCGTTGGCGTCCACGCCGCCGGTGAGCACCTTGCCGGAGCTGGGCGCCACGGTGTTGTAGGCGCGTGCCAGGCGGGTGATGGAGTCCAGCAGAATCACCACGTCGCGCTTGTGCTCGACCAGACGCTTGGCCTTCTCGATGACCATCTCGGCCACCTGCACATGCCGCTGGGCCGGCTCGTCGAAGGTGGAGGAAACCACCTCGCCCTGCACCATGCGGTCCATCTCGGTGACTTCCTCGGGGCGTTCGTCCACCAGCAGGACGATCAGATAGCACTCGGGGTAATTGGTCGCGATGCTCTGGGCGATGTTCTGCAGCATCAGCGTCTTGCCCGCCTTGGGCGGCGAGACGACCAGGCCACGCTGGCCCTTGCCGAACGGCGCGACGATGTCGATGACGCGCGCGGTGATGTCCTCGGTGGAGCCGTTGCCGCGCTCCATGCGCATGCGGTGATTGGCATGCAGCGGCGTGAGGTTCTCGAACAGGACCTTGTGCTTGGCGTTTTCCGGTGGCTCGAAGTTGATTTCCGAGACCTTCAGCAGCGCGAAGTAGCGTTCGTTGTCCTTGGGCGGGCGGATCTTGCCGGCGACCGTGTCCCCGGTGCGCAGGCCGAAGCGGCGGATCTGGCTGGGCGAGACGTAGACGTCGTCGGGGCCGGCCTGGTAGGAGGCGTCCGGGCTGCGCAAAAAGCCGAAGCCGTCGGACAGGATCTCGAGTACGCCGTCGCCGTAAATGGCCTCGCCGCTTTTTGCATGGGATTTGAGCAGGGCGAAGATGATGTCCTGCTTGCGGGCGCGGGACATGTTCTCGATGCCCTGCTTTTCGGCGAGGCCAACGATGTCGGCGGCGGTCATCCGCTTCAGTTCGGTCAGATTCATGCGTGGGGCGCTGTGCTCAACGTGGATGATCGGCGACCGGGGGTGGTCGCTGGATTGCAAAGATGGACGGGGCAGGGGACGACCCCGGGAGAGGCCCGGAACCGACGAAACGCTGGAATGTTAAGCGGGGCGGGCGGCGGTTGCAAGCCCGCCCCGCGCCGGATCGGATTCCGCCGTGCGGCCGGTCAGGTGTGCTGACCGAGGAAGGCGGTCAGCTGCGACTTGGACAGGGCCCCCACCTTGGTGGCCTCCACGTCCCCGTTCTTGAACAGCATGAGCGTCGGGATGCCGCGGATACCGAACTTGGGCGGCGTCGACGGGTTCTCGTCGATGTTCAGTTTGGCAACCTTGACCTTGCCGGCGTATTCTTCGGCGATTTCGTCCAGAATCGGCGCGATCATCTTGCAGGGACCGCACCACTCCGCCCAGTAGTCCACTAGGACCGGCTGGTCGGACTTCAGGACGTCCTCGTCGAAACTCGCGTCCGATGTATAAATGATCTTGTCGCTCACTCCGCGTCCTCATGACGTTGGGTTGGCACCGGCCTTCTTCAGGGCCGCGTACGCCGTACTATCGACGAAGATGACGGGAAAGTTCAAGTAAAACAGCGAAGCCCGCCCGGGAGCCCCATGACAGACGCCGCGCACGAACCCGCCCAGCCCGCATTCGACCGTTTCGATCTGCCCGAGGCGGTGCGCGCGGGGGTGCGCCGTGCCGGATTCGATACCTGTACTCCCATCCAGGCGCAGGCGCTGCCGGTGGCCCTGGCGGGGCGCGATGTGGCCGGGCAGGCGCAGACCGGAACCGGCAAGACCGCCGCGTTCCTCATCGCGACGTTCAACCGGCTGCTGCGCCAGGCCGCGGCGGAACACCGTCGCGCCACCGACGTGCGCGCCCTGATCCTCGCCCCGACGCGCGAGCTGGCGGTGCAGATCCACCGCGACGCCGAACTGCTGGGCGCCGATACCGGCCTGAAGCTGGCACTGGCCTACGGCGGCACCGACTACGATCGCCAGCGGGAAGCGCTGGCCGCCGGCGCCGACGTGCTGATCGGCACCCCGGGGCGCATCATCGACTACTTCAAGCAGAAGGTCTTCGGCCTGAAGCACACCGAGGTGGTGGTGCTGGACGAGGCCGACCGGATGTTCGATCTGGGCTTCATCAAGGACGTGCGCTTCCTGATGCGCCGCTGCGCCCCGCCGCAGGAACGGCTGTCCATGCTGCTCTCGGCGACGCTGTCGTTCCGGGTGATGGAGCTGGCCTACGAGCACATGAACAACCCGGAGAAGGTGCAGATCGAGGCGGAGACCCTGACTGCCGACCGGGTGCGCCAGACCGTCTACTATCCGGCCAACGACGAGAAGATCCCGCTGCTGCTGGCGCTGGCGCGGGATCTGGCGCCGGAACGGGCGATCGTGTTCTCCAATACCAAACACGGAGCGGAGAAGGTGGCCGACTGGCTCAATGCCAACGGCCACGCCGCCGCGCTGCTCTCGGGCGACGTGCCGCAGAAGAAGCGTTCGAAGCTGCTGGAGGGCTTCGCCGCGGGTGAATACACCTTCCTGGTGGCGACCGACGTGGCGGCCCGCGGCCTGCACATCCCCGAGGTGACGCATGTGTTCAACTTCGACCTGCCGCAGTCGGGCGAGGACTACGTGCACCGCATCGGGCGTACCGCGCGCGCCGGTGCCGAGGGCGACGCGATCAGCTTCGGCTGCGAGGACTCGGCGTTCTACCTGCCCGATATCGAGTCCTACCTGGGCGAGCGCATCCCCACCGAGAACATCGACCGCGCCGCCCTGCCGCAGGACCTGACCCGGCCGCAACCGCGCGAGCGCAAGCCGCGCGGCGGCCCCGGCGGCGGCCGTGGCGGGTCGCGGCGCGGTGGCTCCTCGGGGCGTTCCCGCGGGAACGGCCGCGGCCGCTGAGTCCGGCGCGCCGCCCGCGATGGAGACCCTGGACCTGCAGGTTGGCGATTCCTTTCGCCTGGGTGCGGATATCGAGGTCGTCGTGGTGCAGGCCGGGTGCGACGGGCAGATACGTCTGGTCGCGAACGCCCCGGGTCACCGCGTGCAGTGGGTCGACAACGAACTGCTGATCGACCGCCACATCCGCGTGCGCTTCGACGAGAGCCACTCCGGCCGGGTCCTGGTCGAGTCCGCCACGCCCGTCACCGTGGTCCGCGGCGACACCCGCTGAGGCCCCTGCCCCCGCCTGTCGTTTCCTCTCCGGCGCGGCGGTTCCATCAGGTATTCCGGTCCGATGTTCGCCCGCTTGTTGACAGTGATTCAACAATCGTTGAACCATTGAAACATGGACAAGCCGACCGCCACCTCCATGTTCGAGTCGCTGGCCTCCGGTGTCCGTCTGGACATCGTGCGTCTGCTGGTTGGTCACGGACGCGAGGGGCTGGTCGCCGGCGAGATCGCCCGGAAACTGGGGCTGCCACGTAGCAACCTTTCGTTCCACCTCAAGACCCTGACCCGGGCCGGCCTCGTCACCGTGACCCAGGAGGGGCGTTACCAGCGCTACCGGGCGGATCTGGTCGCGATGCAGGATCTGGTGGCCTACCTGACCGCGCACTGCTGCGCGGCCGAGGAGGGCGAGTGCGAGCTTTCCGGGGTGGAGACCTCCTGCTGACATGAACGATCGCAACCAGTCCGCCGAGGAGATCCGGACGAAAGAAGGCATGGGTCTCTTCGAGCGCTACCTGAGCGTGTGGGTGGCGCTGTGCATCGTGGCGGGCGTCGCGCTGGGGCAATTCTTCCCCGCGGTGCCGGAGACGCTGTCGCAATGGGAGTACGCGCAGGTCTCGATCCCGGTGGCCATCCTCATCTGGGCGATGATCTACCCGATGATGGTGCAGATCGATTTCTCCGCCATCCTCGGCGTGCGCCGCGAGCCGAAGGGCCTGACCGTCACCACCTCGGTGAACTGGCTGATCAAGCCGTTCACCATGTTCGCGATCGCCTGGTTCTTCTTCATGGTGGTCTACGCCGCCTGGATCCCGGAGGATCTGGGCCGCGAGTACCTGGCCGGGGCGATCCTGCTGGGGGCCGCGCCGTGTACCGCAATGGTCTTCGTCTGGAGCTATCTCACGCGTGGCGATGCGGCCTACACCCTGGTGCAGGTGGCGGTGAACGACATCATCCTGCTGTTTGCCTTCGCGCCCATCGTGGTCCTGCTGCTGGGGATCTCCGATATCTACGTGCCGTGGGACACGGTCGCGCTGTCGGTGCTGCTGTACATCGTGATCCCGTTCGCGGCCGGCTACCTGTCACGTATCTGGCTGATCCGCAGAAAGGGCATCGAGTGGTTCGACAACGTCTTCATGAAACGCATCGGCCCGGTCACGCCCATCGGGTTGCTGGTGACGCTGGTCCTGCTGTTCGCGTTTCAGGGCGAGCGCATCCTGGCGAATCCGGGGCATATCGCCCTGATCGCCGTTCCGCTGATCATCCAGACCTTCCTGGTGTTCTACATTGCGTATTACTGGGCGAAGGCGTGGCGTGTGCGCCACGCGGTGGCGGCCCCCGGTGCGATGATCGGCGCCAGTAACTTCTTCGAGCTGGCCGTGGCGGCCGCGATCGCGATGTTCGGCCTGCAGTCCGGTGCGGCGCTGGTGACGGTCGTTGGCGTGCTGGTGGAGGTGCCGCTGATGCTGGCGCTGGTGCGCATCGCGAATCGCACGCGCCACTGGTTCCCGACCAACAACGAGGCGCCGGGCACGTGACCACCGTGTCCCTCAGTGACGCGGCACGCGACTGGCTCGCCGGCCGGGACGCCGAGATGACGCTGCGGCTGTCCGCCCGCCACGGCTGCTGCGGCGGCCAGGCGGGCGTGCCGGTGGCCGAGCCGGGCGCGCCGCGCTCGACGGAGGGGTACGCAAGGACGCAGATCGAGGGCATCCACGTGTACGTGGTCGACGACATGGGCCCGGGTCCGTACCGGGTCGACCTCGAGGGCTTCTTCCGCTGGCGGCGTCTGGTGGTGGAAGGCGAGATGGGCCAGGCGCAGGAGTAGACGATGCTGGAGTGAGCCATGAGTGAAGTACAGCGCAGCCTGAAGGTCCCGGAGCTGGAGCAGGCCTTCATGAACGACGATCACCACGAAGCCGCCCGGTTGCTGGAAGCCGTGGGCCGGGCCCGCGAGGAGGGCGACGACCACGCCGTGCGGGAGGCGTTCGCGGCCTTCGTCGAGTTCAATCGCGAGCACTTCGCGCGCGAGGACGAGCTGATGGAGCGGGTCGGTTTTCCGCAGAAGGACTACCACCGGCAGGAACATGCGGCCCATCTGGCGCGCTGGGAAGCCCTGCTGGCGGGGCTGGAGGACGGATCGCTGCAGGGCGCGGATCTGGTCTCGGCGCTGGATGACGAGATCATCCCCTGGTACCAGCGCCATTTCACCACCATGGATGCCCTGCTGGCGCGGTTCGCCGAGCGCGCTGCGGGGGAGTAGTCCCTCCCGGCGGGCATCCGCTGAACGAAGCTGGAACGAAAAAGGGCCGGCACACGCAGTGCCGGCCCTTTTCTCTGGTCTGGTGCCGACGGAGGGAATTGAACCCCCGACCTATCGATTACGAGTCGATCTAGCGGCACCCTAGAATCACTCCCTGCGCTCGCGAACGCGAGCGCGTCACACGGTCTAGGGCCGGCGGTCACTCCTCGTGGACCCAACACCACGCGGAGGACTGAATATGTCTCTCACCATCACCATCTGCTCTACCAAGGGCGGTGTCGGCAAGACCACTGTCACGGCGAACCTCGGTGCCTACCTCGCGGATCGCGGGTGCCGTGTCCTGATGGTAGACGCTGACATCCAGCCGACTCTTTCATCCTTCTTTCCGGTGACGGAGCCTGCCGAGGCGGGTCTGACCCAGCTGATCACCACCGGCGAGACCGAAGCGACGGTCACGCCGGTTGACCACGTTCCGCAGGATGCCCGCGGCAGCCTCGATCTCGTGATGTCCAACGACCCGGAAGGTCAGCTCCAAAACTGGATTCTGCACACGCCCGACGGGCGGGTGCGGCTGAAAACGATTCTCGAAGCCTACGAGGATTTGTACGACATTATCCTGATCGACACCCAGGGGGCTGTGGGCCCGCTCCAGGATGCCTCGGTCCTGGCCGCCGATCTCCTGCTCTCCCCGATCCCCCCCGAAATCCTGTCAGCGCGCGAGTTCGCCCGCGGCACCGTTTCGATGCTGGAGCGTCTCCGCCCGATGGCGGCCATGGGTGCGCCCGTCGGCTCGCTCTACGGGCTGCTCTATCGCGTTGACCGCACCGCCGACGGCCGCTCCATCGCGGACGAGCTCCGCCGCGAGGCCTACGCCCCGAGCCGCGGCAAGATCATGATCCTCGACACGACGGTGCCGGCGACCGTGGCGTACCGCGAGGCGGCGACCCACCAGGTGCCGGTGCATCGCTGGGAGCCCCGGCGCGACGGACCGACCGAATCGGGCGCTGAGACCATGCGCCGCCTGGCTGCCGAGCTCCTGCCCCACCTCGACATTCCGGCGGAGGTGGATCATGGCTAAGAAGGCGGTCGATCCGGATACGCTGCGCGCGAACCTGTTTCAGGGCTACCCAGGCAATAGCGGCGATCTGCCGCCCGCTGAGCCGGTCACCGTCACGCAGATGGTCCTCGACATTGCGGAGGTTAAGCCCTACGACCGGAATCCGCGGCAGGAGGCCAACCCGCGGTACCAGGAAATCAAGGAATCGATCCGGGCCCAAGGCGGCTTGAACAACGCCATCGAAGTCACCCGTCGCCCCGGCGAAGAGCAATACATGGTGCGGGCCGGGGGCAACACGCGGCTGGCAATCCTGCATGAGCTCGCCGAGGAGACCGGTGACGACCGCTACCGGCAGGTGCACGTCCTGTATCACCCCTGGACCGACGAGACGGCGCTCCTCACCGCGCACATGGTCGAGAATGAGCTCCGCGGGGAAATGAGCCTGGTCGACAAGGCCCTCGGAATCGAACAGCTGCGCGCGGACTTCGAGGCCGAGACCGGCGAGGCGATCTCCCGCTCCGAACTGCAGCGGCGTCTGAAAGAAACGGGATATACGGTCTCCCGGCGCCTGCTGATCCGCATGGAGTTCGCGGCCCGCACGCTGTACCCCGTGCTGCCGCGTGCATTGCGCGGCGGGCTCGGCGGCCCGGCCGTCGACAAGCTCCGGATCCTGCTGTCCGCCGCCCACGAAGTCGCCAATGGCTACGGCGTCGAGGCCGAAGACGTCGACATGGTCTTCGAGGAGGCGATGAGCCGCACCGACTCGCCCGACTGGTCGGTGGACGCCGGCCGCCAGGCCTTCGAGGCCGACCTCGCCGACTGGCTCCGGGTCGATCTGCGCACACTGCGAATGGAGCTGGATACTCAGATGCGCGAGGGCGGTTCGCGGGAGCCGGCGGACGACGCCGGCCGCGCGGGGCCGGATGCCGCGGAGGCCCCCCCGGCGACGTCCGCCGACGGTACCCCCGAACCGACCGCTGAGCCGAACACGGCCGGCGAGCGTGAGGCAGAGCCCGAATCCGGTGGCATGTCGACTCCATCGGTCGACTATCCCGAGCCGTCACCGGAGGAGTCCGGACCGGTACCGGCGAACGATGCCGCGCTGGCCGGGGCGACGCAGCAATCCACCGCGGATGCCGACGGGGCGGATGATGTCGCCACCCTCCGCCGGCGCTGCTTCGAGTCCGCGAACCGGCTGGCTCACCGGTATCAGCTGGGCGCCCACCTGCAGCCCATCGATTACGGCCTGGGCTTTGCCGTGGATAAGCCACCGGAGGACGACCACGTCTCGGTCCACGGCGCACTGAGTGCAGCGGACCGTGCGGCCCGCGAATGGGCCTGGTGGTACCTCCTCTACACCTCGGAGGTCATCGCCACGCCGGAGCGTACCCATCACGTCTATCGCCGGTGGCAGGGTCATTACCGCCTCGGTCAGGACCTGCTCAGCGATGACGAATCGCTGGAGTGGGAGCCCTGGGACCCACGCCCCTCGCCGCTGCTGACCACCGAGTGGCTGCAGTCGCCCGAGGTCGATGACGGGGCCTTTACCGACGCCATCGACCTGATCACGGTCTGCCGCCGCCTCGCGCTAGCTGCGCGGCGACAGGGAGTCGACCTTTGGCAGGAGGGCTGAATCATGAGTGCGGATCTGGCCTATCAGGTACTGCGGTACGCGCAGGAGCGGCTGCAGCGCGGTGACATGAACGCCCTGCGGGACCTCGGATTCTCGCCATCCGAGATCCGCGAGATCGAGCAGATGTCATTCCGTGAGGTGCGCCACCTCGCCGAAATGAGCGTCCACTTCCTGGACGTGCAGATTGACCGGCAGCTGTTCCACCGGGCGCTGGGCCGCGCCCGGGAGGAGGCGGAGACCGAGGACGTGCAGGACGAGCTGCTCCGGCTCGGTGCGCCCAACGACATGATCGAGGAGCTCTTCGGTTTGTCTCCCAGCGACGTGGCGGAGCGGCGCCGGGTGCTGGACATCGCAGCGCGCCCCGGTCGCCCCCGCACTGTACCGACTGAAACCGAGCGCGCGATCTGGGACGCATGGCGGGCCTCGGGATCGGGCATGGCCTCCGAGGCCGAGCGGTACCTCCGGGTCGCCCGCGAGACGGGACAGTCGGCACAGGCGGTCTGGAGCGTCGTCCAGGACTGTCAGCGGGCGGGAATGGAAGACCGGCTCACGCCCGAGGTGCGGGACCGGGTGGTCGGGCGCGTCACCCACGCCCCGGCGCTGGCCTCGATCAACGTGGGGGGGCGCTCGTGATGGATGACAGCGCCATTTCCCCGCGCACCCGGGGCCTCAAGGCCTACTTGGAGGAGGCAGCGAAAAGCGTTCGGGCTCGGCCGTCTCCGACGGCCGAACCCCAGGATGACGGCGCCGTCCTCTATTTCGGCAACTGGCAGGACGCCCATCCGAGGGCACTGCTGTACGACCCGGTGTTGGATCCGCGCGACAAGCTCGCATGGATGGTGGTGAAGGCGGCGTCGGACCCGAAGGCGCCGACCGCATTTCCTTCCTACGCGGAGTTCGAGTCCGCCGGGATCGGATCCCGGCCCACGATCTCCGTCGCCCTGGCGATGCTCCGGATCCAGCGGTGGGTCTCGCTGTGCCACCGCGTGCGTGACGACCGGGGCCGGTATCGCGGCAACGTGTATGCACTGCATGACGAGCCGGTGTCGCTGGCCGAGGCCATGTATCTGGACGATCAGTACATGGAGTTCCTCCAGCAAATGCAGGGACACCACAGCCGTCGGGTACGCGATGCCGCCAGGAATGCCCTCGCCGCCATGGACCACGGTCTGCAGGCCGGCGAGGACGTCACCGCGGATCCGCATTTCGCGGACCGTTGGGGGGCTCGCCTGGGTCGCCTTCGCAGGCGTGCGGATCAGGATGGGTCGACGCCGGCGGAACCGGAATCGGCGACGTCCGCGAACCGAGTTCAGTCACTTAACCCGGATGCGGATCACCGAGTTAAGCAGTTTAACTCGGGCTCTGACAGCCAAGTTAAGCAGTTTAACTCGGATGAAAACGCCCAAAAATCAGACACTTCTCACCAAGTTAAAAAATTTAACCCCTCGCGCGCGCGGGGTAGTAGTAGTAATTATTTTCCTACTACTACAACAACAGAACCCAAGGGGGATGATTCCCCCGCGCCGGCGTCGAGCGAAGCGGAATGGAGCGCGGACGACCTCCGGTATCCCGAGAGCTTCAGCGCCAACCACCGTCACCTGGGTGCCCGATGCCTCAATGGTCTGCCGGCGGATGTGGCTCAGCAGGTCCTGGACGAGCTCGATGGCTGTATCCGCCACCGGGCCGGCGGGCACGACCCCATCCGTAACCCGATCAGCTATCTCCAGAGCCTTGCGCGCAAGGCGAAGTCCGGGGAGTTCATCCCGTCGTATGCCACGGAAGCGGCGGAAAAGCGCAAGCGCGAGGAGGAGGCCGCCGCGCGTCAGGCGCAGCTGGATCGGATCAGCAACGAGCGGGCCTTGCAGGAGCTCGGCCTGGCCGGACGAACCGAAGCGCAGGCCGAGCCGGCTGCCGACGCACCGCCCTCACCTTCCGAGGAAAACGGCGGAGGCAATGAACTCGTGGAGCGGCTCAACCTGCTCCGAAAGCGGAAATGACACGTGGAGGTCAGCGCCATGGCGAATGACGAATGGATCCGGAACGATGGTCACGCGTTTGCGACGTTTGCCGCCGCCGCGGCGGTCCGGGACGCGAAGAACGCGGAGGGGAATGGCGGTTACACGGTCGAGGAAGTCCCCGGGGGCTTTGCGGTCGCCCCACCGGGCACGCAGTCGGCCAGGGTCGAGTCGCGTGGTGATGCGCAACCCGCTACCGGAGGCGAGGATGCCCCCTCCTCGCCGGATCGCGAAACGGACACGCCTCCCGCTTCGACGCCGACGGTGCTGTTGAGGCCGGCGCTGCGGAGCCAGTTGGGCGCGGTCGTGCGGTTTGTGGTGGTCATTGCGATCGCGGCCCTGGCCCCGGAAATCGCGGCATGGATCGCCACGGCGCCGGATCCCGTAGGCCCTTGGGTGCAGGGGCAAACGGTGTCGGTGCCGGTGTTGGGGTCGGTACCGCTGGTGCAGGCGGTGATCGGCGGTCTCATGGGTCTCTGGGCGCTGGGCATCGCCCTGCGGATTTTCTTCTCCATCTACTACTACGCCTTCCTGGTGGAGCCGGATCGGGTGACCGTGCAGACCGGCATCATCGCGCGCCATCGCCGCACCCTGCGGTTCCAGAACGCGCGCATTCCGACGCTGGAGCAGGGTTTCGTGGATCGAATGCTGCGGGTCGGCGAGGTCCGCCTTTCGTCGGCCGGTGGCGGCGAAACCGGCGAGATTCGGATGCACGGCCTTCGGCGTCCGCTGGAGGTTAAGGAAGAGATCCAGCGCCGAATCGACGGGAGCTGGAGCCGCCCCGGGGGTGGCGCCTGATGGACGCGCATGAACTGAACCGGCACCTCGACCGGTTGCTGGAAGCGGCCCTGCAGTGCAGCGGTCAGGCCCGCTCTGTCCGGCGGGTACTGCTTGCCTGCTACAACGCGCCTGAATGGCCGCTGGACCTGTCGGAGCTGCGGGGTCTGGATCCCGACCTCCAGAAAGCCGCGCTTGCCGTGATCGAGCTCTTCGCGCTTGGTGGGTCGGACCTTGATCAGTACCGGCCGGATGCTCCGTGGCACGCCATTTGGGATCGGGCCAGCCAGGAACAGGGGGTGTGACAGTGTCACACCCCCCCCCTCCGGATCCGGAGGCCGGCCCTGGGGCAATGAACAGGCACGGGGGTGTGACAGTGTCACACCCCCC
>NZ_KB906479.1:72329-79934 GCF_000381405.1 Thioalkalivibrio sp. ALE20
CCCCCCCCCCCCCCCTTCCGGATCCGGAGGCAAAAGATTCACGCATTTGGGATAAGCATTTTGCCCGGACAGCGACGATCGGGTGACAGACACTATCGGCGGACTGACGCAGAGGAGACATGCCATGGCAATGAAAGAGAGCGAACAACGGCTGCCGAACGATGCGGATCCGCTGGTGCAGCCCAGGATCGCCGCTCAGCAGCCCGGGGGACTGAGGGGGTCCGCCACGTTGACGGTGCAGACCCGGCAGGCCCAACGGCTGGTGCACGGACGTGCCCCGCGACCCAGTGAGGGGAAACCGGCGATCGTCGGACTGGTGCGTTTCGCGACCACCATGCGACGCATCTGGACTGCCGCTTCGAGGGACGATCCGTGGGCCGACTGGAAGCTGTTGCAGACCTATGAAGCGCTCACGGAAAGCCGGGAGGGGGTGCGCGCAATCCACGAGCAGGTCGAGAACAAGCTCGAATCCATGGCCGGCGTCGAAATCTCGATCGCGGAAAGTCTGGAACCGGTCCAGGTGCCGCTGGAGTTCCACAACCCCTACGGCTACATGGGCGCGTACCTGATCTCGGATTATGACCAGTGCGTGCGGGCGATCCTGACGGCGCGGCACGTCGGGTTGATGGAGCGGGACCCCTCCGAGAAGGAGCTGTATCGGGCCGGTCGGTTGGTCCGCAGTGCGTTCAACGTGCCGCAGGGGTGGCGCTTCTACGGCGTGACCCGTGACGACGTCGCCGCGAACAACGCCCGGGCCCAGCGCGCCCTGGAGGCGATGCCCCTGCCGCCGCAGGACATCCTGGAAGGGACACTGCGTGCCCCAGTTGCACCGGACATTCGGAATGCCTCAGCTCGCGGTGCGTCTGATAAAGCAAACGATGCTGCCCCAGAGGATGACGCCGATGACGAGGACCTTCCCGCCGGCGAGCGGCAGGAAGTCTACGCTGGAGGTGAAGACGACGATGAACAGGCCCGGGACTGAGGAAACGGATGCCCCAGAGCATGGCCTGTAGTCATAGACCCACCCCGCGCATGTAGTCAAACGCGAAAGGGCCCTTTAAGGGTAAGGGGGGGTGAGAGGGGTGAGAGGGGTGAGAGGGTTGTCGGAATGAAGCTGTCAGAGGCCAAGGAACGCAGGAACGCCGTCGAGCACGAGCTCACGCAGATCCACGAGCAGATGAAGCAACTGGTGCAGGAGTTCAAGGCACACTGGCGGAAGCCATGGGTCGTGCATCCCGGTGTCTGGAAGGGAGCCAAGGAGGAGCGGGCCGTGCGGTGGCGGCTCCGCGGCTATGACGGAATCGGACAATCCTGGCTCCGGTTCGCCTCGCAGGAGGTGCAGAGCGTGCTGGACTATTATCGCGTACCGGCATCCACCCGCCTCGCCTGGCTGGACATAGACCGTCGAGGGCAGGCGCTCACCCTTCGCTATCGCGTACTGAATATGGAGCGGGCCCGCCTGGTCACCTACATCCACGAGATCCACGACCTGAATGCGATCGAGGACCGGCTCCGTCAATCGCAGTCCTGATTCGCGCGGTCTCCACGAGCGAGGGGTGTGACGGGGTCACACCCCCCCCCCTTGCCTGCTGGAGAATCCCGGCAGATCCAATCCGGGTTTTTCGATCACACCCGCCTCCCGCTGCGCCACGCTACGGCCACGTACACGATACGGAGGCCCTGCAATGGCGAACTCCTTTTCCGGCCGCGGCAATCTCGGTGCGGCCCCGACGCTACGGCATCACGACAACGGCACCGAGACCGTTGCGGTCGCCAATCTCCGCGTCTTCTTCGATCGGCCCAAACCCGACGGCAACGGTAACTTCGAGGACCGCGGCGGGTTCTGGATGAACGTGTCGCTTTGGGGGACCCGTGCCGAGGCCGTTGCCCGCCTCCTGCCCAAGGGGGCACGGGTGCATGTGGAGGGCGAGCTCTTTCAGTCGAGCTGGACCGACCGCGAAACCGGTGAAGAACGCGAGCAGATGGAAATCCGTGCGTCGCACGTCACCCTCGACTTCGCCCGCGTCGACTCCGTCCAGTTCCGGAATGCCGGTGAAGAAGGCTGAGACGTTTCGGGCTCAATCTGCATTCTGTGAAATACATCGTTGTGTGTCAGGTTTAATACCAGTACACCGAGCCCGCTTATCCAGGGAAGACAACGATATGGAGGCTCTATGATCACCCCTGTTTTCAATAGCCGCATTTTTGCGATCGCCACCGTCCTCGGCCTCGCTATCACTGGTACCGGATGCGTCACGATGGAAGGTGGCGACGGCAAGCGCTACACACTCGGCCCCGAGGGCTGGGAGGAGCGCGAGACCGCGGAGCGTGCCGAGGGCGAAACCCAGGACGAGGCGGGCACCGACGCGGGAGGCACCCAGGAGCCCAGCGAAGACATCACGTTCTCGCTCACCACCAATCGAGACATCGACACCGCGTATGCGCGGATCCGTCGAGAGTTCGACTTCCCGACGCTCGATGAACGGGCCCCCGAGGGGCACCGGCAGCGCGAGTGGATCAAGCTCGATGACGGCTTCCATCACCGCACGGAGCCAGGCGTTTCGTACTCCCTGCGCAATCGTGAGGAGCACGACGGCCACAGCGGCATCATGCAGGTCGATCTTTCCCGGGAGGGCAATGGCGCCTACGTCGAGGTGCTCTATCACGCCCGCGACGGGGATGAGCACGCATTCCCGACCTCGGAGGACTTCAAGAACAGCCTGCGCGAACGCGTCCAGAACGCACTGCGCTGACCTCGCCCACCGATCGGAGGACTCGCCATGCCGGTGAAAACCTACGGCAGCCACCTAGCCCAGGCCTGTTGTCGCGACTGCGTCTACTGGCACCCAATCGAACCCACCGCCAAGGGGTCCTGCCGGCGTTATCCGCCTGGTCTCCTGCAGCCGGCCGGCGAGTCCGACGGTCCGTTTCCCGTCACGCGCAACATGCACTGGTGTGCGGAGTGGACGCACCCCGACGAAGAACACCCGCGTTGATCCGGAGGTCCCTGATGCCCGTCGGTATGTTCACCCAGGATCTCGACGCCCTCGCGCGCGAGACGCTCCGCATCGAGGATCCGGATTACACCATCTACGCCGCGGCCGTTCGCCAGCTGGACGAGTGGCGCGACGACGCGGAGCAGCCCACCGTGGTGGCCGTCGAGCTCCCGACCGGTTTTATGCGCGTCTCGCTCGCCCCGACCGTGCAGACCGACGAGCACGGGACCGCGGTCGACTGGGACGTCTCGCGCGCTCGCCACGCAATCATCCAGGTGCCGCCGGACCTTCCGGTCTCCCGGCCGCGCACCCCCGGGGCACTGCCAGCATGAAGGTCTACATCGCCGAGAAACCGTCGCAGGCGCGCGACATCGCCCGCGTACTGGGCGCCTCGCGCAAGGAGCAGACCTGCATCCGCGGCGACGATGTCGCTGTGACCTGGTGCTTCGGACACCTACTCGAACCGGCGCAGCCCCAGGAGTACGACCCGGAGCTCAAGCGCTGGTCACTGGACACCCTGCCGATCCTGCCGGACCAGTGGCGGATGAACGTCAAGCCGAAGGTGAAGGGGCAGCTCAATGGCATTCGCTCCCTTCTCCAGCAGGCGTCCGAGGTGATCGTCGCCACCGACGCCGACCGCGAAGGCGAAATGATCGCGCGGGAGGTGCTGGAGTGGTGTCAGTACCAGGGCCCCATCCGGCGACTCTGGCTGGCCGCGCTGGACGACGCCAGCGTGCGCAAGGCGCTCGCGAACCTCCTCCCCGGCGAACGCACCCACTCGCTCTATCTGGCCGGGCTCGCCCGCAGCCGGGCCGACTGGCTGGTCGGGATGAACCTGACCCGCGCCTACACGATCGCTGCCCGCGGCCGCGGTTACGACGGCGTGCTGTCCGTCGGTCGTGTGCAGACCCCCACGCTCAAGCTCGTGGTCGATCGGGACCGCGAGATCGAGGCGTTCAAGCCGGTCCCGTACTACGAGGTCCTCGCGAACTGCGAACACGACAACGGCGCCTGGCAGGCCCGCTGGGTACCCCCCGAGTCGGTCGCGGACGCCGAAGGCCGCTGCACCAGTCAACAAGCGGCCGCATCCGTGGCGCAGCGCATCCACGGGGTCGAGGGCACGGTCACCGTGGCGCAGACCGAGCGCAAGCGCGAGAACGCGCCGTTGCCCTACGATCTGTCCACCCTGCAGCAGGAGGCATCCAAGCGCTGGGGTATCGGCGCGCAGGAGGTCCTGAATACCGCGCAGGCCCTCTACGAGAAGCACAAGGCGACGACCTATCCACGGACCGACTGCCGATACCTTCCGGTCTCCCAGCACGGCGATGCCGGCGCCGTACTGCAGGCGATCCAGTCCGCCGACCCCGGTATCGGGCACCTGGTCGATGGAGCGGATCCGCAGCTGCAGGGCCGGTGCTGGAACGACCAGAAGATCACGGCGCACCACGCGATCATCCCGACCACCGCGAAGGCCGACATGAGCGCCATGTCCGCGCGCGAACAGGCGATCTACGACATGATTCGCCGCCGGTATCTGGCGCAGTTCTACCCGCCGCACGAGTACGACCAGACGCACCTGGAGGTGGAGGCCGCCGGCGAGACCTTCCGCGCCCGGGGGCGCGTGACCCGGAACAAGGGATGGAAGGCCGTCCTGACACAGGACACCGATTCGAGCGAACAGGGCGAGGACAGCCCGCAGGCGCTGCCGCGCGTGCAGGAGGGCGACAAGCTCAACATCGCCGGGGGCGAGATCCGCGACCGCGAGACCACGCCCCCGGACCGGTACACCCAGGGCACGCTCCTCGCTGCCATGAAAAACATCGCGCGCGAGGTCTCCGACGAGCGACTCAGGAAGGTCCTCAAGGAGAACACCGGCATCGGGACCGAAGCGACCCGCGCCAACATCATCCAGACGCTGATCGACCGCGGTTTTCTGGAGCAGCGCAAGAAGAAGCTGATCTCCTCGCCGGCCGCGCGGTCGCTGATCGACGCGCTGCCGGATCCGGTCCGAAATCCCGCGACCACGGCCATGTGGGAACAGGCCCTGGACCAGATCGCCAACGGCGAACTCAATGTGGAGGCGTTCCTCGGCCGACAGGCCGAGTGGGTCCGTAAGCTGGTGCAGCAGGTTGCGGAGCAGGGCGGGGAGGCCGTCCAGGCGCACCCCTGCCCGGAATGCGGCTCGCCACTTCGGCGCCGGAAAGGCTCCAACGGCGCATTCTGGGGCTGCAGCAGCTATCCGAACTGCAAGGTCACCCTGCCCGACCAGGGCGGGAAACCGGGCAAAGCCCCGAAGCAGGGGCCGGTCGGTCAGTGCGGCTGCGCCAAACCGGGTTCGATCAAGGAATCGCCGAAGGCCTGGCAGTGCGACGCCTGCGAGGCGATCGTCTGGAAACAGGTCAGTGGCAAGAAGCTGACCGAGAAGCAGGCCCTCGCGCTGTTCGCCGGCGACCTGGTGCAGCTCAAGGGCCTCAAGAGCAAACGCACTGGCAAAACCTTCAATGCCGGTGCCAAACTCACCGAAGGGAAGGTGCAGCTGCAGTTCGACTGACTGCGCCAGACAACAGCAGGAGGACCCCATGACCATCATCCGTTTCCCCGTCGAGCGCCGCGATCACTGCGCCTCCGGTGCCACCGTCGAGCATCCCCATCACGGACTCTGCGAGGTGCTCGACATCCTGGAAGACGACCCGATGCGCCGCCTGCTTTACCGCCTGAGTGATGACGCGTGGGTCGAGGCCGACGTGCGCGAGCTGGAGCAGGTGGAGGAGCCGGTCGATGAGGACATCGCGGCCGGGTTGACAGATGCTTTCTGGTGAGGCTAGTTTTCCAGCAATAACAGTCTTCAACGCCCGCCACGTGCGTATCGTGGCCCCTCTAAGCACCCCCGGACCGGGCAGGGGTGCGCTGGTACAGCCAGTCGGTCCCGACATCATTTCCACCCACCCTGCCGGGGAGACTCCCCCGGCAGGGCGAGTCTCTTCCGGCTATAACCGGAGGAGAACCATGAGAGGTAAACGGGTGTCCATAGATCCGCAAGGCTTCCGGGAGGATTCCCGCCGTGTCGGCATTGCTCTGACCGTAGCCGGCTTGATCGCGGTCTTTCTCGAACCCGAGCACGTGTCCTTTGCAAGCGCTCTGTACGCCATTCTCAGTGGCGTGTTCCTGATCCTGCTTGGATTGGTGAACGTGCAAAACAACGAGGAGTGACTCATGGATCCACTCGCCATTGCCACAACGGTCGTTCTTGCGGTCTTCCTAGTCGTCCACTTCATCGTGTGGAGACAGGAAAAGAGGAAGCGTAAGTAACCACGACATCGACTTTATCCACCCTACCGGGGAAACCAATCCCCGGACGGGCATGGTTTCTCCGGATTTCACTGAAACAGGAGAACCACCATGTCTGAGAACAAATTCTTCGACCTTCACATCAACGGGATCGGATACGTGAATCGTATCCGGGAAGTCCGCCCCAAGAAGGGGCAGCCTTTCTGGGCATGCGACATTGTCGCTCTTCACGGAGATCGTGAGGCCCCAGAGAAAACCCGTTTCGATTGCCGCGTCAGCGGCGAACAGGCAGAGCGCCTGATTCGGCGCTGTAAGGAATATGTCGAACAGGACCAGAAGGTCCTGATCGGGTTCAAGCTCGGGGATCTGTACCCCGAGACCTTTGTTTATAAGCAGGGCAGCAAGGCCGGCGAGACTGGAGTTTCACTCAAGGCTCGGTTGTTGCGTATCGGCTGGATCAAGATCGACGGTGAGACCGTCTATACTGCCGAGCGCACGACCCAGGAAAACCCCGAGGAAACCACCTCGGAGTAATCCACTTCTCTTCTGACGCCCTCCGGGGCGTCTTCCCCGAGCCGGTCGGTACGGCCGTTTCCGGGAAGACGCCTTTACCGCCCGCCTGAGCGTATCAGGCCCCTTGAAGCACCTCCGGATCGGGAAGAGGTGCGCCGGTTCTGCCGGTCGATCCATATTTTTTACCCACCACGGGGACAGCACCCCGTGGGGTGGTCTGTCCCCAAACTTTGAGGACAGATCACTATGGGACGTCACATTTCGCGGAAAAATGAAGGTCAGGCTTTTGAAGCTGCCGGTAAGAGCGTCGACCTCCGGTTCTCCGAACCGGATCGCAATCGTCGCCCGGTCGCCAAGCCGGTGCCCAAGCACTGGGCCCTGGCCGACGCCTGACCTTCTGGGTGTCTCCTCCGTTGAGGGGGCACCACGGAATCTTCTCGCGTCCGCCTCCAGCGCGGAGAAGGTTCCGTGGTGTCCCCCAACAAGCAAAAGGAGTACCCCCATGAAACAGCGTCCGATCCTCCAGGTTTTCACCTCGTTCGATTCCGTCGCGGAAGCCCTGCGGTGCGGGTTCAGTGTCCTCGATTCGCGGACCGCCGAGCCTGTTACCGAGGACGACCTCGGCCAGCTGTCCATCACGGATCTCGATCATCTGCAGCTGCAGGTGGCGTGATCTTCGGACGCCCTCCGGGGCGTCTTCCCCGAGGCGGCCGGTACGGCCGTTTCCGGGAAGACGCCTTCACCGCCGGCCTGGAGCGCATCCAGGCACCCTGAAAGCCCCTCCGGACCGGGAGGAGGGGCGCCGGCA
>NZ_KB906480.1:0-58650 GCF_000381405.1 Thioalkalivibrio sp. ALE20
TCGGCGTGCTCGGTCAGCCACTGCTGCTTGAGACGGCCCAGCGTCGAGGCCGACAGCCCCTGGGCCTGGTCGCCCAGCAGCGCGCTCAGCGCCTCCTGGAAGTCGCCCGAGGACACCCCCTTGAGATAGAGCCAGGGCAGCAGCTCCTCGACCGAGCGCGCCCGGCGCAGATACGGCGGCAGCAGGCTCGACGTGAAGTGCCGGCCGCCGCCGGACCGATCCCGGGTCTTCGGCACCTGCACCGGCACATCGCCGATGCCGGTCTGGACCCGGCGCTCCGGCTGATAGCCATTGCGCACCACTGCCCGGCGCCCGTCCGGCAAGCGGTCCTCCGCGTAGCGCTCCATGAACGTCTGCAACTCGGCCTCCACCGCTTGCTTGATCAGATCCCGCGCCCCGCGGCGCAGCAGATCGGTCAACGGGTCCGCTGGTCCGTTCGGGATGTCTGTCGTATCGTGAGCCATGGTGGCGTATCTCCTTTGGCTGGCTGGTTGCTAGCACTTCCATTCCAGCCGGATACGCCGCCTTCCTCAATCCCCCCGTACACCACTTTCGACAGTAACTCCGAGCGCCGATCCAGATACGCATCGAGCGACTCGAAGAGATCCGCGTGGAGGTGCATCAAGGCGAGGAAACCGAGCACCCGGGTCTCAACCCGGCCGAGTTCCAGACGCTCGCCCAACTGATCGAGGTTGCTACCCAGCGGCTCGGGGAAGGCAGACTGAACACCCTGATTCAGGAGGTCCTGAATTCTGCGTTCCGTCTCGGCGATTCCCTCTCCCTGTGCATCCGGACCGTACTCCAACCCTTCACCCTCAAGCCCGCAGGCGGTCATCAGGGAAGGCGTGACCTCGGACCAGCGCAGGCGTGTATGGAGCTGAAGGTCGTGCAGGATGCGCAAACACCACAAACGGACGAGCCGTTCCTGCTGCGTAAGGTCGTCCAACGGGTTGGGAGTAATGGGGGCGACTGCGACCACGACTGTCTCCTGTGCGAGTGCGATTCGATGATCCACCCATCAAGCGACAGTTTTTGACGCCAAGCTGAAAAACCCATTGCACAGCATGCGGCCAACGATCCGCTCGCGGAGACAGGGAGCGGATAAGAAAGGCGACGGCTGTCAGGCGATCGCTTCGATCAGCGTCGGGTCATCTTCGGCCGGCCGATTCACCCGAGTGGACACCGGGTGATACCGAAGCGCCTCAGGGGTCAGGCGCTGCGTCCGCGCCCGGATGGCTGCCCGTTCGGTGAGTGCCGGGTCCAGCCAGTCCCAGCGGCAGGCCGCATCCAGCACCAGGGGCTTGCGGTCGTGGATGTGCACCAGACGGTCCGATGCGGGTTCGGTGATGATGGCGCAGCAGGCGCCGCCGTCGGCGGTGGGTTCCCAGATCCCCGCCATCATCAGCACGTCCTGCGGCGCGTCTTCAGCCAGAGTGATGTAATACGGCTGCTTGCCCTGCTCCGTCCGCCGCCACTCGTACCAGCCGTCGGCCAGCACGATGCAGCGGCGATGCGCGAACGCCGCGCGGAAATACGGGCTGGTGGCCACATTCTCGGCTCGCGCGTTGATGGGCCGCGGGCCTTCCTCGACGCGTTGGGGACGAAAGCCCCAGAACATCGGCTGGAACGCGGCCCGTCCATCGTCGCCCGCCCGGAACCCTTCCAGCTCCGTCCCCGGCGCGACGTTGTACCGCGGTGCGTCGAAACCCGTATCAACCGGTACCTGGAAATAGCGCATGGCCAGCTCGCTGGTCGCGCTGTAACGCGTCATTCGTCCACACATGGGGCCAGCATGCCACGAGAGCTGGGCGAGCCGTAGGAATCGCCCTCGCATCGCCCTCCGCCGGGATGCTCATGCGAAGCCGCATCTCCGAAGTTTTCGATTGCCCAAAAGAAAAGGCGGGGACCTGCCCCCACCTTTTCCGCTCAACGTCATGCACGCCCCAGCCGGCCGGGTGGCCGCTCCGGATCGCTCGGCGACAACCACACAGGACGCCCGCCGCAGAGTCGATGCCAGTATCCGTTGCGGCGCGCCCGAAGCGCCCTCTCCGCAACATCGGCGTGGGCGCTACACTGATCAAGGCCCCGCACCAGAGCCGCCATGGGCGCGCCGTAGTCGTCACCACTGCGATAGGCATCAATCACCCGCCACAGCGCGTCATGGGCGTCCCGATCCCGGTGCCGCAGTGTGGCCATCGGCTCCTGCAGATAGTAGTCAATCAGCCGCTCGTGGCGCTTTTCCGGAATACGGTGCGCATCCGGAGTGACGCATTTGCCGACATCATGGAACAGCGCGAGAAGGACGCCGGCTTCCCGGGAATAAAGGTCCAGACTCATGTTGTCCGTGGCGGCCATCACCCCCTCGGCCACCTCCAGGCTATGGGCCAGCAAACCACCCGGCTCCCGGTGATGACAGTCCCCGGAGGCCCGGCCCGTCACGAAACTCAGGGTGAACGCCGGATCACCGAAGACGGTGCACAGGAAGTCTCGGTAGGCCTCGACCCTCAAGCCTTCCGCGAGCCGTACGAGTCGACCGAGATCTTCGGGGCAAGGCGCTCGATGAACGGGCAGCAGTTCCAGCGCATCCCGTTCACACGGCCGGGTGCCGTACAGGGGATGCGCCACCAGCACCCGTTCCCCACGCGGATTAACGGCTGTGTGCAGGGAAACATCCCGATGCTGCCCGTTCACCAACCCGTGCCCGTCCCAGTCGCGGCGCAGGCCGTACGCCCGCGCGCTCCCCGTCGTGTCATACAGCTGGAAGCGGAAAACCGGTTCGCCCGAAGATGCGACCCCCTCGTTCTCCACTTCCACGCGCGCCGACAACTCAACGGGCTCCGGACACGCCATGTCTTCGAAGTCCCGCATCCGCAGAACCTGTTCCACCGTTTCAGCCTTCATCCCGGACCTCCTTGCCCTCGTTGTCGGTCTCTCCGTGGAAACGCGCGCGCAACAGACGGTCCATCGCCGAACCGTCCTGACGCGTCAGGTTGGGCACGTATCGCGAATAGACCCGAAAGAGCATTTCCGTGTTGGTATGGCCCAGCTGCCGCGCGATCCACTCGGGGTTCTCCCCGGCCGCCAGCCACAATGTGGCGGCGGTGTGCCGGCACTGGTAGGGCTGACGTAACGCCAGCCCCAGATGGCGGAGCAGCGGATACCAGACCCGTTCGGCCACGTTCTTGGTATCCAGTGGCTGCCCGTTCGCCGTGTGGAAGACGTAGTCGCTGCGACCGGTCGCCTCACGCTGTGCCCGCAGGGCATCGGCGACCACTGAGGACATCATGACGTCCCGCTGCGAGCCATCGGTCTTCGTGTACTCCGTCCTCCCCCGGTTGTAGGTTTCGCGCACCAGGATGAGGCCGTTGTCGAAATCCACGTGGCGCCACTTGAGGCCGTGCACTTCCCCGGTACGCAGCCCGGTGAAGAAGCGGACCACGAAGTAGTTCCGGTAATCGGGCCGCACGTGCTCGAGGATCCGCTGGACCTCATCCCAGCTGAACGGCTGAATCTCCCGCTTGGGCTGCTTCAGCCTTTTCAGGTTCTGCAGCGGGAACGTAAACTGGAAACGGTCAGCGGCCTCGGCGAGCACCATCGACAGCACCCCAAGGGTGTGGTTGATGGTCTTGGGCGAGAGCGTAGCGTTGCCCTTCCGGCCGGGGACTTTGGCAAGTGTCGACCGGAATGCAAGAACGTCCGCCTTGCTGATGTCGCTGACCTTCCAGTCACCGAACTGGGGGATCAGGTGTCGTCTGAGAGCGCTTCGATTGCTCTCGAGCGTCTTGAAGCGCCAGAGCACCTCGTTCTCCTGGAGCCACTGCTCCGCGAAATCGCGGAACAGTGGAACATCCGACTCGGGCTCGCTTGCCTCCGCCTCGGCTTCGGCTTCAGGGGCCCGTTCCAGGGCCTCGAACTCCTTAAGCCGACGGCTCTGCGGAAAATACTCGCGGTAGGCGAAGGTGCCGAGGGTCATCTCGGCATCCATCTTCTTCGCCACCTTCTCCATCTTCCGCCGGTTGGCCGAGGTGTTCGGCAACGAGCTGTATTCCCTGCACCGTCGTCCCTTGTAGAAAAAGTCGAAATAGAGCTTACCCGTCTCTTTACGTTCACGGACCTTAACCATGGCAGGCACCCCCTCCCGCCATCGGGATCGTCAGGTCGTCGTCTTCGGCCGCCATGCCGGTCATATCCCTTTCGATGGTCTCCCAGATGTACAGGATCTTCCGGCCGCCGAACGGCCGGATGTAGTGGATCCCTTCAATGAGCACGCTGTCTTTCAGACTGTCCCGGATCGTGCGGGGGGTGTACTGGATCCGTTCGGCCAGTCCTTCAGTGGTCAGGTAGGTGTACCCCATGTATCCTTCCTCCGTATCAATGAAACATTCAAGTTTCGTGTGTAGCCTGTGCGCTTCACACAACTCCGACTCTACACAAAAAATGTAGCCTGTCAACTACGTTTGATGCCTGGGGTGTACATGGCGATCCGAATCCGGCTTAAAGAGCTCGTCGCGGAGAAGGAGTACCGGGAAGGGCGAGTCGTGACGATGAAGGAGATCTCCACGCAAACGGGGATCCATCGCGTCACGCTTTCAAAGATTGCGCATAACCGTGCGCAGAACGTCGGCACCGAGACGATCGACCGGCTGTGCAAGTTTTTCGGGTGCCGTATCGAGGAACTACTGGAATTCGTTGACGACGAGAATCGAGAAGGGGATACGGACTGAAGGAAGGCTGCGGAGCCGAGGCGGGAAAAGAGAAGTGACGGCGCCATGTGTCCCATGGACAGGCGGTCATTTTCAGGGGCGCACACCAGGGCGGAGACGGCGACTGTCCCACAGGTGTCCCAGAACTGTCCCACAGCCCTGGAAGGCCCCAAATGAAAAAGGGACCAGCGACTGTAAGTCACTGATCCCTTTCTCGAAATAATGGCGCGCCCGGGAGGATTCGAACCTCCGACCGCCTGGTTCGTAGCCAGGTACTCTATCCAGCTGAGCTACGGGCGCGTCGACTGAAACGCGAATTATGGGGATCCGGACCGAGTGATGCAAGCCCCCCGGCCGAATCCTTTCAGCGCTTGCGCGGCACGGGGTGATACGGCTGGCTGCGAACGCGGTCGTGTTCGTGCATGCGGTAGTGCACGAAGTCGTCCACCGCCTCGAAGTGCATGAAGGGGTTGCCCTCTTCTTCCTCGGCCAGAGTGGATTCGGACTTTTCCGCGTAGTTGTGGCCGGGATGGATGCAGGTGTGCTCCGGCAGGCCCTCGCGCAGGCCCTTCAGGGTGTGGAACATCTGCTCGGGGTCGCCGCCGTGCAGATCGCAACGGCCGCAGCCGAACACGAACAGGGTATCCCCGGTGATGAGGTCGTCGCCGGCCGGCATGTGGAAGCAGGTCGAGCCCGGGGTATGACCGGGGGTGTGCAGCAGGCGGATCTCGGTGTCGCCGAGCATGAAGCGGTCGCCACCGTGGTGCAGCTGCGGCTGTTCCAGGTCGCGGCCCCAGAACTCCGCCTCGGGCTTGAGCAGGTGCAGACGCGCCGAGGGGTTGTACTCGAGGATCGCCTCGATGCCATTGATGTGGTCGTGATGGCTGTGGGTCAGCAGGATGTCGCTGATCTCCACGTCCTGTTCCCGCGCCTGGCGCAGGATCGCGTCGGGGTCCCAGGCCGGATCCACCACGGCAGCGCGCCGGCTGCCGACATCTTCGATCAGGTAGACGAAGTTCTCCATGGGACCGAGTTCCTGGCGATGGATCCGATAGGGAAGCGCACTGGACTGGGGCATTGGCTGTCTCCGTGGTGATGTCCGTGGTAATGCTGTCGCGATTCCGGCCCGGAACGCGGGCCGGCTACCATGAGGAAGTAAACCTACATCCTGTGGAATCCCGAAACGTCATGCAAAGTTCCGCGCCCGAAGCCGAAAACCCCGAACAGCACTGGCAGGCCCGTTATGACGCGGGTTCGACCCGCTGGGACCGGGGCGAACCCAGCCCTTCTCTGGAGCGCTGGCTGGCGCTCACCGATCTCGCGCCCGGCGCCCATGTGCTGGTGCCGGGCTGCGGCTATGGCCACGAGGTGCCGGCGCTGGCCGAACGCGGCTTCCGGGTAACCGGCCTGGACGTGGCCCCCACCCCGGTTGAACACCTGCAGGCGGAGCTGGAACACCGGGGCCTGCAGGCACACGCGGCGGCCGTACAGGTCGACATGCTCGACTGGATGCCGGAGGCACCCGCGGACGCCATCTACGAACAGACCTCGCTGTGTGCCCTGCCGCCCGCGCAGTGGGAGGCGTACGCCGAGCGCCTGCGGCGCTGGCTGCGCCCGGGTGGCGAGCTGTTCGCCTGTTTCATGCAGACCGGGCGCGAAGGCGGGCCGCCCTATCATTGCGCCCTGCCCGACATGCAGGCACTGTTTCCCGAGGAGCACTGGATCTGGCGCGACGACGCCGGGGCCACGGAGCATTTCAACGGCAAGCATGAAATCCTGCGTCGGCTGATCCGGCGCTGATACGGGCCGCCCGACGGCCGGGAGGTGACCATGTTCCTGCAGCCACCCAGTGGCCTCGACCGCACCCGCGCGGTGCTTCTGGATCTCTCCGGTGTCCTGTATGTCGGGGACAAGGCGCTGCCCGGGGCGGCCGATGCCCTCCGGCGCCTGCACACCGCCGGCTACCCGGTGCGCTACGTCACCAATACCACGCGGCATTCCCGATCCCGCATCGTGCGGGAGATGGCCGCGCTGGGCTTCAGCATCCAGCCGGAGCACCTGGCCACCGCGCCCACGGCCATTCACGCCCGCCTGCAGGCCGAAGGGCGGCGGCCGCTCCTGCTGCTGAATCCGGATCTCGCGCCGGAGTTCGCGGACCTGCCGACGGAAGATCCCGACGTCGTGGTCATGGGCGACATGGGCGAGGCCTTCGACTATGCCCATCTCAACGGCGCGTTCCGGGTCCTGATGCACGGGGCACCCCTGTGGGCCATGGGACTAAACCGGTATTTCCGCGAAGGGGACGGTCTGTCGCTGGATCTGGGCCCGTTCGTGCGCGCGCTGGAATTCGCCGCCGACGTCACCGCGGAAAACTTCGGCAAGCCGGACCCGCGGCTGTTCCACGCCGCCGTCGCCGATCTGGGACTGCAACCGGAAGAGGTCCTGATGGTGGGGGATGACGTGACCGCCGATGTCGACGGGGCACTGGAGGCGGGCATGGCCGCCTGCCTGGTGCAGACGGGCAAGTACCAGCCCGGCGACGAGAACCTGTGCGGTCACCCCGGCGCGGGACTGGCGGGCGATCTGGCGGATGTCGTGGACGGCCTGCTGGATCCCGCCTGCCATCCCGAGCGGGAACGCCCCTGAATGAGGACCGCCCCGACGGACTTCCGGGGGGAGAAGACCGACGGGGCGGATAGGGTACCGGACCACGAACCCGGCACGACCCGCCAGAGCGGGCCGTACCGTTGATCGTGATCAGGCGGCGTCGTTACGGAAGATGAAGTGGTGCCGGGCGCCGCGACGCTCGTCCTGCTGCCGCGCCACCTTCTGCACTTCCGGACGGTTGGCGAACTGCGCCAGGGTGATGCCGTCGAGGAAATCGTACAGCTGCTGGCTCAGCTCGTCCCACAGCTCGTGGGTCAGGCAGCGATCGCCCTCCTGGCAGTCCTTGTGGCCCTTGCAGCGGGTCACGTCCACCGACTCATCCACCGCCGTGATGATGTTCGCGACGCTGATCTGGTCAGCACGCTTGGCCAGACGGTAACCACCGCCGGGACCGCGGACCCCTTCGACCAGACCCGCCTTGCGCAGCTTCGCAAACAGCTGCTCCAGATAGGACAGGGAGATCCCCTGGCACTGGGAAATGTCGGCGAGGGTCACCGGACCGATCCGGTCGTGAATCGCCAGGTCCATCATTGCTGTCACCGCATAGCGGCCCTTGGTCGAGAGTTTCATGTCTTTCGCCTCCGAAATCGTGGTCGGTATGTCGCCTTGTTCCTTTTCCCAATCCTTATGGCAACAGATTCCGTTCCTAGTTCCCGACAACCATGGTCAGGAATAATTCCGCTATCCTAACAAGCGCTTTGACAGATTTCACGCTTTTCTAACGGTTGTACGCATTAGGATATTCGGGAACGGTCAAAGTTCCAACAATCGCGGGGATTTTTTTCCCTGGCGGTATCGGGGCTATAGACCCGGACGGACTACGACCCCGCCCGGGCGTCGGGCAGGATCCGCACGGGCGTGCCGACCGGGAGACGGGGGAACAGCTCGATGACCTCGTCATTGCGCATGCGCACGCAACCATGCGAGGCCGGCTGGCCGATGCGACCCTCTTCGTCGGTACCATGGATGTAGATGTAACGCTGCAGCGAGTCGATGCCCTCGCCACGGTTCACACCATCTTCCAGACCTTCCAGCCACAGGATCCGCGAGGTGATGTTGTCACGCGGACTGCGTTCATCGGGGCCGGTGAGGATCTCGGCCGTCTGCCCGGTATTGCCCCGGGCGCGGAAGATGGTGCCCTTCGGGGCGCCCTCGCCGAAGCGCTCGGCGATGCGATGCAGACCCGGCGGGGTCTTGAGGCTCCCGTCCTCGTTACCCACGCCGTTCTCGGCGGTGGACACCTCGAAGATATCGGTCACCCGGCCGCCCTCCCACACGTAGAGGCGCTGCTGGTCCACGCGGACCACGACCACCGGCAGATCGGCGGAGGCCCGCGCCCGTTCACGGGCGTCGGCCACCACCGGTTCGATCCATTCGAGCGAGGGCAAGGTCACGTCGCCTACTTCTTGTTGGCCAGGTCGAGGACTTCGCCCGCGACCGGCGTGTTCTTCACGCCGTCGGCGCGGGCCGCGGCCAGCTGGTCCAGATAGCCATCCGGCAACTCGGTCACGTATTCGCCGGTGAATACCGAGCAGTCGAATTCGTCGATCGCGCGGTTACCGCGCCACACCGCTGCCTTCAGGTCTTCCAGGTCCTGGTAGATCAGCCGATCGGCCGCGATCGCCTCGCACACCTCGTCCTCATCGCGCCCGTGGGCGATCAGCTCGTGTGCAGCCGGCATGTCGATCCCGTAGACATTGGGATAGCGCACCGGCGGCGCGGCGGAGGCGAAATACACTTTCTTCGCCCCCGCCTCGCGCGCCATCAGCACGATCTCGCGCGACGTGGTCCCGCGCACGATGGAATCGTCCACCAGCATCACGTTCTTGCCCCGGAACTCCAGCGAGATGGCATTGAGCTTCTGCCGTACCGACTTCTGCCGCTTGGTCTGCCCCGGCATGATGAAAGTTCGGCCGATGTAGCGGTTCTTGATGAAGCCCTCGCGGTACTTGATATCCAGCTCGTGGGCCATCTCCAGCGCGACGGTGCGACCCGTGTCGGGGATGGGCACGATCACGTCGATATCGTGATCCGGCCACTCGCGGCGGATCTTCTCGCCCAGCGCGGTGCCCATGCGCATGCGCGCGCGATGGACGAACACGTTGTCGATCACCGAATCGGGCCGGGCAAAATACACATGCTCGAACATGCAGGGCGTCAGCCGCGTATTCTCCGCGCAGGCGCGCGTGTACACCTCCCCCTCGGGCGTAACGAACAGCGCCTCGCCGGGGGCCAGGTCACGCTCCAGCTCGAAGCCCAGCGACTCCAGCGCCGCGCTCTCGGAGGCCGCCATCCACTCCCGTCCCTCACCGTCTTCGGCCTCGCGCGAGCCGTAGACCAGCGGCCGGATCCCCTGCGGGTCGCGGAACGCCAGCATCCCGCGGCCGGCGATCATGGCCACCACGCCGTACGCCCCGCGCGCCCGCTGGTGCACCCGTTCCACCGCATCGAAGACAGAGTCCGGCGTCAGGCCGTTGTCGATGAACCGGAGCAGCTCCTGGGCGAAGACGTTGAGCAGGATTTCGGAGTCGGAATCCGTATTGATGTGGCGCCGATCGGTCGCGAACAGCTCGTGCTTGAGTTCCCCGGCATTGGTCAGGTTGCCGTTGTGCCCCAGCGTGATGCCGAACGGCGAATTCACGTAGAACGGCTGGGCCTCGGCCGAAGACGAGGAACCGGCGGTGGGATAACGCACATGGCCGATCCCCATGTTGCCGGTCAGCGTCTGCATGTGGTGATTGTTGAACACATCGCGCACCAGCCCGTTGTCCTTGCGCAGATGCAGCCGCCCGTCATCGTCGCAGGTCACGATGCCCGCGGCGTCCTGGCCACGGTGCTGCAGCACCAGCAGGGCATCATAAATGGGCTGATTGACCGGGGAACGGCCAACGATTCCGACAACTCCGCACATACTGACTCCAGGGGGTTCGGGATGGCCCTTGCGTGACCGGGCCGGATCGGTGATTCGTTTCGACGGGTAATGATTACGGATGACGTCCTATTGCGGCGCATCCGGCGGTTCGGCGTCCGGTTCGGCCCCGGACTCGAACGGGAACGAGGCCTCTCCGCCGGCGCCCGCGTCCGTCTCGCCGCCGGACAGCAGACCCTCCAGCTGTTCCTGCCAGTCTTCGGGGAGCAGTCCCAGCATCCAGTCGACCACGCGCTCGAAATGCGGGATGAGCATGCTGCGCTCCCACCAGCCCTCCTCCGGCATCAGGGTCAGCGAGGCGAGGAACACCAGCATGGCCACCAGCACCACACCGCGCAGAGCACCAAAGATGACGCCCAGGGAACGGTCGGTCCCGGTGAGCCCGGTTCCCTTCACCAGCTTGCCCGCCAGCACGCCCAGCAGGCCGCCCACGATCAGCACGGCGATGAACAGCACGGCGAAGCCGATCGCCAGACGGATGGTCTCGTCCGGGATCGCATCCGGCAGGACCACGGCCACGTCGGCGGCAAAGCGGATGCCCACCCATACGCCCACGATCCACGTCGCCAGCGAGAAGGTCTCGCGCACGAATCCGCGGAACAGGCTGATGACTCCTGATACGGCGATCAGGGCAATAATGACAAGGTCGATCCAGTTCACGGTGTCAGTCTATCGCAGGCTTGCTGGAACACGTACATCGATGCGTGGCGACCTTCAGGGGAAGGTCACCACGATCCCGGACAAATCCCGTTCTTCTTCCAGGTCCTCGCGCAGGCGGATCGCCGCTTCGCGATCGGCCCGAGGCCCGACCTTCACCCGGTACACGGTCTCGCCGTCCACCGTCACGTCCTCGACAAACGCCGCCAGTCCGGCATCCCGCAGGGCCCGTTCCTGTTCGCGCGCATTATCCCCGTCACGGTAACTGCCGACCTGGACCGCCCATCCACTGGTAACCTCCTGCGTCGGTTCCCCCTCGCGCCGCAGCGGTTCCGGACCCTGCGCCGCCTCGGTTTCGGGACTGGCCACAGAGTCGTCCGCGGCCATGTCATCTTCGTCATCTTCCGCGTCAAGGTCCGATGGCAGTCTCCGCGCCTCCGCAACGCGCGACGTATCCATGCCGGGCGTTTCCATCTCGTCCTCCGGTGCTTCATCGCGCATGCGCGTGTCACGTTCCGATGGCAACGGCACGTCCGGCTCGGCGAACTGCGGTGCCTCGGGGACCGGGTCTTCCGCATCCGTCATGTACTGGTAGCCCGCCCCGTCGAACAACCATGGCAGGAAAATCACCGCGAGCGCGATCAGGATCACCGCGCCGACCAGGCGATAACGCACAACCGGCTCGTCGCTCACGGTGACACCTCGGCCGTGCATACCCGCTCCACCGGGCGCGTCGCCGTGGCTGCCGCCTCGGCCAGGAACGCGGGCCCTTCGGTCGCGGCGGCAGCCACGGTGTGGAACGACCCGAACACCACCACGCGGCCCGACGCCCCGGCCAGCTCCCGCGCCCGATCCAGCCCCTGCGCCACGCTCGCCGCAGGGGCTTCAACCCGGCCGACACCGGCTGCAGCCAGCTCCGCGGCGATGTCAGCCGCCGGCAACGCGCGCGGAAGATCCAGGGACAGCGGCACCCAGTGGTCGACCACCTCGTCCAGGGCCGCCCACATCGCGGCACGCTCCTTGTCGGCCATCACCGCCACGGCGGCCACCACCGGACCCGATACCGGTCGCGCCCGCAGCCAGCGAGCCAGTTCCGCGACCGCATGCCCGTTATGGGCTACGTCGAGCAACCATTCGGGCTCGGACCCACCCGGCAGAACCCGCTGCAGCCGACCCGGCGCCTGGCTGCGCAACGCGGCCTCGACCACCGCGCCGTCCAGGCGGTATTCCAGCCCGAGACCCGCCACCACGGCCATGGCCGTGGCCAGGTTCACGCGTGCCGCACCATCCACGCTCGCGACCACCTCCGGCGCGAGTTCCAGCAGGGTCTCCGCGCCTTCGAAGCACCACCGCAGCGCATCCGCGCGCCCCACTGCAGGCTGCAGGTCGTAGTCCTCGCCCACCCGACGTACCGGCACGTCGAGCAGGCGAGCCCTGGCCTGCACGCTGTCCGGCGGATCCGGGTCGCCCAGCATCAACGGGCGAGCCTCGCGCAGGATCCCCGCCTTTTCGGCCCCGATCGCCTCGCGGGTGTCACCCAGCCATTTCTGATGATCCAGATCCACCGCGGTAATGACGGCAATGTCGGCGTCCCAGATATTGGTCGCGTCCAGCCGCCCGCCCAGGCCCACCTCCAGCACCTGCACGTCCACCGCGGCCTCGCGAAAAAGCCAGCCGGCGGCGAGCGCGGCGAATTCGAAATAGGTCAGCGAGTCCTCGCCCCGCGCCCGATCCACCGCGTCAAAGGCCCGGCACAGCGCATCGTCCTCGGCCTCGACGCCGTTGATGCGAATGCGCTCGTTGTAGCGAACCAGGTGGGGGGAGGTGAACAGACCGGTGCGCAGACCCATTGCCTGCAACAGGGCCGCGGTCCGCGTGGCCACGCTGCCCTTGCCGTTGGTCCCGGCCACCAGCACCGTACGCGGCGCATGCCGGCACAGCCCCAGGCGATCGGCGACCAGGGTCGCCCGCTCCAGGGTCAGATCCATGGCGACCGGATGCAGGGTCTCCTGCCAGCTCAGCCAGTCGTCGAGACGTTCGAAGCGCACGGCCTCAGTCGGCCGGCCGGCCGCGGCTTTCGTCCGCTCCCGCGGTGGCCGGCACGGCCGTGTCCACGGAACCGGAATGAGCTTCGCGGCTTCCGGGCTCGGGATCCTCGCCCGGGGCCGGCGCGTGCATCATCATGCCCAGGATGGACGCCATGCGGGTGCGCATCTCGCGACGGTCGACAATCATGTCGATAGCGCCGTGATCCAGCAGGAATTCCGAGCGCTGAAAGCCCTCCGGCAGAGTCTCGCGCACCGTCTGCTCGATCACCCGCGGGCCGGCAAAACCGATCAGCGCCTGAGGTTCCGCCGCGTTGACATCGCCCAGCATGGCCAGACTGGCCGAAACCCCGCCCATGGTGGGATCGGTCATCACCGAGACGAACGGGATGCGCTCCTCGCGCAGGCGCGCCAGTACCGCGCTGGTCTTGGCCATCTGCAGCAGCGAGAACAGCGCCTCCTGCATGCGCGCTCCGCCCGAAGCGCTGAAGCAGACCAGCGGAATCTGTTTCTCCAGCGCCCGATCCGCACCGCGCACGAAGCGCTCGCCGACCGCCGAGCCCATGGAGCCGCCCATGAAACGGAAATCGAAGGCCGAGGCCACCAGTGGCCGGCCCAGCAGCTGCCCTTCCATCACCACCAGGGCGTCGCGCTCACCGGTGGATTTCTGCGCGGCTGCGAGCCGGTCCTTATATTTCTTGGAATCGCGGAACTTGAGGACATCCGAGGATTCGATGTTTTCCGCAATCTCCTCGCGTCCCTGTTCGTCGAGGAAGGTCTCCAGACGCCGCCGCGCGTGCATGCGCCGGTGATGCCCGCACTTGGGGCAGACATCCAGATTGCGCTCCACCTCGGGACGGTAGAGCGTGGCATCACAACCTTCGCAACGCACCCACAGACCTTCCGGGACCCCGCGCTTGTTCGCGTTGTCGGTGCGGATGCGCGAGGGCATCAACTTTTCGAACCAGCTCATGCCGACTCCGTCACGGACGCAAAACGCGCATTCTACACCGAGCCGGCGGCACTCGTGGAGCGTGCCGCATCCATCGCGCGACGCATCTCACCGAGTTTGTCCGCCGCCGCACGGATGAAGCCCGCCGAATCCCCCGGATGGGCCTCCGCCAGGCTGACCAGCGCACTGCCAACCACCACCGCGTCGGCCACCCGCGCCACGGCCGCCGCGGATTCCGCATCGCGGATCCCGAAGCCTACGCCCAGGGGCAGATCGGTGTATTGGCGGATCGCGTCGAGACGTTCATTCAGTGCCGAGGGGTCCAGACTCTGCGAACCGGTCACGCCCTTGAGCGAAACGTAGTAAACGAACCCGCGTGCCGCACGCGCCAGGTGACCGATCCGTTCGCTGGAGGTTGTCGGGGCCACCAGGAAGATCGGATCGATCCCCGCCCGGTCGAGCAGCCCGGTCACCTCGTCGCATTCCTCCGGCGGCAGGTCCACCGTCAGCAGACCGTCCAGCCCGGCCGCCGCGGCCTCGGTGGCGAAGGTCTCGAAACCCATGCGCTCGACCGGGTTCAGATAGCCCATCAGCACCACCGGCGTATCCGCGTCGCGTTCGCGGAACTGACGCACCATCTCCAGCACGTCGCGCAGCCCGGTGCCATGCTGCAGAGCCCGTTCGTGCGCGCGCTGGATCACCGGCCCGTCGGCCATCGGGTCGGAAAACGGGACCCCCAGCTCGACCAGGTCCGCGCCGGCCTCCACCAGCGCATGCATCAGGTCGACCGTGGCGCCCGGTTCCGGGTCGCCGGCGGTGATATAGGGCACCAGGGCCGCACGCCCGGCCCCACGGCATTGTTCGAAGCGTTGCTGGATGCGGCTCACAGCGTAATCCCCTCGCGGTCGGCCACGGTGGCGAGATCCTTGTCGCCACGGCCGGACAGGTTGACGATGATGCTCTGGTCCGGGCGCATGGTGGGCGCCAGATCGAGCACGTGCGCGATCGCATGGCTGGTTTCCAGCGCCGGGATGATGCCCTCGGTGCGGGTCAGTCGATGGAAGCCGGCCAGGGCCTGATCGTCGGTCACCGACACGTAGCTCGCCCGGCCGATGTCCTTCAGCCACGCATGCTCCGGCCCCACGCCGGGGTAGTCCAGCCCGGCCGAGATGGAGTGCGTGCCGATGATCTGGCCGTTGTCGTCTTCCATCAGGTAGGTGCGGTTGCCGTGCAGCACGCCGGGGCGCCCGGCGCCCAGCGGCGCGGAATGGCGCCCGGTATCCACGCCCTCGCCGCCGGCTTCGACGCCGACCATCTCCACGGACTCATCCGCAAGAAACGGATGGAACAGTCCGATGGCATTGGAACCGCCACCCACGCAGGCCACCAGAGTGTCGGGCAGGCGACCGGTCGCTTCCACGTGCTGCTCGCGAGCCTCGCGTCCGATCACCGCCTGGAAGTCGCGGACCATCGCCGGATACGGGTGCGGACCGGCGACCGTGCCGATGATGTAGAAGGTGTCGTCGACGTTGGTGACCCAGTCGCGCATCGCCTCGTTGAGGGCATCCTTCAGGGTGCGGGTCCCGGAGGTCACCGGCACCACCTCGGCGCCCAGCAGACGCATGCGGTACACATTGGGGGCCTGACGGCGAGTATCTTCCTCGCCCATGTAGATCACGCACTCCAGGCCCAGGCGAGCCGCGACGGTGGCGGTGGCCACGCCGTGCTGCCCGGCCCCGGTCTCGGCGATGATGCGCTTCTTGCCGAGATGCCGCGCCAGCAGTGCCTGGCCGATGGTGTTGTTCACCTTGTGCGCGCCGGTATGGTTGAGATCCTCGCGCTTGAGGTAGATCTGCGCGCCGCCCAGCTCGCGCGACAGCCGCTCCGCGTGATAGAGCGGATTCGGCCGCCCCACGAACTGCCGCAGATCGCGATCCAGCTCGGCCAGAAATGCCGGGTCCTTCATGTAACGTTCGTACACGCCCTGCAGTTCGTCCAGCGCCCCCATCAGGGTCTCCGACACGAACCGCCCGCCATACACGCCGAAATGCCCGCGGGCATCCGGGAACGCCCCCCAGTCGATCGCTTCACTCATTCAGTGTCACCTCGTTGCGTCGCACCGCGCGCACGAAGGCGCGCATGCGTTCCGGTTCCTTGATCCCGGGTGCGGACTCCACCCCGGAACTCACGTCGACCCCCCAGGGCCGCGTTACGTTCAATGCCGTCTGTACCGACTCGGGATCCAGACCGCCGGCCAGCAGCCACGGCCGTGGCAGATCGGCCGGAATCCGCGACCAGTCGAAGCGGTGACCGGTTCCGCCGGTACGCCCGCCACCGTGGCTGTCAAGCAGGAACCCGCGTGCCTGCGGGTGCGCGTCCATCGCCCGGCGCGGATCCGCATCGCCGGCCATCGCGACCGCCTTCAGATACGGCCGGCCGAACCGCATACAGTCCGCCGCCTCCTCGTTCCCGTGGAACTGCAGGCAGTCCAGCGGCACGACGTCCAGGACCTCCTCCACCCGCCGGGGATCCGGATCCACGAACAGACCCACGGCACTCACCAGCGGCGGCAGCGCCGCGGCAATCCCTGCGGCCTGCTCCGCGCCCACGCAACGCCGACTGGCCGGGTGAAACACCAGGCCCACGGCATCGGCCCCGGCCTCGGCCGCCGCGCGCGCCTGTTCCGGGGTCGTGACCCCGCAGATCTTGATCCGATAACGCATTGGCCAAGCCTACCAGAACGCGCCGGATTCCCGCGGATACCCTGCCCGGGATCACCCTTACACACTGGCCGGCACCGGTCCCAGAACCGGTGCCTCCTGATCCGGCAGCGCAAACTCCGGCGGGTATTCCACCTGCACGAAGTACAGCCCCCCGGCCGGCGCCGTGATCCCCGACTGGCGTCGATCCCGCGCCGCCAGCACCTCACGGGGCCACTCCAGCTCCGCGCGGCCGTCGCCCACCGCCAGCAGTACGCCCGCGATGTTGCGCACCATATGATGCAGAAACGCATTGGCATGCACGTCCACCAGCACGTACTCACCGCGCCGCCGGACCGTCACTTCGTGCACGCGACGCACCGGCGACTTCGCCTGACAGGCCGCCGCGCGCAGACTGGTGAAATCCTGCTCGCCGACAAAATGCCGCGCCGCCTCCTGCATCCGCGCGACATCCAGCGGCCGCCGCCACCAGGCCACGCGGCCCGCCTCCAGACCCGGCCGCACGGGTCGGTTCGCGATCACGTAGCGATACCGGCGGGAACGCGCCGCGAAACGGGCATGGAACGCCGGTGCGACTGGCTGCGCCCAGCGAATCGCAATCGAATCCGGCAGGTTGGTGTTGCCCCCCAGGATCCAGGCATGGGCCTCACGCCGGCTCGCGGTGTCGAAATGCACCACCTGAGCCGTGGCATGCACCCCCGCATCGGTTCTTCCGGCGCAGGTCAGCTCCAGCGGGTGATTCGCGACGAAGCTCAGCGCCTTCTCCAGCTTCTCCTGCACGCTGGGCCCGTCCTTCTGCCGCTGCCAGCCCAGCCACGGCGTACCGTCGTATTCGACCCCGGCCGCCCAGCGCTGCAAGCCCGCCTCCGGTTCCCTTGTCTCGCCCATCCGCTGCCCGTACTCCCCGTCTTTCCTCGGTGCCGGTTCATCCCGTCACCCAACCGCCCCACTGCAACCCCAGTGCGACCATTCCCACCAGCGCCATCCAGCCGGTCTCCACTCCGCGCCAGCGATCCTCGCGCACCGGCATCGGGGAGCCCGGAACGGACTGTTCCCGTTCGGCCGGATCCAGGGCCGCGTCCAGCCGCTGCACCAGCCATTCACGCACCGCATCCACCCTCGCCCTGCGGTCCCCCGACAGCCGGCCCCGCCGAGCTTCGATTCCGGCCCGGTCGCGTTCGAACGCCTCCAGCGCCAGGAACAGCCGGCGCGCGAAAGAGTGTCCGGCCCCCAGCGCTGAACCCCGCCGACCGCCCAGCACGCTGCCCAGGGCCGGCACCAGTTCCGTGCGCGCGTACCGATCCGTCAGCCAGACCACGGCCAGCACCACCAGCATCAGCGCCACGATCCGCGTAGCTGCCTCCAGCAGCCCCGCCGCGGTGCCTCCATCCACGGGCCACAGCCCGAAGAACAGGGCCAGCGACAGGTAGAACCACTTCATGCGCCACCACATGCGCAACGCACGCTCCCACGGGAACGCCCGCAGCCCCGGGGCCAGCAGCAGAGCCGGCACCGTCACGGAGACAGCCACCGGGGATGCCGTCAGCACGGCCCCCGACAAGAGCAGAACGGCCCCCAGGGCCCCGATCGCCGGTTGCATGACCACCTCCCCAACGCGAAAAGGGGCCCGCAGGCCCCTCTCGCCGGTACGGTCCGGACCGCGGGCGAACCCGCCGACCGGCCACCCCGTCAGGCGTCTTTCAGTTGGTCCTGGATCGCCCGGGCCCGCTCTTTCTCTTCATCCGACCCGGAGGCCATGATCTCGTCGATCAGATCCTGCGCGCCTTCCTGATCACCCATGTCCGCATAGGCCTGGGCCAGGTTCAGCCGGGTCTCGTTATCGTCTTCGCCTTCGGCCGCCGGAGCTGCGGAATCCAGCGCCGCCGGTTCGTCTGCTTCGGCGGACGCAACCGGTGGCTCGTCGCCGCCGGCTTCGTCGCCCAGCAGTTCGTCCAGATCCATGGACGGGACATCGCTGCCGGCATCGCCGCCGGCAGGCTGACTGTCATCGGCAGAGGGCAGATCCGATTCCTCGATATCAAAGGACAGATTGTCGAGGTCGTCGAGATCCCCCGCCGCATCCACGGCTTCCGAACCCTGACTGGCAGCGGCCAGCTCTTCGTCGAGCCCGGTATCGGCCTCGAAATCCATACCGGAATCGAGCTCACCGGCCGCCTTTTCCGGCGCCGCCGGCTCGCCCGCACCCGAGCCCTCCTGTTCCTCGGCAAAACCCGACAGGTCAAACTCCCCGGGTTCGTCGGCCGAATCGCTGGCTGCGGTATCCGCGGACGGCGTACCCGAGGCCGCAGAACCGTCGCCCGATCCGGCTTCCAGGTCCGCGAGTTTCTCGCGGATCTCGCCGTCTTCCGGACCCAGGCGTTCACGCAGGCTGGCGGCGGCCTGGCGCATCTCGGAGTCGCGCTCCTGAGCCGCGAAGGCTTCCACCAGCTTCAGGCGGTACTGGAGATTATCGGGCTCGTCGTCGATGGCCGAGGACAGGGTATCGACGGCCTGATCGTTCATGCCGTAGGCAAGGCAGACATCCACCTCGGCCAGCACGTCGTCGGCACTCATACCCCCGGTTTCCGACGCCCCGCTTTCACCAGCCGGGGTCGGCTCGCCCACCGCTTCTTCCGCCTGGCTCATGCCCGCATCGTCCCCGTCGCCCGGGCGCGCGGGCGTGGCCGGGGCCTCGTCCTGCGGTTCCGTACCGGTGCCACCGGCCGAGGCGGCAACGGCGCCTCCAGCAGCCCCCCCCGTGGCACCCGCCACCGCGGCGCCCGAAACGGACGGCTCGGACGCCTCCTCGCGGGCCTCGTAACCGCTGCGCGGATCCGGGGTCGCCTTGACGCCGGAGTTGTCCACCCGGGCATTGCGGTCGCCACCCGGGCCACCCGGGCCGCCACCACGACCGCCGCGGGCAAATGCCAGCAGAACCAGCACCAGCAGCACCACCAGAGCGATGGCCATCATCATGAGCAGCGGATCGTTCATGATCCGCTGGTGCAGCGGAGCGTCACGTTCGGCCTCGGCCTCTTCCATGCGCGCCCGCAGTTCCGCCCGCTCGTCCTGCAGCTCCGCGAGCTGGGCTTCCAGCGTGGCCAGTTCCTCGCTGGCGATCTCGGCCACCTGTTCGCGATCCTGCAGGGATTCGCGCATGCGTGCGATTTCTTCCTGCATTTCGTCCATTTCGGCGCGCTGCGAGATCAGGGCCTCCTGAACGACTTCGGGCGATTCGGCGATCAGCGCCGCTTCCTCACCTTCCGGCAGCACGTCGGTGACGATTTCGAGACGATCATCCACTGCGTCCGCATCGTCTTCGGCCGCCACGGCTTCGTCATCTTCGCGTTCGGCTTCCTCTTCACGGACTTCTTCGGGATCTTCCTCGGGCTCGTCCCTGGCCTCTTCCTCGACGGCTTCCTCGGCCACGTCCGGATCCGTCTCCTCGGTCACTTCTTCTTCGGTAACCTCGGGCTCGGGTTCCGGTTCGGGGCGCGTACGCGCCTGCCAGGCTTCGGTCTGACGCTGGATTTCTTCACGCGCCCCGGCGGCGTCGACCGCTTCCAGCGTCGCACGGTCCGGCGTGCGCAGTTCCGCGTCGGCACGCAGTGCATTGACGTTGCCATCGATAAAGGCATCGGGATTTTCCCGCAGGAACGCAAGCATGGCCTGCTCGTTGCTGACCCCGCTCAGCCCTGCCCGCTGCACGATCGCATACAGCGTGTCACCGGAGCGTACGCGATAGGTATCCTGCGGGGCCGCGCGGTCATCATCGGGCGCGGCCGCGGTGGTGCGTGCCGCCGCACGATCATCCGGAAGCGTGCCCGGAGGATCCAGCAGCAGGTTGATTTCACGGTAACTGCGCCCCCCGTCCCAGCGGGCTTCGAGAAGGACCCCGATGTAGGGCTCGCGCACGGGCTCGCGGGTGCGCAGGACGACTTCGCGATCCTGCCCTTCGCCACGGAGTTCAACCCGCAGGTCCCCCGGCACGCGGCCCCGGTCCAGTCCCGCACGGCGGTACCGCTCTTCGGAGGCCTGACGCACCTGCAGCGATTCATCGGTCGCCGCGCCTCCGCGCAGCGCCACCCGGACATCCAGCGCCTGGTTCAACGTGGACCGGATCTGGGGATCGCCCAGCCCCACGGAGCTGGAAGAGGCCGGCGCGACCAGCAAAAGAATGATTAGCCCGAATAGTAACTTGCGCACGAACGTCCCCCTGTGTGTGCGTGGTTGCTGTCCGGGGCCGCCCGTGTCTCTGCCGACACGGGCTGTTGCCCGGCCCCTTGAACAATGAGGCTACCAGATCCCCGGCATATTGTGGGATTTAATCACAGGTAATCGCGGATCAAAACCTCGGCGATCTGGATCGTGTTCAAGGCTGCGCCCTTGCGCACATTATCGGAGACCACCCACATATCCAGCCCGCGGGGATGCGAGATGTCCTCGCGGATACGGCCGACGTAAACCGCATCGGTGCCACTGCTTTCGGTCACGGCGGTCGGGTACCCTCCGTCCTCGTGGCGATCCAGCACCTCGATGCCCGGTGCGGCCGCCAGCAATTCGCGCGCGCGTTCGGCCGAGATCTTCTCGCGGGTTTCGATGTGCAGCGCTTCGGAATGCCCGTAGAACACCGGGATGCGCACCGCCGTGGGATTCATCTGGATGGACTCGTCGCCCATGATCTTGCGGGTCTCCCAGACCATCTTCATCTCTTCCTTGGTGTAGCCGTTGTCCTGGAAGACATCGATATGCGGCAGCGCGTTGAACGCGATCTGCTTGGGGTAGACGCTGCATTCCACCGGGCGACCGTTCAGCAGTGCCGCAGTCTGGTGCGCCAGCTCCTCGATCGCGTCCTTGCCGGTACCGGAAACCGCCTGATAGGTGGCCACGTTCACGCGTTCCACGCCTACCGCATCATGCAGCGGCTTGAGCGCGACCAGCATCTGGATGGTGGAGCAGTTGGGATTGGCGATGATCCCGTGGCGCTCGTAGTCGCCTACCGCATCCGGATTGACCTCCGGGATCACCAGCGGGATCTCGGGGTCATAACGGAACTGCGAGGTGTTGTCGATCACCACGCATCCGGCCGCGGCCGCCTTCGGCGCGTATTCCTTCGACACCGATGCTCCCGGCGAGAACAGCCCGATATCCACCTGCGAGAAATCGAACTGCGCGAGGTCTTCCACGATCAGTTCGCGGTTCCCGTAGGAGACGGTGCTGCCGGCCGAGCGTTCACTGGCCAGGGCATGCACACGGTCCAGCGGCAGGTCACGCTCGGCCAGGATGGAGAGCAGGGTCTCGCCGACGGCACCGGTGGCGCCGACGACGGCCACGTTGAACTTGCGATCACTCATGTCGGGGTCCTGTAACGTTGAGAAAGGGTGTCAGGCGTCGTCCAGCGCAGCCACCAGCGCATCGCCCATGCCCTGGGTCGATACCAGCTGCATGCCGTCGCCATGGATGTCCGGGGTGCGCAGGCCCTGATCGAGCACCCGGCCCACCGCGGCTTCCAGGCGTTCCGCAAGATCGTTCCGGTTCAGGCTGTGCCGCAGCATCATGGCAATCGACAGCACCGTCGCCATCGGATTGGCCTTGCCCTGCCCGGCAATGTCCGGCGCGGAGCCATGGATCGGTTCGTACAGACCCACGCCCTCGCTGTTCAGCGAGGCGGACGGCAGCATGCCGATGGAGCCGGTCAGCATCGCGGCCGCATCCGACAGGATGTCACCGAACATGTTACTGGTCACCATCACGTCGAACTGCTTCGGATCGCGCACCAGCTGCATGGCCGCGTTATCCACGTACATGTGCGACAGCTCGACCTCGGGGAACTCCTGCCCGACGCGCTCGACCACCTCGCGCCACAACTCGGAGACCTCCAGCACGTTGGCCTTGTCCACCGAGCACAGGCGCTTGTTGCGTTTCATCGCGGCCTCGAAGCCGACCCGCGCGATGCGCTCGATCTCGGACTCGCTGTAGCCGGCGGTATTGAAGCCGTAGCGTTCGCCGTCACGCTGCTCGATTCCGCGCGGCTGGCTGAAATAGATCCCGCCGGTCAGTTCGCGCACGATCAGCAGATCCAGCCCGCTCACCACCTCGGGCTTGAGGGTGGAGGCCGAAGCCAGCTGCGGGTAGAGGATCGCCGGGCGCAGATTGGCGAACAGCTCGAGATCGGAACGGATCCCCAGCAGGCCGCGCTCGGGGCGCAGGTCACGTTCCAGGGATTCGTACTGCGGGCCGCCGACCGCACCGAGCAGGATCGCATCGGCGCGGCGCGCCTGCTCCCGCGTCGCCTCGGGATAGGGGTGGCCCGCCGCATCATGCGCGGCGCCCCCGATCAGACCCTGTTCGATCTCCAGTTCGAGGCCGCCGATCTCGGCGACGCGTTCCAGCACTTTCAGCGCCTCGGCCACAATCTCGGGCCCGATCCCGTCACCGGGCAATACCAGAATTCGGCTCACAAACCTCTCCCAAGCAACTGTTAGTTTTTACTTGTATGCCCCCAATGGCACCGTCATTGCGAGGAGCCGCAGGCGACGAAGCAATCTCCGTCCGGAACCACCGGATCCACGTGCCGGCGATCTGCCAGCTTCCGGAGGTTGCCACGGCCCCTTTCGGGGCCTCGCAATGACGGGTTCGGCCCCGGCGCCCGGTCGGCCAGGCCGTTATTCCACCATCCACGGGCGTTCCTGCCGCAGGTGTTCTTCATAGGCACGAATATCGTCCGCGAACTGCAGGGTCAGGGCAATGTCGTCCAGCCCGTTCAGCAGGCGGTGGCGCCGGTCCTCGTCGAGCGTGAAACGAAACACCGTACCGTCCGGCGCCGTTACGGTCATCTCTTCCAGGTTGACCTCCACCTGCGCACCCGGATTCGCCTCCACCTGCTCGAACAGGCTCTGCACCTCGTCCTCGGCCAGCACCACCGGCAGCAGCCCGTTCTTGCAGCTGTTGGAGAAGAAGATGTCGGCGAACGACGGCGCGATCACCGCGCGAAAGCCGAAATCGGTCAGCGCCCACACCGCGTGCTCGCGCGAGGAGCCGCAGCCGAAGTTCTTGCGCGCCAGCAGAATAGTCGCCCGGTCATACGGCGGCCGGTTGAGCACGAAGTCGGGGTTCGGCCGGCGCTGCGAGTGGTCCATGCCCGGCTCGCCCGGGTCCAGGTAGCGCCAGTCGTCGAACGCGTTGGGGCCGAAGCCGGTGCGCTTCACCGACTTCAGGTACTGCTTGGGGATGATCGCGTCGGTATCGACATTGGAGCGATCCAGCGGCGCGACGATCCCCTTGTGCACGGTAAAGGCCTGCATCGCTCAGCCCTCCAGCTTCGACGGTTCGATGAAATGCCCGGCGACGGCCGCCGCGGCCGCCAGCGCGGGGCTGACCAGGTGGGTACGCCCGCCCTGCCCCTGGCGGCCCTCGAAGTTGCGATTCGAGGTCGAGGCGCAGCGCTCGCCCGGCTCCAGCCGGTCGGCGTTCATCGCCAGACACATCGAGCAGCCCGGCTCGCGCCACTCGAAGCCGGCATCCAGGAAGATCCGGTCCAGCCCTTCCTGTTCCGCCTGCTGTTTCACCAGCCCGGAGCCCGGCACCACCATTGCCAGCTTGATGTTGTCGGCCTTCCTGCGACCCTTCACCACCTCGGCGGCGGCGCGCAGGTCCTCGATGCGCGAGTTGGTGCAGGAGCCGATGAACACCTTGTCCGGGCGGATCTCGGTGATCGGCGTGCCCGGCTTCAGGTCCATGTATTCCAGGGCGCGCTGCATGCCTTCGGCGCGCACCGCATCGGACTCGGCCGCCGGATCCGGCACCCGGCCATCGATCGGCGCGACCATCTCCGGCGAGGTGCCCCAGCTCACCTGCGGGGCAATCTCGGCCGCGTCGAGCTCCACCACCGCGTCGAACTCGGCATCCGGATCGGAAACCAGCGTACGCCAGTACTCGGCGGCCCGCTCGAACATCTCGCCGGTCGGCGCCTGCGGCTTGTTGCGCACGTACTCGATGGTCTTCTCGTCCACCGCGACCATGCCCGCGCGGGCCCCGGCCTCGATGGACATGTTGCAGATGCTCATGCGGCCCTCGATCGACAGGCTGCGGATCGCCGAGCCGGCGAACTCGATCGCGTAGCCGGTGCCGCCCGCGGTGCCGATACGGCCGATGATCGCCAGCACGATATCCTTGGCGGTCACGCCCGGGCGCAGCTCGCCCTCCACGCGGATCTGCATGGCCTTCGTCTTTTTCTGCCACAGGCACTGGGTGGCCAGCACGTGTTCCACCTCGGAGGTGCCGATACCGAAGGCCAGCGCGCCCAGCGCGCCGTGAGTAGAGGTATGCGAGTCGCCGCAGACCACGGTCATGCCCGGCAGGGTCGCGCCCTGCTCCGGCCCGATCACGTGCACGATGCCCTGGCGCACGTCGGCCATCGGGAAGAACTTCAGCCCGAAGCCGGACACGTTGCTCTCCAGCGTCTCCACCTGAGTGCGCGAGACCGGATCCTCGATCCCGGCATCGCGGTTGGTGGTGGGCACGTTGTGGTCCGGCACCGCCAGCACGGAATCCCCGCGCCACGGCTTGCGCCCGGCCAGGCGCAGACCCTCGAAGGCCTGCGGACTGGTCACCTCGTGCACCAGGTGGCGGTCGATGTAGAGCAGCGTCGAGCCGTCCGGCTCTTCGCGCACCACATGCGCCTCCCACAACTTGTCGTACAGGGTCTTGCCTGCCATTTCTCACTCCCGCGGCCGCGCCGCGTTCTGTCGTTCTTGCGCCCCACCGCCGGCGATCCACCGGCGCCATAAAGGCCCGCCCTTGCACAGCGCCCCAACACGCACCGTCATTGCGAGGAGCCGAAGGCGACGCGGCAACCTCCGAAAGCTGGCAGAGCGCCAGTGTCCGGTCCCGGTGGTTCCGGACGGAGGTTGCCACGGCCCCTGCGGGGCCTCGCAATGACGGTGCCACTGGCCACGCGGCGCAATGACGTCATTTCAGGACAACCGTTTAAGCAGAGTCTGCGGCCGCTCTTCTATTCTTTCAAATCCGATTTCTTATCCGTATCATTCCATACAGTTATCAATCGGCGGCAGACGAGCCGGATTCCGCCATCGAATCGGCCATTATCGCACGCGGCCCCCGGAGAGACAGGCATGCGCCCGGAGCAACTGAGTGTTGAGTCCCTGCAGGCCTTCGTCGCGGTGGTCGACACGGGTGCGTTCTCCGCGGCAGCCGAACGTCTGCACCTGACGCAACCAGCGATCAGCAAGCGCATCCACTCACTCGAGACCACCCTGGAACGCCCCCTGTTCGAACGTCGGGGACGCCGCGTGCGCCCGACCGAAGTCGCCGAACGCCTGCTGCCCGAGGCCCGCGAGATCCTCGCCCGGCTGCGGGCGATCGAGCAGCAGATCGCGGATCTGGACACCGTGGTACGCGGTCGCATCCGCCTGACCACCTCCCATCACATCGCGCTGCACCGCCTGCCCGACCCGCTGGCCGCGCTGCGCGGGCGCTACCCGGAACTCGAACTCGAGCTGGCATTCATGGACTCCGAGGCGGGTATCCAGGCCGTGCTGCACGGCGACGCCGATCTGGCCCTCGCCACGCTGCCCGAGTCGCTGCCCGACGGAATCGAGGCCCGGACCGTGTGGACCGACGAACTGGTGCCCATGATCGCCCGCACGCAGGCTGTCCGAGCGCCCGGCGACACCCTCACGCGCCTGCGGGACTGGCCGGCCATCCTTCCCCCGGCGGATTCCACCACCCGTCGGCGGATCGAACAGGCCCTGGCCACGACGGAGCTGCGCCCGGCCGCCGCCCAGGAGAGTCCCTATCTGGAGGTGATCCGCATGATGATCGCCGCGGGTCTCGGCATCGGCTTCCTGCCACGCGACATGGCCACCGACGATCTCGCGGTGCTCGACTGGCCGGGGCCCCCGGTTGTCCGTTCCCTCGGCTGGGTACGCTACGCCGGACGCTACCGCTCGCGTGCCCTACAGGCCGTCATCGAGGAACTGGAAGGCGCGACGCAGACCTGAATTCTCGCCGCTCAGGCGGCGTCGTCGGCCTGCACGCGCACACAGTTGCGCCCTTCGGCCTTGGCTTCGTACATACCCAGGTCCGCCCGGGCCAGAACGGCATCGATCGATTCCTCCGGCATCCAGGCGGCCACCCCCACGCTCGCGGTCATGCGCACCACCGCATTCCCGCTCTGTACGCAAAGGGCCTCGACCTCGGAACGCAGGCCCTGCGCGCGCTTCTCCGCCCGTTCCAGCGGCACGCCGGGCAGCAGCACCCCGAACTCCTCCCCGCCCAGTCGGGCCAGGGTCTCGCCGGGCTTCAGGGCATCGCCCAGCACCCGCGCCACCCGACGCAGGACCTCGTCACCGACGGCATGACCGTGGCGATCGTTCACACCCTTGAAGTGGTCCAGATCCAGCAGCACGACCGTCAGCGGCTCCTCCTCCAGACGCGTGCGATGGCGGGCCGCCTCGGCGGCATCGAAGAATCCGCGCCGGTTGGCCACGCCGGTCAGCGGATCCGTGGTGGACATCCGCACCAGCCGGTCCATGGCCGCAAACTGCCAGTGGCGCAATGTATCTTCGCGATGCGCGATGGCCAGCAGCGCAAGCAGCACGAAGGAGACAAACAGCCCCGCCAGTCGGGCCTCCGCTTCCTCGGCGCCGGCAGCACTGCCAAGCACCACGCCCCAAGTGGCCAGCAACAGCACCACGGTGAGTCCCCAGCGCCAGCGACCGGTGTTCGGCAGCAACAGCACGAACACCACCCCGACAAACGCGAACTGGCTGACGTCCAGCGCCGGATTCGAGTGTTCCAGTCCATAGACAAAGGTCAGCGCGAGGGTCAGAAGCGTCACGCCAATGCCGGTCAGCGGGGCGACGGTGAGCAAGCGTTCCGGCCAGCGCCAGACACTCACCGCCGCCGCCACGAGCATCACCGCGAAGATCCCTCGCAGCCCCAGCGCGAGCGAAAGCCATTCGGCCTCCAGGCGCGACAGATCCAGCGAGACCAGCGCCCCCAGCATGGCCAGTATCAGCGCGAGGACTACCAGGAACGTCCCCCGCATCCCGCGCGAACGCTCGCTGCGAAAACGTCCTTCCAGCTCCCGGTCCGGGAACTCGGCCGTCCACGGGGAAGGGCGCGGCAGCGACACCGGGAGACCGCCATACGGCATGTAGCTGGGACGATCGGCCACCCGCTTCCCCTTCGAATGGATATTGACAGTGCAGGATCCCACGACAGCTGTGAGCGTACCAGAGGCATACCGTGACCGGCACGGGGATTCGCTCAGGCGTGCAGGGCCTCGCGCGGCAGCGCCGAGGAGATCATCCAGGCGGCAAAGACAAACAGCGTGGAAGCCACCAGCGCCCCCTCCAGCCCCCAGAGCATGAAGATCGCGCCGGAGGCGACGGTTCCGACCAGACGCCCCCCGGCATTGGCCATGTAGTAGAAGCCGACCTTCATCGCGACCCGGTCGGCCTCGGCGTAGTCGAGGATCAGGAACGAGTGCACGGCAGAGTTGATGGCGAACACCACGCCGAACACGCCCAGCCCGACCATCAGCACCCAGGCCGGATCCAGGCCCGTCTCCAGGCCGATCACGATGCCGATGGGCAGCAGCATCAGGATGAAGGCCCAGAGCCGCGCGGTCATCCCGGTCGGGTGCAGCCCGCCCCGGCCCAGCAGGCGCGGCACCGAGGCCTGCACGATCCCGTAACCGATCACCCACAGTGCCAGAAACGCCCCCACCTGCATGTGGTTCCAGTCCAGCGTCGCGCTCAGGAACACCGGCAGGGCGACCACGAACCAGACATCGCGCGCGCCAAACAGGAAAAAGCGCGCGGCCGAGAGCACGTTGATCGCGGTGGAGTTCGAGAACATCCGGGTGAACTTCGGCTTGCCGCCGACCTTGCCAAGGCCACGCGGCAGCCCGACCACCGAGAACAGCATCACCACGGCGAGCATCCCGGCCAGGACCACCAGCGCCATCTGGAATCCGACCGAGTACAGCAGCGCCCCACCGACGAAGAAACCGACCCCCTTCAGTGCGTTCTTGGAGCCGGTGAGCACCGCGACCCAGCGAAACAGACGCCCTTCGCCGTCGCCGGCGACCAGCTTCACGCCGGATTTCGCGCTCATCTTGTTCAGGTCCTTGGCGATCCCCGACAGGGCCTGCGCGAACATCACGTACGCCACGCCCAGCCACGCCTCGGGCACCGTGAGCATCAACAGCGCGGCGACCTGCAATAGCGTCCCGCCGATCATCGTGGTGTTCACCCCCAGCCGCGCGGCCAGCCAGCCGCCCGTCAGATTGGTGACCACCCCGAACAGCTCGTAGAACAGGAACAGGAAGGCGATCTCCAGCGGGCTGTAGCCCAGCTGGTGGAAGAACAGCACGACCAGCATGCGGATTGCGCCATCGGTGATGGTGAACGCCCAGTAGTTCGCGGTGATGCGCGCGTAGGCGCCCACGCCGAGGACCGGCGAAGCGTCAGGATCCGGACCAGGGAAACGCTGATTCATGTACACGCTCGCGCTCGAGTCGCTTTTGCGTGCGGACAAGGCGCGGTGACCGCCGTGCAGTCATTCTGCACAAGGGAGCCGCAACGCCGTGCGCGCGCCCGTTTTCGATAACAACGGGCGGCCGAGCCCCTGCATTCAATAACTTGTGGGGGTTGGCACCCCGGGTTCCCCGATCCTGCGTTGCGGCCCTTGCCGGTAGAACCACTACCGGCTGCGCACCGCGCCTTGTCTCGGAAAACCCGGGGTGCCAACGCAAGCGTGTACATGGATCAGTGTTTCCCTGGGAGCCGCCTTGCTCATCGCGGCGGGGAGTGTAGAGAAAAAGCATGAACGCCACATTACGCCACGGCGGGGCAACGCGCACCCCGCCGTGGCCGTCGACTCATGCTCAGAAATCGCCGGTGCGGCCGGCTTCGACGATGCTGTAGATGGTGTCTCTCACCTCGCGCGCGACCTCTTCCAGATCCTCGGGCAGATCCGTGGCATGCAGCATCATGTCCATGTTGGTGGTCACGATCCAGCCCTGGCCCTCGTCGTCCTCCACCACCGCGATGCGACACGGCAGGAAACTGGCGAAGATGATGTCGTGCTGCACCATTTGATTGGCGATCAGGGCATCACAGAACGCCAGTATGCGCATGTAGTTGCCCTCGCCGCCCATGGCCGTCACCTGCTCGGAAAGCGGCAGGTTCGCCACTTCCTGAAAGTTGCGCAGATTGGCCCGCAACTGCATCGACTCCACCGCCTCCTCGACGCTCACCCCGTCCTCGATCCGGAACACCTCGGCGCTGTGCCGCACCATCTGCTGAAGCGTTTCGCGATCGAGCTCCGGTTCCTGCGTCGCATCCGGTGGCGAAGCCATCAGGCCGGGAGTCCAGCCCAGCAGCAGCAAAAACAGAATCCACCGTTTCATGTTCCACCTCCCGCCGTTGCGCGGCCCTCGGCCGCTTCATCGAAGGTAGACCACTCACCGGAACACAGGCGCCAGATCACCAAAAAACCCCGTGCCGCTCGTGCGACACGGGGTCCGCCATGAAGCCCCTGCGACCGCGGCGCCACGATCGCTCGGGCCGTCTGCGCCGGGCGGTCAGGCGCTGGCCGCGGCCATCACCGCATCCGGTATGCGCGGGGCCTCGTTGCCCAGGCGCCGGCCGGCGGCGTTCAGGACCGCCTGCAGGGTCGCGGCGGTGGTGTCCTCGCCCAGGGCCACGCCCACCGAGCGCTCGCCGTCCACCGAGACATCCACCGCGGCCATCGCGCGCGCCTCGGTCCCGGCCTCCACCGCGTGCTCGTCGAAATGACTGACGCGCACCTCCACGCTGCGGCTGGCGTGCAGCGCCTCGGCCAGCGCCTCGACCGCGCCGTGACCGGCCCCGTTCAGGCGGGTCTCCTGTCCGGGCGGGCCCACGGTGGCATCCAGGCGCACCACCGGCCCTTCCTTCTCCATTTCGTAGCGCACCAGATCCCAGCCCGGCACCGGCGCCAGGTAGTGCTTCTCGAACAGCTCGTGGATGCGCTGCGAGGTCACTTCCTCGCCGGAAGTCTCGGCGTCCTGCTGCACGATGCGGGCGAACTCCACCGCCAGCCAGCGCGGCAGCTCGATGCCGTAGTCGCGCTCCAGCACGTGGGTCACCCCGCCCTTGCCGGACTGCGAGTTGATGCGCACCACCTCTTCGTAGCGCCGCCCCAGGTCGCCCGGGTCGATCGGCAGGTAGGGCACGTTCCAGTGGCCGCCATGCTCGCGGTAATGCGCCAGACCCTTGCGGATCGCGTCCTGATGGCTGCCGGAGAACGCGGTGTACACCAGCTCGCCCGCCCAGGGATGGCGCGGATGGATCGGCATGTCGGTGCATTCCTTGTACACCTCCATCAACCGCTCCATGTCGGACAGGTCGATGGTCGGGTCGATGCCCTGCGAATACAGGTTCATGCCGACGGTGACCAGGTCCATGTTGCCGGTGCGCTCGCCATTGCCGAACAGCGTGCCCTCCAGCCGGTCGGCCCCGGCCAGCAGACCCAGCTCGGCCGCGGCCACGCCGGTGCCGCGATCGTTATGCGTGTGCAGCGACACGCAGATATGTTCGCGGTGCTGCACGTGATCGCAGAACCATTCCACCTGGTCGGCGAACACGTTGGGCGTGGCCGACTCCACCGTGGCCGGCAGGTTGATGACCACCTTCTGGCCCTGATCCGGACGCCAGATCGCCGTCACCGCGTCGACCACCTCGACGGCGTAGTCCAGCTCGGTGGTGGAGAAGCTCTCCGGCGAGTACTGGAAGATCCAGTCGGTCTGCGGGTACTTCGCCGCATAGTCGCGCACCCAGCGCGCGCCGTTCTCGGCGATGCCGCGGATGCCGTCGCGGTCCATGCGGAAGACCTGCTCGCGCTGCGCCGGGTTGGTGGAGTTGTACACGTGCACCACCGCGCGCGGCGCGCCCTCCAGCGCCTCGAAGGTGCGGGCGATCAGGTCCTCGCGCGCCTGCGTCAGCACCTGCACGTACACGCCCTCGGGGATGCGCTGCTCGTCCACCAGCCGGCGGGTGAAGTCGAAGTCGATCTGCGAGGCGGCCGGAAAGCCGATCTCGATCTCCTTGAGCCCGATGTCCACGAGCACCTCGAAGAAGCGCATCTTCTGCTCCACGCTCATCGGGTGCACCAGCGCCTGGTTGCCGTCGCGCAGGTCCACCGCGCAGAAACGCGGGGCCGCGGTCGTGCGGCGCGCGGGCCAGCGCCGGTCCGACTTGTCGATCGGCGGGAAGGGGGCGTACTTGGTGTGATCGAAGCTCATGACGATCTGTCTCCTGATACGGATGCTTACGGCTTTCCTGTTGGGACAACAGAATAACGCAGAGTTCGCCGCAGGGAATTGCGAATTACCCCCATGCCGCTTCTTTTTCGCCACGGGATTGCGCCGGATGACGCTTGCGCGCAAGATTCGGCTCATGGAAAACGAACTGCACCGCCTCGATCGCTACGACCGCCGCATCCTCGAGATCCTGCAGGAGGACGCCGGCATCTCCAACCAGGCGCTGGCCGAGCGCGTGGGGCTCAGTCCCTCGCCCTGCCTGCGCCGGGTGCGCGCGCTGGAGAATGCGGGGATCATCCTGCAGCGCGTGGCCCTGCTGGACCGGCGGCGTCTGGGGCTGGAACTGACCGCGCTGATCCATATCGGCATGGATCGGCACACCCCGGAACGTTTCGCCCATTTCGAGGAAACGGTCGCCACCTACCCCGAGGTGCAACGCTGCTACCTGATCACCGGCCAGGCGGCCGACTACATGCTGCAGGTGGTGGTCCCGGACATGGATGCCTATCAGGAATTCCTGCTGCGGCGCATCACCAGGCTGGAGGGGGTGGACAGCGTGCACTCCAGCTTCGTGCTGCGCCGGGTGCTGGACCGCACCGCGCTGCCGCTGGACTATTCCCCGGGATGACCCGGGCGGCGCTCAGACCTCCGGGGTCTCGCCACTGACCGGCGCGGCCGGGGCCGCCGAGCCGTCGGCCACGAAACGATGCCCCTGACGCAGGCAGTAGCGCAGCCACTTGTACAGGAAACGGTTGTGCCGCCAGCGACACCCCAGGCCCGGCTGGCCCGCGAGGGTATCGATCATGCGGTCTTCCCCGGTGCTGCGGCAGTAGCGCCCCAGCACCTCGGCCTGGCGGGCGTCGTGGAACATGCGCACCCGCACGTCCGGCTGCTCGCGCACCCGGTCGCCTTCGCCGAAGCGGTAGGTCAGGCGCAGCGTAGTGGTATAACGGGTGCGCTCCAGCACCTCCAGATGGAGATCGAGGGCCCCGTCCACGCGCGAGACGGCCCGTCCGCCCACGGCGGCGGGATCGGGACACAGGCGGCGCAACTGCAGATAGTTGTCCTCGTAGAGCTCCATCAACGCGGCGAAGGTCACCGGCCGCGGCTGGAGATACGCGGGGGTACGGCTGTCCAGCAACATGGTGGCGAAGTCTAACAGCCCTGCGCCGGCACCGTCCGGCGACCCCGTGCCCGGGGCGGACACCCCCGGAGGTTTCTGCTAACGTCGGAACAAAGCCAAGGGAGCAGCGGACCACATGGACATCAGCGTCGTCACCACCCATCCGTTCGAAGACCAGAAACCCGGCACCTCCGGCCTGCGCAAGCGCGTCGCCCGCTTCCGTCAGCCGCATTACCTGGAGAACTTCGTCCAGGCCGTATTCGACAGCCAGCCCGCGCTGGAAGGGGCCGAACTGGTGCTGGGCGGGGACGGCCGTTTCCACAACCGCGAGGCGATCCAGACCATCCTGCGCATGGCCGCCGCCAACGGCGTCGGCCGGGTGGTGGTCGGGCGCGGCGGGCTGCTGTCCACGCCGGCCGCCAGCCACCTCATCCGCAGCCGCGGTGCCACCGGGGCCCTGATCCTGTCCGCCTCGCACAACCCCGGGGGACCGGAAGGCGACTTCGGCATCAAGTTCAACACCGCAGCGGGCGGACCGGCTCCGCCCGCGGTCACCGACGCCATCCACGCCCGCAGCCAGGCCATCACCCACTACCGCATCCTGAAGGAAGCGGTGCACGTGGATCTGGATCATCTGCAGGCGACCACCCTGAACGGCATGGACGTGGAGGTGGTCGATCCGGTCGCCGCCTACGCGGATCTGATGGACGAGCTGTTCGATTTCCACGCCATTCGCGAGCTGCTGGCCGGCGACTTCCGACTGCGCTTCGATGCCATGCACGCGGTGACCGGCCCGTATGCGGAAACCCTGCTCGTGGACCGCCTGGGGGCGGCCCCGGAAAGCATCCTGCGGGCAGAACCACTGGGCGATTTCGGCGGCGGACACCCCGACCCCAACCTGGCCCACGCGCGCCAGCTGCGCGAGGCGATGTTCGGCCGCGACGCCCCGGACTTCGGTGCCGCCTCCGACGGCGACGGGGACCGCAACCTGATCCTCGGGCGGCATTTCTTTGTCACCCCGTCGGACAGTCTCGCCATCATGGCGGCCAACGCCCACCACATCCCTGCCTTTGCCGATGGCCTGCGCGGGGTGGCGCGCAGCATGCCCACCAGCCAGGCGGTGGACACCGTGGCCGAGGCCCTGGGCATCCCCTGCTACGAGACGCCCACCGGCTGGAAGTTCTTCGGCAACCTGCTGAATGACGGGCGCATCCGCCTGTGCGGCGAGGAGAGCTTCGGCACCAGTTCCGACCACGTGCGCGAGAAGGACGGCCTGTGGGCGGTCCTGTTCTGGCTCAACCTGCTCGCCGTGCGCCGGCAGTCGGTGGAGACCATCGTGCGCGAGCACTGGGAGCGTTTCGGCCGGCACTACTACACCCGGCACGATTACGAGGGGATCCGCAGCGAACACGCCGAGGCGGTGATGGATCGCGTGCGCGACCGGCTGGCCACCCTGCCGGGGCAATCGTTCGCCGGACAGACGGTGCGCACGGCCGACGACTTCGCCTACACCGACCCGGTGGACGGATCGGTGGCCGAAGGTCAGGGCCTGCGGGTGATGTTCGAGAGCGGTGCGCGCATCGTCTTCCGGCTGTCGGGCACCGGCACCGAGGGGGCAACGCTGCGGCTGTACATCGAACAGCACGAGACCGCCCCGGAGCGGCTCGGCCTGGATCCTCAGGAAGTGCTGCGGCCGCTGATCGACGCCGCCGGCGAACTGGGCGATATCCCCGGGCTGACCGGACGCCGGAGCCCCGACGTCATCACCTGACCCTTCAGGGCCTGATTCGTCCGGGCCGGAAGGGTCAGGGGGCGAGCTGCAGGGTCATCACCCCCTCATCGACCTCCACCGACTCGATCCCGGCGCCCAGTCCCCGGAACGGTTCCAGAGCCAGCAGGTCCTCGCCCTTCAGCCCGCCCAGCCAGGCATCCGGCAGCGGGATCCCGGCCACGCTCACCCCGACCAGGCGCGCACGCACGCCTTCGTCTTCGGTGGTCTCGAAATGCACGCCGGAATTGACGTTCAGTGTGCGCCCGCCCAGCAGCGGTACGTCCGCGGGGACATCCACGCGCACGCGCGTGCTGACCTGCCCCGGCGTCAGCCGCACCGACACCCGGTTGGCCAGGTCCGGATCACGGGCGATCAGGGCGTTGAGTTCGCGCTCGGAGAACGAGATGCGCCGGGCAGCCGGCTCTTCTTCATAGAGTTCGGGCACCAGCGGTTCGGCATCGGGATCGTCCAGGTCCACGATGGCCTCGCCGCGATCCGCATCCGGGCGCGGCCGCGCCGGTTCACGCGTACGTTCCAGGGCCTGCAGCTTCTCGTCCAGCGCCTCCTGCTCCACAACATCCAGTTCCACGGACTTCGGCTCGCCGGACTGCAACTGCACCCAGCCCCAGAAGCCCGCCCAGATGATCGCCAGGCCGAGCAGGATCAGAAGATAGCGCGGCGGGCGGCCGGTGGAGCCGGCCACACCCTTGCCGGAGGAATCACGTTGAGCCATGTCAGGGATCTCGAGGAAGGTCCGCCGGCATCATCGGCCCGGGCTCGCGGCGCGTCAAATGAAATCGAACAGCGACAGCCGGCTGGTCTCGCTGTAGGTCTGCTGCGCGGCCTGCAGCGCCACCTGCTGCTGGTTGAAGCGGCTGATGGCCTCGGCATAGTCCAGATCGCGGATCTCCGAAACGGCGGTCTCCAGATCCAGCAGCCGGTCCTCATTGAGCTCGGTCTGGTCGTCCATGGTCTTCAGCCGCGAGCCCAGGTCGGCCCGGACCTCGTTGAAGTTTTCCAGCGCCGCATCCATGTCGGCCAGGGCCGTATTGGTGGCGGTGGCCAGGTTGGCCCGGTTCTCCCGCGTACCGGTGCCGTCCTCCAGCGCGGCGATGATGTCATCCAGCGTGGAGAAAATGTCCTTGTTTTCGGCCGGACGCGAAACCACCTCGTCGCCGTCGACCGGATCCCCGCTGATCGTCACCGAGCGACCGGCAAAATCGATGGACTCTCCCGGGACGAAGGGCTGATTCTCCAGGAGCGGCTCTCCCTCCGGTTCACCATCCTCATCCTTCTCTTGCACTGTGTAGGTGGTCTCGCCACTATCGACCGAGAACTCGATGGCGAACTTCTTATCGCTGTTGTCCTTCTGCTCGGAGACATCGTAGATCTCCACCTTGTCGATCACCAGGGAACTGCCCTCGCCGCGCTCCTCGACTTCAGCGGTAGCCCGACCGTCGTTTTCGGGGATGTTCATGAACACATCCGCGCCGGTGTCGCCGATCGGCACCGAACGGGTCGGCGAGATCTCGACCTCACGCACGCTGCCGGTGCCCTCGGCACCCTCATAGTGGACCGTCCCCTCGCCATCCTGCTTGAACGGCTGCTCCAGCGAATTGGTCCCGGCAAAGATGTACTCGCCGTTGGGATCGCGGGTATTGGCGATCTCGAACAGTTCGTCGCGCAGCTGGCGCAGCTCGTTCGCCTGGTAGCGCCGGGTCTCGTCGGTCTGGCTGTCGTTGTTGCCGGCGATGACCAGCTCGCGCGCCCGCTGCAGGGCATCGGTTCCCGACTGCATCAGGGATTCCTGCTGCTGTAGCCGCGGCTGGGTATTGTCGATGTTGCGCTGGTACTGCTCGGTGGCCTTGATGATCCGCTCGAACTGGTTGGTCTGGGTCGCCCCGCTCGGATCATCGGAGGGCGTCAGGATGCGCTCCCCCGAGCCCAGCTGCAGCGACGTGCGGTTGAGTTCCGCCTGATTGCGCTGGATCTGGTCGATTCCGGTCTGGAAGATCTGGGTCGTCGATACACGCATCGTTTCATCCCCGGATGCCGTGGCATCCCGTCCGCTTCTTGTCATTGCTGCCCGCGTGCGGGGGCATCAGCCACGCACCGCGCCCAGCAGGCTGTCGAACAGGCTGTTGCCGATCTGGATCACCTGCGCCGACGCCTGATAGGCCTGCTGATAACGCAGCAGGTCGGCCGCCTCCTCGTCCAGGTTCACGCCGGACACCGCCTCGCGCTGCTCGCGCGCCTGATCGAGCTGGGCACTGGCCGATTCCTCCGCCACCTGCGCCTGACGGGTCTGCGTGCCGACGCTGGCGATCAGGCTGTTGTAGGCGTCGCCGAAATTGCGCCGCCCCTCGACGATGTCCTCCTCGGCCAGCGCGTTCATCGCCTGCATGTTGCGGTTGTCACCCTCGCGGTTCTCGTTGGTGAACACCTGGAACGTATCGCCATCTTCCGGGGATCCGCGGACCTCCATCTCCCAGCCGTCGCCGCTGACCCGGTACACCCCGTCGTCCAGCAGCTCGGTGTCGATTTCATCGTCATCCGCCCGTGTAAATGTGCCAGGTTCGTCGTCAGACGGCGGGGCTTCGTAGGTCAGCGTCAGCCCGTCTTCGTCGGCACCGGCGAAATCTTCGTCGAATGCCTCGGAATCCGGATCCGTAGCCGCGATCGAGCTCACCGTGGCATCACCCTGATTCTCGTCGCCCTCCCGGGCCCGCAGGGCCGCTGCGGCGGCGAGCTCGTCGCCGTCCTGCATCAGGACTTCCATCTGGCTGGCGCCGCTGCGGGTCGGCTGGATCAACCATTCACCCGTGTCATCCAGATCACTGACATCGATTTCGAGCCCCTCCACCTGGTGGACGCCATCTGCCGAATCCAGGCTGTCTACGACGGAGTTATCCGAGACACGCCGCACCTGATATTCCCCGCCTCCCTGGGGAAGCAAACGATAGCCGTCGGTGGTCAGGGCCGAGGCATCGGCGATGCTCACCTCGGGATTGGCTTCCGGCTTTGGGTCCCCAACACCCCACACCTGTGGCTCGCCCAGTGAGAAGATCGGCCCGCCCTGCTCGCCGTTGAGGTCCAGACCCAGCTGGTTCTGCTGGTTGAAGCTGTCACCCAGGGAATGGGCGATCTGGCCGAGGGTGTTCTGGGCCTCGTCGATCAGGCCACCGCGCGTCTCCAGCAGGGCCCCCAGCTCGCCGCCCTGGATGAACCGCGAGATACTGGCGGTGCCGTCGCCGCTGGGCACGCCGATATCCAGCTGGTCGGGGGCCCCTGACAGCGGCTCGGCGCGCAGCTCCCGTGCATCTCCGCCCAATACCAGGGACTGGCCATTGCCGACGAACACGTTCAGCGCGCCGTCATCCTGCTCCACGGTGCGCACGTCCACCTTTTCCGCCAGTTCATTGACCAGGCGGTCGCGCTGGTCGAGCAGATCGTTGGGTGATCCCTGGGTGGAGCCGGAGACGATGGCACGGTTCACGTCGGCCACCGACTCGGCCAGGTCGTTGACCTCCTGCACCCCGGTCTTGATCTGGTTGTTGACGATGTCGCGCTGCTCCTGCAGGCGGCTGTCGATGGAGCCGAGGCGTTCGACCAGCGATTCCGCCTCGGTGCGGAACACCTCACGCGCGGCGCTGGAAGTCGGGTCGCTGCTGACGTCCTGGGCCGCGGCGAAGAAGCTCTGCAGCACCGGCTGCAGCCCCGAGGCCTCGTCCGCCAGCAGGTTGTCGATGCGGTTGGCGATCTGCACCCGGGTCTCGGCGCCGGCGGCGGCGGTAGTCGCATCAGTGAGCTGCCGGTTCACGAATTCGTCGGAGATCCGGCGAATGTTGTCGACCTGCACCCCCTGCCCCTGGAAGTTGCCGCCCAGGAACTGCGGCGGCCGGTTCGCCAGGGAGGTCGACTGCCGGGAGTAGCCTTCGGTGGAGGCATTGGCGATGTTGTTGCTGGTGGTGCTGATCGCCCGCTGATAGGCGAGCAGCCCGGACGTCCCGATGTTGAGGGAACTCATGACGCCATCCTCCGTGGCCGGTGGGAACCCTGTTGTACGCGATCCGTGTTATGCATGCTTCACCCCTCGACCGGGTTATCGGCCGCGCCGGCCGAGACTTGAGCATGGACCGGCTCGCGGGCCTGCGCCACCCGGTCACGCAGATCCAGGATCTTTTCCGCATAGCGCGGATCGGTGGCATAACCCGCCGCCTGCAGCTCGCGCACGTAGGTCGCGTCGTCGCCTGCCTGCAGGGCCCGCTCGTAGCGCGGATTGCTACGGATGAAGTCGACGTAGTCCGCGAACGAGCGTTCCGGATCGTCATAGGCGCGGAAACGCGCCTGTTCGCGCTGCGCCACACCGTCGCGGTACTCCAGGGTACCCACCGAGACCGACTCCCCGCTCCACGAACGATCGGCCTTGATGCCGAACAGGTTGAAGCTGGGCTCGCCGTCCGTACGGCTGGGCACATGCTGCCCCCAGCCGGTTTCCAGCGCGCTCTGCGCCAGCAGCACCGATGCATCCACACCCAGCTCGGCCGCGGCCCGTTCAGCCGCCGGCCCGAGCTTTTCCAGGAATTCGTCCGGATTGCGCGGCGGCCAGTCGACCGGGGCTCCCCCGGCCGCCTCCGGCATCGACCGCGGCGCATCGCCCGCCCCGGCCTGTTCCGCCGTCCCGCCGGGGCCCGCCCCATCCAACGCATCCGTCTCATCCGCAGGCGCCGCGGGCCGTTCCCCGTCCTCACGCGGCCGCATGGGGGTCAGGCTCTCGTTGCGCCGTGGCGCCTCGAGGTTCTGCTGGCGTTCCGGATCGTGCAGGACCTCGGGATCGGTGGGTGCATTGCGCTCCATGTCACGGATCAACGCCTCGCGCAGCCCGAGACCCTCACCCTGACTGACGGAGCGCGCGACCTCCTGGTCGAACATCTCCTGATACATTTCGGTCTGTTCGTTCTCGAAGATCCCGTCGCCCAGCGAAGCCTCGCGCATCTGCTTGAGCATCTGGCCGACCAGCATCGCCTCGAACTCGCGTGCCACCGCCTCCATGCCCTCGCGCCCCCCGCCGCGCGCGGCTCGCGAAAGCTCGTGCAGCCCCGACGGATCGGACGCCATCGCCGACTGCGCCTGCATCCGGCTTTCTCCGCTCGGCCCGATCATCAGATCACCACCAGCTCCGCCCGCAGCGAGCCTGCCTCGCGCAGGGCCTGCAGGATGGCCACCAGGTCGCTGGGTGCCGCGCCGACGTTGTTCACCGCACGCACGATCTCGTCCAGCGAGGTCCCCGCGTCGAACAGGAACATCGGGTTGTTCTCCTCCTCGATCGCGATGTCGGTCTCCGGCTGGATCGCGGTCTCGCCCGGGGCCAGCGGCAGCGGCTGCACCACTTCCGGCGATTCGGTAATGGTCACCGTGAGGCTGCCGTGCGACACCGCGGCCGGCGATACCTGCACGCTGGAACCGATCACCACGGTGCCGGTGCGCGAGTTGACGATCACTCGGGCCGGGGCCTCGCCGCGCTCCACCGGCAGGTTTTCCAGTTCCGCGACGAAGCTGACCCGCTGACTGGGGTCCGACGGCGCCCGAACCTGCACCGACGAACCGTCCAGCGCCCGAGCGGTGCCCGCGCCGAAGGTCTCGTTGACCGTCTCCGTCAGGCGCGTGGCCGTGGTGAAATCGGGCCGGTTGAGATCCAGGGTCACGGTGTCGCCGGAGGCGAACGCGGTCGGCACCTCACGTTCCACCGTGGCCCCGTTGGGGATGCGCCCGACACTCGGCACGTTGACCGTGATGCTGGACCCGTCGCCGCCCTCGGCATCGAACCCGCCGACGATCAGGTTGCCCTGGGCAATGCCGTAGGTCTCGCCATCGGCGCCCTTCAGCGGGGTCATCAGCAGGGTGCCCCCGCGCAGCGAATCGGCATTGCCCATGGACGACACCGTTACGTCGATCTCCTGGCCCGGCTTGGCGAATGGCGGGAGGTCCGCGGTCACCATCACCGACGCGGCATTCTGCAGCTGCGGGTTGGCCCCCTCGTCCGGGGTCAGACCGAGCTGGGTCAGCATGTTGTTGAGGCTCTGCACCGTGAACGGGGTCTGGGTCGTCTGGTCACCGGTGCCGTCCAGCCCCACCACCAGGCCGTAGCCAATCAGCTGGTTCTCGCGCACGCCGGACACGCTGGCCAGGTCCTTCACCCGCTCGACGATGCCCGAACCGCCGTGGTGCGGCTGCTGTGCCATGGCCTGCTGCTGGATCGCGGTCTGCGCGGCCGCACCCTGCAGCCCGAGGGCCACCAGGAAACCGGCGGAGCCCGCCAGCCACGCGAGCTGACGCATCCGTTCGCGGATCCCCTCACGAAACCCGTTGCGCGTTTGTGCGTTCATGTCCACCTCGTCCTAAAAGGGCCACAGCGGGCTGTTGAAGAAACGGGTGATCCACCCGGGGGTGTTGCTGTCGGCAATGAAGCCGCTGCCGCCATAGGAAATCCGGGCGTCGGCCACCTGTCCCGACAGCACCGTGTTGTCGGCATTGACGTCCTGCGGCCGCACGATCCCGCGCAGCCGCACGTATTCCTCGCCCTGGTTGATGCCCAGCCATTTCTCGCCCTGGATCACCAGGTTGCCGTTGGGCAGAACCTCGGCCACGGTCACCGTGATCTCCCCCTCCAGCTGGTTGCTCTGGCTCGAATCGCCGCCGCCGTCGAAGCCGCGCGAGCTGTTATTGCTCACCCCGAACAGCGGCCGCCCGCTGCGGGTCGCCTCGCCGCCAAAGGCCTCGAGATTGCCCAGATCCAGGTCCGAATCCTTGCTGGTGCTGGTGGACGACGATTTCTGCGCGTCGGTGCTCTCTGCCAGGACCACGGTCAGGATGTCGCCGACCCGGGCAGCCTTGGGATCGGTAAACAGGCCGTGCGAATGCGAAGCCTGATAGATGCTGCCGTTGTTCTGGGCCTGCGGGACCGGTTCCGGCGGCTGCACGGCGTGATACTCGGGCGCATCGCCGGGGGTGGTGTCGTGCGGCATGCTGGCGCAGCCGCCGAGCAGGACCAGGGCCAGCGGAGCCAGCCAGCGGATGAGGGACAGCGTCGCGCGGTTCATGCGATCACCCGATGGTCTGATTGATGAACTGCAGCGACTGGTCGGCGCTGGAGATGGCCTTGGAGTTGACCTCGTAGGCCCGCTGGGTCTCGATCATGTTCACCAGCTCCTCGGCGATATTCACGTTGGAGGTCTCCAGCGAGCCCTGGATCACCGTGCCTACGCCGTTGAGCCCGGGGTTGGCCTGCTGCGCCACCCCGGAGGCCGCGGTCTCCTTGAAGATGTTCTCGCCCACCGCCTCCAGGCCGGCGGGGTTCACGAAGTCCGCCAGCTGGATCTGCCCCAGGTCCACCGGTTCGGCCTGCCCCGTAATGCGCGCGGTCACGGTGCCATCCTTGCCGATGTCGATCGACTCGGCATCATCCGGCACGAACAGGCCCGGCTGCAGCGGATAGCCGTTGGACATCACCACCTGGCCGTCGGAATTCACCTGGAAGCTGCCGTCGCGGGTGTAGCCGATGTCACCGTTGGGCATCAGCACCTGGAAGAAACCGTCGCCCTCGATGGCGACGTCCAGCGAGTTCTCGGTCTGCTGCAGGTTGCCCTGTTCGAACATCTTTTCGGTGCTGACCGTGCGCACGCCGGTGCCGATCTGCAGGCCCGAAGGCAGCTGCTGATCCTGGGTCGCCTGCGCGCCCGGCTGGCGCACGGTCTGGTAGATCAGGTCCTCGAATACCGCCCGGTCCTTCTTGAAGCCGGTGGTGCTCGAGTTGGCCAGGTTGTTGGCCACGGTCGACATGCGCGTGTCCTGCGCGTCGAGTCCGGTCTTGGCGATCCACAGTGCCTGGTTCATGGCGTTTCTCCTGTCAGTCGGGGCCGCGTCGGGATCATCCCGGTCAGCCCATGCCGAGCAGCCGGTTGCTGCTCTGTTCCAGCGTGTTGGCGGTGTCCATCATCTTGATCTGGGTCTCGAAGGTTCGCGACAGCTCGATCATCCGCGTCAGCGCCTCGACGGTGTTCACGTTGCTGCTCTCGAGCGTGCCGGATACCAGCGTCACGTCCGCGTCTGCCGCGGCCTCTTCACCGTCCGGCAGGCGGAACAGTCCGTCCTCGCCCCGTTCGAGATCCTCGACATCCGGATTGACCAGACGGATGCGCTCCACCGCCGCGAGGGCATCCGCCGGGGCGCCCTGGGGCCGGACGCTGATGGTCCCGTCGGTGCCGATCTCCACCTTCTCCGCCGGCGGAATCGCGATCGGCCCGCCGTCACCCATCACCTGCATCCCGTCCGCGGTGCGCAGCAGACCGAAGCCGTCCACCTGCAGGTTGCCGGCGCGGGTGTAGCCTTCCTGCCCGTCCGGCCCCTGCACGGCGATGAAGCCCTCGCCCTGGATGGCCACGTCCAGATCACGCCCCGTACTGCGCAGCGTCCCGCGAGAGAAGTCGGCCGCCTCGTTCCCCACCTGTACGTAATCGCGCGTGTCGTAGACCGGGCCGCGCACCGGGACGGTGTCCGCGGTGGCAAGTGCCTGCCGGAAGCCGTCGGTATTGGCGTTCGCCAGGTTGTGATTGTTGACGGCCTGGGCGTGCTCGACCTCCCGGGCCCCCGACATCGCGATGTAGAGAAAACGGTCCATGGTTCGGCCTCCCGCAGGATCCTCCGGTTACCGCCCTAGCGGATATTGATGATGGTCTGGGTCACGGTGTCGGCCGTGGAGATGGTCTGGGAATTGGCCTGGAAGTTGCGCTGGGCCGTGATCAGGTTCACCAGCTCCTGCGCGATATCCACGTTGGAGGCCTCCAGGGCCCCGGCCTGGATCTGCCCGGTACCGCCCGCACCCGGCGCGTTCACCGTGGGTCCGCCTGAGGCGAAGGTCTCCGCCCAGTTGTTGTTGCCCAGCTGCTCAAGGCCCTGCGGGTTGTCGAAGTTGGCCAGCGTCACCTGGCCCAGCACGTCCGACTGCCCGTTGCTGTAGCGGGCGAACACCACGCCCTCGTTGTCGATATCGATGTCGGTCAGCGTGCCCGGGGCAAACCCGTTCTGATTGAGATCGCTGACACCGAAGTCGGACCCGTACTGGGTCGTCCCATCGAAAACGATAGAGACCTCATCATCGTCCTCGAAGTTACCGCCGGGAAAGAAAGAGAAGGTTACGTCCTCCTCATCCGGAGGGTCGCCATCTTCATCCACCAGCTCACCATTACTACCGAAAAGCAGCTGCGCGGGGAAATCCCCATCTTCGACCACTTCACCGTTGACCGCGACGTTGACCTCCCACTCGTTGTCATCGGTCTTGGTGAAATAGACCTCCGCGTCCTGGGCCTCGCCTTGGCCGTTGTACACCGTCAGCGAAGTGGAAAAGTTGTAGCTGTCGGGGACGGCCACGCCGTCATCAGTATCGAAGCCATCGTCGATTACCGGCGCATCGGACTGCAGGTTCAGCCGGGCATCGATCCGGGAAGTCACCTGTGGCGAACCCTCGCCGGTCTGCAGCCGCAGGTTGTCCGGGGTTCCACCCAGATCGGCGGGATCGGTATCACCGTCTTCGGCGATGTATCCCTGCAGGTTCTGGCCCTGGCTGTTCACCAGGAAGCCCTCGCGATCCACCTGAAACTCGCCGGCGCGCGAGTAGAGCGTGTTGCCGCCGTCATTGAGCTGGAAGAACCCCTCCCCGTCGATCGCCAGATCCAGGCCGTTCTCGGTGAACTCGGTCTGCCCCTGGGTGAACTGCTGGGTCACCGCCAGCAGGCGCGACCCGGCACCGGTGGCGGTCTGCGCGGTCCCGCCGAAGGACTGCGCATAGACATCCCCGAATTCGGCACGCGATTGCTTGAACCCGGTGGTCCCCGAGTTGGAGATGTTGTTGCCGGTCACGTCCAGGTCGGCCTGGGCCGAGTTCAGTCCGCTCAATCCGATGTTGAAGGGCATGTTCCGTTCCTCCGGTTGTTTTTTGTGTCGGGCGTCAGCCGGAAATCCGGCGTACGTCCGAAAAATCGATCTCGCCCACACCTTGCACATTCAGTGCCAGGCCGTTTTTCTCCCCGCCCATGGAGACGCTGTCCACGCGCTGGTTAAGAAAGGTCTCCAGCGATTCGGTGCGCTCCCCGCTGCGCGCGGTCGCCCGGACCTCGTAGACCCCGGCCGGCGCGCGCTGGCCGTTGTCGGTCAGGCCATCCCACTGGAAGTCCTGCAGCCCGGCGCCCATCGCGCCGAGATTCATGCGCCGCACGCGCTCGCCGGCCCCGTTCATGATCTCGACCTCCACCGACTCGGCCGAGGCCCCCAGTTCGAACGCGCCGCTCATGCCGCCCTCGGGGCCCAGCTGGCCGAACTCCACCGGCACCAGCACGTCCTTGCCAACCAGATTTGCGCCCTGCACCGCCTGGTTCTGTCCCATCGACTGGGCGAAGCCCTCGAACGACTCGTTCAGCTGCTGGATCCCGGTGACGCTCGAGAACTGCGCCATCTGCGCGATGAAGTCCCCGTTTTCCATCGGCTCGAACGGGTCCTGGTTCTGCAGCTGGGTCGTCATCAGCTTGAGGAAGTCCTCCTGTCCCAGCTGATCCGGCCCGCCTTCCTTCTCCTGACGGTCTCGCTGGGCCTGGCGGTCAGTGCGAATCCCCGCCCCTTCCAGCATGTCGGGTGTCAGTCCGTTCATTTCCGGTCTCCTAGCCTTGTCCGCCCATCTGCAGCGTGCGCATCATCAACTGGCGGGTGGTGTCCATGACTTCAACGTTGGCTTCGTAATTGCGCGAGGCCGACATCATGTTGGCCATCTCCTCGACCACGCTGACCGCCGGGCGAAAGATGTAGCCATCGTCGTTTGCCTTCGGGTGATGGGGCTCGTAATGCATCTGCGGCTCGGCATCCGACTCCTCGATCCCGGCCACCCGCACCGGCGTCGCGGTACCGTCGCGGCTGGCCTGGTCCATCGCTGCCTGGAACAGCACGTGTTTCCCGCGATAGGCCTCCTCGGCGCTGCCGGCCGCCGTGTTGGCGTTCGCCAGGTTCGAAGACACCGTATTCAGCCGCGCCGACTGTGCCGTCAGCGCCGAAGCCGAGGTATTGAACAGATTGAACAGATCACTCACGGCAGTGGCCTCCCGTCAGGTTCAGCGATTGCCCCGGAAGGCATCGCGAATGCCGGAAACCCGGCGATTGAGAAATTCGAGGCTGCTCTGGTACTTGACCGAGTTCTCGGCGAACGCCGCCCGCTCCATCTGCGGATCCACGGTATTGCCGTCCAGAGACGGCTGCGAAGGGATGCGGTACTTGAGCTCGGCCCCGGTGCCCGCGGCAGCCGTCCCCGGATCCTGATGACCCGCGCGGGTCTGGCTGAGCTGAAGCTGGCCACCATCACCCGAAGCCGCCTCCAGCTGGCTGCGAAAATCCAGGTCGCGCGCCTTGTAGCCGGGGGTGTCGGCATTGGCGATGTTCGAGCTCAGAACCTCCATGCGCTGCGAACGCAGGTTCACCGACTCCGGCAGAATCCCGAGCGCCTTGTCCAGCGATATGCTCATCCCGTTCCGTCCGGCCCGCGCATGGCGGGCATCCGTTGCCTGACCACGACGATGCAATCGCCGTGCCATTGGCTGCCGGCAAAAGGGGAAAAAGGATAGGGAGGGACACCGGCACGCGGCCGGCCACGCGGCGAATCACCGCGCAGGGAACGAGCGCCGGGCCCGTTGCAGGCCCGGCGTGGAGGGGTTCAGCCCTTCAGCCGCAGGACCGAGCCGTACTCGGTGCGCACGGTTTCGTACGCCTTGCTGTAGGGCCCGACCGTCTCGGAAGCGCCAAGAAACAGATAGCCACCGGGGTTGAGCTGCTTCGCAATACCGTCAAGGACCTGACGCTTGGTCTCGGCGGAGAAATAGATCAGGACGTTACGGCAGAACACGATGTCGAACTTGCCCAGCGCCGCGTAGCTGTCGACCAGATTGAGTTTCTGGAACCGGCAGCGGCGCTGCACCTCGGGGATGATCTTGTGCCCCTCGGGCACGGTCTGGAAGAACCGGGACCGCCGCGACTCGCTCAGCCCGCGCACGATGCTCAGACCGTCATAGACTCCCTTGCGGGCGTCTTCCAGCACGCCCTCGGACAGGTCCGTGCCGAGAATGCTGACGGGCACCACCCGGCGCGGGCGCGAGGCCTCCCATTCCGAGACCACCATCGAGATACTGTAGGGCTCCTGGCCACTAGAACACCCGGCCGACCAGACCTTGATCGACGACCGAGTGGACGCCAGCTCCGGGAGGATCACGTGGCGCAGGATCTCGAACGGAAAACCGTCGCGAAACCAGGAGGTTTCGTTGGTGGTCATCGCATCGATGACGCGCGTGCGCAGCTTCGGGCTGGGCGCCTTGCGCAGCGCGTGCAGCAGTTCCGGCACGTCCTTGTAGCCAAATTCATCCAGCAGGCGGGACAGCCGGCTGGACACCAGGTACTGGCGGCTGTCCCCCAGCACCAGGCCACAGCACTCGGAGAGAAAGCGCGCGAATTCTTCGTAGTCACGGGAATCGATCACGCACACATCTCCGCCTTGACGCGTGCCGGGCCCGTCCGCCGTCCGCTGGTTGTTCGGTTCGATGATTCCATGCCGCCACAGTATAGGGCTTCGAGGCAACCTTGCGGAAGTCCGCAGCCTGCAAAGGGGCGGCAAGCGCCGGCCACCCGCCCCGGCCGGGCCGGCAACCGTTCGCCCCCGGCAACCACCGACATCTCAGGCGGTCTTGTTGATCTGTTCCAGGACCGCACTGGCCAGTTCGTCCGGGTTGAACTTGGAGAGGAACGCATCCGCACCGGCCCGACGCACCATGTCGGTATTGAATTCGCCGCTGAGCGAGGAATGCAGCAGCACCCGCAGCGGTCGCAGGCCCTCGTTCTCGCGGATCTTTGCCGTCAGGGTGTAACCATCCATGCGCGGCATTTCGATATCCGAGATCACCAGCTCGACCGTGTCGTGGATCGGACCCTCGGCGGCTTTCTCCTCCAGGTAATCCAGGGCTTCACGCCCGTCCTTGCACAGCACGTAGGGCCACTCGAGCCCCTGGATGGCGCTTTCGATCTGGCGGCGAGCCACCACCGAGTCGTCGGCGATGACGATTTCCCGACGCTCGGGTGTCTGCTCGGCCACTGCGGAACGCACGCTTTCCGACACCTCGGTGGGCAACGGATTGACCAGCGACAGCACGCGCTCCACGTCGATGATCTCCACCAGCTTGTTGTCGAGTTCGGTGACCGCCACCAGAAACGACTCGCGCCCCGTGCCGCGCGGCGGCGACTTCACCTGGTCCCAGTTGACGTTCACGATGCGATCCACCGCCGATACCATGAAGCCCTGCACCGAGCGATTGAACTCCGTCACCACGACCTTCTGCTGGCCGTCCGCCCCGGCCCGCGTCGACTGCATGCCCATCGCCCGCGCCAGATCGATGATCGGCACGGTCTTGTCGCGCAGGGTGGTGACCCCCCGCACCACCCCGGCGGACCCGGGAATCTGGCGCAACTGCGGCAGCGGAACCACCTCGCGCACCTTGAACACGTTGATCCCGAAGGTCTGCGTGCCGCCCAGATAGAACAGCAGAAGCTCCATCCGGTTCTGCCCGACCATCTGCGTGCGCTGGTTCACGTCGTCAATAAACTGACTCACGGTTCTCGCCCCCTGGGTTGTTCTCCCTGCTAACGGCCGCGCCGGCGGGAGCTTGAACCACGCATCGGACGCGCAGGACAGGCGCCGGATGCCATGGCACAGAATCTGCATGTATTCCGTCACGAAGACACAGGGTCAACGGTGACCGGACATGCACCTTTTCAAGTTACAGGCTTTGCTCCCGTACCGCAGCCCGGGCCGCAGCGGGGGTGCGCTTCTTCTGATGCTCGCGCTCCTCGCCCCGACCGCGCAAGCGGAGATCGAGCCGGTGCAGAACATTCGTGACAGCGCGGAACGGTTCCTGCACCAGCAGCTGGGGGACCACAACGGCGACGATGTGGAGGTGCAACTCGGTCATGTCGACGACCGCCTGCGCCTCAAGCGCTGCGAAGAACCCCTGGAGGCCTCGCTGCCGCCCGGCGGCCGCCCGAGGGGCAATACCGCGGTCAACATCCGCTGTCCCGGGCCGGTGACCTGGTCGGTGTACGTTCCGGCCACCGTGGAACGCCACGCCGAGGTGGTGGTGGCCCGCCGCAATCTGTCGCGCCAGCAGACCCTGGGGCCGGGCGATCTGCGCATGGAGCGCATCGAGACGTCGCGCCAGGCCAGCCATTATTTCGAGGACGCATCCGAGGTGGTCGGTCTGCAGACCCGCCGCGCGATTCGCCAGGGCCAGGTCATCGGCCAGCAGCACGTTAAGGAACGTCAGGTGATCCAGCGCGGCCAGCGCGTTACCATCCTCGCCAGCAGCGGCAGCGTCACTATCCGCATGCAGGGCGAAGCCCTGGAAGACGCCACGGCCGGCGACTGGATCCGCGTGCGCAACACCTCCTCCGGACGCGAGATCGAGGGCGAGGTCCAGCCATCGGGCACGGTTCGCGTCGCCCTGTAGTAAAATGTGACGGAAATCCCGCAACCGACCCTACAGTTTCGGGCATTCCGGCCGATACACGAGCCAGACCAGTCAAACGACAGGACAAAGTCATGGATATCAAAGGCCCCAACATCAATGGCCTGCGCCCCGACAGCCAGAACGGCGGGGTCCGCGGCCGTGACGACGACGCCCGCACCGGCGGTAACGGGGTGGATCGCGCCGGCAATGGCGATGCCGCCAGCGGCGACGCCGTCACCCTGACCGGCGCCGCCCAGGCCATGAACGGCAGCGGCGAAGCCAGCGAGGCCGCACCGTTCAACGAGGCGAAGGTGGCCGAGATCCGCGAGGCGATCGCTCAGGGGAACTACCCGATCGACAACGAAGAGCTGGCCGATCGCATGATGGAAATCGAAGGCCTGCTGCGGTGATCCGGTGGTGACCGACGAAACCGGAATCCGTCCTTCCCTGGAGGAATCCATCCGTCTCGGACAACGGCTGGAGGATATCCTGCTGGAGGAAACCCGGGCCATTGAGTCACGCGAACCGGATCGGCTGCAGGCCGCGGTCCAGCGCAAGCAGGAACTGCTGCAGGCACTGGAAACCGAAACCCGCAAACAGCAGCAATGGATCGAAGCCCGCGGTGCCGAGTTCACCCCGGAAGGGGTAGCGCGGCTGTTCGCGCGTCTGGAGGGAGGAGAGCACCTCAACGACCGCTGGCAGGCGCTGCGGGCGACGATCGAACGCTGCAACGAACTCAACCAGGGCAACGCCCGGCTGATCGAACGCAATCAGCGCCGGGTGCAGATGTCCATGCAGATCCTGCGTGGCGAAGACAACGGACCGGCCACGACCTACGACCCCTACGGCAAGGCCCGTCATCGCCGTACCACCGGCCAGACCATCACCCGCGCCTGAGCCCGAGTTGGGCCGGAAAGGCGTGAACTCCGTCACAGGGTGTATGATGCGCGAACCCACTTCGGACGCGACGTGCCCTCATGGATGACAACGACTATACCGTCGACACCCCGGAACGCATCGGCCAGATACTGCGCGACCTGGACCACGGCCTGACGCTGGTCAGTATCCGCCTGGAAGAAAGCGGCCCGCTGCACACCTCGGCGCTGATCCGTCTGGATGCCGACGCACGACGTCTCTACCTCGACCAGCTGCAACCCCCTTCCCTCCACCAGCGGATCCGGCCCGGCCAGTCCCTGCGCGTCTTCGCGACCCTGCGCGGCGTGGCCGTGCGGTTTACCACCGAGGTCCGCCAGATCGTGAGCGAATCGCCGGGAGACCTCTACGAGTGTCCGTATCCCGCCGAACTGCAATACCTGCAGCGTCGCGAGACCTTCCGCGTTCATATCCCCCTGAGCAACCGCCCGACCCTGCAGATCCAGGGCGAGATGCACGAAGAACCGATCGAGGGATCGGTGGTGGACCTTTCGGCCGAAGGCATGTGCGTGGAACTGCCGAATGAAGTGCTGCAGGAGATCCCCTATGGCAGCCGCCTGGAATTCACCAACCTGCTGCTCCCGGACGTGCAGGAAAGGGTCTCCGGCGCCGTCAAACTGGCCAACTCGCGCCCTTCCACTCGCGAAGGCCATTCGTATGCTGGCTGCGCGATCATCGAGATGTCGGCCCGCCTGGAACGTGCCATCAACGTCGCCCTGCTGTTCTATCAGCGTGAGGAACGCCGCCGCGCGATGAACTGACCGACCCCGGCTTGCGTGCCCACAAAAAAGGCCCGCACGAGCATCACTTGCCGTGCGGGCCTTTTGCGTTTTGGCGGAGAGTGAGGGATTCGAACCCTCGATGGGCTTTTGACCCATACTCCCTTAGCAGGGGAGCGCCTTCAACCACTCGGCCAACTCTCCGTGACTGCGGTGCAGAGGATACGGATTCACGCTGCGGAATGAAAGCCCGCGCGGCCCCGAATTGATGATTTTAACTTCATTCGGGCCACGCGGAGATCGCAGCGTCGGACGTCACTCGTTCCCGCGATTGTCGCCGGAGCCGTGTTCCGAATCTTCGTCCTGAATCCGCTGAAAGATCTCTTCGCGATGAACCGCCACGTCCGGGGGCGCATTGATGCCGATCCGGACCTGGTTGCCCTTCACACCCAGAACGGTGACGGAGACGTCATCGCCGATCATGAGGGTCTCCCCCACCCGACGCGTCAGTATGAGCATGCTTTTCTCCACAGTACCTGTGTCGGACGAGGTCGGTCGCCCGGAATCCGTTGATTGAGTCGTCACCCCTGCCCCTTTGGTAGACCGGCTGGCTCCTCTTCGAGTTCAAAGGCATCGTGCAGCGCACGCACCGCCAGTTCGAGGTATTTTTCGTCCACGACCACCGAGATCTTGATCTCCGACGTCGAGATCATCCGGATGTTGATGTTTTCCCGCGACAGGGCCTCGAACATCCGGCTGGCAATACCCGCATGCGACCGCATGCCGACACCCACGACCGAGATCTTGACGATGTGGACATCGCCCGAGACCTCGCGGGCGCCCAGTTCGTCCGCTGCCCCCTGCAGCAGTTCCAGCGCCTTCTCGTAGTCGTTGCGATGCACGGTGAAGGTGAAATCGGTCGTGCGGCCGTCCTCGCCGACGTTCTGCACGATCATGTCCACCTCGATGTTGGCATCCGCCACCGGCCCGAGGATGCGATGCGCGACCCCGGGCTGGTCCGGCACGCCGCCCACCGTCAGCTGCGCCTCGTTCTGATTGAACGCGATTCCCGCGACCAGCGCCTGTTCCACCGCTGCATCCTCCTCCGTGGTGATGAGTGTCCCGGGTCCCTCGCCAAACGACGAAAGGACACGTAAGGGGACGTTATACTTGCCCGCAAATTCCACTGCCCGGATCTGTAGCACCTTCGAACCGAGGCTCGCCATCTCCAGCATCTCCTCGAAGGTCACTCGTTCGAGGCGCCGGGCCTGGGGAACCAGTCGCGGATCGGTGGTGTAAACCCCGTCCACGTCGGTGTAGATGCGACATTCATCGGCTTTCAGGGCCGCGGCCAGCGCGACGGCGGTGGTGTCGGAGCCGCCACGCCCCAGGGTCGTGATCGCCCCGTCCTCGTCCACGCCCTGGAAGCCGGCCACGACCACGATGCGCCCGGCCTCCAGATCGTCACGCACGCGGGCATCGTCGATACTGCGGATCCGCGCCTTGTTGTAGGCGCTGTCGGTGAGGATGGTCACCTGAGCACCGGTATAGGAGCGCGCCGGGCAACCCTTGGCCTCCAGTGCCATCGCCAGCAGGGCGATGGTGACCTGCTCCCCGGTGGACAGCAGGACATCCAGCTCGCGCCCGTCGACCCGCGGGTTGAGCTCGTTGGCCAGCCCCAGCAGGCGATCGGTCTCGCCGCTCATCGCGGACACCACGATCACCAGCTGATGGCCCTCCTCGCGCAGATGCAACGCGCGTTCGGCCACCGCCCGGATGCGTTCGGTCGTCCCGACCGAGGTGCCGCCAAATTTCAGTACCAGCAACGCCATTGCAGAATCCCTGTCCGGCCCGAAGGCGGCGCATTAAACACGAAATCGGGATGCATCCAAAGCAAACCCGCCCTTCCAATCCGGAATTTGGTCAGCCCAGCAATTCGCGAACGGTGTCCTCCACCGAGGCCAGCGCCGCCTCGAGTTTCTCGGGGCTCTGCCCGCCGGCCATGGCCATGTCCGGCCGGCCACCGCCCTTGCCGTCGACCTGAGCGGCCACGCGCCCGACGACATCGCCGGCACGGATACGGCCGGTCTCCTCCTTGGTGACCCCGGCCACCAGCGAGACCTTGCCTTCCTCGGTGGCGGTGCCCAGCACCACCACGGCACGGCCGAGCTTCTGCTTGAGCTGATCGACCATGTCGCGCAGGGCCTTAGGCTCCACGCCCTCCACCGGGGCCGCCAGCACCTTCAGGCCGTCGACCTCCACCGCACGGCTGGAGAGGTCGTCACCGGCCTGGCTGGCGAGCTTACCCTTCAGGCGCTCGATCTCCTTCTCCAGCTCGCGATTGCGCTCCTGCAGCTGACGCACCTTGTCCGGGGCGTCGGCGCGGCCGGCCCGCAGGCGGTCCGCCACCGCATCCAGATGCCCCAGCTGCTGATCCATCCAGCGCAGGGCCACCTCGCCGGCCACCGCCTCGACGCGCCGGATGCCGGCGGCGACCCCGCCTTCGACCGTAATCCGGAACGGCCCGATGTCGCCGGTGCGCTCCACGTGGGTGCCACCGCACAGCTCCACCGAGGAACCGATCTTCAGCACCCGCACCTCGTCACCGTATTTTTCGCCGAACAGGGCCACGGCACCCGACTCCATGGCCGAGTCGATGTCCATGATGCGGGTGTCGGTGGCCTCGTTCGCCAGGATCTCGGCGTTGACCTGATCCTCGATCGATTTCAGCTGCTTGGCCGTCAGCGGCTCCATGTGGGTGAAGTCGAACCGCAGGCGCTCGGAGTCCACCAGCGAGCCCTTTTGTAGCACGTGGTCGCCCAGCTGGTCGCGCAGGGCCTTGTGCAGCAGATGCGTGGCCGAATGATGGCGCTTGATGGCCTCGCGCCGCGGCCCCTCCACCGAGCCGGACAGGGTCTGGCCGACCTCCAGGGTACCGGCGCGGACCTGACCCACGTGCAGATGCGCCGCGGCCTGTTTGCGGGTGTCCTGCACCTGGAAGCGGACGCCGGAGCCCGACAGGGTGCCGATGTCGCCCACCTGGCCGCCGGACTCGGCGTAGAACGGCGTGCGGTCGAGCACCACGATGCCCTCTTCGCCGACCTCCAGGCGATCCACGGCCTCGCCCTCGCGGAACAGCGCCAGCACGCGGCCCTCGCCCTCCAGGTATTCATAGCCGCAGAACTCGGTCGTGTGGTCTTCCAGCCCCGGCAGGTTGCCGGTATCCATGCTGAAGCGGGAGGCGGCGCGCGCCCGCTCGCGCTGCTTCTCCATCTCCGCCTCGAAACCGGCCATGTCCAGTTCCAGGCCACGTTCGCGCGCGATGTCGCCGGTCAGGTCCACCGGGAAGCCGTAGGTGTCATAGAGCAGGAAGATGGTCTCGCCCGGGATCACCCGTCCCTCGAGATCCTTCAGGTCCTCTTCCAGGATCTTCATGCCGTGGTCGAGGGTTTCGAGGAACTTGCGCTCCTCCTTCTCCAGGACCTTCTCCACCTGCTCGCCGGCCTTGACCAGCTCGGGATAGGCCTCGCCCATGGTGTCGATCAGCGGGCGCACCAGGCGGTAGAGGAACGCATCCTCGGAGCCGATCTGGAAGCCATGACGCGCCGCGCGCCGGATGATGCGCCGCAACACGTAGCCGCGCCCCTCGTTGGAGGGCAGCACGCCATCGGTAATCAGGAACGCGATCGACCGGATATGGTCGGCGATCACGCGCAGCGAGGCGGAATCGGCTTCCTGCGCCCCGGTCACCCGCCGCGCCGCGGCGATGAGATCCTGGAACAGGTCGATCTCGTAGTTGGAATGCACGCCCTGCAGCACGGCCGACAGGCGCTCCAGCCCCATGCCGGTATCCACCGACGGACTGGGCAGCGGATTCAGCGTGCCGTCCGCGTCGCGGTCGTACTGCATGAACACCAGGTTCCAGACCTCGATGTAACGATCGCCATCTTCATCCGGCGAACCGGGCGGTCCGCCCGCCACTTCCGGACCGTGGTCATAGAAGATCTCGGTGCAGGGACCGCAGGGCCCGGTGTCGCCCATCTGCCAGAAGTTGTCCGAGCCACCGTCCGGATCGTCGCCGATGCGAATGATGCGTTCGGCCGGGACCTTGATCTCGTTGGCCCAGACGTTGTAGGCGTCGTCATCGGTCTCGTAGACCGTGACCCACAGCCGCTCGGGGGGCAGGCCCAGCACGTCGGTAAGGAAATCCCAGGCGTAGTGGATCGCATCGCGCTTGAAATAGTCCCCGAACGAGAAGTTGCCCAGCATCTCGAAGAACGTGTGGTGCCGGGCGGTGTAGCCCACGTTCTCCAGATCGTTGTGCTTGCCGCCGGCGCGCACGCAGCGCTGGCTGGTCGCCGCGCGGCTGTACGGGCGCTTCTCGCGGCCGAGGAACACATCCTTGAACTGGACCATCCCCGCGTTGGTGAACAGCAGGGTGGGATCGTTGGCAGGCACCAACGGGCTGGACGGCACCACGGTATGGTCGTGCTGCGCAAAGAAATCGAGGAAACTCCGGCGTATTTCGGCGCTCTTCATGCGTGTCCGGTCGGGTATGGGGTCAAAAGCGGAATCGTATCACGCTCGCCCCGGACCCGCGTATTGCCGCCTGCGGCCTCGGGCCATGCTGCAGAAGGCCAGCCCCCTGGCCGATGGGGCAGCGAACCGGACATTCCGACGGGACCCGTTCATGGTCATCGGGAGAAGCCCGCGACACGCCAGGGCGACGTCACCGCAAGCACTCCGGACCCGAAAGACCCCGTCATCCCGGGCAGCCCGGACCGGATATCACCACCGTCATCGCAAGTCGCCCATAACGGGAAAGGACGCCGTCATTGCGGGGCCCCGAAGGGGCCGTAGCAATCGCGGAAGGTTCGCCCGGTGCCCGGAGGGGGCCCGCCCAAGCCGATTGCTTCGTCGCTGCGCGACTCGCAATGACGGGACAGGGAACACATCGCAACGGCGGGACGGGGAACACGTCGCAACGGCGGGACGGGGAACACGTCGCAACGGCGGTGCGGGGAACACGTCATCGTGCCGAATCAGCAACGGTACCCAACAACGTCATTGCGAGGCCCCGAAGGGGCCGTGGCAATCGGCAACGCCCCCACCGCCTTCAACCCACAATATCGTCAAACAGATCCCGCCACTCCGGATTCACCTGTTCGATCAAAGCCACTTTCCTGCGGCGTGGCCCCGCCTTCAGCTGCTTTTCGCGCTCGATCGCGGAGGCCATTTCCTCGCAGCTCTCGAACCAGACCAGCCGATGCAGACCATAGCGGCTGGTGAATCCGGACACCGTCCCTGACCGGTGTTGCCAGACCCGCTGCACCAGATTGCTGGTCACACCTACGTAAAGGGTCCCGCCACGGCGGTTGCTCATGATGTAGACACAGGGCTGTTTCATCGCTCCCTCCCTGGGCGACTGGAGATTGATACCTGGCGGCCGAGACTCCTTTTCGGCCATTCATTCCGGCAACGGTCCGCGCGCGGATCCGCCCGACATCGACACCGTCATTGCGAGGGTCCGAAGGACCCGTGGCAATCCGCCGGCACCGTCCGGAACCCAAACGCGAGCCACGTCCGGAGATTGCTTCGTCGCGTCGCTCCTCGCAATGACGGGAACCACTCACAATGGCGGGAACCCAACCGGCCCCGACAAGCCCGGAAACCTGTCATTGCGAGGCCCCGAAGGGGCCGTGGCAATCCGTCAGGGATCGTCCTTCCACGCTGCAAGGGCCCGCCGGGCGACATCGCCGGGGAAACCGCGACCGGCCAGGTGGCGCAGCATGCGCGCTTCGTCCTCGCGGGCCTCGGGGGGTTGACGGAAATGCCGTTCGAGCTGGCCGCGGGCCTGTTCGACCCAGTCGACCTCCAGCGCCTCGATGGCGAGGCTCACGGTGTCGCCATCGATCCCGTTGTGCGCGAGCTCGGCGCGGATGCGCTGCTCGCCATAGCCCTGCCCGACCCGGTGGCGCGCCATGGACTCGGCGTAACGGGTCTCGTTGAGGTAGTCCAGTTCGCGCGCACGCTCCAGTGCGGCATCCACCGCGTCCCGCTCGAAGCCGCGCTCCGCCAGCTTGCGCGCGAGCTCCGGTGCAGCGTGTTCGCGCCGCACCAGGAGCTTGAGCCCGGCCTCCAGGGCCGCCTCGGGATCGGCCGGGTCGACCGGCGCCCCGCCCTTACGACGGGCTTTCGGCATCCTCGACCGCGGCCTCGGCGTCGTCCGCACCCTTGCCGCCGGCCGACGGCAGATAACGCTCGCGCAGGTTGCGTTCGAGCTCCTCGGCCTTGTCCGGGTTGTCCTTCAGGAACTGCCGGGCATTCTCTTTGCCCTGCCCGATACGTTCGCCGTTGTAGCTGTACCAGGCCCCGGCCTTGTCGATCAGGCCTTCCTTCACGCCCATCTCGATCAGCTCACCCACGCGCGAGATCCCCTCGCCGTACAGGATCTCGAAATGCGCCTCCTTGAACGGCGGCGCCATCTTGTTCTTCACCACCTTCACGCGGGTCTCGTTGCCGATCACCTCGTCGCCCTTCTTGATCGCACCGATGCGGCGGATATCCATGCGCACCGAGGAATAGAACTTGAGCGCGTTGCCGCCGGTGGTGGTTTCCGGGCTGCCGAACATCACGCCGATCTTCATGCGGATCTGGTTGATGAACACCACCAGCGTGTTCGAGCGCTTGATGTTGGCCGTGAGCTTGCGCAGCGCCTGCGACATCAGGCGCGCCTGCAGACCGACGTGCGAATCGCCCATCTCGCCCTCGATCTCGGCCTTGGGCGTGAGCGCCGCCACCGAGTCGACGATCACCACGTCCACCGCGCCGGAGCGCACCAGCATGTCGGCGATCTCCAGGGCCTGCTCGCCGGTATCCGGCTGCGAGACCAGCAGATCATCCACGTTCACGCCCAACTTCTCGGCATAGGTCGGGTCCAGCGCATGCTCGGCGTCCACGAACGCCGCCGTACCGCCGGCCTTCTGCGCCTCGGCCACCACCTGCAGGGTCAGGGTCGTCTTGCCCGAGGATTCCGGCCCGTAGACTTCGACCACGCGCCCGCGCGGCACGCCGCCGATGCCCAGCGCCACGTCCAGCGCCAGCGAACCGGTGGAGATCGAGGGCACATCCACCGCCTGGCGGTCCCCCATGCGCATCACGGCACCCTTGCCGAACTGTTTCTCGATCTGACCCAGCGCGGCCGTCAGGGCCTTCTTGCGATTCTCGTCCACGGTTTGCCTCCGGAATGGATAATGCTCGGGCGGTTAGGTGCGGGAGTATCCCACAGGCAGGGGGCGGACCCAAAGACATCGGAACTCACCCCGAAGCAACCTCCCCCACCTCTGCCCCCGAGATCCTCCCCCCCACTTCTTTTGTGACTCATGCACCTTGACCAGCAACAACACATACGGGAGGGTTTTCCGACAAACTACGCCCTGACCCTGGACTGAACCACGGAGTGGTTAATGCCTTCTCGCAATGGACTGTTCTTCACCCTCGCGCGTGCGGGGGTGG
>NZ_KB906481.1:0-19438 GCF_000381405.1 Thioalkalivibrio sp. ALE20
TCCTCCGCACCCCGTTTGGCCTGGACACCTCCCCCGGGGGTATAGTCAGGGCGCCCTGAGCCTTTGACTGCCCCCACCTGGACCAAGACGGAGGTGTCAGATGAGCAGCAAGAAGGCCAAGAGCAACCAGAACAACGGCAAGCGGGATAAGGGCCGGTTCTCCTCCAAGCGCAAGACGGAGGTGGTCCTGCGCCTGCTGCGCGGGGAGGACCTCGAGGCCCTGAGCCGGGAGTACGGGGTCACGGCGGCTCGGATCAGCCAGTGGCGGGAGGACTTCCTCGCCGCCGGCGAGGCCGGGCTCAAGGGCGGCAGCACGCACGATCCGCGCGATGAGCAGATCCGGGAGCTCCAGGCCAAGGTCGGGGAGCTGACCATGGACCTGGAGGCCTCCCGCGAGGCGGTCAGTCGCCTCAAGGAGGGGCGCCCTTTGGCCCCGGGGAGATCGAGCTCATGAGCCGGGCGTGCTCGGTCTCTCAGCGCCGGCCCTTCGGTGTCGCCCGGCTCTGTCAGGAATGGGGCATCCCCCGCTCGACGTTCTATGCCCGCCGTCACAGCGGCGCACAGCGCGCTGCACCGGCTCATCGCAAGCGGAGGCCGGGTCCCCGGCCGAGGCTGAGCGACGAGCAGCTGCACCAGGAGATCCGGGCGGTCATCGAGGGCAGCGAGTTCACCGGCGAGGGCCACCGCAAGGTCTGGGCCAGGCTGCGCCAGCTGCAAGGGATCTACACCTCCCGCAAGCGGGTTCTGCGGGTGATGCGCGAGCACGGGCTGCTCGCCCCGTACCGGGCCCGGCGCAACCTCGGCCCCGATGTGCACGACGGCACCATCATCACGGAGGCGCCGAACCGGATGTGGGCGACCGATGCCACCGCGACGTTCCTGCCGGAGTGCGGGCAGGTGACGGTCTTCGCCGTCGTGGACCACTACAACGCCGAGTGCCTGGGGATCCACGCGGCCCGCCCTGGGACCCGCTTCGAGGCGCTGGAGCCGCTGCGCCAGGCAGTGCGAAGGATCTTCGGGGGATTTCACCAGGGTATCGCTGCCGGCTTGGCCCTGCGCCACGACCATGGCAGCCAATACCTGAGCGATGTCTTCCAGCAGGAGTTGCGCTTCCTCGGCCTCGAGTCCTCGCCGGCGTTCGTCTACGCCCCGGAGGGCAACGGCGTCATCGAGAGGTTCTTCCGCACCCTCAAGGAGCAGCTGCTCTGGTGCCATGGGGCCCGCAACGTGGCGGAGCTCAACGAGGCCCTGCAGCGCTGGAAAGAGCAATATAACCAAGGTTGGCTGCTGGAGCGCCATGGGTTCCGGTCGCCGGCGCAGGTCCGTGCCGACTACCTTGAAACTATGCCGGTGGCGGCATGATCATGCTTACGGAGTGTCCAGGCATCCGGGTGCGGTACACGCGAAAAGATTCCAATCCGTCATAAATCGACCTATGTAGCACGGAGAGGGCCCCTGTCCTCCGCTCAATGCGAACCGAACTCCCCGGGGGAAGAAGAACAACCTCATTAAAAACCGTTCTCATAGAAAACGGTTGTGCAGCCCAGTGATTGCCGTCTTTAATCGTAAAAGAGAGAAGCGAGGGCGGACGAGGGGTGAGCTCATACCCCTTCAATCTAACTTTTTTCGCAAGATGGTATAGCGAATTTGAGACGGCCCAGGAGCCAGCTGCCCGATACAAGTAGAGAAGCTCCTGGCCCGTCGCGTCAGTCGACGCCTCCAAGTATTCCCCACGATCCAGGAGCGCCAAGAATGCACCATCTAAAGGGTCGAGTTTACCGGAGTGATCACGCCGGTACTCTTGGAGCCCAGCGTCACCGAAAACGATATGATCCCGTGTTTGAAAGTACCCGATTAGCCTCTCTCGAGCACTGTCGATTGAATGCGAGTCGATGTAGAAAAGGGTATCAGGATGCATCAGCTTGCCTTAGTAGATCACATATAGTTCGGGATCCACTCTACTCAGGCCTCCGAATCGGTATCTTCACCCGAGTTTTCGTGGTTTCAGATCGCCGTGTCAATGTACCGAAACCGCGCGGGCAGTCGAGTCAACTTCGCGACAGCCACCTATCCAGCCTCCCCCTCAACGTTCGTTTCTTCAGTTTCTGGTACCGTCGTTCGGATTCGTTAAGCTTACGCGAGAGCGCTTCCATCTCCTGAACACTTCGGCTGGCCGACGCGCGCCCCAGTATCGTGCCATAAGAGCCATCAGAGAGAGTCTCGAGTCCTGCCCAGCCCAATGCGTCCACGAAGGCACGTTCGTTCCCGCCAGCGGGAGAAACCCCCAGTACGCCCAGGATCGACATCGAACGGGCGAGGCCCTGAGCCGCCACCAATCGCTCAGCTGGGGAAACATTCAGGAGGGTGTCCGTTTGCTCAATCCAGACCAAATCGAAACCGGCCCCTTCCAGTTGCGAGGCCTGGCCATCCAGGGCGACCTGCCAAGGGCCATCGCCAAACCCCGCGCTCACATGAGCCACATCGTCATTCGCGGTCACCGCCCGCAAGGTCCGCTGCGTTGGATTCACCAGGACTACCTTCTTCCTCCGCCCGGATCGCTTCAGATCACTCTGCCGAAGCAGCTCATCAAAGAAGGCACGCGCCTCCCCCAAGTCTGGCGTATCGCTTTCGGCTCCAGGTTCCGCGCCCTTGGGCTCCAGGCGATCGAATGCACGCAGAATCTGCTCAGCACGGGCCGAAAACGAGTAATCAGTCCCGTGCTCATCCCACCATGAGCGGACTTTCGAGAGTACAGAAGCGTAGGAGTCGTCCAGCTCCTTCAACGCACTCTGGAACTCGTCTGCGTTGTTCGCATAAAGCGCAGCATCCCCAATAACCGACCGCAATTCCGCAAAGCTGTCAGTGACCACAGGAACACCGCAGGCCATGCAGTCGAACACCCGGTTGTTGATGATGCCGAAATGGCGCATATCCGCCCAATGGTCGTTCAGGCTCGCTTTCGCGGCCTGATAGACCTCCGGCAACTCGCTGTTCCGAACATGCTCCCGGTATACCAGGTCAGCCAGCCCGAACTGATCCCAGTGCCCACCAATGAGTCTTGGCGGCCGGCCAGCCGCCAACGACCACTGCAGCATGTCTCTGCGCACCCCACGGCTGTTTGCCACGAAGACCACGCCTTCTCGGCGCTTCGCGTCCTCTTCCACAGTACACCCGGGCGGTGCAAACAGAGACACATCCGTACATTGACGCATGACCTCCAACGGGGTGGAGGTCAACGGGGCGAATGTCGAATACAGCTTCTCCGACGCAACAAAGGCAACGGAATAACGATTCAACTCTTCTAACGAGACGGTCGCCGGATGACTGATCACCCAGAGCATCGAGACCTTATCCCTGGGGGGCACATACAACCGCTTGCCACGGAGCACCAGGATGGCGTCCTCGCCATCATCCCGATCCCAGTCCGGCCAGAAGTGCTGCACCACTTCAATGCCCAGCTCCTCAAGCGCACGCTGTAGCGACCCGCCAAAGGAGTAGTCACCCCAGAACGTCTGCCTCGAGCCTTCCGGAGCCGGATTCTTGATCGCCAGCTTCATACGTTCCGGCAGCCGCTAACCGCCACGGCACAATCCGACCCCGGGACAGCCTTTCCCGGCCACGCTCCCTTGACAGCTACATAACCGAGGCTCACGAAAACACATCCGCCTCAGAAAGGCGCACACCTTCGCGATCCTTCGCCGAAAGTACCGGTTCGCCGTCAACAGGCCACTCGATGCCGATCTCCGGATCGTCCCAGGCAATGCATCGTTCCAGTTCCCGGGCGTAGTAACCGGAGGTCTTGTACAGAAAGTCAGCCGACTCGCTCAGCGTGACAAAGCCGTGCGCGAAACCTTCGGGTATCCACAGCTGGCACTTGTTCTCTGCCGACAACCGGGCACCCACCCAGCGACCGAACGTGGGCGAAGAACGGCGGATGTCCACCGCCACATCAAACACCTCTCCATTCACCACGCGCACCAGCTTCCCTTGTGGGCAAGGGGGTAGCTGGTAATGCAAGCCCCGCAACACCCCGCGCTGAGAGCGCGAGTGGTTGTCCTGGACGAACGTCGGAGCCAGGCCGGTAGCGTCCTCGAACGTAAGGGCGTTGAAGCTCTCAAAAAAGAAGCCGCGCTCGTCGCCAAAGACACGCGGCTCGAAAAGAACCACATCCGGAATCGCCAGGCGCTGTGCCTCCACGGTACCTCCCAAAGCCATTTACTAGAAACAAACAGAGCAGACGGCAACCCCGATCACGCCACCTGTTCTCGCAATACCCGCAGCAGATACTGGCCATACCCATTCTTCGCCAGCGGAGCCGCCAGCCGTTCCAGCTGCTCCGCATCAATCCACCCCTTCCGGTACGCGACCTCTTCAGGGCACGCCACCTTCAACCCCTGTCGCCGCTCCAGCGTTGCAATAAAGTGCGAGGCCTCCAGGAGACTGTCGTGCGTGCCGGTATCCAGCCAGGCGTACCCGCGCCCCATCAGCTCAACGCTCAACGTGCCTTCCGCGAGATACATCTGATTGAGGTCGGTAATCTCCAGCTCCCCACGTGGCGATGCCTGAATCCGCCGCGCACGCTCCACCACCTGCTCGTCGTAGAAATACAGCCCGGTAACCGCATAAGCCGACTTCGGGTTCGCCGGCTTTTCCTCTAGCGACAGCACCGTGCCATCGGCATCGAACTCCACCACACCATAGCGCTCCGGGTCGTGCACGTGATAGGCAAACACGCTCGCACCCTCCTGCCGCCCGGCCGCACGCTCCAGCAACGGCTGGAAATCGTGGCCATAAAAGATGTTGTCGCCGAGAATCAGCGCCGCCAGGTCGTCACCCAGAAAGTCAGCACCAACCAAGAAGGCCTGGGCCAGCCCATCCGGACTCGGCTGCACCGCATACTGAAGCTCGATCCCCCACTGACTGCCATCACCGAGCATCTGCTCGAAACGGGGCGTATCCTCAGGCGTGGAGATGATCAGGATCTCCCGGATCCCGGCCAGCAGCAGCGTACAAAGCGGGTAGTAGATCATCGGCTTGTCGTACACCGGCAACAGCTGCTTCGAGACAGCCAATGTCGCCGGATGAAGCCTTGTCCCGGCGCCACCGGCCAGAATAATACCTTTCCGCCGCTTCATGACTGCCCTCTCTTCGCGACCGCCATCACTACCCCCTCCGCATGCCGGTACGCACCCGCCTTACCGATCGCCAAAACAGCCGAAACGGGCCGGTGAGGCGCCAGCTCCTCGACGCGCGAATCGACGCCACGCGCGCTTTCTCCGCCACAAGCTTGTCCTTAGTCACCCTGTGCCTCTCTTTTTCCTTGCGCAGCCGAGCCTTCCGCCCGTCCATATCACTCAAAGGCGCAGGATCCTCCGCCTCCAAGTCATTCTGAACCCTCTCAACGCAGTTCATGTCGTCAACTCCGTCGGACGATGCTCGCTCAGAAACCACAGCAGACCGAGATTCTTGCTTCCGAAACGGCGATACCGTCGCTTCGCCCGTTTTCAGATGAAACGGCTTTTCAACTGGGCGCTTCTCGATTACGAGTATACTGTCATAGTAGTGCAACGAATGTGTCGACCTGGTGAAATCGGTAACGCTAAGCCTAGTTTCATCTTCCGAATGCCAGGCGTGCAAAAGGTCAACGAAGTTCTTGCTGTATTCGACGAACGTCCCGGCTCGTCCGTATCCTCCACCCCACTTCCGCCAATAGGACGTATGGAGGTCTTCGCACAGATACACGCCATTAGAGTCAATCGCGGGAAAGAGCGCCTCAAAGGTATTGATCTGCTGTGCCATGGTGTGGCCGCCGTCGTCGATCAATATATCAATTCTAGGGATTCGTTCCTTGACCGAATCAAGAAACCGCCGGTCCTCTTGATCACCGATAAGGATCTCCACCTGATCCTCTTCGAGCGCCTTGCAGTTCGGATTTACATCGATGCCGAATATTTTTGCCTTCGGTCCAAAATACTTTTTCCACATCTGCAGGGAACCGCCCTGCGAGACACCAAACTCAACAACATGGACATCCGTCCCGCGAAACCCAGAGAAATGCCGATCATAGATCTCGAAATAATGCCGCCACTTGTGGATCAGGCGCCCGGTGTTCTCGAAAAACAACCTTTCCAGGTCGTTTTTGTACTCTTCCATGGCACTCGCCTTCACAATTGTACTTATCCTATCCGACCTGCTCTACAACCGCGGCTGAACGACCTGCTCCACGACCCGCGTCACTCCCACATCCCAGTCGGGAAGCAGCAGGCCAAACGTCGCCTCCAACTTTCGGCAGTCCAGACGCGAGTTGGCGGGCCTTGCCGCGGGCGTAGGCCACTCACTCGACGTAATCGCGTGGACCGAACGAGTCTTGATGGGCCAACCAAGCGTCTTTGCGTGTTCGATCAGGAGTTCAGCGTGGGCATGCCAGGAGGTCGCTCCCCTGGGGGCCAGGTGAAAGATCTCGGCGCGACGCTCCATGCGTCCGTTCAAGGCGTCCCGTAGCGCATGGGCGGTCACGTCCGCGATCAGATGCGCCGGTGTTGGTGCGCCCATCTGGTCGGCTACCACTTTCAGCTCCGGGTGCTCCCGGCTCGCCTTGAGCATCGTCTTCAGGAAGTTGTGCCCATGTACCCCAAATACCCACGAGGTCCGAAAAATCAGCGCAGCGGCGCCGCTGGCGATGATTGCCTGCTCGCCTTCCAGCTTGGTGGCTCCGTAGACCGACTTGGGCCCAACCGGGGCCTCTTCCCGCCAGGGCCGCTCGCCGCTACCGTCAAATACATAATCGGTCGAGTAGTGGATGAGCCACGCGCCGAGCGCCTTCGCCTCCTCGGCGAGAATCCGCGGGGCCTGTGCGTTGATCGCCGCGGCAACGTCCGGTTCGCTCTCCGCCTGGTCAACGGCGGTATACGCGGCCGCGTTGACAATCGCCGCCGGGCGGATCTCCCGCACCCGATTTCGAAGCGCCTCCGGATCGGCGAGATCGCACCGAGTTCGGTTCAGCAACACCAGTCGCCCGAGCGGAGACAAGGTACGCTGTAACTCCCAGCCCACCTGCCCATTGGGGCCGGTCACCAGAATGGCCTGTTCAGTCATGGTGTGCCCCGTCCACCGCTTGCTCGCCATAGTGCTTTTCGACCCACTCCCGGTAGGCCCCGCTGGTCACGCGCCCAACCCAGTCACCATTATCCAGATACCACTGCACCGTCTTTCTCAACCCAGTCTCGAAGGTTTCGCTGGGTACCCAGCCGAGCTCACGCTCAATCTTGCTCGCGTCGATAGCGTACCGAAGATCATGGCCCGGCCGGTCCGCCACGAAGGTGATCAGGTCACGATACTGCTTCACCCCTTCTGGCTTGTCCGGCGCCAGCTCCTCAAGCAGCTCGCAGATACGCTCCACCACCTCGAGGTTCGTCACCTCGTTATGACCGCCAATGTTATAGGTCTCCCCCACTTCCCCTTCAGTGGCCACCTTGATCAGTGCGCGGGCATGGTCCTCCACATACAACCAATCGCGCACCTGATGCCCGTTGCCATACACCGGCAGCGGCTTGCCCGCCCGCGCGTTGAGAATCATCAGTGGAACGAGTTTCTCGGGAAAGTGATACGGCCCGTAGTTGTTACTGCAGTTCGTGATCACCGTCGGCCACCCGTAAGTTCGCTGCCAGGCGCGCACCAGATGGTCGGAGCTGGCCTTACTCGCCGAATAGGGGGAACTAGGTGCGTAGGGCGTCGTCTCTATAAACAGGTCCTCCGCCCCTTGCAGGTCACCATAGACCTCGTCTGTCGAGACATGATGAAAGCGGAAGCCTCCAGCTTTCCTCGGGTCAGACTCCCACAAAGCCTTCCAATACGCCCGTGCCACCTCGAGCAGCGTATAGGTTCCAACGATATTCGTCTCGATGAACGGGGCAGGCCCAGCGATGGACCGATCGACGTGACTCTCTGCCGCCAAGTGCATCACGACGTCAGGGCCAAATCTTCGAAACACCTCCTGCACCGTCGCGGCATCACAGATATCCGCGTGAACGAACGTATAACGTGAATCCGACGCGATAGCCTTCAACGAATCCGGATTGCCTGCATACGTCAGCTTGTCGACATTGACGACGTCGCACCTCATGCCACTAACCAGCTCTCGAATCACCGACGACCCAATAAACCCCGCTCCCCCCGTTACTAGCCACCTGCTTCCCATAAAACGCCCTTTCCTAAGACTCTAACGCTGCAAGCCAACGACAACCCGTTTCACACACTCTTGCGCTCACCAAGATACCCACTGAAAAACCGGCCGAACACCCAACACGCTAAAACCGCAAAGCCTTCAAGTTTTCACCCGAGCACTACCAACCCACTAACAAGACCCAGACAACTGCCAACCTCGGCCATCCGACGCCCCCTAGAATAACCGCCTCAAACAAGCTCGTCCTTTCTGCATGCTAACTAGAAAATCGATATATCGTTGCAGGGCCTCTTTCTCTTCCTCTCGACTCAGATCGCCTAGCCCTCCCCTGCGCAACTCCCGATACAAGCCATAATAGCACGCTACCGCCCTCACCCAACCATCAGAAACATCAAAGTAACGCACATAGCTTTCTACCAAGGCGTCAAAAAAGTCACGATCAGATTGCGAACCGCGCATCCACCGTCTGAAAAAATGGTGCAAATCGGCACCCATCATGTTCTGCCTAACCATCCCGTAATCTATTAGCTTCACTCTTTCCGCACTCCCCCTCACCCATAAGTTATGAAAGTGCAAATCGTTATGCGAGAAACAAATTCTATCAACGCTGGCACGCCTAAACAATTTTTCTTCCGACCGAGCAAGCGCTTTAACCACGCTGTCGCTCACCCGCAGTCCAGTTTTATAAATCAGGCGAACCAAGGACACTCTTTTACACACGCTCGCTGGGGACTTATGCTCCAGGTTAGACCCCGCATATTTAGCAAACCTAGCTAAACCATGACAGATCTCATCCGATAAAACGCGAAATTCGTCATGCGCCCTTTCTCGATTGATATCTGGCAGCTCATAGCCCCCTGCTCCTGGCAGATACTCCATGTAGATTTCGCCCACGCCATCCGGACCCTTCCTTACTCCAAGGATAGACAAAAACGGGTCAGACGAAACCCGATCACGATGCAATGCCCCGCACAATGCAAATTCACTTGACTCCACACAAACTCTTTTCTCAACAAATTTGAAGCAAGGCGAATCGCCATCCTGCACCCGACCCTCAAACAACCCTTTGTTCGCCGTGCCTTTTTTAAGTCGATTCACCACCACATTCTTGCTCACCAAGCCATGCTCCCAGCCATTTCTGAATCCGCTAACCGTGGTCAAATAAACGTTCTCCGCAGCATCCCGATCACAAACGTGTTTACAGAAACACGCAAATACCGAAGGCCAAACATCGATACCGCTTAACCACTCATTTAGGACTAACGCGTAGAGCCACGCGAAGTTCGCTCAATGTCGACATACGTCAACCTTACTTCCGCCCCCTAATCTACCGATCATTCGACTTGAAAGTGGATAACGGCTCCCTTTCAATCCTGTGCCCGGAGAAACTGCTACCCTTCCAATTAAACGACGCTCCGCCCCACCGACTGCACCTCCGCTAGTAGAGTCTTAAGCCGTGGCGCGACCGCGTCGAGGGTATAGGTGGACAAACACTCGTGGCTGGCTCTTCGTGCCAGATACCTAACCGCATCTCTGTTCTCAATCAGCTTGACAAGTGCTATTTCCCATTCATCACAGTCATTCTTCACGACTACGCAATTCTCTCCGTTGCGCGCAACTTCGCGGTATGCTGGTACGTCAGAGACGACGATCGCAGCATTCATCGCCGCGCATTCAAGAAACTTAATGTAGGACTTTGACCTATTGAAGCTATCGTCCAGCAATGGAATTACAGCGATATCCCAATCGACTTTCTGCCTAAGCCACTTTACGAATTCCGGATATTCGTTTTCTTTAGGAAGGCCTATTCGACTCCCGAACAGAACTTGTGAGTCCTCAAAGGCTCCAACCACCTCAACGCAAACTTGCGAGCCGTACTTTTCTTCGATACGCCTTATCGCGGGCGCGATCAACTCAAGGTCACGATAATGCGTGGGTGTCCCGACATACCCGATCTTGACCGGCCTGTTCTCGCGCGTGTCATTGTCTGCCATGTTTCGTCTATCGGCTTCATGGAGCCCCCATAACTTCACGTCGATGCCGTTAGGCACGACAACAACGCTCTCATTGAACGCTCCCAGTTTTCGCGCCAAGGCGTCGCTTGAGGCAATCACCGTATGCGCAGAGGACGCCAAAAGAGAGACCTTCGCTATTGTTTCTGCGCACCCGATCCCTGATTTTCCTAGGCGGACCAGCGTCTGCAGATCGAGCAAATCATCATCGATGTCATGAACCAAGGTCATGCCAACCTTTTTGGCCTTGGATATCCATTCTTGCAGCGCCGTTAACTGGATGCCCGGTGCGTCCCGCTGCAGCACCGCGATACTATCCGCCTCAAGGTCCGGCAAATTCGTCGCCTCCTTAACTTTAAAATCGTCAAGGATAGAGTCATGAAAGTAAGGAAGTAGCAGACGAATATATGCCGACCCTAGCGGGCGGCCATGTCTATTCCGAGCGGGAACGAGCCAAATACAGGGGCCATTTCCCGATCGTAAGCGGTACAACTGCTCCGCGCTTGCGCGGGCACAAGCCAAGAGACTGTTTTCCTCCATGGACCGAACGGCCCTCTGAACACGGGCACGACCATGTTTGGACGAAAGTGCTTCAGACCCCGCTTTCATTAGGCGAACCCGTTCGGCTCCCATGTAACTTCGCGATTTTCGATGGAAGACGTATGTATTTGTTGCGACCACGAGCCCGAACCCAGCATCGACGGCGCGAAAGCAGAAATCATTTTCCTCCCCGTATCCCCTGGGGAAAGTCACTTCGTCCATCCATCCCACGGCCTCCAAGACCTCGCGCTTCAAGCCAAAACAGAATCCGTGGATCAGCGGCGTGCGAGGAAGCGCATCGACCGTAGACCAGTTTTCACAATAACAATTCATGTCTTCCGGGGTCATACCCGTCGGCAGTTCATTCACGGCAGTCTGGTCGCCTGTACCGCGATACTCCGGTATTGATTGATAACTAGCCGCATTTGACAGTGGCCCCACAATTCCGGCACCAGGCGTCGTGTACACGGCGTCCGCCAGCTTCTCTGCCCATAACGACGTGACAATAGTGTCGCTGTTCAGGAGTATCACGAAAGGCGCTGTCGTGGCGGCCAGACCCTGATTGGCCGCTTTTGTATATCCGACGGCCTTTTCGTTGCGGATACGCGAAACCCAATCCTTTGCCGCGAACGTACGCAAAACATCGGCCGTATCTTCGTCCGAACCATCGTCTACAAGAATGAGCTTCAGCTGCTCATCAATCCTTTCTCTTTCAATCGATTCAAGACATAACTTGACATCCTCAAGCGCATTGTGGACACATACCACTACGTCGATCCGCCGACCTCTTTGCGCGCCCACTCTAGCCTCTTTCGTGTCCGCATCGCTCGATAAAGCGTAGGGGTCCAGAAGAGGGGAGTCTAACTTCGCAACGAGCCTCGAAGCCGGACCCTGCCCAGCGTCATGCTCGACCAACACGAAGTCACGGTGATTCCTCACGCTTTCACCGTTCTTGAGAAGCCTATGCCATTCGACATCCGCTAGCCGAAGAGCGTAGTTTTTGCTTAGCTGATCACGCCGACTATGCCGGTCTATCTGCGACCACCACGTCGAAAAGAACCGTTCACAGGATGCGCGACATCCACCGAGGTTGGCCATCATCAAATTACTTTCAATAAGGTCGTCGTGCTTGAACCCTTCGGACCGGTAAGCCTGAACTTGGCACTCCATGACTGAATAGTCGTCCTTCGCCCGGTGAGCGCACTCGTGAATCTCTTCGTAGATCGATTGTCTCTGGGGGTGCGGAATAGCCCCAATAGCTTTCCCGGAGTCCTTGAAGTCACTCACTAACGGCCAAATATCTCCAAGAATCATTACGTTCGAGTCGATCCAGATGGTGATGTCGTAGTCCGCCAAGAGCCAATGGGGATGGGTTTTCACAAACCGCGCGGTCCGCGTTGCGTCGTCGCTAAAGTAGGTGATCGGACGCACTTGCCATATGCCTGTATCGGGCAATGCGGTGTCCGTGAAGACGATATAGTCGATCCGTTCATCCAACACAGCCGGGAGCTTCAGCGAGTCATAGTTACCGGATATCGCCGTGTAGACCGCAACACGCAGTTCTCCGTCATTGGGTCGACGGATATCGCGGGCCACCTTGGATTCTTTATACTCGACAATCCGCTTTTCGTAGTCTTCTAGGTTCCTAATTCGGCGCGCGACGCTGATAAACAATTTTGCCTGCCAGGATCTTGCATCGTCAGGATAATTCGTCAAAATCGCCTGCCACTGTTGGATCGTATCGTCCCACATCTCCGACTGAAAGGCGGCAGTGGCCTGTTGAATATCTTGTTTTATGGCCTTTCTTCTTTCGTTGTCCGCCCGAGATGGAACGGCCCCGCGAGTGTGAGTACGAGACTCATGCTCACTCAAGTAACCGCCGACCCTCTTGCGGATGGTACCAGGGATACATTTCTTAATTCGAACCGGTACATGGCGAGCGTAGATTGTCCGGAGTGCGCCTGCCGCTCGCGCGGTCTGGCCGGTCATAAGCCACCACACAAACCGCATACTCCTAACAACGTTACGGACGGTCCACCTGATGGCTCGAGATAGGACTCTCATCGGATAGGTAATTCGCCAGCTTGTCGAGTGCTCCATCTCATTCAGGTGGCGTGAGAGCTTGCTGAGTTTCCTTTCGCATTGTTGCAGCTTGGCCGAAGAGCGGGCCAGTTCCGCTTCTCTTTTCTCGAGCTTGACTGAAAGGCCTTTTCGACTTCTTGCCGGCACCTTCAGGTCCTGTTGAGAGGCGACTTCCTTGTCACGGATGTCGGCCTTCTTAGTCCGATGTTGCATTGCTTGCTTCGGGTAGGCCCCCAGCCGGTTGTATGCGTCTCGTATAGCCATAGTTGCTTTTTGGTCCAGCGCAGCGGAAAACAGTGCTCTGAGACCCGGCGAAAGGTCTGATCCATAGCCCAACACTCCCAAGCCGTGACCATGCAGAAACTCGAAGGAAGGAAATTCGACACGGATTTCCTCCCACAGATGGAAGACCCCAAAGTTGCGCTCCCTGACGTTTGTGTCGTGGAAAAGAACCACGGCGCGGTCGGAGAGCTTCGGGAGCCAGCTCTCGAAGTCGTGTTTGACGTCCTCGTAGAAGTGGCGTCCATCGATGTGCAACAAGTCAATGCTGCCGTCGCTGAAGTGCCGAAGTGCGTCATCGAACGATGAGCGCACCATACGGGAGAAGTTGGCATAGTGAGTGTCGTTGTGTGATTTCACACGCTCGTAGACGGACTCATCATAGAATCCAGCATGTTCATCACCTTGCCAGGTATCTACGGCATAACAGCGAGTTTCGGTGCCCAACGTATGGACAGCCTGGCAAAACGCGAAATAGGAGTAGCCACCGTGCGTCCCCAGCTCCACCACCGTACGGGGCCGGTGCGCGTCGATGAGCCAGAAAGCAAAGGGAGCGTGGTCCAGCCAGGCCGAAGACTCCAGGTATTTTGGCCACCAGAACGAAGCCGGCGAGAGGCAGTTACCGAGGAGATCCCCTTCCGGACTGGCGCGATCCTTCGGCGTGGTCAGGCGGTCCGCGCCTACCCTTTTGTCCATGCTGCGTGTCACTCAGTCTCTCCTGGTCTTCTGTCTGGTTGCTTGGTTGCTTGATCGAAATCTGGTCGGGATGCCGCCGTTAAGCCGGGGCTGGGCCGAGGTTGCTGATCTCTGGACGCGGCTTAACCACCTATTTTCGCTCGCGGCATGCCGGACGTATTAGCAGGCGGAACATTTCGCGGAGCTCATGCCCCCAGAGCCGCGACTGGACCGCCAGTGCGATGACCCGGTATCGAAGGCTATATTGTCCTGCCATCGCATATCGGTAGTACAGGTGGAGCGGCGGCATCAGGGTCCGCAGGACCCAATAGCCACGCATACGCTTGGACCCTGAGAGCAGTTGCCCCCCCTTGATACGGCGCGCCTTGGATACCACTTCCCCCCAAGAATGGCGGGCGGGATGCCGTACCACCGCTTCACAGACTAAATGGATGGAATAACCGCTAGCGCACGCACGGCGGCAGAAAGCGGTATCACCTCCCGAATAACGGGTCGCATCAAACCCGCCCACCATCTCCATTACGGATCGGTGTACCAGTAGGTTGGCGGTAGCCGCATAGCCGCGGCTCACATAATGCGCTTGCGGGATCCCGCGAATCAGATCGTAGATTTGGTAGGCATTGGGGCGCGCGGAATCGGTGTACATCTCGACAGTGCCAGCCAGAAGAGCCATTCTCCCCTCCTGCTGGGCTCGGGCGAGCATGGCCTCGAGCCACCGGGGATCGGGTCGACAATCGGCATCGGTGAACGCAAGCCAGTCGCCTGCCGCGGCTTCGATGCCGCCGTTCCGGGCCGCGTAGGATCCCGGCGTTTCGCAGTTCAGAATACGAACGTTCGCGGGGAGGCTTTGCGGGGGCTCGTAATCCGTGGAGCCGTTGTCCACCAGCAGCACTTCAAAGGACTCTTGCGCTAAGGTCTGTGCCCGCAGGCATCTCAGCAGATGCGGAACCAATCCCCAGTGGTTGTAGACGGGCACAATGACCGAGCAGACGGGCCGGGAGGGTTCTTCCGCTGCATCGTTCGAGTGCGCCGTGTTCGCGGGCGTTGAGGGGATCCCCGTCATGGCCGTGGCCCGTTGGTAGCCGAAGGCTCAGTACGCTGCGCGAGCAACCCGACAACGCGGGGCACCAGTTTGAGGGCGCGGCTGAAGCGCTGGCGCTCGAAAAGACGCTCCAACTCGTGGCTCAACGCCGCAAGTACGGGCCCGTTGGAGTTTCCCCCAAGCGCCTGAAGATGTTGGGGCTTGGTCGGCCATCCGGCACCGGCCGGTTCCATCGCCCAGCTTCCCCAATGGAGGAGCGTGGGCACCCCTGCCTCGGTCATTACGATATTGCCCGGCCGAACGTCCCGCGTAGTAATCGCCAGGGGCAATGCGGCGAGTTGGTCGCGCCAGTCCTGCAGGCGAGCGCGCAGCTGACCGAGGGCATTGAGGGATTGTGAATCGTTGGCGGCGATTCGGAGACGCTCCAGTATGCTGTCGTTCAGGCGCTGCCACAACATGGGCCGGGATCGCTGGTAACGGGTCAACAGGGGTTGCGGCAGGGCGACCTGAAGCAGGGTGAGGCGGATCTCTTCGACGCCTTTGGCGGTATCACCCTGCCTGGCCGGGAGCTCTTCAGCTACCTGCAGTACGTGGCAATGGAAGCCACGCACCTGTGTGGCGCCGATCCATTGCGGGCTGGGCAGGCCCTGGGGCGGGTCGGCCAGCAGAGCCGCCTCGTGCAGGGCGTAGGCGGTGCGCTTGGGAGCAAACAGCTTGACGAAGATGCTCGGCTTTCCCGGGGTGCGGCAATGCAGCACGCCCACGTTGGCCACGTCGGTTTGCCACCACTGGATGTCCAGATCCTCGGGAGCGGGTTCGCCGTACATCTCGGCGATGAGCTCGGATACCCATTGCTGGCGGGCTTCCGGCGTCAGGAGCGTCCAGATGGTCTCTTTGTTCGTCTCCTGGGCCTGGCCGGGCATGAAGACGCTGGAATGGAAGAACAATGCATCCAGCTTTGCCTTCTGATCGTGCTGTTTCACGAGCCCGGTCACCAGGCTCGACAGCCGGTTGAACCCCTGGCGGGCGAGCAGCAGCGCGATGATTGCCGGGATCAGGCCGGGCGGATCGAGGAACAGGAAGTCGACCACTAGGTAACCGAACGCCAGCATGAAGCCGATGCCCGCGAGAACGCCCATCCAGCCGTTGAGGTTGTCCTGGATGCGTCTGCGCAGGCCTTCATTCATGGCAAGCGCAGCAAGCAGTAGCGTGCCCACCGCAACAACGTACCCCGCGGCCAGAAGCGCCACGCTTTGGTAGAGCCAGAACAGGATAACCAGCGCCAACAGCAGGAACGCGCTGCCCGCGATCACCTCGGCATGGCGTTTGTAGGCGCGGGCAGCCAGTTCGTCCTGGTTCTCGAACAGGACCATCTTGCGGCTGCGTGCGAGGAGGGTTTTCGACCCTCGCTCGCCGCCGAACTCCACGATGCGTTCGGCCAGCAGATACAGGCCGTAGAACGCGATGGTGGCGGCGCTCAGCGAAACGATCAGCGCGTCGCGGTCGAACTGCTCGAACGCCGGTGGGAAGTAGCGGGGTATGCCGTCCGAACCTAGCAGGATGATGACCTTCAGCGGGAGGAAGAAGGCCAGCAGCATGGAGAGCTGCGACACCAGGGTGAAGAACACCACCCCGCTGGTCGCCGCTGGCGCCGCCCAGAAGAACTTGGCGCCCAGGCGGCTGCTCCATTTCAGGCTGTTGAGGATGGGTCGGATCAAGGGGTTGAACCCTTGGCTACCGTGGTTTCGAGCCCCGTAGGAGCCGAGCCCTCTCGGCGATGGGGCGCCGGCCAGGCCCGATCGGCCAGGGGCTGGCCTCCTGCGTTTGCGGTGGCCGAGCCCTCTCGGCGATGGGGCACCGGCCAGGCCCGATCGGCCAGGGGCTGGCCTCCTGCGTTTGCGGTGGCCGAGCCCTCTCGGCGATGGGGCACCGGCCAGGCCCGATCGGCCAGGGGCTGGCCTCCTGCGTTTGCGGCGGCCGAGCCCTCTCGGCGATGGGGCACCGGCCAGGCCCGATCGGCCAGGGGCTGGCCTCCTGCGTTTGCGGTGGCCGAGCCCCCTCGGCGATGGGGCACCGGCCAGGCCCGATCGGCCAGGGGCTGGCCTCCTACATTTGCGGTGGCCGAGCCCTCTCGGCGGTGGGACGCCGGCCAGGTCCGATCGCGGAGCGTACCACCGTATGGGGTAATCAATTCCATTGCATCATCCATTGTCGTCTCGCCTCCCGCAGGAGGCCAGCCCTCTGGCCGATTTTGGTAGGCAGAAACCCCATACAACGTTGGTTAGCGGAGCAGAAACTCCTGCGGCGTCAGCGCGGGCACAGGCGATCCGGCGAAATCCTTGACGTTGCGCGTGATGATGCAGGCGCAGCCCGTGCGCTCGGCAGTGGCTGCCACCACGGCATCTTCGAAATCCGCCCAACCGAGCGACCGGGCTCGTTCGAGTTCTGTGCGTCCCACCGCGGATACGTGCAAATGCTGGAGCAGCCAGCTCAATGCCCGATCCGCGGACGTGCGATCCGCATACCGTGCGACCAGGTAGTGCACCGTGGTCGCCGCATGTGCGCTGAGGGCACCTGCTTCTTCGCCCTGTAGCACTTGCTCCAGGACTGCCGCCGAAACACGATAGTGCGGCTCGCGCTTTTGCAGAACATCCAGCAGGACGTTCAGATCGAGCATGATCACGATGAATACTTGTCGCGCAGGTGGTCGTGATAGGCCTTCTCGGCATCCACATCAGGGGGGATCAGGCCGGTAATGGCTTCCAGCTCGGCGCTTGGCGTATGCTGCTCGAGCGCTCGGAGGTGGCGCAGATGGCGGTCAATCACCTCGGTCATGCTCATACCGTGTGCCCTGGCATAGGCCTTCGCGAACTCTACATCCTGTTTGGGCAGGCGCACGGTCACCTTGGTGGTTTCCTGTTCCATACGATCACCTCCCGGCATGTATGGCAAATTTGAAGGAATTGTACGGCACGGGTTCATTCACGGCCAGGACGAACCCGAACGCTTGCTCTTTCGCCAAAGATCCCGGCTTGTCGCTTCGCCGCGACCGGGATGATAAAGACGTGGTTTGGCGCCACAGCCCCCGTAGGAGGCCAGCCCCCTGGCCGATGGGGCTTTGTTCGGCTTCCTGTCGCGCAGAGGGCTGCGCTCCTACAGGATGTCCGGGCCCATCGTAGGAGGCCGGCCCTCCGGCCGATTGGGGTTCCGGACGGGCCCGATCGGCCAGGGGGCTGGCCTCCTACAAGGGCGGCGGGCGTGGGAACCGATCAGTCGCTGTTGAAGAGGTCGCGGGTGTAGATCTTGTCGGCCTGGTCGCGGATGTCGTCGGTGATGCGGTTGGCGACGATCACGTCCGCCTCGCGCTTGAACTGTTCGAGGTCGCGGATGACGCGGGAACGGTAGAACTCGTCGTCCGGGAGCTCGGGCTCGTACACGATCACCTCGATGCCCTTGGCCTTGATGCGCTTCATCACGCCCTGGATGGCGGAGGCGCGGAAGTTGTCGGACCCGCTCTTCATCACCAGGCGGTAGATGCCGACCACCTTCGGATCGCGGGCGATCACGGCATCGGCCACGAAGTCCTTGCGCGTGCGGTTGGCGTCGACGATGGCCTTGACGATGTTATTGGGGATCTCGTCGTAGTTGGCCAGCAGCTGCTTGGTGTCCTTGGGCAGGCAGTAGCCGCCGTAGCCGAACGACGGGTTGTTGTAGTGGCTGCCAATGCGCGGGTCCAGGCACACGCCGTCGATGATCTGCCGGGTATCCAGGCCGTGGGTCTCGGCGTAGGTGTCCAGCTCGTTGAAATACGCCACGCGCATGGCAAGGTAGGTGTTGGCGAACAGCTTGATCGCCTCGGCCTCGGTGGAGTTGGTGAACAGCATGGGGATGTCGTCGTCCACGGCGCCTTCGGCCAGCAGGTTGGCAAAGGTTTCGGCGCGATCGGACTGTTCACCGACGATGATCCGCGACGGGTGCAGGTTGTCGTACAGCGCCCGGCCCTCGCGCAGGAACTCGGGCGAGAACACGACGTTGTCGGTCTCCATCTGCGCCTTGATCTCGCGCGTGTAGCCCACGGGCACGGTGGACTTGATCACCATGGTGGCGTGCGGGTTGATGGCCAGCACGTCGCGGATGACGGATTCGACCGAGCGGGTATTGAAGTAGTTGGTCTGCGGGTCGTAGTCGGTGGGCGTGGCGATGATGATGAACTCCGCGCCCTGGTACGCCTGCTGCGGATCCAGGGTCGCGGTCAGGTTCAGGGAGCCGTTGCCCAGGAACTCCTCGATCTCGGCATCGATGATCGGCGATTCGCCCCGGTTGATCTTCTCGACCTTCTCCGGCACCACGTCCAGCGCCACCACCTCGTGGTGCTGCGCCAGCAGCACGGCATTCGACAGGCCCACATAACCGGTTCCGGCCACCGCAATCTTCATTCCGTCATCCTTCCTGATCTTCTTGATTTCCCGACCCGCCGATCGGCCACCCCCCGTAGGAGGCCAGCCCCCTGGCCGATCGGGCCCTGGACACGCCCATCGCGCAGAGGGCTGCGCTCCTACACCGTGGGAGGCCAGCCCCCTGGCCGATCGGGCCCGGGACACGCCC
>NZ_KB906481.1:19538-56699 GCF_000381405.1 Thioalkalivibrio sp. ALE20
CGCGCAGAGGGCTGCGCTCCTACACCGTGGGAGGCCAGCCCCCTGGCCGATCGGGCCCGGGACACGCCCATCGCGCAGAGGGCTGCGCTCCTACAACACGGTAGGAGGCCAGCCCTCTGGCCGATCGCCCCCGGGGCACACCCCAATCGCGCAGAGGGCTGCGCTCCTACGACAACCCGGCACCCCGTAGGAGGCCGGCCCTCCGGCCGATCACCCCTCCTCCCGGCTCTGCCTCAGCTCTTCCTCCAGCGCCGCGATCTCCGCCTGAATGGCGGCATGCTCCTCGCGCTTGCGCTTAAGGAACGCACGGGCCAGCCGGGCCTTTTCCGCCACGCCATGAGGGGTAAGCTTGTACAGGTAGCGGGTCTTGTTCTCACTGCGGGCAAAGTTGCCCGCCTTGACCCAGCCCTTGTCGATGAGCGCCCTCAGGGAATAATGCGCACTGCCCACCGACACCCCCAGCCGTTCCGCCAGTTCGCGCTGGCTCAGCTCGGGATGGTCCTGAAGGATCTTCAGAATGCGGTACTGGATCTCGTCTCGCTGCAATTCACCGCCTTCGAGGGGCTTTCGGCACGTCGGCGCCGGGAGGGGCGACCCGCGAACACGCGGATGCATCCGCACGGCCGGCGCCGTTCACCCCCTGAACGAACGGAGCGTATTGGATCATACCCCCCGTGGACCGGCAAGGACACATCGCCCATCGTAGGAGTGTGCCCGCACACGAACAGCCTCCCCACCCGCCTGCAGGAGCCTGCTCGCAGGCGAACAGGTTGGGCCCGGGGCAAACGCACGTCCGTTCGCGGCCGAGGCCGCTCCTACGCACCCGCCACCCGCCTGTGGGAGCCTGCTCGCAGGCGAACAGCCGGAACCCGGGGCGCACGCACGTCCGGTTCGCGGCCGAGGCCGCTCCCACGCACCCCCACATCGGCCTGTGGGAGCCTGCTCGCAGGCGAACCGGGGCACCCCCTACCGCAGAATCAGCGCGTCACCGCTGGGTTCCACCTCCACCCGATCGAGAAAGGTCCGCCCCAGGCGCGCCCGGTGGATGTGATCGTCCGGCACGATCACCGCGCTCACGCCACTGCGGCGGATGCCGCCCACCCGCACTTCATCCAGCGTCACGCGGCGGGCGTTCACGCGGCCGCGCTCGGTACGCAGGTGCACCGTATTGCCGGCGTCGGCGTCCACCCCGGCGCGTTCGGCATCGCGCTCGCGCAGCATCACCGATTCGGCCTCGCGGTCCACCTCCATGGTGATGGCCCGGCCGTTCACGCCCACGGTCAGGCTGTGCACCCCGCGAGAATCGGGGTACACGGTGATCCCGGGGTCGGCGGCCTCTCTCTCACGGCCCGCAGCTTCACCATCGGCCGAATCCGCATCGCCAGCCCCTGTGGAAGCGGGTTCCCCCGCCCCGCGCTCCAGCCAGCGGGTCTCCCCCGCGAACTCCACCTGTACGCGTCCGCCGCCCGCCTGCAGCACCCGAACCCCGCCGGGGCCGCTCTCGCCCTCGGCCACCACGGCCCGTTCGCCGTCCACCGACAGGACCGCCCGGCCGTCGAACACCGCGTGGACGGTGACGTCGGCGGCCGCAGCGCCGGGGAGCACGAGGGCGGCGGCGAGCATGGCGAGGCGGGCGACGTAGCGTGTTTCCCGGAATTTAATCATTGTTCTTTGTATCCAACCTTGGCGTTTCGCCTGTGAGCAGGCTCCCACAGACCGGTGTGGCGGGGGCCGCGTAGGAGCGGCCTCGGCCGCGAACCGGACGTGCGTGCGCCCGGGCTCCGGCTGTTCGCCTGCAAGCAGGCTCCTGCACGATGGGGCGCATCCAGACCCCGATCGGCCAGAGGGCTGGCCTCCCACAGGGTACCGGGCCCGTAGGAGGCCAGCCTCTGGCCGATCGGGCATGTCCAGCACCCCCACGCGCAGGGGATGCGCTCCTGCGTGGGGGAGGAAGGATTATTGGCCGGGCAGCGGGGGCATACAAGAGCGACTACCGGCCGGGGCGACAATCCCGATGGGCACACTCGGGAATACCCGCAAACTGACAAAGGTTGTCACTCGGGGTGACCAATTTCGTCACCCAAGACTGACAATCGCCGTCACACTCGGGGTGAATGAGTTGGCACGGAATGTGATTGCCCGCACAAAAAACAAAGGAGCATCCACATGCGACAACTCATCCAGAAGGGCTTCACGCTGATCGAACTCATGATCGTGGTCGCGATCATCGGCATCCTCGCGAGCCTCGCGCTGTTTGCCTACGCGGACTACCAGGTGCGGGCACAGCTCGCGGAAAGCGTTTCGCTCGTGGGCCCGGCGCGGAATGCCGTGGAAGAGTTCTACAACGAACGGGGCCACTTCCCCGCCTCCAACGAATCGGCCGGGCTGGAAGACCCTCAGGGATATGCGGGGAGTTACACCGAATCCATTGAGGTGCATGATAACGGCACCATCCGGGCCCTGATCGGGAACGATGCCAATACACGCGTGGCCGGCGGCTACATGGTGTTCTCCGCCTCCACTGCCAGCTCCGGGCTGACCTGGCAGTGCCTGGGCCAGGGGGACGTCCCCACCCGCCTGCTGCCCTCGGGATGCCGGGCCGACTGAGCTGGCCCAAATTTCCCCGCCCGTAGTATTGCAATACTTGGCATTACGATTGCATACTTTCAGGCAGGGTTTAGCAGGACCCTGACCAACTCCCAAGAGCAAGGAGCAACACCATGCGCAAGCAAGTCCAGAAGGGTTTCACCCTCATCGAACTCATGATCGTGGTCGCGATCATCGGTATCCTGGCGGCCATCGCCCTGCCGGCCTACCAGGACTACACCGTCCGCGCCCAGGTCTCGGAAGGCATGTCGCTGGCCGCCGGTGCCCGCACCGCCGTGGCCGAATATGTAAACCAGCGCGGCGCCTTCGCCTCCGACAATGCCTCATACGGTCTGGAACCCTCCGAAGAGATCACCGGCTCTTACGTGACCCATGTTAATGCTGGCACGTCTGGCGAGGAGCCGAGCGACGCCGACGGCATCATCACGATCACCTTCGGCAATCAGGCCAACGCCGCCATCGATGGGGATACGCTGGAGTTCTCGGCCACGACGTCCGCCGGCAGTCTGCAGTGGAACTGCCGCCCCGGCGACCTGGAAACCAAGTACCTGCCGACCGACTGCCGTCAGTAAGCCGGGCTGACCTTCAGCCGATCATCGGCTGATACCGGCACCGAACACCCCGCTCCGGCGGGGTGTTCTTTTTCCACCCCCTCCCCGCAGTTCCAGACATCCGCCACGAGGCCACGGTGAACGGACCCTCCCGCACCCTATCCGGTACCACGCTGAGCGCCATCCTTCTGGTCGCCCTGCTGGCGGCTGTTGCACTGGTCTACGCGCCCGGCAGCACCGGGGGTTATGTCTTCGACGACATGCCCAATATCGTGGACAACGCCGCCCTGGAGATGGATCACCTGTCGTGGGCCGAGCTGCGCGCCGCGGCGTTTTCCGCGGATTCCGGCCGCCTGAACCGGCCCATCGCCATGGGCAGCTTCGCCCTGGAACGCTATTTTTTCGGGCTGGACCCGTTCCCGATGAAGATCACCAACGTGGTGATCCACTTGATCAACACGCTGCTCGTGTTTGCCCTGGCGCTGCTGGTCGCGCGCCGGCTCGAGCACCGCCTGACCGAACGGCGCGGCCATGGCCTGAGCCTGGTCGTTCCGTTGCCGATGTTCGCTCTGGCCGTAGCCGCCGCCTGGGCGCTGGCCCCCATCAACCTGACCGGCGTGCTGTACGTGGTCCAGCGCATGGAGGCGCTGGCCACGCTGTTCATGCTGGCCGGCCTCATTGCCTACATCCTCGGGCGCCTGCGGATCGAACGCGGGCGTCTGCGCAGCGGCTGGGCGCTGGTGCTGGGCGGGCTGGGCCTCGGCACGGCCCTGGCCGTGCTCAGCAAGGAAAGCGGGGTCATGCTGCCGGTGTTCGCGCTGCTGGCCGAATGGCTGCTGTTCGGCTTTGGCGCGGCCGGTACGGCGACCCGGCGCGGGCTCTACTGGCTGTTCGGCCTGGTGCTGGTGCTGCCCGGCGTGGCCGGCCTGGCCACGGTACTGCCGGTGAACCCCGAGCTCCCCAACCGCCCGTTCGATCTGTGGGAGCGCCTGTGGACCCAGGCCCACGCCATGTGGTTCTACATGCGCAACATCGTCGCGCCCGCACCCGGCACGCTTACCCTGTATCACGATGCCTTCCCGCTCGCCCGCGCCTGGAACGACCCCTGGACCAGCCTGCCGGCAGCGCTGGGCCTGCTCGGGCTGGTCGCGGGGGCCTTCGCGCTGTGGCGCCGTCACCCGCTCATCACCTTCGGGATACTGTTCTTCTTCATCCCGCACCTGCTGGTGTCCACCATCATCGGCCTGGAGCTGGTGTACGAGCACCGCAATCACATCGCCTCGGCCGGCCTGATCATGGCGGTGTTCGGGGTGCTGCTCTCGGGGCGGCCAGGCGACTCGCTTGCGTTCGCGCGCAAGGCAGCCGTGATCGGCCTGATCGCACTCTACGGGTTTCTCACCTTTCTGCGGGCCAGCGAGTGGAGCGATCCGGTGCAACTGGCGTACTTCGAAGGAACCCGGCAGGAAGACTCCCCACGGGCCAGCTACCATCTGGGCCTCATCCTGATTCAGGCAGGCGCCGAACCGGGCCAGCCGGTATACGGACTGGCCATTGAACAGATGCAGCGCGCCGCCCGCCTGCCCGGCGCCACCCTTACGCCCTATCAGGGGCTGATCTTCGAACATGCTCGGCACCCGGGACTAAACGTGGACCCTGTATGGTGGACCGCCATGGAGGAATACATCCGCCGCGGGCCGCTGACCACGCAGGACGTGGGTGCGCTGATGTCGCTGGCGCGCGCGCAGGCCGACGGCACCATCGATCTGGACCCGCAGCGGCTGCAGCGGGTGCTGGAAACGGCCTATGAGCTCCATCCCGACCGGAGCCGCCTGCGCCCCGCGCTGGCCGACTTCCTGATCAACGTCGCGGGCGAGCGCGAACGCGGGTACGAACTCCTGCTCGAGGAAACCGCCCACCGCCCCGGCAACGAGGTGGCCTGGCTGCGGCTGGCGCGTTTTCAGATCGTCAGTGGAATGTTGCACCAGGCAGAACAGAGCCTGATGCGTGCGGCAGAGGCCGACCGGCACGGCAGCACCCGACGCGCCCTGCAGGCCCAGCTCGATGAACGCCGACAGGAGCCGGACCCGATCGAGCCGGGCGAGATCGAACCGGGCGAGCTCCGGCCCCATGGGGAGGTCATGCCATGACGCGGCTGAACTCCGTTCGATCTCATACGGCATGGCGCGCAAGGCTGGCCCTGCTCCTTCTGCTGGCCCTCGCCTGGCTGGTCTACCGCCCGGGCCTGTCCGGCGATTTCATCTTCGATGATCTGACCAACCTGGCCCTGCTCGGTTTCTACGGCACCATCGACAACCTGCAGGCATTCTGGCTGTACGTGCTCTCGGGCTTTGCCGGCCCCACCGGACGGCCGGTGGCCATGGCCTCGTTCCTGATCGATGCGCGCAACTGGCCGGCGGATCCCGAGCCGTTCAAGCACACCAACGTGCTCATCCATCTGGCCATCGGCGTGGTGCTGTTCGGCTTGCTGCACCGGCTGGCACGGGCACTGGAGGCAGACGCCCGCACCGCCGCGCTGGTGGCCCTGCTGGCCACGGCGCTGTGGCTGCTGCACCCGCTGTGGGTCTCCACCACGCTGTACGTGGTGCAGCGCATGGCGCAGCTCGCCACACTGTTCGTGCTGGCCGGGCTGTGGCTGTACGTGCGCACGCGGCTGGCGCACCCGCCCGAGGTCCGCCCGGCCACGGTACTCGGTATGGCCGGCGGCATCGGCGGGTGCGGCCTGCTGGCCGTGCTCTCCAAGGAAAACGGGGCCCTGCTGCCGCTGCTGGCGCTGGTGCTGGAAGGGACCATCCTCGCCGCCCATGCGCGGCGGCACGGCCTGCAGCCGACCCGCGGGTTTGTCTGGTGGCGGCGGATCGTGCTGGGCGTGCCCGTCGCGCTGCTGCTGGCCTATCTGGCCACCCGCGCCGGGGCCCTGCTGAGCGACGACCCGGGCACGCGCGGCTTTACCGCGCTGGAGCGCCTGCTCACCCAGGGCCGCATCCTGTGGGATTACGTGGGCCACCTGGCCCTGCCCCGACCGGTCACGGGCGGGGTGTTTCAGGACCATATTACGGTCTCCACCGGCCTGTTCAGCCCCTGGACCACGGCACTGGCCTGGGCGGCCTGGATAACCCTGGCCGCGCTGGCCATCGTGTGGCGACTGCGCTTCCCGGCGCTGGCGGCGGCCATCCTGTTCTTTCTGGCCGCGCATCTGCTGGAGTCGAGCTTCATCCAGCTGGAGCTGTACTTCGAACACCGCAACCACCTGGCCGCCGCCCTGCTCGGCCTGCCGCTGGCGCTGGCCTGGCTGCGCTGGAAACGCCCGGATGCGCTCACCCGTACGCTGGTGCCCCTGCTGGTCATCGCCGCACTGGCCCTGGTGACCGCGCTGCGTGCGGACCTGTGGGGCAGCCCCTTCCAGCAGGCCCGCGGCTGGGCCGAGGCCCGCGAGGACTCGGCCCGTGCCCAGCACTACCTGGCCGGATTCTGGCGCGAGACCGGGCACTATGAGGAAGAAGAACGGCTGATCCGTCGAGCCATCGAACTGAACCCCGAGGGCATTCCCTGGCGCATCCGTGCCGTGGGCATCGCCTGCGAACGCGGCCGCGACCCGCATGAGCCACTGGAAGGCACGCTGGACGCCCTCGCCTCCATGAGCGCGGTACGCTCGGTGCAGCGCTCGCAGGTGAACACCCTGCTGGAACACCTGCACGGCGGAGGCTGCCCGGGACTGGACCAGCCCGAAGACGTGCTCGCCATCATCGACCGGCTGGAGGCCGACGACCGGGCCCGCAACCGCCCCGGCCTGGGCTCCACCCTGGAACTGTGGCGCGGCTATGTGCACCTGGACCAGGGCGAGATCGAACCCGCGGTGGCCGCCTACCGGCGCTCCCTGGGCGAAGAACCCCGGCCCGGGCGGGTCCTGGCCGTGACCGCGCGCATCGCCAGCGCCGGCCATCTGGAAGACGCCCTGGTGTTCCTGGAGACCACGCCGCTGGACACCCGCGCCCGAGGCACGCACATCGACGGCATCCGCGCCCGCTACACCGAACGAACCGGGTATTATGAGCGCGAGCGCGAGCACCTGCGAGGGGCCATCCTCGAGGACCTGCTCGCACCGGATTACCCGATCCCGGCCCCGAGGACCGGGCAGGCCAACATGGAGTGAAGCGCATGGATCCGCAGCTGAGCATCATCCTCCCCGCCAAAAACGAGGACGCCGCCATCGGTCCCGTCGTCTCCGCGCTGGCCGGGCAGTTCCCCGAGGCCGAGATCCTGGTGGTGAACGACGGCTCCACCGACGAGACGGAACAGGTGGCCCGCGAGGCCGGCGCCCGGGTGGTCACCCAGCCCTACAGCATGGGCAACGGCGCCGCGATCAAGCGCGGGGCGCGTTCGGCGCATGGCGAGATCCTGGTGTTCATGGACGCCGACGGCCAGCACGACCCGGCGGATATCCCGCGCCTGCTGGAACGCCTGGACAACGGCTACGACATGGCAGTGGGCGCGCGCCAGCGCGGTTCGCAGGCCAACGTGGGCCGCGGCCTGGCCAACCGCTTCTACAACCGGCTGGCCAGCTTCATGACCGGGCAGCGGATCGAGGATCTAACCTCCGGCTTTCGGGCAGTACGCGCGCGGCTGTTCCGCGAGTTCCTGCACCTGCTGCCCAACGGCTTTTCCTACCCGACCACCATCACCATGGCGTTCTTCCGCGCCGGCTACCCGGTGTGCTACGTGCCCATCCACGCCGCCAAACGCATTGGCCAGAGCCATATCCGCCCCATTCAGGACGGCATCCGCTTCCTGCTGATCATCTTCAAGATCGGCACGCTCTATTCGCCACTCAAGCTGTTCGTGCCCGTGGCGTTCCTGCACGGCTTGCTGGGCGTGGGGTACTACGCGTTCACCTTTCTCACCCAGGGGCGGCTGTCGCTGGCCACCATCTTCATGCTCACCGCCGGCGTCACCATCTTCCTGATCGGCCTGGTGTCCGAGCAGATTACCCAGCTCATGTACAAGGATGCGCACTCGGAGGGCGATTAAAGCGAACCAGAACCATACGGTCACACCACAAAACTCACACAGGTCGCCACCGCCACGCCCAACCACGGAATGAGAGCCATTTTGAGCGTCACGTTTACCCCCCTACCGCCACCACTCGGGTGCCGGGCTGCCCCCCGCTTTTCCGCAATGATCTCTCGCCGCCCATGGTAGGCTATGTTCCTCAGCCGACTCCGACCTGCATACCCAAGGCCACGCACGGGCCGCAAGGAAAGGCCGCAGCCAGGGATGCCGCAAGAGACCATGACGGTTCATGCTTCCGAACAGGATTGCCCCCGCTTAAGGGTTCTGATGACGGCCTCGACGCTGCCGCGCTGGGCCGGTGACTCCGAGCCGCGCTTCATCCTCGACCTGGCCCGCTCACTGCGCCCCAATGTCGCCGTCGAGATCCTGGCCCCACATGCCCCCGGCGCCGCCAGACGCGAGACACTGGAGGAGATACCGGTCTCCCGTTTCGTTTACTGGGTCCCCCGCTGGGAGTCCGCCGCCTATCAAGGAGGCATGACGCAGCGGCTCAAGCAGAAACCCGTTCGGGCGCTCCAGCTTCCCTTTTTCTTTCTTGCCCAGATCGCCAGTCTTGCACTCCGGCTGCGTCGCGAACCCAAAGTCGACATCATCCATGCCCACTGGCTCATCCCTCAGGGCCTCGCCGCGCTCATCGCCCGCCGCCTCGCGGGTCGCACAGACATCCCGATCCTGTGCACTTCCCACGGGGGCGATCTGTTCGGCCTGAAGGGCGGCCTGATGACTCGGATCAAACGCTGGGTTCTTCAACAGGTGGACGCCACCAGCGTGGTCAGCCAGGCCATGGCCGAAGAAGCACGGCGTCTGCACCCCGAGTCGTCACCGGCGGTCATACCCATGGGTACCGACCTGACCAAGCGGTTCAGCCCCGGCGACTCGCCTCCTCAGGAGCGCGACCCCCGACGCCTCATCTTCGTGGGCCGCCTTGTCGAGAAAAAGGGCCTCGCTCATCTCCTGGAAGCCCTCCAACGCTTTGAACCACTGGAACGCCCAACCCTCGACATTGTTGGCGACGGCCCTCTCCGCGCCAAACTCGAGGCGCAGAGCCGCGAACTCGGAATAGACGACCAGGTAAGGTTTCATGGCGCTGTACCCCACCACACGCTACCCGAGTATTACCGACGCGCGGCCATCGCGGTCTTCCCTTTCGTTGAAGCCGCGGACGGCGACCAGGAAGGCTTCGGACTGGTCGTCGTGGAAGCCATGGGCTGCGGATGCGCGGTTATCGCGTCCGACCTGCCCGCGGTCCGCGACCCGATACCTGACGACCAGAGCGGCCTGCGTGTCCGCCCCGGCGATCCAGAGCAGATCGCCAGCGCTCTGCACTCCCTGATGAATGACCCCGAACGGGTACGAAACCTCGCGAGCCAGGGCAGGAGCCACGCACTGCAGAATTATGATCGCGAAGCGACCGCCCGGCGTTTCCAACTCCTTTACCGGGACCTCGGATGAAGATCCTCGTCCTCACCAAACGCCATCACATGGGTCTGGACGCGCTAACCCATCTCCATGGCCGATGCTTTGCGATCCCCGAAGAGCTCGCATGCTTGGGCCACGACGTCCGCGGCCTGGTCGCAGACTACCGACCCGAACAGGAGAAGGGGAACAATGGCTCGCCCTCCGACCCGGCAGTTAGCTGGGAACTCCTGCCAATCCGCTCCGGTCCCTTGCTGCGCTTCGACCGCTATCTTCGAGCGATCCGCGCGACGATCCGGACCTTTGAACCGGATCTCATCTGGACCGGGTCGGATGCGCTGATTACGGTCGCCGGCGAACGCGCAGCCGGCCGGTACGGCATCCCTTCAGTCATTGACCTGAAAGATAACTACGAAGCCTTCGGTCTCACCCGGCTTCCCGGGCTCCGTCGTCTGCTCCACTCGGCAATCCGTAACGCCCATGCGGTAACATGCGCTTCACAGGATCTCAGCCGATATGCATCGCAACACGGTGCCCACCGAACCCTGCATTTGCCCAACGCCGCGGACGGCCACCGATTTCGCCCCATCGACCGGAACCAGGTCCGGGCACAACTGGACCTGTCCACCGATCTGCGTCTGTTCGGAACGGCGGGATCACTCACCTCCGACCGCGGAATCGACATCCTGAGTCGTGCCGCCGCCATCCTTGGCTCAAAACGTGGAGACACAGGCCTGCTGGTCGCCGGCCCCCGTGATGACTCCTGGCAACCACCCACCAATCTCCCGGTTCACGACCTCGGACACATATCCGTCGAGAAGGTGCCACTGGTTCTGAACGCTCTCGACGTCGGGGTCATCTGCAACGTCCCCGGCCAATTCGGAAGCTATTGTTACCCCCAGAAGCTTCACGAGATGCTGGCGTGCCACTTGCCTGTTGTCGCCGCCCGTACCGGGCCGTTTGCTTCAACACCCACTCCCCCTGGCGTCGTCTCGACATACCCGCCCGACTCCCCGGGCGAACTCGCCAACGCAATCGAAAACGCGCTCGCATCCCCCCCGGAGTGGACCGGTTCAACGGCACGCGACACGTGGCACGATCGCGCCAATTCATTCATCGACTTTGTTCACCCGCTCGCCTCGCGCCCATAAAATATGGCCATGGACACCTCTCCTCCAATCATCGAACTGATCGGTGCCCCGGGATCCGGCAAGACTACCCTCGTCCGACAACTCACCCGATCGTCCGCCCTGCGCCCGCACCCCGAGTCCATGGCCAAAGCGAAGGCGAACCATCTCGCCCGAGAAATCCGCCGCCGATCCCGACTGGCTGCGTTCTGCTATACCGCCGCCTGCGCAATTCCGCCACTGCGGTATATCCTTGCCGAGCAGATCACCCCATCCAGCGCGTGGCGTGCCCTGGGCGACCGAAGCGAAGACCTTATCCCCGTGATCGAACATGCCCATCGCGAACTGGGACAGCTTCGCGGGGACGCTACACAGGTCGCGCGGCGCATCCAGCTACTTTATCGCGCATGCCTTGATGTTGCGTTCATTCAGACCCGCCAGGACCACTCTCCCATAAGCCCCGTACTCTGCGACGAATCCATTACCCAGGCCAGCATTGCACTGGCGCTGCACCATCCGGATCCGAAGGACTACCTCGATCAATATATGGCCATTCGCCACCGGACCTCATCCAACCCATTAAGAATTATTCACTGCCAGATCGACACCGAAACGGCCACACAACGAATTCACCAGCGCAAACAGCCACTGCACGATCACATTTCCAATATGGCCAGCTATATCGAGCTTGCCGACCACATAGCCACTACTACCGACAGCGTCACAAATAATGGATGCTCATTACAAGACGAATTGGATTACATACGGCTGAATTCCTAATAAGCTACATTACCCGACCCGCACCACCACCCCACTCCCACATACCGGATCACCCAAGCACCCTCCCCTTTTTCGCCATACATACGGGACACCTCACCCATGTTCTTTTCAGTCACGCCAACCGAATATATAGCCTTCACAAACCGACAAGACCTTTCGGCCAACTATCCGAATATCGGATGATCCGTCGCCAAGCCCGGTCATTTTCGGTCGTAGGCAGCCCCATCCAGGCCTGCACGTTGCCGACGGTCTGCTCTCTTACCTTCTCCCCCAAACGCCGTGCACGACCTTGATTATGCTCAAACAGGCCCTGTTCATGCCGCAGGCGGATATTATCCTGACTGATGCGCGGATCGACCGCGACGTTTACATCCTTACGCATGCTGGCCGCACGAAACCAGAGATCATCCGTAGTCGGTGCCAGATCTGCGAACATCGGATCCATCAAAAAGTCCAGGTCCAATAGACCCTTGCGATAGACTGCCCCGGCACCTCCTGTTGGCAAAATCTCGAAACCGCACATCGGTTCAGCAACGAGCTTCCAAAGCTGGTAGTTTTGCCAACCTCCGGTCAGGCTTCGCTTGATGCATCTAGCCCGCCCACTGACGATGTGTCCCTTATACTTCCCAGCAAGTTCCCCCAGCCGTTCCACCCAGTTCTCTCCGTAAAGGATATCGTCATCGGCCGTCAGTATAAGATCGTCAGATTCAGCGATTTCGACAGCTGGCAACAACTTTCTATAGGGGCCGGTATTCGGCACCCAATTCACCAACACGTTATCTCCATCCAGCCATTCCGGTCTATCGTTCACGCCATCATCCGCCAAATAGGCAGTCGAGGATAGGTTGACCAGGATAAGATCTGGCTGAACAGTCTGCGCCTTAAGCGACTGCAGCATGTAATACAGAAATCGCATCCGACGGCTTGTGGTGGTGCAACTTACTATCAAACGCGACATGACATAACCTTTACCTTTCTGGACACCAAAGCACACCGAATGCTACATAATGAGACATCCTACACTCCTTCCCACACTCCTAGCTAACAACAAAAAGGAGAGCCAGGCAGGCCAGAATGCCAGCAAGACCGCGCGGATGTTCTACCTATACTCGATCATAGCCATACCGCTTTAGAAATCGATTGAGGATTGGTCGAACCTGACGCGCCTCGTTTGGTGTCATACGCACTCTACCCTTCCCTATGGATCCAGAAAACGGGGGTCTTGCAACATTTTCATGGTGGGCGAGCTTATCGACATCACCAAGACAAGCCGAAACGTCGATCACACTATCCCTGACGGGCAAACCCAGGTGAAATATCACATTCCTTATTTCCGATTCCGGATTCTTCACCAGATCCTCATAACGGATCTCCACATATCTGGCCGAGCCAATACCCACCCTGAAGCTTTCCCAGTGGCGGACGCTGTCACGCCACCTCTTGGCCGCCGAAGAGATATCGGGATATATTCCGGCATCAACGTATGACTTGGCCACATCCACACCATCCCTAAGCAGGTAGACGTATCGCGCATCCGGGAAAAAAGGCGCGATCCGATGTAGGTTCATCGTGTTTAGCGGTGTCTTATCACCATAGTATATTGCGTCACTTTCGCAGTTTTTTGCGAGCGTCCGGTATAACGCAAGAAGAAGGGTATTTACGGTACGGTCGACCTCTGGCCAGCCCTTTGCCTCTAGAGCAAGATCTCTCAAATTGGCGGTGTCGAAGGTTGTGAACTCGGGGTGGTACTCCAAGGTTGCTAACATCAGATCGACTGTAGACGCCCACCCGATCCCTCTGGCGGACAATCTCAGGTCCGCAATTTTTCCCAATACGTAGGTTTCGGGGGGGATATAGAGGGGAGAGCGCTCCATCAGAAGGCGCCGGAAAAGGGTGTTACCGGAACGCCCTGCCCCCACTATCATCAGGAAAGGCTCTGAGTTCGGTCGACTGGTACTGTAGGCTACGGGCTGGGATAAGCAAGGCCTCCAAGCCTTTGCGGCGGCGTGAAGGGCTGAATAAGTGCGGGGGAAGCGCGAACGGATGCCGAGCATAAATGGGGACACTCGATACCTCCAGTAACCAATTGGGCGTTTCATTAGAAAGCATAGGGCACGTTTTCAGCTTGCTCGATCCGGATGGCTCAAGTGAGACGGTTGCTTTTGGTAGTAATTGACACGGCTGAGCTTTCAATCCCCAGACGCCGGTGTACGTAATACCAGAGAATCAGGTTCCAGATAAGTAGCGTCGCGGCGGTAGCGGCAGCGGCACCCTCCAATCCAAACATGGGGATTAACGCGAGGTTCAGAAGGACATTCGACACTGCAGCGATCGCTACCCCGCGTACTGTATCGCGTTCATGGCCGGTCATGTTCAGCAGCATGCCGACCGATCCCATCGCCGCATTCACAAGCTGCCCGACCGCCAGTATGGCCAGGGCGGTGGCGCCTGCGCGGTATTCGGCGCCAAAGACCCACTCGAGCAGGGGTGCCCCGAACGCGATCATCACGATCACCGGAGGAATGGCAATCAGCAGGATGACGCGTGCGCTGTAGGTCACAAGGCGCTGCAGCCGCTCCATTTCTCCCTGTGCATACATCCGGGCGTAATACGGCTGGAGCACCTGGTTCAATGCCTGAAGACCGAAGATGACGAGCGTAGCCACCTGAAAGACAACCCGATAGACGCCAACATCGCCATCGGTCTGGATGAGGCCAAGCAGCAGAATATCCACCTGTTGGTTGATTAGCTGCAGACCAGCCAGAAGTGCCAATGGAAAGGCAGCGTTGCGCCAGTACGCCGACTCGTATTCCGGTACCGGGCCGGACGCAACCGGCTGTGGCCGAGCACGCAACAGCAAGAAGGTGCCGATCACAAAGACCCCGAGCGCCGCGGCAGCGTGCAGGGCCATTACGCTGGCTGCCGACAAGACGAAGTCCGCCCACAGCCACGGGAGCAACAGCACCAGGATCAGTAGCAACGCGGGGCGCAATACGGTTTCCGGGAGCTGCCCGACGACGGTCCGTCGTAGTCCGCGCAGAATCGCACCGCGAACGTTTCCCAGGGCAAGAAACGGCACCAGCAGAAGCCCGACGGCCAATGTTTGCCATCGTGCTTCGCTCAGCCATGGTTCACCGAACCAGAGCAACAACGCACCGACGACGATCATCACGGCGGAAAACAGCGCCACGAAGCCGTTGCCCCAGCGCCAGAGCCCTCGCATCAGGCCCCACTGTTCCCGCGCCTCGGTCTTGGCGGTCTCACGGACCATGAGCTGGGGCAGGCCAGCCTGCGCCGGAATCGCCAACAGGCTGAGCAAGGCCAACACGAACGCGTATGTGCCGTAGCCTTCCGGACCCAGAAGCCTCGCGAGCACCACGGCCAGGGCAAAGCCGATCGCCGTGCCGGTGACTTTGACAGCGATGCTCCCCACACTGCCCCGCAATAGCTGCTGTCTGAAACTCACACCGGTGCCACTAAACCGGGCGGAAGAATGGATGCCAGAATCCGGACGCGCCCATTCTGATTTTTGCTTCAGCAACGACTACTCCGTCCATTCGCGCAACCGCTCGATATCGTCTTCCCCAAGATAATCCCCAGTCTGCACCTCGATCACCTCCAGCGGTTCCTCGCCCGGGTTCTCCAGGCAATGGATCTCGTGCAGGGGAATGTAGGTCGACTGGTCTTCCCGCACATCATATACGGTTTCCCCGCGCGTGACGCGGGCGGTGCCGGCGACCACGATCCAGTGTTCGGCGCGGTGGCGGTGGCGCTGCAGGGAGAGCCGCGCGCCGGGGCGCACGTGCAGGTGCTTGACCTGGTAGCGCTCGCCGGTCTCCATGCTGCGGTAATGGCCCCAGGGGCGGTGCACGGTGGGGTACTGATGCACCTCGGGGCGGGCCTGCTCGCGCAGGCGTTCGACCAGTGCACGCAGTTCGGGGAGCCGGTCGCGGGGTGCGACGAAAACGGCGTCCGGGGTGGCAATCACGGCGGTCTCCTGCAGGCCGAGGGCGGCGACCAGGGTGTCGTGGCCTTCCACCAGGCTGCGGCTGCAGTCCTCCAGTACGGTGTCGCCGCGGGTGTGGTTGCCGTGGACGTCCGGTTCCTGCAGGGCGGCCAGCGCCTCCCAGGAGCCGATGTCGGTCCAGCCGGCGTCCAGCGGGGTGACGGCGGCGGCGTCGGTGGCTTCCATCACGGCGTAGTCGATGGAGCGCGCGGGGGCCTGGCGGAAGGCGTCGGGGTCGGGGCGGAGGAAGTCGAGGTCGTGTTGGGCGCCGGCGATGGCGGCGCGCGCGGCGCGCGGGATGTCGGGGGCGTGGCGTTCCAGTTCGGCCAGTATGCGCGAGGCGCGGAACAGGAAGATGCCGGCGTTCCACAGGTAGCCGCCCTCTTCCAGGTATTGCCGGGCGGTGGCGGCGTCGGGTTTTTCGGTAAAGCGGGCCACGCGGGCGCCGGCATCACCCAGTGACTCGCCGCGGCGGATGTAGCCGTAGCCGGTCTCGGGGCGCTCGGGGGTGACGCCGAAGGTGACGAGGTAGCCGGCTTCAGCCAGCGGGGTGGCGCGGGCCACGGCCGCGTGAAAGTCGCGGGTGCGGGCGATGTGGTGGTCGGCGGGCAGGATCAGCAGCAGCGGGTCGCGGCCGGCGGCTTCTTCACAGGCCGCGGCCAGGGCGATGGCGGGGGCGGTGTTGCGGCCCTCGGGTTCCAGCACCAGCGGCGGCAGGTCGGTGTATCCCGCGCTGCGCAGCTGTTCGGCGGCGAGGAACCGGTGTTCGGCGCCGACGATGATCCGGGCGGGGGCGAAGCCTGGCGCGGGGTGTGGGGCTGGCCCCGGATCTGGCTCCGCAGCAGGTTCCGGGGGCATCGGCCAGGGGGCTGGCCTCCTACAACCAAACCCTGCCCGGTAGGAGGCCGGCCCTCCGGCCGATCGGGCGCCGGAGCTGGTCGGCCGGAGGGCCGGCCTCCCGCGGGGGGTGGTCGAACCAAGGGAGGCGCTGGTTACGCGGGCGAGTGTCTGCTGCAGGAGCGTCGGGCCATCGGCCTGCGGCAGGGCCAGGAACTGCTTGGGATGCGCCTCGCGCGAGAGCGGCCACAGGCGGGTCCCGGAACCGCCGGCGAGGATCACGGGCTGGATCACGGTATCGTCCATGTCGGCATCATACCCCAGTGCGGGCCTCCGGCCGGCGCATCGGGGCCGGATCGGGGCCGGATCGGGGCCAAATCGGCCAGGGGGCTGGCCTCCTACTACACCCGACCGGTAGGAGGCCGGCCCTCCGGCCGATCCGCCTCGGAGGGTCGTCGGGCCCCGATCGGCCAGGGGGCTGGCCTCCTACCCCTCCCTTCCCTGTGGGAGGCCGGCCCTCCGGCCGATCTGCCCGGTGCCAGTCTTGCCCCGTCGGCCAGGACCCGGACACAAGCGGCTGGCGGGGTTAACGCAACGAGCGAACCTCGATGTCCAGGTCCAGCTGGCTCCATGCCCGATCGGCGGTCAGGACCGGGAGGGCCTTGTCTCTGGCCAGCGCGAGGCAGGCACGGTCGGCCATTGACAGGCCATGTCGGCGGGAGGATTCCCACAGCTGTGCGGCCAGCTCGGCCTGTTGCGCCGTGAATGGCTCGAACACCAGCCCGACATCCATGAACTCCTGCTGCATGCCCCGGACGTCGACCCCGCGCTGCAGGGCTTTCTGGAGAACCTCGGACCAGTTCACGGTGGACACGCAGCCGCCGTCGAGGGCACGCGCCACGCTGTCTCCGCCCGGCTCGTCATGCAAAAAGGCCAGCAGGGCGGAAGCATCCAGCACGGTGGTCATGGTTCACCGTGTTCATGCCCGGCTTCGCGCCGCCGATCGTCAATGAGTTCGTCCGAGAGGCTGACGTCCCGCGGGATGTGCCTGAATCGATCACGTAGCCGTTGCTCGACGATCTCACGCCGTTCCAGCACCAGGCTCTCCCCGACCAGACGCGCGACCAGGCGGTCGCCCGGGCGCAGTTTCAGGGTATTGCGCAGTGCCGCCGGGATCACCACCCTGCCTTGTGCGCCAACCTGCACCTCGTTTTCGTTTTGTGCCACGGCTCTCATCCTCTGCCACATACAGCTCCAATATGGCACAGCAAGGCGCAACGAACCATGGCCAACCGCAGGCCCCGACATCCCGCGCCCGATCGGCCAGAGGGCTGGCCTCCTACAGGCCGAACCCTGCCACCGGTAGGAGGCCGGCCCTCCGGCTGATTGTGCGTCCGAGCTGTCTCCGGCGCCCGATCGGCCAGGGGGCTGGCCTCCCACAGGCCGAACCCTACCACCGGTAGGAGGCCGGCCCTCCGGCCGATTGTGCGTCCGGGCTGTCTCCGGCGCCGGGTGGCGCTGGCGGCACATGTTTTTTGTACATACAATATTCAAATGGAGATCGAATTTGATGCGGACAAGGAAGCCGCGAATCTGGCCAAACACGGTGTCTCCCTGGCCGACGCCGCGCATCTCGACTGCGACACGCTGCTGGCGATAGAGGACCGCAGGGCCGATTACGGCGAATGCCGGATGACGGGGTACGCCCTCCGGGAAAAACGGCTGTACTGCGTCGTCTTCACGGACCGGGGATCCGCTCGCCGCATTATCAGCCTGCGCAAGGCCAACAACCGGGAGATCCTTCGCTATGCCCAAATTTATAACGCTACGTGACGGCCGCCGGGTCGCGCTGAACGATGCCGACGAGGAAACCCGGGTCAACGAGGGCATCGCTGCGGATCCGGACACCCATGAGCCCGATGAACAGGAGTTCGCGAACCTTCGTCCGGTCGGTCGCCCACGGTCCGAAGTGACCAAGGAACGAATCACGATCCGCCTGTCACCGGAGGTGGTGGACGCGTTCCGCGCAACCGGAAAGGGCTGGCAGACGCGCATGGACGCGGCCCTGAAGGAATGGTTGAAGGAACACCACCCCACGCCGGACCCGTAGGAGGCCAGCCCTCTGGCCGATCGGGGCCAGAAGACGCACCGGGCAGATCGGCCAGGGGGCTGGCCTCCTACGACCTGATCCCGCCCTGTAGGAGGCCGGCCCTCCGGCCGATGGGGCCGCGCTGGATGCCCGAACGCCGGATCGGCCAGGGGGCTGGCCTCCTGCCGGGTCGGGGGTTGGCGGGCATCCGGGAGCGCGATAGGCTTTCTGGCTCAGGGAACACAAGCTGGAGAAACGCGCCATGGATGGCCGCCCTCATGCCGAGGCCCTTCGCCGGGGCCGGTATTCCGAACCCGGCCGTATCTATCTGGTGACCACGGTCACGCGTGACCGCAAGCCGGTTTTTCGGGATCTGTGGGCCGCCCGCGCCCTGATCGGTACGCTGCGTTACGCGGACAGGGAGAACCACGCGGAGACCCTCGCTTTCGTGGTGATGCCCGAGCATCTGCACTGGTTGATGTCGCTGGGCGAGGTGGAATCGTTATCCACGGTGGTTCGGTCGATCAAGGCCGTCACGTCCAGGCGTCTCGGGCATGCGGTGTGGCAGCCGGGGTTCCATGACCGAGCATTCCGGCGGGAGGAGGAGCTGTTGCCGATCGCCCGTTATATCGCAGCCAATCCGCTGCGTGCGGGGCTGGTCCGCAATCTGGGCGATTATCCGCACTGGGACGCGATATGGCTGTAACCGCGCCCTGCAGGAGGCGGGGCCGAAATCGGCCAGGGGGCTGGCCTCCTACGGGCCGGGCCCGTCGATCCGCCGGGGCCCGCCGACCCGGCCGGGGCACCCGTGGGAGGCCAGCCCCCTGGCCGCTCGGGGCGTTGACCGATCCGGCGCAGGGGGGATGTCCGAACGCGAAATCGGCCGGAGGGCCGGCCTCCTGCCGTTCCCCCGCCCCGTAGGAGGCCAGCCCTCTGGCCGATCCCATGCTCGATGATATGCTGGCCATAATCCCTTGACATTCTGGTACCAGGCTATGGACCCAACCATCGAAAAAATGTCGGTCGCCGAGAAACTGCGAACCATGGAAGCCCTGTGGGAGGACCTGAGCCGGACTCCCGAGCAGGTTCCTGCTCCGGAGTGGCACGGTGAGGTCCTGGACGACCGGGCAGCGCAGATAGAACAGGGGCGCTCGCAATTCACCCCCTGGAGCAGTGCGCGGGAACGCTTGCTCAATCGCCCTGAATGAAGATTGAGCTCCTCTCGGAAGCCGAACGCGATCTGACTGACGGCTTTCATTTCTACGAAAAGCTTTGTCCCGGGGTCGGTTTCTATTTTCTCGAAAGCCTGGCCAGCGAAATCGACTCCCTCGCCCTTTACGCCGGCATCCATGAGACCCGGTTCGGCTTCTACCGGCTGCTGGCTCGTCGGTTCCCGTATGCCGTGTATTATCGAATGCCGGAGCCGGAGCGGGTTCAGATTTTTGCCGTGCTCGATTGCCGTCGGTCACCCGAAATGGCGCGGACTCGGCTGCGGCCTGATTGAATGCCGATCGGGCGTTGACCTACCCGGCGTCGGGGGTTGCCCGAACGCAAAATCGGCCGGAGGGCCGGCCTCCTACCGTTTGCCCCGCCTCGTAGGAGGCCAGCCCCCTGGCCGATCGGGGCCAGACAACCCACCGGGGCAAATCGGCCGGAGGGCCGGCCTCCTACCGTTCCCCCGCCTCGTAGGAGGCCAGCCCCCTGGCCGATCGGGGCCAGACAACCCACCGGGGCAAATCGGCCGGAGGGGCAGATCGGCCGGAGGGCCGGCCTCCTACGGGCCGTGCCCGCCGATCCGCCGGGGCCCGCCGACCCGGTCGGGGCACCCGTGGGAGGCCAGCCCCCTGGCCGATCGGGCATCAGGGGTTATTCCCCGGCTTCGATGATGGCAGAGATGTGTTCGACCTGGCGGCGCAGGAGGTGGCGGTCGCCGCGGGTCTCGACGTTGAGGCGCAGCAGGGGTTCGGTGTTGGAGCCGCGCAGGTTGTAGCGCCATTCGGGGAATTCGACGCTGATGCCGTCCGTGCGGTCGATGTGGCCGGACTGTGCGTCGGTGGCGACCATCACGCGGTGGATGACGTCCATCATGTTGTCCACACGGAAGTTGATCTCGCCGCTGCAGGGGAAGCGATCCATGCGTTCGCGCACCATCTCGCGCAGGGACTGCTCGCGCCGCCCCATCAGCTCGACCACCCGCAGCCAGGGCAGCATGCCGGAGTCGCAGTAGTAGAAGTCGCGGAAGAAGTGGTGGGCGCTCATCTCGCCGCCGTACACGGCGTTCTCGCGGCGCATGGTCTCCTTCATGAACGCGTGGCCGGCCTTGCTCTGCACGGGGACGCCGCCGGCGGCCTCGACCATCTCGATGGTGTTCCAGGTGAGGCGCGGGTCGTGCACCACCCGGTTCCCCTGCCCGCCTCCCGGCTGTGCACGCAGGCTGGCCTCGGCCAGCAGGCCGACCATGTAGTACCCCTCGACGAACTCGCCGTGCGAGTCGAAGAAGAAGCAACGGTCGAAGTCGCCGTCCCAGGCCAGGCCGAGGTCGCCGCCGAAGGACAGCACCGCGTCGCTGGTGAAGCGGCGGTTCTCCTCCAGCATGGGGTTGGGGATGCCGTTGGGGAAGTTGCCGTCGGGTTCGGCGTTCTCGCGGATCAGCTGGATCGGCAGATGCGCGTCCAGCTCGTCCAGGACCGGGCCGGCTCCGCCGTTTCCGGGGTTCACGAGCAGGTTGAGCGGCGGCATCACCTCGGGGTCGACCAGGCTCAGCAGGTGGCGGATGTACGCCTCGCGGTGGTACAGCCGCCCGGTGCGCCCGCGTACCCGAGGGGTAAACCCGCCCTGCTCCGCCCGCCAGCGGATCGCCTCCAGCCCGGTGTCCGCGCTCACCGGCCGCGCGCCCTCGCGCACGATCTTGAGCCCGTTGTAGTCCATGGGGTTGTGGCTGGCGGTGACCATGATGCCCGCCCCGGCCCGGTAGTAGGCGGTGGCGAAGTACACCTCCTCGGTGCCGCACAGGCCGATGTCGGCCACGTTGCAGCCGCCGGCGGAGAGCCCGTCGATGACCGCCGCCGCCAGCGCCGGGCTGGTCAGGCGCACGTCCCGCCCCACGATGGCCATCTGCGGCCCCAGCTCCTCCGCAACGGCCCGCGCGATGGTGTACGCCACCCGCTCGTTCAGCTGGGTCGGCACCCGTCCGCGGATGTCGTACGCCTTGAAACAGTCCAGGTTCATGTGCCCGGGTCCGGTTCGTGCAGAAACTTGAGGTCCGCGTCCCTGCGTTTGCGGGCGGCCTGATAGAAATTCTCGTGCGGGGCCAGATTCATCAGCGTGAGGACGAGCTGTCCCTCGTCCCATGCGTAACCCAGCAGGATCTCCTGCCCCTCCAGCCGAAATTTATGCACCCACAGATGTGCGAGATCGCCCCGCTCCCGCGTCCCCAGTTCCGGATTCTCGACAAGGCGGTCGATCTCGTCGTCCACCCGGTCCTTCTGCTTTTCGCTCAAACGCTTGAACGCCTTGCGGAAGGTCGGCGTCTGCCGTATCTCAATCCTTCTTTCGGCGGACATACGGCTCGACCCGTCCTGCGTCGATCTCGGCGGTTGCGGTCAGTGCGTCCCTGATAAATTCATAGGGCAGATCCGGGTTGTCTTCGGCCGTGCGGCCGATCTGCACCCAGTGCTCGATCTGCTTGGGCAGGCTGCGGTGATTGGCCTCCGCATAGACCTGTGCATCACGGACCAGGGTGTCGTCCAGACGAACGCTTCGGGCCATGGGTGGCATCTCCTGCGCCCTTCGACGCGATGACAAGCGTGGATGGCTGCGACAATTTGTCGCACTGTATCGGACTTTAGGGCGGACGGGGGGCGGGGTCAACCACGCCGGAGGAAGTCGCCCGGACGTGGGATCGGCCGGGGGGCCGGCCTCCTACACGACCGGGGGCCGTAGGAGGCCAGCCTCTGGCCGATCGGGCGCAGGAGACAGCCCGGACGTGGGATCGGCCGGAGGGCCGGCCTCCTACGCGGCGGGGGCCGTAGGAGGCCAGCCTCTGGCCGATCGGGCGCAGGACATTGCTCGGACGTGGAATCGGCCGGAGGGCCGGCCTCCTACGCGGCGGGGGCCGTGGGAGGTCAGCCTCTGGCCGATCGGGCGCAGGAGATCGGCCGGACGCGGAATCGGCCGGAGGGCCGGCCTCCTACACGACCGGGGGCCGTAGGAGGCCAGCCTCTGGCCGATCGGGCGCAGGAGATCGGCCGGACGCGGGATCGGCCGGGGGGCCGGCCTCCTACGCGGCGGGGGGCCGTAGGAGGCCAGCCTCTGGCCGATCGGGCGCAGGAGATCGGCCGGACGTGGAATCGGCCGGAGGGCCGGCCTCCTACCGATCTGGCCCGGGGCCGATCGGGGCGTGTTTGCTTGACGGTCGGGTGGCTTGGCCGGAGACTGGTGTACTTTCCAATGATGAGGGTTTGCCCCGATGAGCCAGTCCGAAGTGAAGACCGAGGAGAAGAAACAGCATTTTGACGACATCTACGTCGCCGAGACGCCGGTGCCGTTCAAGGAGCGCATCATCGATGCGCTGGACTACATCTCCGACGACTTCAACCGCCAGACCTTCGACCGGCTCATCCTGCCGTGGGCCGAGCAGCAGGCCGCCAGCGGCCGCACCCTCAACTACGTCGACCTGGCCTGCTGCTTCGGCAACACCACGATGGCGGCGGTGCACAACATGACCGTGGACGAGATCCGCGAGAACTGGGCCTCGGAAACGGTCTGCAACACCATCAGCAAGCCGCGCCGCCTGCCGATGCACACCACCGGCATCGACATCTCCGAGAACGCCCTGGCCTACGGTCAGCGTGCCGGCCTGTTCGACGAGACCCACGCGGCCGACCTGAACAATCCGGCCCCGGAGACCCGCGACGCGATCGAGAAGTCGCTGGAAGAGGCCGACATCCTGCTGTCCACCGCGTCGCTGGTGTATCTGGATCCGCCGGCCATCGCGTCGCTGCTGGATGCGTTCCGCCGTGGCGAGGGCGAAGGTTACCTGCTGGTGAACTTCCTCAACCCCTTCGCGCTGGAAAAGGCCGACGAGACCAAGCGCATGCTGCTGGACCGCTTCGAGTTCGTGGGCAGCACCGCCAGCCGTCACCGCCGCATGTCCGAGCTGGAACAGGAAAACTATCCGGGCGAGGAATGGGCGCTGCTGGAGATCTGGGTCCTGCGCCGCAAGGCCTGATACCCCGCCTCGCGCCCCGGGTCACCGGGGCACGAGACCGTTCCGTTAGCAAGGGCCATTACAGGAGGACGACGCGGTCGCGTCCGCCCTCCTTGGCCTGATACATCGCCTGATCGACCCGCCGCGTGATCGCGCGTGGCGTGTCGTTCGGCTGGCGCTCGGTCACCCCGAAGCTGGCGGTCACCGCCGGTGCATCCGGCAGATCCAGCTGCGCGATCGAACGACGCAGTTTCTCCGCCGCCGCGGCGGCCCCCTCGCCGTCCGTCTCCGGCAGCACGATCAGAAACTCCTCCCCGCCCCAGCGCCCCAGCAGATCCTGTTCACGCAGCTGGGCATCCACCGTGCGGGCCACCGCCTTGAGCACCACATCACCGGCCTCGTGTCCGTGTTCGTCGTTCACCGCCTTGAAGTGGTCGATGTCGAACATGATCACGGCCATCGGCCGCTGATAGCGCTCGCAGCGGTCCATCTCGGCCTCCAGGCGATTGCCCAGGGTCAGACGGTTGGCCAGCCCCGTCAGCCAGTCGGTCTCGGCCAGACGCCGGATCTCGCCCTCCATGTGCACGCGCTCGGTCACATCCTTGCCGAAGGCCACGAAATGCGTGATCTCGCCGCAGTCGTCGCGCACCGGTGTGATGGTCTGCTCCAGGTGAACCTTCTCGCCGTCCGGTCGCCGGTTCACGAACTCGCCGCGGAAGGCCTCGCCCCGGCGCAGCCGTTCCCACATCGTGGTAAAGAACTCGTCGTCGTGCTCCTCGGACTTGAACAGCGCCGGGGTGGCGCCGATCACGCGCTCGGCGTCGAACCCGCTGAGTTCGATGAAGGCCGTGTTGGCGAACACGATCACGCCCTCGGGATCGGTGATCAGCACCGGGTCCCCGGAGGCCTCCAGCGCGGCGGACAGCAGCCGCAGCTGCGCCTCGCGGCGCCGGTCCTCGGTCACGTCCCGCTGCACCGACACGTAATGGGTAATGCTCGGGCTGTCTTCCGGCACCCGCACCGGCGAGATGTGCCAGCGCACACTGTAGGGCTCGCCATCCTTGCGGTAGTTGATGGTCTCGGCGTCGAACCCCTCGCCGCGCTCCAGGGTCATCTTCAGCTCGTCCAGTACCGCGCGCGAGGTCTTCGGCCCCTGCAGGATGCGCGGGGTCAGGCCGAGGACCTCGTCCCGATAATAGCCGGTCATCTGCTCGAAGCCGCGGTTCACGTAGACGATATGCGGACCGTCATCGAGATCCGCGTCGGTGATCAGCACGCTGTGCGCGGTATCCTCGATCGCGGCGTCGAGCAGCTCCAGCCGCGCCAGTCCCTGCGGGATGTCCGGGAGATCCTGGAGGTCGAGGGACGTCACCGCGGTCAGACCTCGTCCAGCATGCCGAGGATGGAACCGACGATGTCGCTGGTGGTGACGATCCCCTCCAGCTGGTTGCCTTCCAGCACCACCAGGCGGCGCACGTCCATGTTGACCATCATCCGCGCCACGTATTTGACGTCCATCTCCGCGGGCACGGTGATCACCGGCTTGGTGGCCACGTCGTACACGTTGGCCAGGTCGATGTCGCCCTCTTCGGCCACGATGGTCTTGAGGATGGTGGTGTAGGTGATGATGCCGTAGGCATCGTGCGGGTGCTGCTTGTCCACCACCAGCGAGCGCACGTTGTTGTCGCGCATCAGCTGCATGGCCTCGCGCAGCGGGGCCAGCGGGGCCACGGTGATGACTTTCTCGGTCAGGATGTCGCGAACCAGCATGAAGTCTCCCTCCGGTCGGAGTTGGGGTCAGATTTCGTCCTTGACCTGTTCCTCGAAGCGGTCGATCTGCCGCCGGTCAATGCCCGCCAGATGCGAGATGTCCGTGATGAAGGCCACCCCGCGCGGGTCTTCGTCCAGCCCAAGCTCGCGGAACAGTGATTTCAGCACCGTCAGCGCGAGGCGCTTCTCCAGAATCCACAGCAACACCGACTGGCTGCCCTCGTAGGTCATGCCGAGGAAGGTCTTGCGCGCCTCCGCGCCGATGCCGCGCGCATCCATGATGGTCACGCCGGCGGCACCGGCCTCGCGCGCCGCATCCACGGCCTTTTGTTCCAGTTCGTCGGGCAGCACCGCCACCAGGGCCGAGAATCTCATGCCGTGTCCCTCCTGTCCTTGCGGATCAAGCGTTCGTAAAGATCGACCGCGATGGCATAGAGCATCACGGTCACGATGGGGAAGATGGACGCGAACGCGATCAGGCCGAAGCCGTCGATCAGCACGTTGCGTCCCTCCAGATGCGTCGCCAGCCCGATCCCCAGCGCCGTCACCAGCGGCACCGTGACCTCCGAGGTGGTCACCCCGCCGAGGTCGAATGCCAGCGCCACGATGTCCTTGGGTGCGAGGATGGTCAGCACGATGACCAGGACATACCCGGCCATGATGTACAGGTGGATGGAGTCCCCGCTGAGGATGCGGTGCACCCCGATGGTGATGCCCACGGCCACCCCCAGCGCCACCAGGATGCGGATCGCGCTGCCCTTCAGCGAGCCCTTGGCCGCTTCCTCGGCCTTCTGGCCGATGGCGATCAGCGCGGGTTCCGCCATGGTGGTCGCAAAGCCGATCGCAAACGCGAACAGGTACACCCACACGAACCGGTCGTTGGCGATCAGCTGCTCCGCCATGCTCTCGCCGATCGGGAACAGGCCCAGCTTGAGCCCGACCACGAAGGCATACAGGCCGAACACCACCAGGGCGAAGCCGAAGAGCACCCGCGGCAGATACGGAATGTGCTTGCGCAGCACGAAGTACTGGAACACCACGATCACGCCGATGATGGGCGCGACGTCGCGCAGCATCAGCAGCAGGTCCATGCCCATGGCGCTGAGGAAGTGGCGTTCCTCGCCCGCCCCGGGCAGATCCGTGTCGGTATCCATGGCCGCTCCGTCGCCGGCGCCGGGTGCCGGGCCGTCGATGTCGGCCCCGGCGAACACCACGATGCCGTAGAGCTGCACCGTGATCATCGGCACCATCACGGCCAGCGCCACCAGGCCGAAGCCGTCGCGCAGCGGGTTGCGCCCGGCCAGCGACGCGGCCAGCCCCAGCCCCAGCGCGGCCACCAGCGGCACGGTCACGATGTTGGTGGTGACGCCGCCGGAGTCGTAGGCCAGGCCCACGATCTCCTCGGGCGCGAAGAAGGTGACCAGCACCACCAGTACGTAGCCGGTGAGGATGTACCAGTGCAGCGGGTGGCCGAGCACGGTGCGGAGGATGCCCAGCGCCACCACCGCGCCCACCGACAGCGCCACGATCAGGCGCAGGATGAAGCCCTGGATGTGCCCCTCGGAGATGACCTCGGCCTGTTCCGCCACCGCGATCAGCGCCGGCTCCGCGATCACCGTGGCAAAGCCCAGGGTAAAACCGAAGGCCATCAGCAGGATCAGCGAGCCGCGCCGCGCCAGCGCGTTGGAGAGGTTCTTGCCGATGGGGAAGATCCCCATCTCCAGCCCCTGCAGGAACAGCGCCACCCCGAAGACCACGATCACCAGACCGATGGCCATGGACAGCACGCCCTCGGGCACGGACTGCAGCACGAACATCTGGAACACCACCACCACGATCACGATGGGGGCCAGGTTGCGAGCGGCGTGGCCAAGGGTATGGAGGAAATTCATGCGCGGATTCCCGTCTGCACTCGGCGCAGAGCATACACGACCCGGTCCCGGTACAGGCCATACGCAAACGAACGGATCGAATCGCGATGCCTGCGGTCACAGCAACATGGACTCACTCGCACCCCCCTTCCGCGCCGTGGTGATCGGCGCCACCGGCGGCCTCGGCCGCGCCTTCGTCACCCACCTGGAGAACGACCCGAACTGCGCGCGGGTCGTGGCGCTGGGCCGCTCCACCGATCCGCCGCTGGAGCTCACCGACGAGGACAGCATCCGCCACGCGGCCGCATGGCTGACGGAGCAGGCGCCTGACTGGGACCTGATCATCGACGCCACCGGAGTGCTCACCATCGACGGCCATCGGCCGGAAAAACGCCTGCGCGAGCTCGATCCGGCGGTGATGGCGCAGGCCTTCGCGGTCAACGCCATCGGCCCGGCGCTGATCTTCAAGCACTTCGCGGGGCTGCTGCCGAAGGACCGCAAGGCGGTGCTGGCAACGCTGTCGGCGCGCGTGGGCTCCATCGCTGACAACCACTCCGGCGGCTGGCTGAGCTATCGCGCCTCCAAGGCCGCGCTCAACCAGATCGTGCGCACCACGGCGCTGGAGATGCGCTTCAGCCATCGCCGCGCGGTGGTGGCGGCGCTGCAGCCGGGCACGGTGGAGACCCCGCTGTCGGAGCCATACCGCGCCCGCGCCCCCGAGGTGCTGACGCCGGAACGCGCGACCGGCGCACTGCTGGAGGTGCTGGACGCCCTCGGTCCCGAGGACTCGGGCGGGCTGTTCGACTTCGAGCACCAGCGCCTGCCGTACTGATCGGGCCCGGGGCCCGCGGCCGGGGAGTTCAGTCCGCCAGCGAGCGCCAGGGCCCCGGCACCGGCCACAGCCCGCGCGCCACTGGCTCGCCATCGTCCTGCAGAAGGTAGCTCTCCTGCGCGCGATGGCGCAGTGCACCCGCCAGTGCACGCCGCTCGCCGGCCGAGTCGGCCGCGATCACCGTGATGCCGGTCTCCGGTACGGTCCAGGCCAGGGCCCCGGCATCGGACCCGTCATCGGGCAGGTCGTCCGTGTCCGCGTGCGCCTCCTGCGGGCGCGTCGGCAGTCCGCGTTCGCCCAGCCATTCAGCGACCGCCGCGCGCGAACCCAGCAGCACCCGCGGTGCTTCGGCTCCCGCCCCGGAATCGGAATCGGGATCGGTATCCGGGGCCGCCGTCTCCGGCACCCGTCCCAGCCACGGCGCCAGCTCGGCGGGCGCGGCCCCGCCGAGGGGGATCACCCGGGTCGCCGGGTCCAGCTCCGCCTCGCGCAGGATGCGCGGGTACTCCTCCGCCATCAGGTGGCGGAACACGCGCCAGTCGGGGTCCACGGCGATGCGCGCGGGCCGCGCGTCGCCGGTCAGCTCCAGCTCCAGCTCGGTGGCGGCCTCCTGCAGATCCACCCAGTGCGTCTCCCGCGTCTCCCGGCCGTCATCCTCCGCGAACTCGACCACCAGCGGCACGCGCACCCGCCAGGGATCGTCGGTATCCGCCTGTGCCAGCCGCGCGGTCACACGCCAGCCGTCGGCGTCTTCACGCGCGGCCGGGTTCTCCAGCGCCAGGCGCGGCGCGCCGGCCCGGCCGATCCACTGCTCGAAGAACGCTTCCAGATCATCTTCGGTCGCCGCGTCCACGGCCGCGATCAGCTCCGGCCAGCCGGCCTCGCGATGCCGGTATTCGGCGTAGAAGTCGGCCAGCCCCGCGTGCAGCGCCGCCTCGCCGATGCGGTCCTCGAGCATCCGCCACAGCATCGCGCCGCGGTGATACCCGGCGATGCGGTCGGCCCCGGCATTGCCGCCGACGAACTCGCCATGCGGGTAGTCCTCGCCTTCCGGCAGGGCGGCGTAGTCACGCAGCCACTGGCCCCGTTCGTCGCGCGCCTCGCCGCGTTCTTCGGCGAACCGGTAATCGGCCATGAAGGTGGTCAGACCCTCGGTCCAGTTGCCCTGGCGGCGATCGGCGTACACCCCGGTGCCCCACCAGTTGTGCAGCACCTCGTGCCCCAGCGAGGTGTGCGGGATGAACGGCAGCGGGATGACCCGTTCGCCCAGCAGGGTGAATCCGGAGAAGGCCAGCCCCACCGGCGCCGGGCTGGCCGCCACGGTGAAGCTGTCGAAGGCATACGGCCCGAGCAGGTCGCTGAAGCGCTCGAGGTATTCCACGGTCTTCTCGCGGTAGGTCGCGCCGAACGCGCCCTCCAGCTCCGCCGGGAACAGGGTGCGCACCTCCACGCCATCGGCGGTCTCGCTGCGCCCCTCCTCCCAGGGGCCGCTGGCCAGCGCCAGCGCACGCCCGCCGGGATGCTCGAACACCGCGCGGGTCACGCCCTCCGCGTCCGCGTCCCCGGTGGCCGCGTCTTCAGCGGCCTCCTCGCGCCACGACCCGGAGGCCACGACGCGATGGCCATCGGCCGCAAGCACCTCCAGGCGCACCGGCGCGGGTTCGGCCTCCGGCTGCCGCGGATACCAGGCGGCCCCCGCCGGCAGGAAGCCGCCGGCCGCGCCGAGGAATCCGCCCCCGGGGCCGGCGTCCTCCGGGGCCTGCAGCCGGGCACGGTATTCGATGACCAGCGGCCCGCGTGAGACGTCCCCGGCGAGGTCCCCGTCGCCATCGAGCGTCACCTGCAGGTATCCCGCGTCGCTGTGTTCGTGGTTCAGCGCGTGCCCGCCCCGCTCCACGGCGTCCACCCGCAAACCGCGTGCGAAGCGAAAGCGCAGCTCCCCGTCCGCGTCTTCCAGCATCGCGGCGGGCAGGCTCAGACGCCCCTGCAGCCGCTGCTCGGCGGGGAACAGTTCGATCGTCAGTTCGCGGGCGGGCGGGTCGCCGGCGACGACCGGTGCCGCCCACCCCGCAAACGGCACGCTCAGCAGGCACGCCAGCGCGGCGGTGCCGGGCCGATTGTGCCCCGGGGTACGCCGCAGGCGGGCCATCAGTGACCGTTCCCCGCGGCCGGCCGCGCCCCCGCGCTCTCCTGCCAGGGGAAGCGCGCGATCACCCGTTGGCGCTCGCCGTTACGTTCCAGCACCAGCGGCAACCAGGTGCCCGGGGTCACGGCCTGAACGATGCGCTGCAGATCGGCCGGCGTGTCCACCGCGCGGCCACCGGCCTCGACCAGACGGTCGCCGCTCTCGATGCCGGCGGCGCCGGCCACCGAATCGGGCATCACGCCGCGGATCTCCACCCCGTCGCCCTCTTCGGGGCGCTGCATTTGCACCCCCAGGATCGGGGTCAGCGGCTGGAAGCGCTCGCCGCCCTGCACGCCGAACACCGCCCGCGCCAGCTCCGGGTCCTGCCCCGTACACGCCCCGTCGCTCTCGCGCGGCAGCAGTACCGGAGCGTTGGCCACGCCCAGATCCGCCAGCTGGTGCGGCACGCCGTGGCCGTATTCCAGATGGCCGGAGCCGATGATCCCGACCACCAGCGGCGGCTGGTCACCGCCCGCCTCGATCACCCCGGCGATGGCCGCGGCCATCATCCGGTCCCAGGCCAGCTGGGTGCCAATGAACGCATCGCTGCCCCCCGGTGCGGCCGGATGGCGCGCCAGCACCTCCTCCAGGTATTCGCGATAGGCATCGGCGGGTTCGGCCGGGGCGGAGACCCCGTCGCGCTCGTCGGCGGGCACGCTGTCCCAGCCCTCGTGGCCCAGGCGGCGCACCAGGTCGCGCTCGGCATTCAGCGCCACCAGCGGGACGTCGTGCACCCGCGCGAAATGCAGGATCGGCCAGTACAGCCGCGGGTTGAAGCCCCAGTGCTCGAACCAGTCGCTTTCCTGCAGGAACCGCTCCTCGTCCAGTTCGCCCGCCACCCAGTCATCCAGCACCGGCTGCGCCGAGCGCGGCAGCATCTCCAGACCGATCACCATGTCCGGACGCTGGCCGTGCAGCGCGGCCAGGGTGCCGACCTGCCAGCGATGGTGGTCCATGCGGTTGTGGGTCTCGCCCAGCAGCACCGCATCGGCGCCGGCCAGTTCGGCGAACAGCGCCGCGGCGTCCACGTCCCCGCCCTCCGGCGTGGCCCACTGGCCGGGCTGCACACAATCCGCGCCCGATGGCACATCTGCATGGGGTGCAGAGGGCCCCAGAGCGAACACGGTGGCCGTCAGGGCCAGCAACGACGGCGCCACGAGGGTCCGCCACTCACAATTCGGAATCAGCCTCATCAAGCTTCTCCAGCCGGAATACGCAATGTCCATTGGGACCGGCCCCGCCCCCGAGCGTTCCGGCCCGTACTCGGCCTACAATCCCATCCGGGACCCGGAGGACCACGATGCGATTGAGCGAAGACCAGCGTAAAACGATCCACCACACCGCCCACGAACTGTTCGGGGACTGTAACGTTTATCTGTTCGGATCGCGCGTCGACGATGCGGCCCGCGGTGGCGATATCGACCTGCTGGTGGAAACGCCCCGCCCGGTGGAAAACCGGGCGGCGATGGCGGCCCGCTACACGGCTCGCCTGCAAACTGGAACGGGCTGCACAGGATCTGCTGCCAAACCCTCCCGACCCAGCCGCTGCGCGCCCGTAGGAGCCTGCTTGCAGGCGAACAAGACCGGACGGGCGTGCACATGGATCCGCGTTTCCCTAAGCTGGGAAGCATGGACGCGCCCCCGAATCCCGACCCGTCTCCGGCCGCTCGCGAGCGGCTGAACGCCACCCTCGGCCTGCTGCGCTCGCTGGCGATCTACCGGCGCCCCGGGCGCCAGCGGGCCCTGCGCCGGCTGTACCGTCCGTTCATCGGGCGCGACGACCGGGTGTTCGACATCGGCGCCCATCTGGGGGATCGCACGCTGGCCTTCTCCCGCCTCGGCGGCCACGTGATCGCGGTGGAGCCACAGCCTGCCCTGCGCCGCTGGCTCGAGCGCGGGCCCGGCCGGCGGCGCAACGTAACCGTGCGCGGCGAGGCGGTGGGCGCCGAGCCCGGCACGGCCGACCTGTACATCAGCCACCGGACCCCCACGGTCTCCACGCTGTCCCCGCGCTGGACCGACGAGCTGCCGCGGCGCAACGACGGCTTCCGCCGCGTGCGCTGGGAAGATCATGTGCAGGTGCCGGTCATCACCCTCGATGACCTGATCGCCGAATACGGCATGCCGGCGTTCTGCAAGATCGACGCCGAAGGTTATGAAGTCGAGGTGCTGGCCGGGCTGTCACAGCCGATCCCGGCGCTGTCGCTGGAGTTCGTCGCCGGCGCGCTGGACATCGCAATCGCCGGCATGGAACGCCTGGCCGAGCTGGGCGACTACGAATTCAACGTGATCGCCGGCGAGCAGCGCGAATACCGCTTCGCCCGCTGGCAGGACCGGGGCCGGGTGCGGCTGTGGCTGGAGGCCCACGCCGCGGATTACGGCTCCGGCGATCTCTACGCCCGCCTGCGCATGCCGCATGCACGATCCTGACGCGCCCCGCCCCCTGCCCCGCTGGCAGGACCTGACCACCGCCGAGGCCGCCGAACTGGCCGGCCGCGACCCGGTGGCCGTGCTGCCGCTGGCAGCCATCGAACAGCACGGGCCGCATCTGCCGCTGGACACCGACCTGCGCATCGGCGAGGGCCTGCTGCAGGCGGCGTGGGCGCGGCTTCCCGCGGATTTCCCCCTGCTGGCCCTGCCGCCGCTGGCGATCCTGGCCAGCCCCGAGCACGCCCGCTTCGCCGGCACCCTGAGCCTGACACCGGAGACCGCCATCCGCGTGCTGGTGGAAACCGGCCGGGCCGTGGCCGGCGCCGGCGTGCGCCGCCTGGTGCTGCACAACAGTCACGGCGGCAACCGGGCGGTGGCCGACACCGCAGCGCTGGAACTGCGCCGCCGCCACCGCATGCTGATCGTGCGTCATCATTACTTTCTCCAGGATCCGCCGGCGCAGGCCAGCATCCCGGCCGCCGAACAACGCCATGGCCTGCACGGCGGGCGCATCGAGACGGCGATGATGCGTCATCTGGCGCCCGCCAGCGTACACGACGCCGAGGCCCGCCACGCGGGATCGCTGGGCGAGGAGCTGGAGGCCTCGCTGGAGGTCCTGCGCCCGGAGGGACCGGCCGGATTCGCCTGGCTGGCCGGCGACCTCAACCCCGCCGGCACCACCGGGAATGCGGCAGCGGCCACCGCCGCCGAGGGCGCGGCCCTGGTGGACCACTACGCCACCCACCTGGCCGCCGCCCTGCACGACGCCCGCGCCTTCCCCCTGGACCGGCTCGCGTGAGCCCTCCGGAAACTGCGGAATTGTCCCGGCCGGCGGGCAACGGTCTACCATCACGGTCATGAGTGCCGTAACCACCCCTCAGCCCGGTCTGGCCGCCGTGATCGACACCCTGCGCGAGCAGCTGCCGCCCGAGGCGCTGATCGTCGAGGAAAGCGAGCGCCGCGCCTACGAATGCGACGGACTCTCCGCCTTTCGCGAGGTCCCCGGCGCGGTCGCCCTGCCCGCCAGCATGGACGAGCTCCAGCGGTGCCTGACGGCCTGCCGCGAGCACGGCGTGCCGGTGGTGCCGCGCGGCGCGGGCACGGGCCTGTCCGGGGGCGCGCTGCCCAGCGCCGAGGGCCTGCTGCTGTCGATGGCGCGCTTCAACCGAATCCTCGAGATCGATGCCGACAACCGCTGCGCGGTGGTCCAGCCGGGCGTACGCAACCTCGCGATCTCCGAGGCCGCCGCCCCGGCCGGTCTGTACTACGCCCCCGACCCCTCGTCGCAGATCGCCTGCTCCATCGGCGGCAACGTAGCCGAAAACGCCGGCGGCGTGCACTGCCTGAAATACGGCCTCACGGTCCACAACGTGACCGGGCTGGAGTTCGTGACCCTGGACGGTGAAGTCATCCGCGTCGGCGGCAAGACCCTGGATACCGAAGGCCTGGACCTGCTGGCCTTCCTGATCGGCTCCGAGGGCATGCTGGGAATCGTCACCGAGGTCACCGTGCGCCTGTTGCCGCGCCCCGAACGCACCCAGGTGCTGATGGCGAGCTTTGACGACGTGGAGACCGCCGGCGCCGCGGTGGCCGGCATCATCGCCGCCGGACTGATCCCCGCGGGTCTGGAGATGATGGACAACGCCGCGATCCGCGCCGCCGAGGACTTCGTCCATGCCGGCTATCCGGTGGATGCCGCGGCCATCCTGCTGTGCGAGCTGGACGGCAGCAACAGCGAGGTCTCCGAGAGCGTGATGTTCGTGCGCGAAAAACTGCTGGGGCTGGGCGCGACCGAGGTCCGTACCGCGCAGGACGATGCCGAGCGCACGCGCTTCTGGGCCGGACGCAAGGCCGCCTTCCCCGCCGCCGGCCGCATCTCGCCCGACTACTACTGCATGGACGGCACCATCCCGCGTCACCAGCTCGGGTACGTGCTCGAACGCATCGATGCGCTCTCCGCCGAACACGGCCTGGGCGTGTGCAACGTGTTCCACGCCGGCGACGGCAACCTGCACCCGCTCATCCTCTACGACGCCAGCCAGCCGGGCCAGATCGAGACCGCCGAGACCTTCGGCGAGGCGATCCTGGAGCTGTGCGTGGCGGTGGGCGGCACGGTCACCGGCGAGCATGGCGTGGGGGTGGAAAAGCTGGACGGCATGTGCGTGCAGTTCGCCTCCGCCGAGCTGGAGCAGTTCCATGCCCTGCGCAGCGCATTCGATCCCCGCGGCCTGCTGAACCCCGGCAAGGCGGTGCCCACGCTGGCACGCTGCGCCGAATTCGGCCGCCAGCACGTGCGCTCGGCGCAACCACCGCACCCGGACCTGCCCCGGTTCTGATCATCACGGCCGGTCCCCCCGACAACCCGACCCGGAATCCGCGCATGGAAGCCCCGAATCCCCGCCCGCCGCAGCACACCGAGCCCGGCACCGACGCCTTCTCCGGCGCCGTCCGTTCGCTGATGGACGCGCTGTACGCCATAGCCCCGCTGGACACCTGGCTGCTGACCCGGGTCGAAGGACGCGACTGGATCATCCTGCACGCCCTGGACCAGGGCGACACGATCGCCCCGGGCGTCGTCCTCGACTGGCACGGCTCCTGCTGCATCCACATGGCCTGTGGCGACGCCCCGTCCATCGCCCCGGATACGAGCGGGATCCCCGTCTATCGCGACGCGCCGGTGAACCACCAGCTCCCGGTGGGCGCCTATGTCGGTTTTCCACTGCACGACCGCGACGGGAACCTGTTCGGCACTCTGTGCGGCGTGCACCCCGAGCCCGTGGACCCGCAGCTCCACGACCGCTACACCGCCCTGGAGGCCCTGGCCGACACCGCAGGCCACCTGCTGGCCCTGCAGCGCGAGAACGACATCCTCGACCGCGAACGCCAGGCCACGGCCCTGCTGCCCGGCTCCGATCCGGTGAGCGGCACCCTGAACCGACGCGGCTGGGACATGGCCCTGGAAGGCGAGGAAGAGCGCTGCCAGCGCAACGGGCAGCCCTGCGCGGTGGTCCTCGCGGAGGTCACCGATCTGGAGGCCATCAATCGGGAGGCGGGCATCGGCCAGGGCGACCGGCTGCTGGCGGAGCTCGGACCGATCCTGCAGGGCCTGCTGCTCCCCGGCGACCGTGTGGCGCGTATCGCCGGCAACCGGTTCGGCCTGCTGCTGGTGGACACCGGCCCCGACGCCCTGGAACGACGCCACGCCGAGATCCGCACGGCCCTGCGGGACCATCACCCCGCGATCGAAACCGGCCGCGCCCTGCGCCACCCGGGCGAGGGCCTGCAGCACACTCCCCACCTCGCCGAACGCGACCTCCTGCGCCAGCGCCACACCCGCTGAACCGGCTCAGTCCAGCCGCTCGAAGGTCTCCCCCATGGTGTCCGGCGGAGGATAGGCCCTGGATATGAGCAGGTGGGCGCCCACATCGACGCATTGCTGGACAGCGCGCGCCAGATTCAGGGCGATGATGTCCTGGGCATCCGGATCGGACGCCAGTTCATCGGGATTGCCCGGGCAACGCCGGGCCACGCGCTCGACGCAGTAGCGCAGGGTCTCGATCTTCTGTTCGATCACCCGTTGATCCATGCATTCCTCCGCGCGGCGAGGATGCGATCACGATATGGCAGGAAATCGGCCTGATCGAAGAGATGGCGGGTCAGGAAGCGGGCCTGGGCCTCGTCACTGCCCCACAGACGCACGCCGGTGGTCATGATCTGCCCGAGCAGCGGCTCGCCGGCGCGGGTGAGATCGACAAGGTCGACGGGGCGACCGGCGACCAGGGCCAACTCGTCGATGAGCCGGATACGCGCCTCCACGTCCAGCGGGGCACCGGCGCTTACGGCAATATCGAGATCGCTGTCGGCGGTCGCGGTGCCGCGGGCCAGCGAGCCGAACAGCATCACCAGCTCCAGCTCGGGGTGGGTCTGCAGCACGCCCTGCAGGCGCTGGAATTCGGCATCTCGTTCCATGTCCCGGATTCTAGGGAAACGCTGATCCATGTGCACGCTCGCGCTCGAGTCGCTTTTGCGTGCGAACAAGGCGCGGCGACCGCCGTGCAGTCATTCTGCACAAGGGAGCCGCAACGCCGTGCGCGCGCAAAAGCGGCCGAGCCCCTTCGGGGTTGGCGCCCCGGGTTCCCCGATCCTGCGTTGCGCCGCTTGCGGGTAGAACCACTACCCGCTGCGCGACGCGCCTTGTCTCGGAAAACCCGGGGTGCCAACGCTAGCGTGCACATGTGCGGCTGTGGCCGCGGAACGATTGGTTTACCATTCGGGTCTGGTCGCCATCATCGATTCCACGCGAGGCCGTTCCATGAGCAAGACCGTCACGCTGACCGACAACTCCACCGGCAAGAGCATCGAG
>NZ_KB906482.1:0-54732 GCF_000381405.1 Thioalkalivibrio sp. ALE20
TCCTCCGCACCCCGTTTGGCCTGGACACCTCCCCCGGGGGTATAGTCAGGGCGCCCTGAGCCTTTGACTGCCCCCACCTGGACCAAGACGGAGGTGTCAGATGAGCAGCAAGAAGGCCAAGAGCAACCAGAACAACGGCAAGCGGGATAAGGGCCGGTTCTCCTCCAAGCGCAAGACGGAGGTGGTCCTGCGCCTGCTGCGCGGGGAGGACCTCGAGGCCCTGAGCCGGGAGTACGGGGTCACGGCGGCTCGGATCAGCCAGTGGCGGGAGGACTTCCTCGCCGCCGGCGAGGCCGGGCTCAAGGGCGGCAGCACGCACGATCCGCGCGATGAGCAGATCCGGGAGCTCCAGGCCAAGGTCGGGGAGCTGACCATGGACCTGGAGGCCTCCCGCGAGGCGGTCAGTCGCCTCAAGGAGGGGCGCCCTTTGGCCCCGGGGAGATCGAGCTCATGAGCCGGGCGTGCTCGGTCTCTCAGCGCCGGCCCTTCGGTGTCGCCCGGCTCTGTCAGGAATGGGGCATCCCCCGCTCGACGTTCTATGCCCGCCGTCACAGCGGCGCACAGCGCGCTGCACCGGCTCATCGCAAGCGGAGGCCGGGTCCCCGGCCGAGGCTGAGCGACGAGCAGCTGCACCAGGAGATCCGGGCGGTCATCGAGGGCAGCGAGTTCACCGGCGAGGGCCACCGCAAGGTCTGGGCCAGGCTGCGCCAGCTGCAAGGGATCTACACCTCCCGCAAGCGGGTTCTGCGGGTGATGCGCGAGCACGGGCTGCTCGCCCCGTACCGGGCCCGGCGCAACCTCGGCCCCGATGTGCACGACGGCACCATCATCACGGAGGCGCCGAACCGGATGTGGGCGACCGATGCCACCGCGACGTTCCTGCCGGAGTGCGGGCAGGTGACGGTCTTCGCCGTCGTGGACCACTACAACGCCGAGTGCCTGGGGATCCACGCGGCCCGCCCTGGGACCCGCTTCGAGGCGCTGGAGCCGCTGCGCCAGGCAGTGCGAAGGATCTTCGGGGGATTTCACCAGGGTATCGCTGCCGGCTTGGCCCTGCGCCACGACCATGGCAGCCAATACCTGAGCGATGTCTTCCAGCAGGAGTTGCGCTTCCTCGGCCTCGAGTCCTCGCCGGCGTTCGTCTACGCCCCGGAGGGCAACGGCGTCATCGAGAGGTTCTTCCGCACCCTCAAGGAGCAGCTGCTCTGGTGCCATGGGGCCCGCAACGTGGCGGAGCTCAACGAGGCCCTGCAGCGCTGGAAAGAGCAATATAACCAAGGTTGGCTGCTGGAGCGCCATGGGTTCCGGTCGCCGGCGCAGGTCCGTGCCGACTACCTTGAAACTATGCCGGTGGCGGCATGATCATGCTTACGGAGTGTCCAGGCATCCGGGTGCGGTACAAGCCGGAATATTCTGATTGTCGTGACGGATTTAATGTCCCGGAAAAATGAAACTTAAATCACAAGAGGGCCCCGCGTCTTCAAAGACCCGGCGCCACGCTGCGACATCAGGGGGCAACACCCCGCGCCCTGAACCATTGCGGTGCAGGGTTTCGGGGTGCTTGGGGAACGGGGGAAGGAAAAACGGGCGTCAGGCGGAGCGAGGTCCCGTGCCCTGCAGTGCCGGTTGCAGATGCGCAAGCACGCGGTCGATCAGCTCCATGTCGGCGAGCATCGCGCGCACGCCCGAGTCCAGCCGCGACTGCCCGCTCATCACATGGCCCACGTCCAGGAACCGCGCACCCTGCATGACCCGCAACGGGCCCAGCACGCGGCGTTCCTCGCTCAGCCAGAGGGCCAGATAAAGCGCGTCGTACTTGAGCCCGACGCTGACTGCGATCACCTTGTCATCCACTTCGCGCAGGGTCAGCAGGGCCTCGCGCAGCTCCCGGGGCAGGGTCGCGCGCACGTGTCCGGCATCGACACTGGCCCCCTCCTCCGGCCCCACCAGGAAGGCCTCATCAAAGCGTTCGTCCCCGGTGGGGACCGTCTGCCCGCTCAGCGCACGCGCCAGCACGGAGGAGTTGGGGTTTACCGCCACCCCCGGGTTGACGTCGCCATCGGTGCGCACGCGGAACAGCAACCCGCTGAAGACCTGTTCCGTACTGCTGTTCTTCCCGCCACTGCGGTACTTGAGATCGGCGTGAACCGCCTCGAACTGCAGACCCTGGCGACCCCCCGAGAACCGATGCTGCGCCCCGCCCGAATTCCAGTGCCGGATCAGACCCAGGGTCACCCACGGTTGCACCCATTCCCGAGCGTTGACGTCGATGCGGTAATCCAGCCCCCGGCCGGTCGCCTCGGCAACCCGGGGGACCAGTACCGTACAGGCCTCGCTTTCCCATTTCTGCTGCGCCCGGCGAAACAGGGCAAAGCTCAGGACGAACAGCACCATCACCGCGGCGGTGCTGGCGAAAGCCAGAAACGGCTGCACGGCCTCCAGTCCTTCATCGAGGCCCCCACCCAGCAGATAGATCGCGCCGTTCACGCCCACCAGCAGCACCAGAACGATCGCGATCAGGCGCAGGATGGCGCCCCGTCGCAGTGAGCGGCGGGTCTGTTCCAGCTCCTGCAGCTGGGGGCGCAGCTCCGCGACCAGATCATCGGGATCGGCGGTGGCCGGGCGCGCGGCGGTTTCCGTCGCCGCGGCCGGGCTCTCCCACAGGCGGAACACGTGGCTGTCGGCGCGGCCGGTCTCGCGCTCGCGGCGTTCGGCGGCACGCTTTCTGCGGTGCTCGCGCACATGCGTGAACACGTCGATCGCGGTCTTGAGCACCACCAGCAGGGCCAGCGCCGCCATGGGCGACCCCAGATACGTAACCAGTCCGCCGCCGGCGAGGATGGTGACATGCAGGACGACGATCCGCTTGTACGGCGCGACCATCACCTCGTTGGCGGTCACGCTCTCGTACTCGCGCCGGCCGATGAAGTTCAGCACATAGGACGTGCCGTGGCTCAGCAGCAGCGCCAGAAACGGGATCATCAGGCCGAAGTCGGACGCAGCATGGTCATCGGGCCGGAACATCGTCACCACGAAAATGCCGTGGACCATGGTGAACATGCCGTAATGGAACAGGAAGAACGGCGCCATGAACCATGCGCGGTTCTCGCCCTTGCGGCGTGCGAGGGTCACGAACCGGGTCACGGTGAACAGGCCGATCACCAGGTTCTCTGCCCAGAACAGCAGCAGGACCTCGTAGACCGTCCAGTCAAAGAACACCACGCCGGCCAGTGGAAGGCCGTTCACGGCGACCAGCAGAAGGGAAGTCACCAGTACCCGATCACGCATGCAAGCACTCCGGCAGGAAGTTCGCGGGCCGTCATGGCCCGTCGCCCGGGAGCTTAAACGGTCCCCCGCCCCGGCAACCCCTCCATATGCAGGGGGCCGCGCCGCCACGACCGATCCGGTATCCTGCCCGCATGTTCCGCAGCCTGGTCTACGACAGCCTGATCCTGCGCATGACCGCGCGCTGGTACGCCGCGGTCCTCGAGCGTCTGCCGCCGGGCGCGTACCTGCTGGACGTCGGCATCGGCACCGCCGGCGCGCTGCTGGCCAATACGGACACCGTCAGGCAGAAGGACCTCACCGTGACCGGCATCGACATCGACGCCGACTACATCGACCGTGCCCGCCGGCAGGTCGCGGCAGCGGCGCTGTCCGACCGGGTCACGGTGCATTGGCGGTCGGTGTACGACCACAACGGCGAGCCCTGCGACGCGGTGTATTTCTCCGGGAGTTTCATGCTACTGCCCGACCCGGTCGGGGCCCTGCGCCACTGCATCGGCCTGCTGCGCCCGGGCGGGCGGATCTACTTCACCCAGACCATCCAGCAGCGCCGATCGCCGGTGCTGGAGCGGCTCAAGCCCGCCCTGCGCAGGCTTACCAGCATCGACTTCGGCCGCGTCACCTACGAGGAAGACTTCCGCGCCCAGCTGGATGCCGCCGGTCTGTACATCGAGGAATGGACCGTGATCCAACGCCACGGGGCACGCGCCGCCTGCCTGGCCGTCGCATCGCCGAAGTAGTGTTAGCCTGTGTCCATGCTGAACGCACGACTTTTCCGGATCCCGCTTCTGGTGTGCGGGCTGCTGCCCGGTCTGGCCTTCGCCGGAACCCTGCGGTTTGCCCCGCTGCCGATGCAGGATCCGGAAACGGTGATGCGCGAGACGCAGCCGATGCTCGAGTACCTGAGCCAGGAACTGGAGGTCGATTTCGAGATCCGCTACGCCACGGACTACGACGAGATCCTCGAACGTTTCCACAACGGCACGGTGGACCTGGCCTATCTGGGTCCCCTGCCCTATGTCTCGCTGCGCGCCCGCTACCCCGAGGCCACACCGGTGGTGGCCTTCCGCGAACCCGGAGGTGAGGCGCAGTACACCTGCTCGGTGGTGATGTTCGCCGACGAGCGCCGCCCGCTCGACGATCTGACCGACCAGCCGGTGGCACTGACCCAGCCCCTGTCCACCTGCGGCTATCTGGCCACCGCGCACCTGCTGCGCGACGGCGGCACCCGGCTCGCGGCCACCGACTACCGCTACCTCGGCCACCACGACGACGTGGCCCTCGCCGTGGTGCGCGGCGAGGCCCTGGCCGGCGGGCTGAAGACCCACATCGCGCGCAATTATGCGCACCTGGGCCTGGTGACGGTGGCCGAGAGCGAACCGCTGCCCGGCTTCGCTCTGGTCGCCAATCGCGATACCGTCAGCGACGCACGGCTGCAGGAACTGCGCGAGGCGCTGGTTCGTCTGCGGCCCGCAGAATCGGACGAGGACGCCGAACGCATGGCCGAATGGGGCGAAAGCCTGCGCTACGGCGCGCAGGCGGTCGACGATGAGGATTACGCGGCGGTACGGCGGCTGCACGGCGAGGTCGCGATTCCCGAGCTCGGGCTCCCCGACCTGACGGCCCCCGCACCATGACCCTGGACCGTCGTATCATCTGGCTGCTGGCCGCGGCGGCCTGGGTGCTCGTCCTGCTGTTTTTGTATCTGAACTGGCAGGACAAGGCCGGCATGCACGAACAGCGCCAGACCGCGACGCTCGACACCGCCTACCAGGCCGCGGTCAACAGTTTTGACCTCGCCGCGCAGGCGTACTTCCGCGAGGCAGTCAATCGCACCGAGGTCGTGGAACTGCTGCGCGCGGGCCAGCAGGCCGAGGACGAGGCGGAGCGCGCCCGCCTGCGCGGGCGGCTGTATCGCACCCTGTGGCCAACCTATGACCGCCTGCGCGAAGGCGAACTGCGGCAACTGCATTTCCACACCGCCGAGGGAATCAGCTTTCTGCGCTTTTTCTCGCCGGAATACCTCGGTGATGATCTGTACGCGACGCGACCACTGATCCGCGAAGTTCACCGCACCCGCGAACCGGCGGCCGGGTTCGAGACCGGGCGCTCGCTGTCCGGTTTTCGCTATGTCTATCCGCTGCACGACGGGGACGAATTCGTCGGCAGCGTGGAGTTCAGCATCCCGTTTCGCTACGTCCGCGAGATGATGAACGAGCTGGACGAAACCCGGGAGTTCCAGCTGATCCTGCGGCGCGACGCAGTGGAGGACAAGGTGCCGCCGGGTTTCCTCTCGCTGTACGAGACCTCCTGCCTGCACCCGGATTACGTCATCGAGGACACCAGTCTGGTGTTTCCCGACTCGCCCCGGCCGCCGTCGGAAGAGATCCGTGCGATCAGCCAGCAGCTGGCCGATGACCCGCGCACCGCCGAGGCGATCGATGCGGGGGCGCGAGGGGTGCTCTCCGTCGGGCTGGAGGGCGCGACCTGGGCGGCCAATCTGCTGCCGATCACCGATCCGGCCGGGGACCGCGTGGCCTATGTGGTCGCCTACACCCCGGACCCGCTGACTGGCGTGTTCCGGCGCGAATTCGCCGCCGCCGCGCTGGGCGCCACGCTGCTGATCGGCCTGGCCCTGCTCCTGCTGCTGCGGCTGGTGACTTCCCGTGAACGTCTGCGCAACCAGCGCGCCTACCAGCAGGCCATCACCAACACCATGGCCGAGGGCCTGTACGCCCAGGATGAGGCGGGCCGCATCACCTTCATCAACCCCGCGGCCAGCGAGATCCTGGGCTATCGGCCGGAGGACCTGCTGGGCAAGGACGCCCACACCCAGTTCCATCGTCACGCGGGCAACCTGTACCCCGATGAGCGCGACTGCCCCATCCGCCAGCGCGTGACCACGGGGCAGGTTTTCGAGGGCGAGGAAACCTTCCGCCATCAGGATGGCCGCCTGATCCCGGTGGAGGTCTCCAGCCGGCCGCTGTACCAGGAAGGGGTCCGGACCGGCGCGGTCACCCGGTTCCGCGACATCAGCGAACACAAGCGGGCGCGGGAACGCCAGAAACTCGCCGCCAGCGTGTTCACCAGCGCCAACGAGGCGATCATCATCACCGACCCGCAGTCCCGGATCCTGATGGTCAACGAGGCCTTCACCCGGCTGACCGGGTACACACCGGAAGAGGTCGAGGGTCACAACCCGTCGATCCTCGGTTCCGGACGCCAGGACGCAGCGTTCTATCGCCGGATGTGGCAGGACCTGCGGGAAAACGACTACTGGCACGGCGAACTGTGGAACCGGCGCAAGAACGGCGAGCTCTACCTGCAGCTGGGCACCATCAGCGCGGTACGCGACGAACACGGAGAGCTGCTGCACTACGTGGGCCTGTTCTCCGACATCACCGAACGCCGGGAATACCAGGAGAGGCTCGAATTCCTCGCGCATTACGACCCGCTGACCGAACTCCCGAACCGCGTCCTGCTGCTCGACCGTGTGCGCCAGGCCATGCAGCTCGCCACGCGCGAAAGCCGCCGGGTGTGCGTGGCGTACCTGGACCTGGACGACTTCAAGGACATCAACGAGCAGTGGGGACACGCGGCCGGTGACCGGATGCTGCTGGAACTCGCCCGGCGGCTGGAGGCCGGTCGCCGCGAGGGCGACACCGTGGCCCGGCTGGCCGGCGACGAATTCGTCCTGGTCCTGGTCAATCTGGACAGCGACGAGCAGTGCCGCGCCCTGATCGACGAGCTGCTGCGCACGCTGCAGCGGCCGATCCCGATCGACGGGCAGAACCTGAGCTGCAATTCCAGCATCGGCGTGACCACCTATCCGCAGGCCGACGAGGACGTGGACGGCGAACAGTTGCTGCGTCAGGCCGACCAGGCCCTTTACCAGGCCAAGCTGCAGGGCAAGAACCGGCCGTACTTCTTCGACGCCGCCGGGGATCGTCGCCTGCGCGATCGCCACGAGACCCTCGAACGGCTGAAGCTCGCGCTGGAACGCGAGGAGTTCGTGCTGTTCTACCAGCCCAAGGTGAACCTGCGTACCCGCGAGGTCATCGGCGCGGAGGCCCTGATCCGCTGGCAACATCCCGAACGCGGACTGCTGCCCCCGGGCGCCTTCCTCGACGACCTGCTGGAACAGCCGCTGGAAGTGGATGTCAGCCGCTGGGTGATGGAACAGGCCCTCGCGCAGGTCAGTGCCTGGCAGGCAGGCGGCATCCACCTGCCGGTCAGCGTGAACGTCCCCGCGCTGCACCTGCAGGAGCCGGACTTCGCCGAGCAGATCGCCGGGCTGCTCGGACATTTCCCCGATCTGCCCGCCAACAGCCTGGAACTGGAAATCCTCGAATCCAGCGCCCTCGCCAGCCTCGCCCACGTCTCGCGCGTGATCGAACGCTGCGCCAAGCTGGGCGTGCAGTTCTCGCTGGACGACTTCGGCACCGGCTACTCGTCGCTTTCCTACCTCAAGCGCATCCCGGTACAGGTGGTCAAGATCGACCGCAGCTTTGTCGGCGACATGCTCGAGGACCCCGACGACCTCGCCCTGCTGGAAGGCATCATACAGCTCGCCCAGGTGTTCCAGCGCCAGATCATCGCCGAAGGCATGGAAACCCCCGAGCAGGGCGAGCGCCTGCGGGAACTCGGCTGCGAGGTCGTCCAGGGCTACGGCATCGCACGCCCGATGCCCGCCGCAGAGATTCCCCGATGGCTGGCCCAGTGGCAGGCGGGATGAACGCCCTGTTCGCGTTCCTCGCGCCGTTTCGCGGGCTGGCGCGCGTGTTCGACCCGGGCCTGCGCGGCCTCGTCATCGGTCCGCTGCTGATCAACATCGGGGTCATCATCGGGGTCGGTGTCGCCGCCGGATTCGGCTTCGAGATCCTGCTGGACACCTGGCTGCCGGCCGGCTGGGACTGGCTCGCCTGGCTGCTCTGGCCACTGTTCGTGCTGACCCTGCTGGTAGGCTTCGGGGTCTCCGCGGTGGCCCTGGCCGCGATCATCGCCAGTCCGTTCTCGGGACCGCTGGCCTACCGCGCCGCCCGGGGCCTCGGCCACGAACCACGCCAGCCCGCGCGCTCGCTGGCGGGGGAGATGGGCCACGCCACGGCCACCGCCCTGCGCAAGTTCGGCTACTACGCGCTGCTGTTCATCCCGGTGCTGCTGATTACCGTGATACCCGGCCTCAACCTGCTGGCCTCGCTCGCCTGGTTCGTGTTCGGCAGCTGGGTCCTCGCGGTGGAGTTCCAGGAGCCGGCGCAGGCCAACGACGGGTTCACCTTTGCCGAGATCCGCAAGGGCCTGGGCCGGCGCCGTCCAGAGACCCTCGCGTTCGGCGCCGGCACGACGGTCCTGGCGATGGTGCCGGTGGTCAACCTGCTGCTGGTCCCGGCGGCGGTGATCGGCGCCACCCACCTGTGGGTACACCATCAGCCGCGAGGCTGAGAGGACGGGACAGGGTCAGGACGCGTTGCGCGTCGGGGAGGTCTTCCTGCCATTCATCGTTCCAGCCGGTCGGTCAGACGGCGGAATTCCTCGCGGATCTTGTCGTTGCGGAATTCCGCGGTCTCCGGGACCTGCAGCTCGGACAGGGTCTCGAAGGTGTCCAGGCCATCACGGATCAGATCCGCCACGTTGGCACTGAGCTGCACGGTGCGGTAGGTGTTGACCGCCACCTGCTTCTCGTAGCGGCTGATCTCCAGTGCCTCGGCCACCTGGTCGCGCTGGCCGGTCACCACCTCCAGGTACAGGTCGATCGCCTGGCGGGTCAGCTCGTTGGCCGCGATATTGGACTCCAGGCTGTCGCGGTGCCCGCCCTCGCGGATCAGTTCCCGCGACTCGGCGATGATCTCGTCGGCCTCTTCGCGGTAGGCCTCCAGGCGCGGGACGATCTCCTCGTCCACCCGTTCGACAAAACGCCCCTGCATGGTCACCACCAGCCGATGCAGGATCACCACCATGCCGTAGTAACGACCGGCCACGTTGAGATTTTCCCCGCTCTCGCGGGTGAGCTCCTCGAGACGCTGCGTCAGCGTGCGGATGCTGCGGAACACCACCGCCATGGACACCACGTCGTCGCCGATCGCCGAGCTCATCCACAGTTCCAGCTGGTCCGGCGGCATGGACAGCCCCACGCCTTCCAGCGCCGTGGCCATCTCGCCCTTGAGCGCCTCCAGTTCCTCCTCGTAGGCGGCGATGTTGCGCTCGCGTGCCTCGATCAGGCGGTCGAAGTCACCCCGGGTGCGGGCGGTCATCTCGCGCAGGGTCTCGGTGGGCGTGAACCGAGCGAGCGTGCTGGCATCCGTATCCGGCGCGAACATCCGCTCCTCGCGCAGATCGGCCCGACGTTCCTGTTCGGTCATGATCCGGTCTTCCAGCTCCCGGTACTGGCGACGCATGGACACGATCTCGGGCACGTCCATGACCTCCAGCGCGTCATCGATCAGGTCGTCGATGTCCTCCCGGGCGCTCTGCTGATCGCGCCGCAGCCAGCGGCTTTCCGGCAGCTCGGTCAGCTCGTCGAAGTGCCGGCTCGCTTCGCCCAGCAATTCCACCGCCCGACGCTGGTCGAACGACAGCGCGTCCTCCTCGCCGTCATCCTCCTCCACCACCTCCTCGACAGCGACCCCGTCGAGCTCCGCCGGACCCTCGCGGTCCGAGGCCGCCACCGGGGCGCAGACCAGCGCCAGGCCCGCGAACACCGCCAGTACTTGCCACTTCATCGCATGCCCTCCAATACTCGGCTGGTTCTGCACTGGAACGAATACGCCCGGACCGCCCTTCGAGTTCGACGACGACAGGATCGACGAACACGGACCATACACCCAGCTGGCACTGCCCTAGGAGTTACGCGCCAGCCAGCGGTCCAGGGCATTGCCGAAGGCCTGACGGTCGCGCGGGCCCAGTGCCGCCGGCCCGCCGGTGTCGACCCCGCTGGAGCGCAGGGTGTCCATGAAGTCGCGCATGCTCAGGCGCTCGCGGATATTGTCGCGGGTATAGAGCTCGCCCCGCGGGTTGAGCGCCTCGCCGCCCTTTTCGATCACCTCGGCCGCCAGCGGGATATCCGCGGTGATCACCAGATCACCCGCCTCGAGCCGCCGCACGATCTCGTTATCCGCCACGTCGAAGCCACTGCTCACCCGGATCGAGTCGATCAGTTTCGACGGCGGCGTGCGCACCGGCTGATTGGCCACCAGGGTCATCGCCACCCCGGTGCGCTTCGCGGCCCGGAACAGGATCTCTTTGATGACCGCCGGACAGGCGTCCGCGTCCACCCAGATCTTCATGCCGATGCCCCCGCCTGCCCCGACATCCGACGGACGGGCACGCGGGACCCTCGGTCGGTCACTGACCCCTTTATCATGGTTCCCTCTCGGCAGTTCGGACGGCTCAGTCCGGATCGATTCCCAGGTCCGCGGCCACCGCAAGCCAGTAGGGTTCGGCCTCGCAGGAGCAGCAGTCGCACCAGAACTCCACGCCTTCGTGCATGCTCGGACTCCGGGCGGCGGCCGTCGGCGTGCCCTCGTCGCCGGTCTCGCTGTCGCACTCTTCCGCTCGCCCCGTCGGAGTGCCCGGATCCGGGGGAGCACCCGAACCCGACGTTGCCGGAATCTTCTGCATCACCATATCTCCCGTGCCGCCAGCGCCCTTCAGTACCTTTGATGTATAGACCATCGCCCCGGCGGGCTGGTGTTCCGGCCCTGCACGTGATATCCGTGCGTTCGACGCGATTCACGCCGCTACCGGAGCACCGCATGGGCATTGAAATCACCGGCATTCTGGGCCTTGTCTGGCTGCTGATCATCATCTGGGCGATTGTCCGGACCGCACAGAGTCCCGCCGGCCCGGTGGTGAAGGTCCTGTGGATCCTGATCCTGCTGTTCCTGCCCCTGCTGGGGCTGATCGCCTGGCTGCTGCTCGGACCGAAGTAGGCCTCCGCGCACCGCGGTCCGCTCGCCGGGCGCGTGCTTCAGCCCAGTTCGTGCTCCAGCAGCGAGGCCAGGGCGTGCAACATGGCCTGGCGACGCACCTCGTGGCGCTCGCCGGCGAAGTGCCGCGTCTCGGTGCGCACGGCTCCGTCGCGCGCCTGCCACCCGAAGCACACCATGCCCACCGGCTTGTCCGGCGAACCGCCGCCCGGCCCGGCGACGCCGGTGACCGACAGGGACAGGTCGGCGCCGCTGTGCGTCAGGCCGCCCGTGGCCATCGCGGCCGCCACCTCTTCGCTCACGGCGCCATGGGCCTCCAGCAACGCCGGGTCCACGCCCACCAGGCGGGTCTTGGCTGCGTTGCTGTAGGTCACCCAGCCACACTCGAACCAGGCCGAACTGCCGGGCACATCGGTCAGTGCCTGGGCAATCCCGCCCCCGGTGCAGGATTCCACCGTGGCCATGATCAGCCCGCGCGCGGTCATCCGCTCCCCCAGGTCATAGACCAGGGCCGACAGCCCGGTGACATCCGCCTTGCGCAATTCGGTCATGGTGTCGCGTCTCTCGTGGGTTCTTCTTCAAAGGCCACCGCGAGGCGCCATCGGCGCCGGCCCTCGCGGTCGGGATCCGCGCTGTCACAGCGCAGCACCCGACCCCGCCGCTGCAGGTTCTCGATGCGCGGATCGGGGCTCGGCACCGTCACCATCACCCCCACCCCGGCATCCACCTCGAAGCCGGTCATCAGCGCACAGCCGCCGGCGGCCAGGTCATGGATTTCCACCCGCGTGGTCTGCCCCGAACCGGTCCAGTACACCTCCCCGGTCACGCCCACGGGGATGCGACGATCCCGTCGCCGGTCCTCCTCGCCAAACATGTCTCCATCCTTGCCCCTGGGGATTCGGACTCCGAGTCTGACACATTCCGGTGCGCTTGCAGCAGGGGCTGCCGCGACGGGACGGAATGGCATACCATGGATCAACCACCTCCAGAAACGCGCCCGCCATGCTTGCACGCCTGTTCCAGCCCGATCCGGTCCTTGATGTCGACACCCGCGAGTGGATCCGCGCGGTGTTTGCGTGGGTGGACCGTCAGCCCGCCGCCGACCGGCCCTTCGACCCGCCGACCCTGGTGCAGCCCATCCGTGAACACTTCCCGGGCGAGGCGGACAGCCCGCACGGCATGGCCGAGCAGGTGTTCGCCAGCGTCCGCCGGCATGCGGGCCTGGAGCAGCGCGCGGCCCGCCTGGCCGAACCCGGAGGACTGGCACCGCAGCCGGTCACCGCGCTGGGCGCGGCCAGCGCCGGTGGCGAGCGGATCTTCCATTACGACCCGCAGCTGATCGGGAATCGTCAGGCCCTGGTCGGCACCTTCGCGCAGGAACTGGCGGCCTGGTGGGTGGAGGGCATCCGCGAACCCGCCCCGGCCGCCGAGCGCAATGCCGACGCCATTGCCGAGCTGGTGGCCACGCGCATGGGCTTCGGCATCTTTCTGGCCAACACCGCGTTCCGCGTGCGGGTCAACGGCTGCGGGGCGTGCAAGGGCCCGTCGGCCGATCGCGACGCCGACCTCGGCCGCGACGAACTCGCCTGGGCCCTGGCCCTGTTCTGCCGCGACCACGGCATCGCGCCGGCACGCGCCCGCGCGCATCTCGAATCGCCCCTGCGCACCACCTTCCGCAAGGCCTGGCGCTACACCGGGTCGCGCGAGGGCCGCGAAGAACGCCCCGCCGCCACCGCCTGACCGGACAAAAAAAGGCGGTGTCCGGGAACCCCCGGACACCGCCCGTCTGGCACCGAACCAGTGGCGCGATCACGACTGCTGGGAGGCGCCCTCGGTCGCCGGTTCCGCCCGCAGCAGCTTGCGGTTCAGCCGGAACAGCGTGGCGATCGTCACCACCTGCAGGTAGACCACCGGGGCCAGCAGGGCGAAATACGCCACGCTGAACGGCTCGACGACCCCGTTGGACACAAGTCCCAGATTGATGAAGAACCAGGAGAAGACCACCAGGGCCACCCCCGGGCAGATCAGCGCGTAGCTGACCGGGCTCTTCTTCTCGCCGTGGATGTAGTCACGGAAGTAGCCCAGCTTCTTCATCACCACGTAGCCGATCAGGCCGAACACCAGCTGAGCGCCCAGCACCAGCGAGGTGAACACGAACAGCATCGCCTCGTTCAGCGGAGCGCCAAACCCGTGGTGCAGCCCCATCTGATGACGGATGAAGGCAATGCCCAGCAGGGTCAGGATCGGGATCGCAATCCACAGGCTCGGGCTGGCCGCCTCCGCGATGCCGTAGCGCAGCGTCGACTTGAAGCCCAGCACGAACATCACCAGCCCCAGCACCAGCGCCAGCGCGGCAAACGTCAGCGAGAAGAAGATCCCCGCGGCGTTGATTGCCAGATTCTCGCTCATCGCCCCCGGCGCCGCGAGACCCACGGCGATCATCGCGAACGCGAACACCGCCAGCAGCTGGCTCAGGTTGTTGTTGCCGGTGAAATCGAAATCCCCCTCGGTGAACAGCCGTGCCAGGAAGCGCGAATAGATCACCAGCGCGAAGGCGCCAACCGCCAGGAAGGCCAGCATGGCCAGCGGGAACAGGTACTCGACCACGTTCCACAGCCCCGGCACGAACACCGCGCCGACGATGAAGCCGGCGTTGATGGTCATGGCCAGGGTCAGCGGGATCGCCATCAGGGCCACTTCCTGGTTGGAACGGCGCAGCCGGGTGAAGGCCTCGGTCCGGCGAAACTGCCGGTATTCGCGGATATTCCACACCAGCAGGCGCAGATGCAGCGCCACGAAGAACAGGATGCCGGCCATGGCCGCACCCACCAGCACGGCGATCAGCGGGCCCTCGCCCGCCATCAGCGCCATCATGGCCTCGTATGTGGGGATCGGGGTGTCATAGGGCGTCATGAACATCAGGAACATGAAAAACGTAACGGCCGTGCCACCGGCCCCCAGTGCGCCCAGGAAATACATCGGGCTGTATTCTTCCCCGAGGTTCTTCCGAATCATGCGGGCTCTCCTTTCCTGTTATTTAGTGTTTCCTAATATAAGAACTCTCTAATTCTTGAGCAAGGGAAGTCCCGCGGCCCCCGGACATTCCGGCGATTGCGTCACATAACCCCCCGCACCCCCCACCGGACCCGTTACAATCCGGCCACCGACGCCCCCGAACAGCAGGAACGGCCAGTGAGCGACGCGGACGCCCTGTCAAAACATACCCCCATGATGCAGCAATACCTGCGGATCAAGGCGGAGTACCCGCAGACCCTGCTGCTCTACCGCATGGGGGATTTCTACGAGCTGTTCTACGACGACGCCGAGCGCGCCGCCGGGCTGCTGGACATCACCCTCACCCGCCGCGGCGAGTCGGCCGGCGAGCCGATCCCGATGGCCGGGATCCCGGTGCACACCCTGGAGAGCTACCTCGCGCGGCTGCTGAAGCTGGGCGAGAGTGCGGCGATCTGCGAGCAGACCGGACAGGTGGGCGAGAACAAGGGCCCGGTACAGCGCGAGGTCGTGCGCATCGTGACCCCGGGCACGGTCACCGAGGACGCCCTGCTGGAGGCCCGCCAGGTCAATCGCATGGTCGCCGTGTGTCCGGCCGCCAGCGCCGCCGTGCGCGGCCGCAACGAAGGCTACGGCATCGCCAGCCTGGAATTCGCCAGCGGCCGTTTCCGGGTGCTGGAGGTCGCCGACGCGACCGAACTGGAGGCCGAACTGGCGCGTCTCGACCCGGTGGAATGCCTGGTCCCCGACCCGGCCCCGGCGATCCCCGGGATCGAGGCCTGGGCCCCGCGGCATCATGCCGACTGGCATTTCGACGCGATCTCCGCGCAGCGCACCCTGACCCGGCATTTCGGCACCACCGACCTGGCCGGCTTCGGCTGCGACGACCTGGTGCTGGGCCTGGCCGCCGCGGGCGCGCTGCTGGCCTACGTGCAGGCGCAGCATCGCGGCAACCTTGCCCATATCACCGGGCTCGGGCGCGAACACCGCGGCCAGATGCTGATGCTGGACCCGGCGACCCGGCGCAACCTGGAGCTGACCCGCACCCTGAGCGGGGAGCGCCGCGGCTCGCTGTTCGACCTGCTGGACACCAGCCGCACCCCCATGGGCGCCCGGCTGCTGTCGCAGTGGCTGCACCAGCCACTGGCCGACCGCGCCCTGCTGCGGGAACGCCAGCAGGGCATCGCCACGCTGCTGGACCACGCAGCCGAACAAGGCCTGCGCGAGGCCCTGACCGGCATGGCCGACGTCGAACGCATCGTCTCGCGCATCAGCCTGGGCTCCGCACGGCCACGCGATCTGGTCGCGCTGCAGGCGGCGCTGGAACGCCTGCCCGGCCTGCACGCGGCACTGCAGCCCGCCGCAGACGAGGCCGACACCCTCGCCGCCTTGCGCGACGAACTCGCGCCGGAGACGGAACTGAGCGAAACCCTGGTCCGCGCGCTGGTCGACGAACCGCCGATCCGGGTCACCGACGGCGGCCTGATCCGCCCCGGCTTCGATCCCGAACTCGACCGCCTGCGCGACCTGGAGCATAACGCCGACGGCTTCCTGCGCGATCTGGAGACACGCGAACGCGAGGCCACCGGCATCGCCACGCTCAAGGTCGCCTACAACCGGGTGCACGGCTACTACATCGAGGTGGGCCGCTCGCGCTCGGAGGAGCTGCCCGGGCGCTTCATGCGCCGCCAGACCCTGAAGAACGCCGAGCGCTACACCACCGAGGAACTCAAGCGCTTCGAGGACGAGATCCTGTCCGCACGGGAACAGGCCCTGGCGCGCGAACGCCAGCTGTTCGACGACCTGCTCGCCGGCCTGCAGGGGCGCGCCGACCGCCTGCGGGCGATCGCCGACGCGGTGGCCCGGCTGGACGTGCTGGCCACCCTCGCCGAACGCGCCCGACGGCTCGACTGGAGCCGCCCCGAACTGGTGCCCGAGACCGGCGTCCACATCGAGCAGGGTCGCCACCCGGTGGTGGAGGCCACCCTGGACACCCCGTTCGTGGCCAACGACACCCGACTGGATCCCGAGAGCCGCCGGCTGCTGGTCATCACCGGGCCCAACATGGGGGGCAAGTCCACCTACATGCGCCAGACCGCGCTGATCGTGCTGCTGGCCTGCATGGGCAGTTTCGTGCCCGCGGACGTGGCCCGCATCGGGCCGGTGGACCGCATCTTCACCCGCATCGGCGCCTCCGACGACCTGACCTCCGGGCGCTCGACCTTCATGGTGGAGATGACCGAGGCCGCCAGCATCCTGCACAACGCCGGCGAACGCAGCCTGGTGCTGATGGACGAGATCGGGCGCGGCACCTCCACCTTCGACGGCCTGGCGCTGGCGCTGGCCTGTGCCGAACGCCTGGCGCGGGAGAACCGCGCGCTGACCCTGTTCGCCACGCACTACTTCGAGCTGACCGCGCTGGCCGAACGCGAACCGGCGGTGGCCAACATCCACACCGACGCGGTGGAACACGGCCACGACATCGTGTTCCTGCATCAGGTCCGCGAGGGGCCGGCCAACCAGAGCTACGGGCTGCAGGTGGCCTCGCTGGCGGGGGTGCCAGCCGACGTGCTGCAGCGCGCCCGCACCCATCTGGCCGATCTGGAAAGCCGTGCCCGGGACAGCGACTCGCCCCAGCTGGGGCTGTTCCCGCCGGAGCCGCCCGCACCCGCGGCGCCGGAAGAACCCGCCCCGCCGGCACCCGAAGTACCCGAGCCGGCGCGGGACGTCGCGCGGGCCCTGGCGGAACTCGATCCGGACGGCCTGACCCCGCGCGAGGCGCTGGACGCGCTCTACCGGCTCAAGGACACGCTGGAACGGGGAGTCGCGGAATAACAGCCGCGGCAGCCGGGATTCCCGGCCGCTCGGGAGGAGCGGTTACAATACGCCGAACGGACCGAGCGACGGCACACAGGAGCCGTGGCGTCGCAACACGACCAATGGAGAAGCGCAATGGCTTTCATCGTTCTGGAGAACTGCATCCGGTGCAAGTACACCGATTGCGTCGAAGTCTGCCCGGTGGACTGCTTCCACGAGGGGCCCAACTTCCTCACCATCGACCCCGACGAATGCATCGACTGCACCCTGTGCGAGCCGGAGTGCCCGGCCGAGGCGATCGTCCCCGAGGATGACGTGCCCGAGGATCAGGTGCACATGATCGAGCTCAATGCCGAACTGGCGCGCACCTGGCCGGTGATCACCGCGCGCAAGGACCCGCCGGAAGACGCGGAAGAATGGGACGGCGTCGAGGGCAAGCTGCAGTACCTGGAGCGCTGAGACCCCGCCCGGGCCCCGCACTGCGGGGCTTACCAGAGCCAGGTGGCCGGGTCCTCGATGGCCCGGTCATCGCTGTTGCGGATCACGCCCTTGATGCACCGCACCAGCACCCACACCAGGAACAGCAGCCCGATGATCAGCCCGATCCCGATCGCCGCGGTCAGGGTCGCCAGCACGGCCATCAGCAGACCGATCCAGAAAGTCCGGATCTGATACTGCAGGTGGGTCTCGCTGATCGCATCCGCATCGCTGCGCTTCACGTGCGCCATGATCACCCCGACCAGGGCCGTGATGGCGATGAAGAAGCCGACGAAATACAGCACGTAGATGATCGTCACGAACGTGCGGTCGGTGCGGGGTTCATTCGCCAGTTCCGTTTCCATGCCTCTCTCCTTCTACGATTGCTGCATTCTCGCGCGAGCGCGCTCCTGCGGGTCATCCCGGTGCCTGATTGTGGGAGCGCGCTTGGTGGGAGCGTGCTTGCACGCGAATACGGCGCTTGCCGAAGCCCCCATGCCTTCCCGGCTCACCCCGCCCCGCCCAGCACGATCAGCACGATGCCGGCCAGCGCGAAGCCGAACCCGGCCAGCTGCAGGCGGCTCATGCGCTCGGCCTGAAAGAACCGCGCCAGAAGTGCGGTGGGTGCCGGCGACAGGGCCCCGGCCACCGCGATCACCGACAACAGTCCGATGCGCACGGCCACCACGAAGGCCAGGGTGGCGAGCCCCTGCAGCAGGCCCGCCAGCGCGACCAGCACCAGCGTGCTGCGGGCCATGTGTCGCTCGGGGCGATGCAGCAGCATCACGCCCAGCAGCACCAGCCCGCCCACGCCGCCGGCCATGACCACCGGCCACAGGGCCGACCCTTCGCTGGCCTGGTCAAGGAACACGAACACCAGGCCGAAGGCGACCCCGGCAAGCACGCCGTCGAACACCCCCAGCAGCGGATGCGGCCCGCAGTGACCGAGGCCATCCGCCCCCCGCACCGGCGCGTCCGGGTCACGCGGACTGGCCTCCCGGGCCCCGCCCGACACCAGCGCGATCGCCACCACGATGGCCACGATCCCGGCCAGCGACAACCATCCCGGGCGTTCGCCAAGGGCCAGCCCCGCCGCCAGCGGCACCAGCGCCGAGAGCACCCCGGTCACCGCCGCGACCAGCCCCATGTAGCCTTCGGCCAGTCCGCGGTAGTAGGCCAGCAGGCCCAGCGCCATCGCCACGCCGGAGCCGCCGCCCCACAACAGGGCCGCTTCCCCGGGCAACCCCGCCACCAGCAATGCCAGCACCAGCAACGGCGCGGTGACCAGCAACTGCGAGTAGCAGGCCACCACCAGCGCCGAAACCCGCCGCGAGGCCAGGCCGCCGAGAAAATCCCCCGCGCCGTAGCCCAGCGCGGTCAGCAGGCCCAGCAGGAAGGCCATTTCAGTCGCCGGCGCCCTCCAGCATCTGCCGCAGGGCGGCCTCGCTGGCGGCCGCGCCGGTGCCGGTCACCGTTCCCTCGCCATCCAGGAACACCACGCTCACGTGATCGCGCTGATGCGGCATGAAGCCCATGTCATCGGGTCCCTCGGTCACACCGGTGCGATAGGGACGCTCCTGCATGCGCGGCATGACCACGTTCTCCAGCACGAACGGCGGCATGCCGTGGGTATCGGCTACGTAGCGGATGCCGGCCTCCTCGATCGCCTCGGGCCCCATGTCCCCGAGGACATCATTGGTGATGTCGGCCGGGGCCATCTCCACGGTCATCAGCACCACGCGCGCATCGCCGGGCAGCTCCAGCGGCTCCCCGTGCTGGTCGTTGAGGGTGACGTCGGGGAAGGCGTCGCCCTCGGACAGATCGGCGGCCGCCGGCGCGGCGGCCAGCAGCAGACCCAGGCCGGCGGACAGGACGACGGTTTTCTTCAGGACGGACAGTGCTTGCATGACAGACTCCCGGTGACAGCGGATTGATCGGAGAAACGTCCCGGATGGTAACCGATCGCACCCGCGCACACTGCGAAACCGGGCACGTGCCCATCTTCGCGGGTGCACCGGACGGCGCATTTGCCTACACTGCCAGCCCGTTCCGCCGGCCTTTCCGCACGCACCGATGCTCCAGCCGATTTTCAAACTGCTGCGTCCGCACCAGTACATCAAGAACGGGTTCGTGTTCCTCGGACCGGTGTTCGCGCATGCCTGGGAGGGCGAGACCCTGCTGGCGGCCACGCTCGCGTTCCTCGCCTTCTGCGCGATGGCAAGCGCGGTGTACGTGCTCAACGACATCCTCGACGTCGAAGCCGACCGCCGGCACCCGACCAAGTGTCGGCGCCCGCTGGCCAGCGGGGCCATCGGCATCCCGGCCGCGCGGATCATCCTGGGCGTGCTGGTGGTGCTCGCGCTGGCCCTGGGCCTGCTGGTCAGCGCCTGGGTCACCGGGCTGCTGGCGGGCTATCTGGTGCTGAACATCGCCTATTCGCTGGCGCTCAAGCATGTCGTCATCCTGGATGTGTTCAGCATCGCCGGCGGTTTCATGCTGCGCATCCTGGCCGGAACCCTGGGGCTGGGCATCGAACCCTCGCAGTGGCTGCTGCTGTGCGGCCTGATGCTGACCCTGTTCCTGGGCTTCGCCAAGCGCCGCTCGGAGCTGGCGGAAACCGCCGTGACCGCCGGCCCGGCTCCCGCGGACCCCGCCCCCGAATCCCGGGACGACAGCCGGGGCGACACGCGGGGCGACACGCGGGGCGACACCCGGCGCGTGCTCGACGACTATTCCACCGCGCTGCTGGACCAGTTCATCGCCATCAGCGCGGCCTGCACGGTGATCGCCTATGGGCTGTACACCGTCAGCCCGGAGGTCATCGCCCTGCACGGCACCGATGAGCTGATCTATACCCTGCCGTTCGTGATCTACGGGATCTTCCGCTACCTGTACCTGCTGCATTTCCGCGGGCGCGGCGGCGACACCTCGCGCGACCTGTTCACCGATGCCCATCTGCTGGTGACGGTGGTGGCCTGGCTGGGCGTGACCCTCGCGGTGCTGTCGTGAGCGGGAAGCCGGTCCTGACCGGCTGGCGCCTGCGCGGGCTGATCCTGTCGGTGATCGTGGCCGCCGCGGCGTATCTGGGCATCGCCATCTGGGCCGGTGCGGAAGAGGTCTGGCACGCACTGGTGCAGGTCGGCCCGTTCGGCCTGCTGCTGGCCCTGTCGCTGTCGCTGGTCAACTACAGCCTGCGGTTCGCCCGCTGGCAGCTGTACCTGCGGGCGCTGGCGCATCGCATCGCCGCGCCCGCCAGCCTGCACATCTACCTCGCCGGCTTTGCCCTGACCACCACCCCGGGCAAGGCCGGCGAGGCCCTGCGCGGGGTGCTGCTCAAGCGCCGGGGTGTCCCCTATCCGGACAGCTTCGCGGCGTTCGTCAGCGAACGGCTGTCGGATCTGGTGGCGGTGGTACTGCTGTCGCTGCTGGGGCTCACGCTGGTGGCTCAGGGGACCTCGCTGATCCTGGCCGGCGTGGCAGCCGTCGCCGCCGGCCTGCTGGTGCTGTCGCAACGCCGACCGCTGGAGGCCCTGCAACGCCACGCGGACCGCCCCGGCCGGCGGCTGTGGCGCGGCCTGCATCACGCCGCCACCATCCTGCTGCAGGCGCGGCGCTGCCACGCACCGGGCCTGCTCGCCGGCGCCACCGTCCTGAGTGTGGTGGCCTGGAGCGCCGAGGCGCTGGCCTTCTGGTGGATCCTCAACGCGATGGGCTTCGAGGCCGGATTCGCGTTCGCCGCCTTCGTGTTCGCCCTCGCCATGCTGGCCGGGGCGCTGAGCTTCCTGCCCGGCGGGCTGGGCGGCACCGAGGCGGTGATGATCGGCCTGCTCCTGCTGCACGACATGCCGGCGGCGGACGCGGTGGCGGCCACCACGCTGATCCGCCTGACCACCCTGTGGTTCGCGGTGCTGCTGGGCCTGATCGCGCTGAGCACCAACCCCGAAGCCCGTGGCCGCGAACTCCCGGACGAGCACCATGCGTAGGCGTTCCATGCCCGACCCGCACAACACCACGTCACCCATCACCCCGTCATTGCGAGCGCAGCGAAGCAATCTCGCGACCCAGCGGCACGATCCGAATCCCGGGCGGCCCTCGGCGATTGCCACGGCCCCTGCGGGGCCTCGCAATGACGAGGACGGAAAGGGCACCGGGAGACCGGCATGACGACCAGCGGCTGGAACCGGATTCCCCGGGTGGAACACGCCGCGCACAGCGCGCCGGCGTTCCGCCCGGACCGGCTGCCGGACGGGCCGCTGCTGGCCCACGGCATGGGGCGTTCCTACGGCGACTGCTGCCTCAACGCCGGCGGCCACCTGCTGCATACCCGCGGGCTGGACCGCTTCGTCGAGTTCGACCCCGCGACCGGCATCCTCACCGCCGAGGCCGGGGTCACGCTGGACGAACTGCTGGAACTGAGCGTGCCGCGCGGCTGGTTCCCGCCGGTGGTCCCCGGGACCCGCTTCGTGACCCTGGGCGGCGCGGTGGCCAACGACGTACACGGCAAGAACCATCACGTCGCCGGCAGCTTCGGTGCGCACGTAAAGCGCCTGACCCTGCACCGCAGCGATGCCGGCCGCGTCGAGGTCAGCCCCGACCACAATCCGCGCTGGTTCGCCGCCACCATCGGCGGGCTGGGTCTGACCGGGTTGATCGAGACCGTGACCCTGCAGCTCGTGCCGGTGTCCTCGGCCTGGATGTCGGTATGGTCGGAACGCTTTCACAGCCTGGACGATTTCTGGGCCCTGGATGCCCGCGCGCGCCGCGAATGGCCCTACACCGTGGCCTGGATCGACTGCCTGGCCGACGGGCACCGCCAGCCCGCCGGACGCGGGATCTATTCCGCCGGGCGCCACGCGGTCACCCCTCCCCCGCGCGCCCGCTTCCGCGAATCCCGGCGGCGGGTGCCGGTGGACCCGCCGTTCTCGCTGATCAACGGCCCCGGCCTGCGCGCGTTCAACGAGCTGTATTTCCGCCAGCCGCTGCGCCGCAGTCCGCATCCGGCGCATCATCGCGGCTGGCTGTTCCCGCTGGACGGGATCCGCGACTGGAACCGCATCTACGGCCGCCGGGGCTTCTACCAGTACCAGTGCGTGCTCCCCGAACGCACCGCGCGCGACGCCGTCGCCGAGCTGCTGCGCCAGATCGCGCGCAGCGGCCAGGGCTCGTTCCTCGCGGTGCTCAAGACCTTCGGCCGCCAGTCGCCGGCCGGGATGCTGTCGTTCCCGCGCCCGGGCACCACCCTGGCGCTGGATTTCCCCGATCGCGGGGCGGCGACCCATGCGCTGTTCGAGCGACTGGATCGTGTGGTGCGCGAGGCGCACGGGGCGCTGTACCCGGCCAAGGACGCGCGCATGTCCGGCGCGATGTTCCGTGCCGGGTTTCCTGAATGGATCGAGTTCGCTAAGTTGACCGACCCTCAATTCTCCTCCAGCTTCTGGCGCCGGGTGACCGCATGAATCCGCTCAACCACGTCGTGATCTTCGGAGCGACCTCCGCCATCGCCACCGCCGTCGCCCGCCGCCTGGCCGCCGATGGCGCGCACCTGTTCTGCGTGGCGCGCAATGCCGAACGGCTGGAAAGCCTGCTGGCCGACCTGCGGGTGCGCGGCGACGACCCGGCGGGCGAGCGCATCCGCGGCCTGGCCGCCGATCCCGCCGACCCGGCCACCCACGAGAACGCCTGGACCGCCGCCCGCGAACACCTGGGCGAGGTGGATGCCGCGCTGCTGGCCTGGGGCAGCCTGCCCGATCCCGCCACCTGCCACGACTCGGTGGAGGCCACCCAGGAGGCGCTGCGCATCAACGGCACCAGCGCCGTCGCCCTGCTCACCCGCATCGCCCCCGACTTCGAGGCGCAGGGCCATGGCGTGATCGGCGCCATCGGCTCGGTCGCCGGCGACCGCGGCCGCCAGAGCAACTACGTCTACGGCACCGCCAAGGGCATGCTGGCCACCTATCTTCAGGGCCTGCGCCACCGCCTGGCGCCGGCCGGCGTCGACGTGGTCACCCTCAAGCCGGGCTTCGTAAGCACCCCGATGACCGAGGGCTTCGACCGCTCGGGACCGCTCTGGGCCTCGCCCGACACCGTGGCCCGCGGCATCCTGCGCGCGCTGCGCCGGGGCCGCGCGGTGGCCTATCTGCCGTGGTTCTGGCGGGTGATCATGACGATCATCCGCGCCATCCCCGACCCGCTGTTCCGGCATCTGCGGCTGTGAGCCTGCCCGCCGACGCACCCTGGCCCGCCCGCCACTACCCGGCGGTACTGCTCGCGGTGATCGCGCTGAAGGCGCTGATCGCCGCGCTGCTGCCGATCACCGGCGACGAGGCCTATTTCCTGATCTGGGCCGCCCACCCGGATCTCGGCTACTACGACCACCCGCCGATGATCGGCTGGTGGCTGAGCGCGGTCACCGCAGTGTCCGAACACCCGCTGGTGATCCGCATCCCCGGCATCCTGGTGTCCGTGGCCCCGGCGCTGCTGATCCTCGCCCTGTGGCACCGGCACGACCCGGTGCGGGCGCGCCTGGTCTCGCTGCTGGCACTGTTCATGCCGCTGCTGTTCATCGCCGTGCTGGTGGCCACCGACACCCCGCTGATCCTGTTCGGCCTGCTGGCCACCGGCCTGGTGTGGTACGCGCTGCGGGAACCGCGCCCGGGCGTGGCGGCGCTGGCCTTCTTCCTCGGCGGGGTCGCGCTGGGGCTGGCGTTCCTGTCGAAATACTTCGCCGTGCTGCTGGGCGTGGCCATCGGCCTGCACATCGTGCTGTTCGCCCGCGGGCACTGGCGCGGCCTGCTGCTGATCATCCTCGGCGTGCTGCCGGCGGTGGCCCTCAACCTGTACTGGAACTGGGACAACTGCTGGTACAACGTGATGTTCAACGTGGTGAACCGCCACGGCGGGGACGGCTTCGACTTCGGCGGCGCCCTGACCTATGCCGCCCTGCTGGTGTACCTGTTCACGCCCTGGCTGCTGTGGTTCCTCGCACGCCAGCGCCGGGCCGTGGTGCAGGGCGTGCGCGAACACCGCCTCGGGGTGTTCGTCTCCGCCGGGCTCATCCCGCTGGGCCTGTTCGCCTTGCTGTCGCCGTTCGCCGGCATCGGGCTGCACTGGCTGGCGGTGTTCGCCCCGCTGCTGCTGGTGCCCGCGCTGTTCCTCACCACCCGCGCCCTGCGGATCTCGGTCTGGCTGTCCGGCCTGCTGGCCCTGCTGCACGCGCTGTTGCTGCTGGCCATCGCCACCCTGCCGGTGGACTGGCTGCGCGGCCACGGCGACCACGCAAGCGCCGTGTTCTACCTCGCGCCCGAGGAGGTCGCCGCGCTGACCGAGCCCCACGCCGACGCGGACCGGTCCGACGCAGACTGGCATTTCTTCACCCGCAGCTACTCGCGCTCGGCCTTGCTGAGCCATTACTCCAGGCACTACTTCGGGGTCTTCGGCGAAAGCTCGCACTACGGCCGCCAGGACGACCTGATCACCGATTTCCGTGCCCTCGACGGCGAGAACTTCGTGTTCATCCCCCGCCGTGGCGAGGTCGACCGCGAAGAACTGGCACCGTTCTTCGACCGCGTCGAGATCCGCACCGGCGAGGCCGGCGGCATCCCCTGGCAGGTCGCCGAAGGCCACGGCTTCGACTACGCCGCCTACCACGAGGACGTCCTGCGCCCGGTCCGCGAACGCTACTACGACATCCCCGCCTGGCTCCCCGAAGGCCGCTGCGCCTTCCGCGAGCGCTACGCAACTTCCGCGAACCACTAGCTCCCCACCCGGCCATCCTTTTTTGGCTTCCCCGTCTATTTGGAGGGGGCATCCTGCGATTGCCAATGGCATCTTCAAGCCCGGCATCCCCTCCAGGGGGTCACTGGAACCATTACCCAAGCCCTGGCTTTCGCGAGGAGTAACCGTATGACCGCCTTTCGCCGTAACCCCATTTACCTGGCTCTTCGCCCCATTCGACGCAATGCCGGCCCATTCTCGCGACAGTGGCTGGTTGCCGGCATGCTCGCACCAGCCATCCTGCTGGTCGGCGCACATGGTGTTAGTGCCAATGACCTGACTACCTGGACGGGTGATGAGAACAGTGACTGGTTTACGGCAGACAACTGGGACGAGGGCGTTCCGGATAACGATACCCGGGCCAACATCCTGTTGTCCTCGGCGGAAGTTGAAATCGACAACGCGTCCGACACCGCCGAAACCAGTCGACTGATTTTTTTCGGGGAGCAGCTGGAAATCACGGCTGACAGCCAGCTGGAGGTGGGCGGCGACCTCACAGTGGCTTCTCTAGACACGGCGCAAATGAGTGTTGCCGGCCGCCTTATCACGAGTGGTGACAGCGGGCCAAGCATTGGCCGATTCGCGCGGTCGGCTGACATGTCCCTAATCGGAACCGACGCAGAATGGTCTCATGACGGTTCTTCACAGATATCTGTGGGTTCGAGGGAGACTGCCAGCACCCTGGAGGTCCTGGACGGAGCCCGCTTAGAACACGATGATACTCAGCTTTCCGTTGGTGGCAGGATTCAGGTAGACACCGACCAGTTCGAGGGATCCGTGCAGGTTTCTGAAAACGGTTCCAGTCTATCGGGTGATCGAGTCCGCGTGGGCGGGTTCGGAATCGGCTCTCTCGAGATTTCAGCAGGCGCGACGGCGTCTCATGACCAGGCGGTGATCGCCGACTCCGCGCATTCTGAGGACGCCCCAGTGTCTCAAGGCTCTGTAGTCGTTGAAGACGGTGAATGGGCAATCACCGATCGGCTTGAAATGGGACGTGAGCGCGCGGTCGGAGAATTGACCATTCGAGAGGGCGGGCTGGTGACCAGCGGTGACGCATCTATCGCCGAAGAGCAGTCCGGCACCGGGATCGTCACGGTCACCGGAGACGAGTCCTCCTGGGAGCCCGAGACCTTGCGCCTTGGCAACCGCGGGGCCGCGGAACTCAACATTTTGGACGGCGCCCGGGTAGAGAGTGACGGACTTGCATTCGCCGCCGTGCAAGAGGGCTCCGAAGCCTCGATCACCGTTGACGGCAATGACTCCCGCCTGATCAGCGGCAGCCTGCGTATCGGCAACTCCGGGGAGGCCGACCTGGAGATCACGGACGGCGGCTCGGTCAGCAGTACCGATGGCTGGATCGGTTTCAATGACGGTGGAGATGGCACCGTGAGCGTGTCGGGCCCAGAGAGTCGCTGGGACTCGTCGAACAACCTTATGGTGGGCTGGAATGGGTCTGGTGAACTCGCAGTGGAGTCCGGCAGCGAGGTAGCTGTGGATAATAATCTGGACATCGGGTCGAATTCAGAATCCGACGGCCTTGTTGTTATTGAAGGCACCGATTCGAGAATCGATGTGGGCAACGATCTCACAGTTGGGGGTGCCGGCGAAGCCGGCATCGCCGTGGGCGAAGGCGGGCGCCTGCAGGTTCAGGGAAGCAGCAGGATCGGGGTCGAGGACGAGGAAGGGTCTGAGGGCGGAATCTTCGTTACCGGCAATGACTCCGCGTTCGATGGTGAGGGTGACCTGCGTGTCGGTCAATCCGCACTGGGCCGCCTGAGCATCCAGGACGGCGGACGCGTGGATGTCGGCGATACGATCTTCGGGGCGGAAAGCACCTCCACTTTTGAAGTGGAGCTGGATGACGACGGCTCTCATCTTTCCACCGACAATCTGCGCATCGGCTTCCGGGGTGACGGAACCCTCGAAGTTTCAGGCGGCGCGTCTATTGATACCGCAGACGCAGCCACCATCAGCAGCGAAGAGAGCTCCGCAATTGTACTAGTAGAGGGGAATGGCAGCCGCTGGGATATTCAGGAGCAACTGACGGTAGGCGGCGACTCAACCACGCTAAGCTCTGCGGAGGGCGCGCTGTTCATCGCAGAAGAAGGCGAGGTGACGGCTGGAAGTCTGGACATCGGCCTGGGGGCATCTTCCCTGGGTACAGTGGTTGTCGACGAGGGGGATCTGGAAAGCGACGGTTCCATCAGACTGGGATTGCAAACAACGACTCAATTTCCTGGTGAAGGGGTGATGGTTGTTGAAGGCGGCGGGAACGTCACCAGCACGGCCGGAAGAATTGTGGTGGGCTTTCAGGGACACGGTGAACTGTACGTGGGCGACGGCGCTGAAGTGGAGGCGGGACAGGAAATTGTTGTCGCCGATCTCGGAGGATCTTCCGGGCGATTGACCGTCAACGGACAGATCACCACCGGTGAAGGCCTGGTGGTCGGCTCAGAAGGCGAACTTCGTGGTGACGGTGTGGTGAGCGGTGACGCGTCTGTCCAGGGGATTCTCGCGCCGGGGAACTCGATTGGCGGGCTCGCGGTGGGTGACGGCGATCTCACTCTGGAAGATGGCTCTATCTACCGCGTCGAGGTTAATGACGGTGGCGACGAGGCCGGTGTAAACAACGACTTCGTCACGGTCGAGGGGAACATTGTCATTTCCGAGGAGGCTTCCCTCCACGTGACATCGGAAAGCGGCACTGATGACGGATCGACCTATGCACCGGAGACCACCTATAACATCCTGAGCGCGGAACAGGAGGTGCAGGGCGAATTCTCCGAAGTGACCGACGATTTCGCCTTCCTGTCCACCTCCCTGGATTACGGCGAGGACGCTGTATTCCTGACCCTCACACAGGTCGCCGACCTTGCCAATGTCGCCCAAACCTCCAACCAGCGGGCGGTGGCCAGCACGCTGGACGAGCAGGTGGACGGTGAGACCCTGAGCGATATCACCGGCGCGGTCGTGATGATGGACGAGGATAACGCCCGGGCATCGCTGGACGATCTTTCGGGTGTGGACCATACCCATACCCAGCAGATCGGGCTGCGCGGCGCCCAGCGTTTCCGTGCCGGCCTCACCGGCCGGATGCCCGGGCCCGGGGGCGCACAAGCGCCGCGCGAAACCGCCAGCCTGGAACAGCTCGCCGGTCTCCAGCTCGCCTCCGCCGGACAGCCCCGGGGGCTGCTGGATGATTCCCCGGAAACCTCGCGGGGCTGGTGGGTCAATGCCGAAGGTGGCCGCGGTGACATCGACGACACCACCAACGCCAGCGGCGCCGACTACCGCTTCAGCGGGCTTACGATCGGCTTTGATGCCCCGGTTTCCGAAGAACTCCATCTCGGCGCGGCCATGGGGTACACCCGCAACCGCGGCGATACCGCCGGGGGCGACATCGACGTCGACTCCATCCACCTCGCCGCCTACGGCGGCTGGCAGCGCGATGCCCTGTATGCCCGCGGCAGCGTCGGCATGGCCTATCACAGCACCGACACCGAGCGCTTCGTCGACACCGTCGGGCGGACGGCCGAAGCGGATTACTCCGCGCGTGGCGTGGGCATGCGGGCCGAGGGTGGCTATACCTTCGAGATCGGCGACACAGCCCGGCTGACCCCGTTTGGCGGACTGGACTATGAGTATCTGCGCCGCAGCGGGTTCTCGGAATCCGGCGCCGGGGCCGCCAACCTGGATGTGAACCGCGAAAGCGAGTACTCGCTGCGAAGCCAGGCCGGCGTGCGCTTCGATCAGGCGTTCGAGACCACCGGCGGCTGGGTCGCCCCCTATGCCGAAGCCGCATGGGTGCACGAGCACGGTGACCGCTCCAGCCGCATGGACACCGCCTTCGCGGCCGACACCGCCACGCGCTTCACCATCGAGGGCCCGCGCCTCAGCCGGGATCGCGTGCGCGTCGCCGCCGGGCTGGATGCCCGCCTCAACGCGGATTCCTTCCTCAACGTCGGCTACCAGGGCGAAATCGCCTCGTCCGACGACCTCCACGCCATCGGCCTGACCTTCCGACGCAACTGGTAAGGTCCCCGCAGGCCGCACCCCCTCCATCCGGAGGGGGTGTCCCGGGTCACGTTCCGGCACACTGTTTTCAGCGCGCGATTTCCCCCTTCTTCCATGGGGCAGGATTTCGCGCGACACTGCCTTCGAACTGGTGGTTACCATCCGTCCGGAGGTTTGTCATGTCCGTCGTCCGAATTCATCCGCCCGGCGCGCATGCGCCCGGCCTTCTCGCAGCCCTGGTGGCCATGCTTCTGTTCCTGCCCTTCAGTGCGACTGCTGCGGATCCCGGGGACTCCGCTCCGGGGTTCGATCCGGGAGCCGAACCCGAGGGCGAGGTCATCCTGCGGGTCGAGGGGGCCATCGAACATGCGAACGACGGAGACCGGGCCCTGCTGGACCGGGCGATGCTGGACCGCCTCCCGGAGCGTGAACTGGAGACCTCCACGGTGGTCACCGACGGGGTCAACCACTTCGAGGGCTTTTTGATGCGCGACCTGCTGGAGGCTCTCGGTGCGGAGGGTGACGAGGTGGTGGCCACGGCCCTGAACGACTACATCGTCGACATCCCGATGGAGGACTTCCACGACTATGACGTGGTCGTCGCGCATACCCGGGATGGCGAGGCCCTGACCCCGCGCGACAAGGGTCCGCTGTGGATCGTCTACCCGCGGGACGATCACGCGGAGCTGGACGACATCCGCTACGACTACCGCTGGGTCTGGCAGCTGGAGCACCTGGAGGTGCGATGATCGCGCGCCCGACCCGCGAGTCCGCACCCGAGCGTGGCCATGCCCCGGATCCCTCGGCCGTCCCCAGCCTGCGCCGTGTCTCGACGTATGTGCTGCCGGTGCTCGCGGTCCTTACCTTCGCGATCTTCCTGACGGTGTCGCTGATGCGCCTGCACGACGTGGAGCAGGACATGCGCAGCAATGTGGACGAGAACATGCTGTGGGTCACCGCCCAGGCGCAGGTCGCCAGTCACCGTCTGGACGAGGAAGTCCACCGACGGACCCTGGGGGACGCGGATGCCCGACCCGGCCTGCGTTACGACGTCCTAACCAGCCGCCTGGTCCTGCTGGATGCCGGGCCACAGCGGCGCTACGTCAAAGGCATCGGGCTGGAAGAAACACTGGACGGTACCTTCGAGCGGCTGGAGCGCATCGAGCCGATGATCGACGACGTCGCCCCCGACAACGTCGAGGCGGCCCACGCGATCCATGCCGAACTCAAGCCCCTGATGTCGGCACTCAACCGCATCGCCAACGCGGTGATGATCGAGGAATGGGAGAGCACGGGGGAACGCCTGGATCAACACCGCGCCAGCCTGATCCAGGCCATCGTGATGATGATCGGCATCCTGGTCACCGGGATCCTGCTGACCGCCCTCCTGATGCATGCCCTGCGGCAGCGGCGCCATGCACAGGAGGCACTGGCCGCACACCGTGACCGGCTGGAGATCGAGGTCCGCAACCGCACCCGCGACCTGGAGGCCGAACGCCGGCGCGTGGTGGACGCCATCGACACCGCACCCGACGGCTTTGCCGCGTTCGATTCCGATGACCGCCTGATCCTGGTCAACCCGCAGTTCGCCGGCCTGCTGCCGCTGCCGGACGGGGCCCTGGACGAGGGGCAGACGCTGGACACCCTGCTCGACCGTATCCGCGCCGTCACCCGGCCGGACACCGAACACGGCGACCCGGCCGACATCACCGCGGACGACGGTGCGCAGTACGACCTGGAAGTCCCCGGTCGCGGCTGGGTCCAGATGACCCTGCGCCGCACCGATGACGGTGGCCAGGTGCTGCGTCTGGCCGACATCACCAGCTACAAGGACGCCGCGCGCAGTCTCGAGCATTCGCTGGAGCGCGAACGCGGCGTCAGCGAGTTCTACCGCAGCTTTGCGGCGATGGCCTCGCACCAGTTCCGCACCCCGCTGGCGATCATCGACTCGGGCCTGCAGCGCCTGCTGCGGCGCGGGGAGTCCATGGACCGCGAAACCCGCGAGGGGCGCTACGGTCAGCTGCGCGACACCGTCGCCCACATGACCCGGCTGATCGAGAACGCGCTGACCTCGGCCCGCCTGGAGGGCGGCCACGTATCGGCATCCACCCGCCCCTGCGACCTGCGCCCGCTGGTGGAACAGGCGATCGAAACCCAGCGTCAGATCACCCCGGACAATCCGGTACATCTGAGCGTTACCCCGGATGGACCGGTCATGGCGCGCTGCGACCGCGCGCTGGTCGAGCAGATCCTCGCCAACCTGCTGTCGAATGCGGGAAAATACTCGCCCGAGACCGCGTCCATCGAGGTTGAGCTGCGCGCCGAACCGGAGAAGATCACCTGCCACGTCACGGACCACGGGATCGGCATCCCCGAGGAAGACCAGGCGCGCCTGTTCGACCGCTTCTTCCGTGCCCGCAATGCCGCCCGCCATACCGGCATCGGTCTGGGCCTGGGCATCGCCCGCCAGCTCGCGCGCACCCAGGGCGGCGACCTGACCGTCCGTTCCCGCGAAGGGGAAGGGTCTACATTCACGCTGGAACTCCCGCGAGGACAGGATCCGGATGAACCACAGCACACCGAATGATGCCGCCGTCCCGGCCGCACGCATCCTCTGCGCCGAGGATGAAGCCCTGCTGCGCCGGGACATCTGCGAAGAACTGAGCGAGGCGGGTCATGTCGCCATCGAGGCGGCCCATGGCGACGAAGCCCTGGAGCAGATCGACGCCGTCCACCCCGACCTGATCCTGTGCGACATCAACATGCCGGGCATGAACGGCTACGAACTGCTGGCCGCGGTGCGCGAACGCGGCCCGGAACTGGCGGACACCCCGTTCGTGTTCCTCACCGCGCTGTCCGACCCGCGCGAGGTGGTCGATGGCAAGCGCGCGGGCGCCGACGACTATCTGGTCAAGCCGGTGGACTTCGACCTGCTGCTGGCGACCGTGGAGGCCCGCCTGCGCCAGGTGCGGCGCATGCGCCAGAAGAAAGAGGACGAGTTCGCCGAACTGCGCCGTACCCTCGGTGGACTCGGCCAGAGCCGGGAACAGGGACGCCGCAGCCTGGAGTTCGCGGCGCGCGCCCTGGATCCGGTCGCTCCCGGGGTCGTCCTGCTCGACCACGGCAACCGCGTGCTGCTGGCCAACCGCGCGGCGCGGCGCATGGCCGGCGACGCACTGACCTTGCAGGAAGGACGCCCGCCGGAGCCGGTACACTCCGAGGACGACCGACGCCTGCGCGAGGCCCTGCGCCGGGTCCTTGCCGAGGAACCGGCCGCCGATGACGCCATTGAGTGCATGCGCCTGCCGCGCGACGGCCACCGGCGCGAACTCCTGGCCATGATCTATCCCCTGCCCGGGAGCGGTGATCAGGCCGGGCGGGAGGCCGGGGAGGAGGAACCCGCGGCCGTGATCCTCCTGTCCGACCCCGAACGGCGCGCCCGCCTGCCGGAAGACGTCCTGGCCCGCCTGTTCGAGCTGACCCCCACCGAGGCCCGTATCGCCCTGGCCCTGGCGGACGGCTGGCGCACCGCCGACATCGCCCGGCGCATGGACGTGTCGAATACCACCGTCACCTTCCACCTGCGCAACCTGTTCCAGAAGACCGACACCCACCGCCAGGCGGAACTGGTCGCCCTGGTGCTGGCCGGCTCCATGACCCTCGCCGTGGAATGAGCCCGGGCCGCCCCTTACTGGATGACGTAAAATCCTCTTAATCAATCAGGAGCCGTTGCATGTTATCGACCTCGCATCCTTCGTTGTTCTTTTCCTTTGTTCGCCCCGCGGTGCTGCTGTGCGCCCTTGCGCTGGCGCCGGCGATGGCCACGGGGCAGCAGGCCCAGCAGCCGGCCCCGGCGCAGGGCCAGGCGCCGCAGCCGGTACAGCAGGAACCGGAGGTGACCACCCACCAGGATTGGGAAAGCCTTTGCTGGGAACTGGATGACGGCGGCGAGTTCTGCCAGATGCAGCAGACCCTGCAGGTGGAGGACCAGGGCCAGCAGGGGCCGTATCTGCAGACCACGGTGCGGCGCGAGGGCGACCGACACGTGATGGAACTGCTGCTGCCGCTGGGCGTGGATCTGCGTCCGGGCATCGTCATGCAGGTCGACGAGGGCGAAGAACGCAATGCCGGCTTCGTGACCTGCATCCAGCAGGGCTGCGTGGCGGCCACCGAGCTGACCGACGAGATGCTGGCCGAACTGCGCGGGGGCCGCGAGCTCAACGTGGGCTTCCGTCCGCTGCAGTCGGAACAGGTGCTGGTCTTTGACGTCTCCCTGATGGGCTTCACCGCGGCCAGTAACCGGCTCTGAGAGGCTCTTCTGGCGGTGCCGCCCTGCGCCGTTACAATGACGGCGTGAACGACACGCGCCAGTCCAGTTCGAACCCGCCCGTACGGCGCGCCCGCCGCCCCGGGTGGCTGCGTGCGCTGCTGGCGATGCTTGCCGCGGCCGCACTGTGGGCGGTGCTGGCCGGGGGCGCGGCGCTGGCGCACCCGTTCGCCTGGCTCGCCATCGCGCTGACCGGGGGTGCCGTGCTCGCGCTGCCCGCGGGGCGCGCGTTGCGCCTGACACCGGCCGCCCTGCCCGGCCTGCTCGGTTTCTTCCTGCGCACTTCGGTGCAGGGCGGGGTCGATGTCGCCTGGCGGGCGGTACACCCGCGCCTGCCGCTGCAACCGGGCTTCGAGGCGTATTTCGTGCAACTGCCGCACGGACCGCCGCTGACCCTGTTCATGGCCATGCTCAGTCTGCTGCCGGGCACCCTGGCGGTCCGCCTGGAGGGCCGCCGCATGACCCTCCACGTGCTGGACGGCCGCAGCGACAATGCGGCCACGCTGATGGAGCTCGAGCGGCGCATCGCACGGCTCTACGGGCTCGACCCTGACGCCCCGGGGGACGTCCGATGAACCTGCTGCTGGTCGCCGCCGCCGGATTCCTGCTGCTGACCATCCTGTTCGGGCTGATCCGCGTGCTGCGTGGCCCGGGCTCCGGCGACCGCATGCTGACGGCCCAGCTGTTCGGCACCTCGGGGGTCGGCATCCTGCTGCTGCTCGGCTTCGCCCTGGACCAGCCGGCGCTGGTGGACGTGGCGCTGGTGTTCGCCCTGCTGGCGGTGGTGGCGGCCGTCGCGTTCGTGCGCCAGCACGGGCTGCCGGAGCCGGCGGGCACGCCGATGCACGAAACCCCGGTAGAAGAAGAGCCGCCGCACGACCCGGGGCATCACCCGGGGCATAACCCGACGGAGAAGACGCATGATCGCTGATCTGCTGACCGCCGTGCTGGTGCTCGCGGGGCTCGCGTTCTTCGCCGCCGGCACCCTGGGGCTGCTGCGTTTTCCCGATGTCTATACCCGTCTGCACGCACTCACCAAGGCCGACAACCTCGGCCTGGGTCTGGTGGTGCTGGGGCTGATGCTGCAGGCCGACGGCCCGGCGATGATCCTCAAACTGGCGCTGATCTGGGTGCTGGTGCTGGCCGCCGGGGCCACCGCAGCGCACATGGTCGCCCAGCGCACCTGGACCCACGGCGAGTTCGAGCGGCGCGAATGAACGCGGCACTGCTGGCCTTCGACGTCGTCCTGCTGGCCGGGCTGCTGGGCGTGGCCTGGCGCTGCCTGGCGAGCACCGACCTGTTCCGCGCGGTGGTGCTGTTCATCACCTTCGGCCTGCTGCTGGCGATCGCCTGGGTCCGGCTTGAGGCCCCGGACATCGCGCTGGCGGAGGCCGCCATCGGGGCCGGCATCACCGGGGCGCTGCTGCTGGTCACGCTGGAACGGCTGAAGCACATCATGAACCCGCACCGCGGGGACGCGGGCCCGAGCCCGCCCCCGGATCCGGTGGCGCCCGACACGGACAACGCGGATGCGGAGGCCCGCGACGCCCGCGACCCGGGTGCCGGCAGTGTGGCGCTGAGCTGTGCCCCGACCCCGGCACGCGGACGCTGGAGCGCGGTCGCGGTGAGTGGCGGACTAGCCCTGCTGCTGATGGCAACGCTGGCCACGCAGGAACACGGCTCCGGCCTGCAGCCCGCGGTGGCCGCACACATGGACGTCTCCGGGGTGGACCACGGCATCACTGCGGTGCTGCTGAATTTCCGCGCCTGGGACACCCTGCTGGAACTGGCCATGGTCCTGCTGGCCGGGCTGGGGGCCTGGTCGCTGGGGCGCCATGACGCGCTGCCCGCCCGCCCGGCACCGGGGCCGGTCCTGCCGGGGGCGGTGCGGCTGCTGCTGCCGGTGGCCATCGTTACCGGGGTGTATCTCCTGTGGGCCGGGAGCCATGCCCCGGGCGGCGCCTTCCAGGCCGGCGCGGTGCTGGGCGCGGCGGGGATACTGATGAGCCTTGCGCGTCCGCACTCGCTGCCCGACCCGGACCCACGGCTGCTGCGTATCGGCGTGACGGCCGGGGCGCTGCTGTTCCTCGCCATCGGGCTTTGGGGGCTGTTCGCGGGCCCTGCGCTGCTGAGCTGGCCGCGCGAACTGGCCTATCCCCTGATCCTGATCATCGAGACCGGCGCGACCCTGTCCATCGCGCTGACCCTGGTCGCCCTGTTCATCGGCGGACGCTCCCCGCGGGAGGATACATGATCGAATCCCTGGACCCCGGCACCCTGTATCCCCTCGGCGGCGCCGCGCTGTTCGCGCTGGGCCTGCACGGGCTGATCCGTCGCCGCCACCTGATCCTGCGCATCCTCGCGATCAATATCATGGGTTCCGGGGTGTTCATGGTGTTTCTCGGCATCGCCGCGCGCGGCGATGCCCCGCCCGACCCGGTGGCTCAGGCGCTGACGCTCACCGGGATCGTGGTCGCGGTGAGCGCGACCGCGTTCGCCCTCGCGCTGACGGTGCATCTGGCGCGCCTGACCGGCCATGCGGTACTGCTGCCCGGCCCGCTGAGAACCCACCGCGGCGATCACCCCGAAGACCCGTGAGCGCCGCCATGCCCGAGTCCCTGGTGTTCGCGACCGGGGCCCTGGCGGCGGTCTCGCTGGGGCTGCCGCTGATCGCCTCCGCCTGGCCGTGGCAGGCCCGGCGCATCGGGCTGCTGGGTCTGCCGCTGGCGATCCTCGGCCTGCTGGCGACCATCGGGCTGTTCCTCGATGCCGCGCCGGGGATGAACACCCCCGCGGTGCGGGTCGGTCTGGGCGGCTGGGAGGCCCCGCTGGGCGTCACCCTGCACCTCGACGGGCTGGCGCTGGCGATGCTGCTGCTGAACGCGCTGGTGGCCCTCGCCGGCAGCCTGTATGCCCGCGGCTACATCCACTCGGCCGCGGGAGAGCGCCAGTTCTGGCCGCTGTGGCTGTGGCTGTGGGGCGGGCTCAACCTGCTGGTGCTGTCGGGTGATGCCTTCAACCTGTACATCACCCTGGAGATCGCCAGCCTGTCCGCGGTGGCGCTGGTGGCCCTCACCGGCGATACCGACGCGGTCACCGGCGCGATGCGCTACCTGCTGATCAACCTGCTCGGCTCGCTGTCGTTCCTGCTGGGGGCCGCGCTGCTGTACGGCGAGTTCGGCGTGCTGGACCTGACGCTGCTGGGCGAGCTCGCCGGGGACGGCCCCACCGAGCGCATGGCCGCCGCGCTGATGCTGGGCGGGCTGCTGATGAAGGCCGCGGTTTTCCCGCTGCACGTGTGGCTGGCCACCGCGCATGCCAGCGCGCCGGCGCCGGTCAGCGGCATGCTCTCGGGCATGGTGGTGGCCGCGATGTTCTACCTGATCCTGCGCCTGTGGCTGCTGATCTTCGCGCCGCTGGGCACCCCGGCGCTGGCCGTGCTGCTGGGACTGCTGGGCAGCGCGGCCCTCCTCTGGGGCTCGCTGCAGGCACTGCGCGCGCCCCGACTCAAGATCGTGGCGGCCTACTCCACGGTGGCGCAGATGGGCTACATCGCGCTGGCCTTCCCCATCCTGATCCTGCAGCCCGCGGCGTGGCCCGTGGTGGTGTTCTTCGCCTTCGCCCACGGTGTGGCCAAGGCCGCGGTGCTGATGGGCGCCGGAACGCTCCAGAAGGCTGCGGGACACGACCGCATGAATGCCCTGGGACCGGTGCTGCGGGCGCGCGGACGCACGGTGTTCGCCCTGGGCCTGGGCGGCATCTCGCTGATGGGGCTGCCGCTGACCGGCGGCTTTCTGGCCAAGTATCTGCTGCTGGAAGCGGGGCTGCACGGCGCGGCGGAGACCACCGCGATCATGCAGATCTGGACCGCGCTGTGGGTGGTGATGGTCGCGCTGGGTTCCCTGCTGGCCACTGCGTACATCCTGCGCATGGTGGCACCGGCTTTCGCCCGCGGTGAGCGTGATCCGGGCGTCCCGGTCTCCGCCGGCATGGAATGGATGCCGCTGGCACTGGCCGTGGGCGCGGCGGCCATGGGCCTGGCCGGGGCACCGCTATTGCATCTGCTCGGCCACACGGCGGGGGTGTCATGAACGCCGACGGCGGCCTGCTCCTGCTCGCGATCCTGGCCAGCTCGCTGGTACCGGGACTGGTGATCTTCTTCCTGCCGGAAGAGCGCCACGGGCTGCGCACCCTGCTGAATCTGAGCGCGGCGGGGATCAAGCTCGTACTGGTCGGGGTGCTGCTCCTCGGGGTGCAGCAGGGCGAGACCTTCGAGTTCGGGCTGACATTGCTGCCGGGCGTGGATTTCGTGCTCGCGGCCGACGCCCTGTCACTGCTGTTCGCGACCCTGTCCTCGATCCTGTGGTTCGTGACCACCCTGTATGCGATCGGCTATCTGGAGGGATCGCCGCGGCGCAGCCGCTTCTTCGGCTTCTTCTCGCTGTGCGTGAGCGCGACGGTCGGCATCGCTCTGTCGGGCAACCTGATCACCTTCGTGATCTTCTACGAGATCCTGACCCTGGCCACCTGGCCGCTGGTGGTCCACCGCGGAACCCCGGAGGCGCTGCGCGCGGGACGGCTGTATCTCGCCTACACCGTGACCAGCGGGCTGGTGCTGCTGGTCGCGGTGATCGCGCTGGGGCTGCTGGCCGGTTCACAGCCGTTCGCGGCCGGGGGCTACCTCCGGCATCTGTCGCCGGACACGCATGGCCTCCTGCAGATCATCGGACTGGCGCTGATCGCCGGCTTCGCGGTGAAGGCGGCGCTGATCCCGCTGCATTCCTGGCTGCCGCGGGCGATGGTGGCGCCGGCCCCGGTCAGCGCGCTGCTGCACGCGGTGGCGGTGGTCAAGGCGGGGGCGTTCGGCATCGTGCGCACCCTGAACGACGTGTTCGGCCTGGAACTGGCCGCAACCCTGCACCTGACCGACGTGCTGCTGGTGCTGGCCGCGCTGACCATCCTCTACGGTTCCATCCAGGCCCTGCGCGCCCACGACATCAAGCAGCGCCTGGCGTTCTCCACCGTCAGCCAGGTTTCCTACATCGCGCTGGGCGTGGCGCTCGCCGGGCCGCTGGGCGTGATCGGCGGGCTGGTGCATCTGGTGCACCAGGGCCTGACCAAGATCACGCTGTTCTTCTGTGCCGGCAACTTCGCCGAGACCCTGGGCATCCACGAGATCCGCGAGATGCGCGGGGTCGGGCGCCGCATGCCGCTGACCATGGCGGCGTTCACGGTCGGCGGGCTGGGCATGATCGGGCTGCCGCCGCTGGCCGGGTTCATCTCCAAGTGGTATCTGGGGCTGGGCGCGCTGGAGGGCGATGCGGCGTGGATCCTGGGCGTGCTGGCGCTGAGCAGCCTGCTCAACGCGGCCTACTTCCTGCCGCCCATCATCGCCGGCTGGATGGCCGAGCCGGAGGTGACCCGACCGCCGGCGCACAAGACCCGCTTCGAGGCCCACTGGATGCTGCTGTTCCCGACCCTGTTCGTGGCGGTGCTGGCGCTGCTGCCGGGGCTGCTGGCCGGGCTGGAACTGAGCCCGCTGGGCTGGGTGGAGCTGATCGTGGAACGCGGCTACGTGCTGGTGCCAGCCGGTGACATGGACAACGGCACGGGGGTGACGCCATGAACGCGTTCATCCTGCTCGGGGTGCCGCTGCTTCCGCTGCTGCTGGCCGCGGCGCTGTCGCTGCGGCCGGGCCGCGCGCCACTGCGTCTGGTGCCCTGGGCCGCGCTGCCCGCCCTGCTGCTGGCCGCGCTGGGCCCGGAGGGCAAGCAGGCCTCGCTACCGTGGCTGCTGACCGGGGTGGAGCTCGGGCTGGACCCGATCGGCCGGGTTTTCCTCGCGCTGACTGCCGGGCTGTGGCTGGCGGCCGGACTGCACGCGCTGCACGAACGCGGCGAGGATCCCGCGCGGCGGCGCTTCTTCGTGTTCTTCCTGCTGTCGATGGCGGGCAACCTGGGCCTGATCCTCGCGCAGGACGCCGCGTCGTTCTACCTGTTCTTCTCGCTGATGAGCCTGTCGGCCTGGGGTCTGGTGGTGCACAAGCGCAGCACCGAGGCGTGGATGGCCGCACGGCTGTATCTGGTCCTGTCGGTGCTGGGCGAGATCGCGCTGTTCGCCGGTCTGATGCTGGCCATCCATCAGGCGGATGGCGAGACCGCACTGGCGGCCATCGCCGCGGCACGACCCGAGGGCGCGGCGATGGTGCTGCTGGTGCTGGGCCTGGGCATCAAGGCCGGCATGCTCGGGGTCCACTTCTGGCTGCCACTGGCCCATCCGGCCGCACCGATCCCCGCCAGCGCGGTGCTTTCAGGAGCCATGATCAAGGCCGGGCTGCTGGGCTGGCTGCGCCTGCTGCCGCTGGACGCCGCCGGCCACGCGGTGCTCGGCGAGGTGCTGATCGGGCTGGGGCTGGCGGCGGCCTTTCTGGGGGCACTGGCAGGGGTCTTCCAGGCGCGCCCCAAGACCATCCTGGCCTACTCCTCCATCAGCCAGATGGGCCTGATGACCACCGGGGTCGGCCTCGCGCTGCTACTTCCGGCGATGCGCGAACCGCTGCTGTTCGCGGTGGCGATGTACGCCCTGCACCACGGCCTAGCCAAGGGTTCGCTGTTCCTCGCGGTGGATGTCGCCGGACAGCTCCCCCGCTCGAGGCGGTACCGCTACGCGGTGCTCGGCCTGATCGCCCTGCCGGGCTTCTCCCTGGCCGGGCTGCCGTTCACCAGCGGGGCACTGGCCAAGGACCTGCTGAAAGCGCCGCTGGCCGCAAACGGCACGGGGCTGGTCTACACCCTGCTGACCCTGGCGGCCATCGGGACTACCCTGCTGGTGCTGCGTTTCCTGTGGCGCCTGCGCCAGGATCTGGCGCTGACGACACGCCCGCTGCCAACGGGGCGCTGGCTGCCCTGGGCGCTGCTTGCGGCAATGTCCCTGATCCTGCCCGCAGTGGCCGCATTGACGGCCCTGGCCTCGCCCGAGGTACCGCTCCCCGAGCTCGCGACTGTTTCCCTGCTCTGGCCCGTCCTGGCCGGGCTGGCCCTGGGCGCACTGGGGGGCATGGTTCTGCGCGAATGGATGGCCCGTCACGTCCCGGAAGGGGACGTGGCGATCCTGGCGAATGTGCTGATCCATGCAGCGCAGGGCCTGCATGCCCGGGTCAGTCCGCTGCGCGAGATTCGCCTGCACCCGCGCCTGCGGGCCCGGTTGCGCCGGGCACAACGGATCGCCCGGCACGAGCTGGAATGGGCCGAACGACGCATGACCCGCTGGGGACGTCTGGCGTTTCTGTTCGCTCTGTCGTTACTCGGGCTGTACACGGCCATGGCGTTCCCGCCCTGACCGGTGCCGCACGGGGCTGCGCCCCGGTCAGCGGCGCACGAATTCGGCGATCAGGTCGGCGGCATCGTCGGCGAAGAAGTCGCGGAAGAAATGGCCGGCACCGGGCACCGTATCCACGCGGATTTGACCGTCATCCTCCAGCGCCGCCATGCGTTCGGGCAGATCCGGCACCACGTCGTCTTCCTCGCCGATGATCACCTGGGTCTCGGTCGCGATGCCGTCGATCACGCTCGGCGTGTCGTGCTGCGGGCCGGGCTCGTAGTAGCCGATGAATGCCCGCGGCGCGACCTCCAGCGCCTCGCACTGCAGGAAGCGGTGATCCTCCAGCATGCCCCCGTTCGCTCCGGCCTTTTCGCGCGCGGCTTCCAGGGCCTCGTCCAGCTTGGTGCCGGTCTGCTCGAGGAACTGCTCCGCGGTTTCATCGGCGTCGAAAGTGGCCGGCGCCAGCAGGGTCAGCCCGGCGATGTTGTCCGGTTCCCGCTCGGTTAGATAACGCGCGATCTGATTGCCGCCGCGGGAGTGCCCCATCAGGGTGACCGGTCCGTAACCCTGGCCGGCCAGCCAGTCCTGCCACGCCCCCAGTTCGTCCATGTGTTCCTCGGGACCATGGGTCACCGGGGCGTCACATTCGAACATCCCCTCGCGCTCGTCGATGCCGAAGCTGAGATTGATCGACAGGGTGTTGAGTCCGTGCTGTTCGGCCAGCAGGTCCTGCACCGCGGTCATCACCTCCATGCGCCCGTGGGCCAGGGTGCCGTGCAGCATCAGCACCACGCCGTCCTCCGGCGCGGCGCCGCTGCCCTCGGCGAGATGCCCCACCAGGTTCAGGCCGTCGTGTTCCAGGGTCACGCGTTCGGCGGCGGCAGCCGGGAGGGAAAGACCGATGGCAACGGCCAGTGCGGTCAGGGTCGAAGGTACATTCTTGCGCATGCGTACGGCCTCCATGGGTCGAACGGGATGGTCGGGAAACCCGGGGCGCAGGGCCTTTGCAGGAAGACCGCGTGAACCATGCAAATATTCCGTGCAATGTTGGCCACGAAGTATTGACCCCGGGGGTAAAGCGCGGATACTGGAATCCAGGGTTCCCTGCGGGGAATTGCAGTAACCTCGGCGGGCGGATGCAGGGCTGTTGGACATCCACCGCGGTTGGGCGGACGACCAGGGTGGCCGTTCGCGGGCAACAATCGCGCACTTCCGACAGCATTGAGGCACGTCATGCCGCGTTCCCGCGAATTCGAACCGCTGACTTTCCCGCAGCGGGGTCTGATTCTTTTCTACCTGGCGGTTGCCGCCTTCTACCTGATCTGGCGTTTCACCACGCTCAACCCCGAAGCCCTGACCTTCTCCTGGCTGGTCTACGGCGCCGAGATCTACGGTGTGCTGACCATGGTCATGCACGTGATCATGAACTGGCGTCTGACCGTGCGAACGCCACCCCCCGCGCCGGAAGGGCTCAAGGTGGACGTGTTCGTCCCGACCTACAACGAGCCCGAGGCCGTTGTCCGGCGCACCCTGCTGGCCTGCGTGCGCATGGATTACCCGCACGAGACCTGGTTGCTGGACGACGGCAACCGACCGGAGATGAAGACCCTGGCGGAGCGCCTGGGCTGTCGCTATCTCGCGCGCGAAAGCCGCGAAGATGCCAAGGCCGGCAACCTGAACAATGCCCTGGCCCACGCGCAGGGCGACTTCGTCGCGATCTTCGACGCCGACCATGCACCGCACCGTCACTTCCTCACCAACACCCTGGGGTACTTCACCGACGAGGACGTGGCCTTCGTCCAGACCCCGCAGGACTTCTACAATCTGGATTCGTACCAGCACCGCCTGGACCCCGACCGCAAGCAGCTGTGGACCGAACAGTCCCTGTTCTTCCGCGTCATCCTGCGCGGGAAGGACTACTGGAATGCAGCGTTTTTCTGTGGCAGCTGCGCCATCGCCCGCCGTCACTGCCTGGACGAGATCGGCGGCTTTGCCACCGGCACGGTCACCGAGGACCTGCACACCTCGATCCGGCTGCACGAACGGGGCTACCGCTCGATCTATCACGCGGAGCCGCTGGCCTTCGGCATCGCGGCCATCGACCCGGAAGGCTTCCTCAAACAGCGCCTGCGCTGGGGCCAGGGCGCCATGCGGGTGTGGCGTCAGGAGCGGGTGCTGACCAACCCGGGCCTGACCTGGCCGCAGCGCATGAACTACTTCGCCAGCATGCTCACCTATTTTGACGGCTGGCAGCGCCTGATCTTCTACACCATCCCGGCGATCGTTCTGGTCACCGGCGTGCTGCCCATCAGCGTGACCGTGACGCAGTTCCTGATGGTGTTCATCCCGTACATGCTGCTGAGTTTCTGGGCCTTCGAGGAACTGACCCGCGGGTACGGTCGCACGACCATCATCGAGCAGTACAACTTCGCCCGCTTCGCGATCTTCGCCCGCGCGACACTCGGGCTGTTCCGCCGGCACCTTGCCTTCCGCGTGACGCCCAAGAGCCGGCATACGGGGAACGATCGCCCGCAGCCGCTGCGGGCACAATGGTTCATCCTGGCCTTCAACGCGCTCGCGATCCCGACCGGCATCGCGCTGTACCTGGCGTACGGGCACCTGCCGGGTGACGCCCTGATCGCCAACGTGCTGTGGGCCGGCGTGCTGATCCTGATCGCCGTGGCATTGTTCCGCTACACCGCGCGCAACGAGCGTTTCCGTCGCGCCGACTACCGCTTTCCGATCCCGGTGGCGATGTCGGTCGCTACCCCGGACCGGGCCCCGCGTCTGTTGACCGTGGACGACCTGTCACCCGGCGGCTGCCGTGCCTACGGGGCGCTGCCCCCGGGCACCGACGAGGACACCCCGCTCGAGGTCAACCTGCATCTGCCGGGCGGCCCGCTGGCGCTGACCGCACGGGTACGGTTCTCTCGCACCGAGACCGCCCCCGACGGCGAACACTACAGCCGGGTCCACGGCCTGCATTTCGAGGCACCGGACGAGACGGCACACCAGCGCCTGGAAGCCTTCCTGCATGGCAACGACCTGCAGTGGCACGTACAGGGCTACAGCGAGCAGGCCCGCACCCCGCTGATGCGCTTGGCCGAGCGCCGCGACGCAACACGAACGCCGGTGGCCGAGTTCGCCCGCCACCTGGCCGCGGTGCATTACTGGACGGCCTGTACCTGTCGGTTCCCGGTGCAGTACGACACGGAGGCCTTCTACGGCGTGGTCACCGTGAACCCCTCGCCGGGGGCCGACCCGTACCTGCTGGTCAACCGCCCCCTGATCGCGGGCGGTGCCATCGAGATCCATACGCGTCCGTACCAGACCGGAGCCGGCATACTGCGGGCCACCATCGGACCTTCGCGCCTGCTGGCCACCGCCGACGGCCCGGTTCACCTCTATCAGCTCCAGACCGAAAAGGAAGACACTCCATGCCCGCAACCCGCCGAAACCAGTGCCGTCTCGGCCTGACCGGGGCCGCTGCCGTGGTCCTCCCGCTGGCCATGCTCGCCCTGCCCGTACGTGCCGACTGGCTGGGTCTGGCCGGCGTGGAGGGCCTGTTTGACGGCGGCTATGCGTATACCGCGGCGATCATCCCCAACGACGGCGAGCTCGGCAACGGCTGGGCGCAGCGCTATCGCGTGGACTATTCGCAGTACGAATACCCCGACAACGACACCACCGTGAAAGGCCGGGCCACCGGGGCCTCGGCCGCGCTGGGCTACCAGTTCCCGGTACAGGATGGCTGGCTCAGTACCTATGTCGGGGCGGCCTGGTACCACACCCGACTGGACCCCGAGCCCGATGACAGCGACGTGGTCGGCGGACGGCTGCGCGCGGTCCTGGACATGGATGCCGGGCGCATCATCGACGAGCGCTGGATCGTCACCGGCGGGGTCAGCATCACCCCGGCCGACCGTGCCTACTGGACCCGCGGCCGGGCGATGCGACGGCTGGGCGACAGCCGCTACTACCTCGGGCCGGAGGTGCTGTTCCACGGGGACCGCGACTACGACGCCGTCCATCGCGGACTGGCCCTGCAGATGCGCGAGGTCCGCCCCGGCCTCGACATGGTCGTGAAGACCGGACACAAGCAGATCCGCGACGGTGGCGATTCCGGGGGTTACCTCGGGCTTGAACTGGTGCGTCACTTCCGCTGACGCGGCCGGCCCGGCACGGGTGACATCCCGCCCGCGTCGCGGCAGGATGAGAGCCGGGTCAGATACGGGCCATACAGGGGAAGTGCATTGGAAGACCAGCCGGAGCAGTCGCCCTCGAACTGGCATGCCCGCGAAGCGCGGGACGTCGCGGATGAGCTGAAGAGCCACACGGACCACGGGCTGTCGCAGGATCAGGCCGGCGAGCGGCTGCAGAAACACGGCCCCAATCGTCTGCCCGAAGCGGAGCAGGCCGGACCGCTCAAGCGCTTCCTGCTCCAGTTCCACAATGTCCTGATCTATATCCTGATCGCGGCGGCCGTGGGCACTGCGCTGCTGGATCACTGGCTGGACACCTGGGTGATCCTCGGGGTGGTCCTGATCAACGCCATCATCGGCTTCGTGCAGGAGGGCAAGGCGGAAAAGGCGCTGGATGCCATCCGCGACATGCTCTCGCCTCAGGCGGTGGTGCTGCGCGACGGCCAGCGGCGCACCATCCCCGCCGAGGAGCTGGTCCCGGGCGATATCGTACTGCTGAACGCGGGTGACCGCGTGCCGGCGGACCTCCGCCTGTTCTCCGTGCACAACCTGCGCGTGGACGAGGCCGTGCTGACCGGCGAGTCCCTGCCGGTGGACAAGGAGACCGAGCCCGGCCCGGAAAAGTCGGACCTCGGCGATCGCCGCAACATGGCCTTCTCCGGGACCATGGTCGCCTACGGGCAGGGCCGCGGCGTGGTGGTGGCCACCGCCGAACGCACCGAGATCGGGCATATCACCACCATGCTGGGCGAGGTCGAGAAGCTGACCACGCCGCTGCTGGCCCAGATCGCCCAGTTCGGCCGCTGGCTGTCGGTCGGCATCGTGGGCCTGGCGGCACTGACCTTCGCCTTCGGCTACTGGGTGCGGGACTACGCCCTGGTGGAGACCTTCCTGGCGGCGGTCAGCCTGGCGGTGGCCGCGATCCCCGAGGGCCTGCCGGCGATCATGACCATCACCCTGGCGATCGGCGTGCAGCGCATGGCCATGCGCAACGCCATCATCCGCCGCCTGCCCGCGGTGGAGACCCTGGGATCGGTCACCACCATCTGCTCGGACAAGACCGGGACCCTCACGCGCAACGAGATGACGGTGCGCACCATCGTGACCACCACCAGCGTGACCTCGGTCTCCGGCACCGGCTACGCCCCGGACGGCGGCTTCTCGCGCGACGAAGCCGAGATCGACCCGCAGGAGGATGCGGTGCTGTCGCGGGCGATCCATGCGGGGCTTTTGTGTAACGACGCCGAACTCCATCATCGCGACGGCCAGTGGTTCATGGAGGGGGCGCCCACCGAGGGCGCGCTGGTGACCCTGGCGGCCAAGGCCGGACTGGATCCGGCGTCGCATCGCGCCGAACACCCGCGGGCCGACGTCATCCCCTTCGACTCCGCCTACAAGTACATGGCCAGCCTGCACCATGACCATCACGGCAACGGCTGCATCTTCGTCAAGGGGGCCCCGGAAAAGCTGTTGACCATGTGCGGCAAGGAGCTGGGGCCGGAGGGTGAACGCCCGCTGGACGAACGTGCCTGGCGCGAACGGATCGACGCCATCGCGCGCGGCGGGCAGCGCCTGCTGGCGGTGGCGATCCGTTCCACCGACGCCAGCCAGACCGCACTGCAGGACTCGGATCTGGAAGACCAGCGACTGATCCTGGTGGGGATCTTCGGCATCATCGACCCGCCCCGCGACGAGGCGATCGAGGCAGTGCGCAAGTGCCGTGAAGCCGGCATCCGGGTCAAGATGATCACCGGCGACCACGCGGTAACGGCGAAGGCCATCGCCGCCGAGCTGGGCATCCGCGCCCGTGGCGGCGCGATGGACGGGCAACAGATCGAGGCCGCCTCCGACGAGGAACTGCGCCGGCAGGTGCGCGACGTGGACGTGTTCTCGCGCGCCACGCCCGAACACAAGCTGCGTCTGGTCACCGCCATCCAGGCCAACGGTCAGGTGGTCGCGATGACCGGCGACGGCGTGAACGACGCCCCGGCGCTCAAGCGCGCCGATGTCGGCGTGGCCATGGGGATCAAGGGCACCGAGGCCTCGCGCGAGGCCTCCGAGATGGTGCTGGCGGACGACAACTTCGCCTCCATCGCCAACGCGGTGGAGGAAGGCCGCACGGTCTACGACAACCTGAAGAAGGCCATCCTGTTCCTGCTGCCCACCAACGGCGGCCAGGCCTTCACCATCGTCGCCGCCATCCTGCTCGGACTGACCCTGCCCCTGACCCCGGTGCAGGTGCTCTGGGTCAACATGGTCACCGCGGTGACCCTCGCCCTCGCGCTGGCCTTCGAGCCCACCGAGCCGGGGGTCATGCAGCGCCGGCCTCGACCGCCGGGTACGCCTCTGCTGTCCGGATTCCTGCTGTGGCGGGTGGCCTTCGTCTCCGTGCTGCTGGTCGCCGGCACCTTCGGCCACTTCCTTTGGCTGGAGCATCAGGGTGTCCCCGACGACTTCGCCCGCACGGTGGCGATCAACACCCTGGTCATGGGGCAGCTGTTCTTCCTGTTCAACAGCCGCTACATCCTGGAACCGGTATTCAACCGCGCCGGGCTGCTGGGCAGCCGCGCAGTGCTGATCGCGGTGGCCGTGCTGATCCTGCTGCAGGGCCTGTTCACCTATGCCCCGCCGCTGCAGTTCCTGTTCGGCACCGCCGCCATCGGCCTCGAGGAATGGCTGCGCATCCTCGCTTTCGGCGTGATCCTGTTCGTGCTGGTCGAGATCGAGAAAACCATCCTGCGCCGCCGCGGGTTCGACCCGCACGGTCAGGGCAAGGCCGGCACGCGGTCGAACCAGGGAGACGCGGTCTCGAGCTGACCGGCAAGGCTGAACAGCCTCGCCTCGCCGGTCACCGGGGCGACGAACTGCACACCCACGGGCAGATTGTGCGGGGTCCAGTGCAGGGGCACCGACATCGCCGGGGCGCCGGTCAGATTGGCCAGCTGGGTGAACGGGACCCGTCCCAGCTCGTCACGAACCAGGCGCTCGACCAGCCCGGAGGCCCGCAGCAGCGGGAGCGTCCTCGACCGCAGCACGACCTCCAGGACCGTGCGCGGCCGCACCTCCGCTGGAACCGCCCGGCGAAAGTGCCGGATCCCACGGGTTGCGGGCCGGGCCGTGGCTCACGGGCTCGGTCACCGACCGGGCACCGAACTCCGGGGTGTTCGTCCGGCCGAACACCACCAGCCCCGCCGCCCGCCAGGCGCGGCGACGGTAGTCTGGGAGGAATCGGTCGAAGTTGCGCGTGGCGAGGCCTGGCGCGGCCCCTGGCGCATGAACGATTCGGATTTCCGCTATGTCGATGACGCCTCGGTGGCCATCAACGACCACGGCGAGGTAGTGCTCTAACCACCTTGCCAGGTCTCGCCTGATTGCATACCGCGAGAGAAGGCACCCCTGTTTGAAGACGATGCACACGACGCTCACGGCGGAACAGGAAGCGATCGTGGTCCAGGTCCGGGAAATCGCGCTGCAGTGCCGGGATCACGCTTTGCCATTGCTGCTCGCGATCTGTCCAGAGGATGCAATGCGGCGCGCTCTCCACATCCGGGTTATAACGTGCGCTGCGCCGCACGGCAGCCACCAGCGCTTCCGCCACCGTCTGCGACTGTTGACCGGCCTGCTGCTCACTCATACCTGCACTCCGAACATCTGCCCCAGTCGATCGAGGATCTCGTCACCGCTCTCATCGGTGATATCAAGGGTTTTCAGGTAACCCGCATCCAGTTGCCCTCGCTGCGCATCCAGAAACTCGTGCAGATCACGCCGCGCGGTCTCGGGCAGTTCAACCGTCTGGCCTGGCACGAGCATGCGGTACAGCCGGAGGATATCGCTACGGTGCTTCTTCACGTCCCTGGAATCGATGGGCTCACCCTCGGCCCTGCGCTTGCTCAAGTCCAGCCAGGCGCGCGCCTTCAGCGGGATCAGCGCGTACTCGGTGATCACCGGCACCCCCAGAAGCTCGCGCTTTTGGGCGTGGATGAGCGTGTAATAGTCAGAGTCCAGCAGGATAGCCGACAGGCTGACTACCGCCTCGTCAATCGGCACCGGCGTCAGGTGGCTGTCCTCGACGAGCGGAAGATGCCCCGGCTCGCGGGCGAAAAATTCGAGCATCGTCGGGAAATGCGGATCGCTCGGCTTGCTGAAGCGATAGAACGTGCGCGGCGCCTCTCCCGCCTGGCGCACCTCGTAGCCCCCCTCTTCGATGAAATCCCACATGCGCTGTCCGAACTCGGCAGTCAACGACTCCACGCACAGCACGATGTCGAGATCCCGCGTAGCGCGGGGCTCCAGGCCAGCTTCCTCCTGCACCAGATAAGCCGCTGCCCCGCCGATCAGCACGTAGCAATCTTCGAAGCCGGCAAAGCGCTTGGCGAACCATTCCAGCCCTCTCACCATGGCAAGGCTTCCAGCATTTCCGCCACCGCCTGCTCCACACGCTCGTCGGTACGGTCACGCAGGCTCAGATCCAGCGAGAGCGGGTCCACACAGCCCTCGCGCGCACTCGCTTCCGGCGGATAGCGCCATAGCTCCACCAGGCAAGTGCCGTCGTCCTGCACGGGAATCAGCTCCAGGCCCTGACCAAGCCGCCGCCAGGCGCGGCTGGCCAGGGCATAGACCGGCTCCGCGGGCGGTCCGAGCAGGGAATACTCAGCCAACGCCGACTCGCCCGCACGCGGCAGCGACCATTCCGCAATATCCGCCGCCATCACCCGCACCGTCTCGCGTACCGGGCTGCGCAACCAGGGCTGCGCCTTCTGCCATAGATCCTTCGGCGGCTCGGCGAGCTCAACAACGCGCTCCCGCCCATGGAGCTCGGTGCGCACCAGCCCATTGCCTTCCAGCTCCTTGATTGCACGGCTCATACTCATGGCGGTATAGCCCAGTGGCTCAGCCATCGCGGTCGCGCTGGCAGGCATGGCGATCTGGCCGAGCAACATGGCCACGAAGACCGCCTGCGTAGCCGGGCTCAGCCGCTCCGTGGGTGCCGCGCCCCGCCGCTGAGAGCGCTGGTTGGTCATCAGATGGCCCAGGCGCGGCCAGTAGATCTGCTCGCCGACCACCACGAAGGGCACCCGCACACCCACCAGCCGCCGTCGCAGATAGCTGGGCAATGCATCGGCCACCAGGCAGTACGCCGAGTCTGCCTCGCCCGCCAATTCCATGGCCTTCTCAATCTGCGCGACAAAGGCGCGGGTGCCTCGAATTCGGCCCTCGTCGCGCAGCAGCAACGCCACCACGCGCTCGCCGTCAATCGTGCATTCGTGCAGCTCGAACAGTTGGCGCAGGTACGTGGGCAGATTGGCAGGCAAAGCTCGCCCCCAGGTCACGGGCAGCCCCGTCTCCTGCTCGAAGTAGCGCGCAAATGCCTTTCCAAGCGTCATCGTCGGGCAACGCTAACATAATTCTCTATCGCTAACATTTTTTTTGTTAGCGTCCGGACATCCTGTTAGCTTCGCTCCCGGTCACCGAGGCAGGAACGGGCCCCCCCGCGACAGCCTCCATCCTCGCGCATTACACACCACGCGCCGCCCGCTTCTCGGCCAGGGTCAGGTGGTGATCGAGGTGAGGTTTTGCCATCACATGGATCGGGGCCGTGCGGACGGGCCGGCTCCTTAAGGAAGCACTGATCACATCACGGCAGGTGCAGCCGAACCCTCACTGGCCTTCTTCGCTGTCGTCATCATCGAACAACTCCACCGGGCCGGAAAGGTCGCGCTCATCCACCAGGATCTCGCTCTGCATGAGCGCGGTCAGCGTAGCGCTTCCACTGATGGGGCCCACCGCCATGTCCGGCGCAACCGCGTCCGTGCGTCCTTCGTTCTCCAGAGCCGTATCACCATCGGCAGAATCATTCGCACGCCGCAGCACAAACCCCGTATCTCCGCCTGACACATCCCCTTGCTCGGGCTCGGGCTCGGGCTCGGGTTCGGGCTCGACGGACGCATGGGTCACTGGCCAGTCGTCAGGGGAGAGAGCGTAGTTACTGGCCTCGCCGTTCTGCCCATCCTCCAGTTCCGCATTGGTCAGCGACACCTCGATGTCCTCGCCAGGCCCAGCTTCGGCGAACGCCGCCGCCAAATCCGTCAGCTCCAGGTCCTCCCCGTCTACCAGGTTCTCGAGGCTCAGGCCGTCCGTCTCCTCAAAGGTCGCTTCGGTCGTACCGTCGTACTCCCTGTCCTCGGCGCTGAACTCGCCACCCAGCGTCAGCTCACGCGGGTCAATGGTCGCCGTGGTGGTCGGCGCACCGTCCAGACTCAGGCGGTAGTTTGCGGCGTCACCGTTGGCGCCGTCAGTCAGGGACCCGTCGGTCAGGCTCACCTCGATGTCGTCTCCGGCATCCGCACCGGCAAACGCCGCCGCCAGATCCGCCAGCCCGAGGTCTTCCCCGTCCACCAGGTTCTCGAGGGTCAGGCCACCCGTCCCGGTCAGTGTCGCTTCCGCGCGGCCGTCGTAGAGCTTGTCCTCGGCGCCGAAGTCACCACCCAGCGCCACGGCACGCGGATCAATGGTCGCCGTGGTCGTCGGCGCGCCATCCAGACTCAGGATGTAGTTGTCAGCACTGCCGCCCTCTCCGTCCGCGAGCCCCTCGCCGCTGAGACTGACGGCCAGATTCTCACCCACATCCGATTGCTCGAAAGACGCCGTCAAGCTCTCCAGATTCAGCGCTTCGCCGTCAACTAGGTTGTTGAGGCTGAGGTCGGTGGTGTCGATGGTGGCAACGTCCGTGCCATCGTAGGCCTTATCCTCGGCGCTGAATTCACCACCCAGCGTCAGCTCACGCGGGTCAATGGTCGCCGTGGTCACGGGTGCATCCTCCAGACTCAGGCGGTAGTTTCCGGCGTCACCGCTGGCGCCGTCAGCCAGAGACCCGTCGACAAGATTCACCGTGATGCCTTCGCCGACACCGGCGTCCGCGAAGGCCGCCGCCAGATCCGTCAACTCGAGATCTTCCCCGTCCACCAACCTCTCGAGGGTCAGCCCACCCGCCCCGGTCAGCGTCGCTTCCGCACGGCCGTCATAGACCTTGTCCTCGGCGCCGAAGTCGCCACCCAGTGTCACGGTACGCGGATCAATACTCGCCGTGGTGGTCGGCCAGTCGGTGGTCAACAGGGTGTAGTTGCTGGCCAGGCCTTCGTCTCCGTCGGCCAGCGCGGCCTCGGTGAGGTTCACTGTGATGGCCTCGCCGGCATTGGCGTCAGCAAACGCCGCCGCCAGGTCCGTCAGCGCGAGATCCTCCCCATTCACCAGATGCTCGAGGGTCAGACCTGCGGTGCCGGACAGCGTCGCTTCCACACTGCCGTCATACTCCCGATCCTCGACGCTGAACTCACCGCCAAGTGTCAGCTCACGCGGGTCGATGGTCGCCGTAGTGGTCGGGGCGCCATCCAGGGTCAGGCGGTAATTGGCGGCGGCACCATTGTCACCGTCCGCCAGCGTTCCGTCGGTCAGGCTCACCTCGATATCGTCTCCGACATCGGCGTTCGCGAAGGCCGCCGCCAGCTCCGTCAACTCGAGATCTTCCCCAGCTACCAGGTTCTCCAGTGTCAGCCCATCGGGCCCGGCCACGGGGGCGTCAGCAGCGCCATCGTAGATCTTGTCCTCAACGGCGAAATCACCCGCCAGGGTCACGCTGCGAGGGTCAACCCGATACTGTTCCAGCCCCTGGATATCCAGGTCGTAGCCCTGCTGCGGGGAGGCAACGCCCAGAATGCGCTGCACATCCCGCTCACCCGCGTCGGCACCCGCGAGGATCAACTCCAGCGCCTCGACCGAGATCAGGCCTTCGTCCACGCCCTCGGCCACGCTCCACGGGGTCTCTTCCCCCAGTTCCACCACGGCACTGCCGTCGTACTCCCGGCCTTCCTCGGGGGCGAATTCGATGACCGCCTCGTCCTTGAAGAAGGCCCGCAGCAGCGGTCGGGCCGCGCCGTCGTACAGCCGCCAGGCGGTGTCGTCGCCGGCCTCGGAGCTGAGCGACCACTCGGTAAAGGTATCCCGGTCCTGCAACGCTTCGGTGCTGCGGCCGGTGGCGATGCCACTGCCGTCCTCGTCCTCGGTCACCCCGGAGGCGTCGGTGTCCCAGTAGCTGTGCTCGACATCATTGCCGTCGCCGGCCTCATCGCCGGCGAAACCGCCGATACCGGCCTCCTCGCCAGCCTCCACACGCCCGGCGGAGTAGGCTTCACTCACAGCGGCACCCCCGGCGAGACGACCCACGAAACCTCCGGCATGCGCGTCCGTGCCATCACCCACCGTCACGGCACCGGTGGCGTAGGCCCGATCGATGCCGGAATCTTCCATGACACCCAGCAGACCGCCGGCAATGGCGTCGTCCCCCGCTTCCACCGAGCCGGTGGCGTAGACTTCCGTGAGGTTGGTGTCCGTGGCCGTTCCGATCAGCCCGCCGGCGATGGCCGAGGCCCCCGCCGTAACCGGGCCGTTCGCATAGGAATGTTTGACGACCGTATTGTTTGCCTGGCCCACCAGGCCACCAATCTTGCTACGTCCCGCGACCTGTCCCGAGGCCTGTGCTTTCTCGATGGCGATCATGTTGCCGGCGTCGTTCGCATGAATGCCGCCGATGAGGCCCCCGATATTCGAGAATACCCCCTCGACGTCCCCGTTGACAGTGGCATCCGTAACCGTAATGGACTGTTCACCCTCACCGTCACCAATCACGATGCCCAGCAAACCGCCGACGTGGCCACTACTACCGGTGACGTTCACGTCCGATTCCACGTTCACGAACTCAACGCTGGCGCCTTCTTCATTGCCCTTGCCCGCAGCGGTCTCACCAACGAGCCCGCCGATCATCTCCTCGCCTGCCACCTCTCCGGATACGACCACATCGGAGATCGTCATCGTGCCTCCGTCCCTGGCGCGAGCACGTCCCACCAGCGCGCCCACGCGCCAGTCTCCAACGACATCAACGCCTTCCAGCACGAGATCTCGCAGGATGGCGTTGAGGGCCACCCCGAACAGGCCACCGGCCTTCAGGTCATACGGGTCGGGCCGGTCAATGGTCAGGTTCCGGATCGCATACCCCTGGCCATCAAACCGGCCCACAAACGGCGCGTCGGAGTCACCGATCGGATCCCAGTTGGCCTCATCGGCGAGATCCAGGTCATTCGCCAATTCGAACGCATACCCGTCACCGACTACTTCGTGGATGTTGCGCAGATGATCCGTACGGGCGATCTCGTACGCCGTCTCGTCGCCATGTTCGGTGCCGCCAAAGCCTCCGCCAAACAGTGTGGCCATCGGCAGTGACATGGCATAGTCATCATCATCGACAGCACTCAACGATGGTAGCGAGCCCGCACGATACCCCTCCCATTCGGCGCCATCGCCGTCGTAGTCCTGACCGTCCCAGCCACCCACGTCTTCCAGGGCCCGGCGGATAGCCTGCCGGCTGACACCCCGATGGTCGTCATCCATTTCACCGACATTGGTTTCGGCGTCATAGAACACGTTATCCACGACAACGTCTCCGCCAGTGGCACCCGCCACACCGCCGGTATGCGTGCCACCGTTCACGGTGTTCGAGGCATAGGCATCCCGGATCGAGACCTCATCG
>NZ_KB906483.1:0-40520 GCF_000381405.1 Thioalkalivibrio sp. ALE20
TGTCGGGTCCCGGCTGATTGTATACACGTTTACGAAATAAATCGGGGCGTTCCTGTTGCCAGGCCTTGAGTGTCTCAACCGGCGTTCGGTGCCCCAGCGCCTTCTGCCCGATCTGATGGTTGTACAGGCGCTGGTAGTCCTGGAGGGTGTCCTTCAGATGCTCTCCCGAGCCGAAGCGCCGGGTCCGCAGCAAGTCGGCGATGCGGCCGTTGAAGCGCTCCACCATTCCGTTGGTCTGCGGCCGTTTCGGCCGGATCAGACGATGCTCGATCCCGTGGTCGGCGCACAGCCGGTCGAACGGGTGGCGTCCGGTGGGCTCGCGCTCCCCGGTGGCCGCAAAGCGGTCCGTGAACTCCTTGCCGTTGTCCGTGACCACGTGCGTGACATGGAACGGCGCCCGCTCGATCAGCTTCTTCAGAAAGCCGCGCGCGGCTTCGGCCGTCTTCGAGCGCCGCACCTCCAGGTAGACCCAGCGCGAGGCCCGATCGATGGCCACGAACAGGTAACCGCGCGAGGGCTCGTCGGCCATCTGGGGCAGGTACTTCACGTCCACGTGCACAAAGCCCGGCACGTAGTCCTTGAACGGCTTGTGGCCCGGCTCGACGGGCTCGCCGGCCTGCTCGTGCTTGAGCGCCTGCAGGTCACTGACACCGTGGCGGCGCAGGCAGCGGTCCAGCGCCGCCCGGCTGAGGTCCGGGTTGAGGAACTCGCGTGCCACGATCAGCAGGTCGTCCAGCGACAGCAGGGCGACCTCCCGGACCTGGACCACGATCGCCTCCTGTTCCGCCGTGAGCGTCGTGTGCATCGTCTTCGGACGATGGGTACGGTCTTCCACCTCGGTGCGCCGGCGGCGCCACTTGCGCACCGTCATGCGACTGATGCCGTAGCGCCGGGCCAGTTCCGGGTCGCTGACGCCGGCCGGCGCCTCCTGCAGTTCCTGCCGGATCCGGGGTGTGGTGCGGGCGTTGGAATGGATCGTACTCGCCATGCGGTCAGCCTCCCGTTCGCTCATCGGGCACAATACTCATCCACTCCCGGGCATGAAACAGGGGTGCCTTCTCTCGCGGTATGCAATCAGACGAGACCTGACATCTAATCTACTGTTAAGCATCATAGGAGCGCAGTTTGGACCTAGAGGTTATATGGCAGCCAGCTGTAGTTGCAGCAGTGGTCTCGGCAATTGTTGGGCCGTTGATATTCTTCTTCCTGAAGCGTTGGGATGAGAAGAATCGCAGGAACTTTGAGATTCGCTATTCAGAGTACAAGCACTACCTAAAAGCTCTCGAAGACATTGCATCAGCGAGTCAGAGCGATTTCGAAAGGTTCATGCGCGAGACTTATGCGGATTGCTTAAAGGGTATCCTGGAAGCCGAAGGACGATCCAATGAGCCGCTGCTTCGGCTCAATGACGAAATAAACGAGTTGACGGCGCGCGTGCGAGAGTCATTCTCCCGGGCAACCCAAGAGCTTAACGGTCTGCGCTTGGTCTGCTCAGACGAGCTTCTTTCCATGGTCAATGAATTTGTGGATATTCAGCGATCGCTTCTCAATGAGTCTTGTGCCGTTCTTAGTCGATTGGAGCAGGTAGACCCGAATGACCCAAGTGCAATGTTTTCTGGTGAAATGAGGCAACAAGGCGAGCGATCCCACGAGTTGTTCGAAGATATTGTCCGGCAGATGAGAAAGGAACTAGGCATCAAATGACGCTTAACAAGTCGCTTGAGTTCGCTTCGGCCCTGATCGGGCCTCCGCCGGACGGGTTTTTCGCTCCGCCACAAATCCGCCGCTCAGCTTTGCGTTGGGCCGCAAGGCGATTGTCCAGATGAAACTGATCTTTTTTGATGAAGCAAAGAATGATGATGGCTATCCGCACTACCACATCGGTGGTGTTGGTATCGATGAGGAGCACTTAGCTGAAGTTGAGGCTCGCATTAATGAAGTAGTAGAGGAGGCTTTTGGAAACTCCCGCCTCGAAAGCGGCAATGAGCTTCATGCGGCCGAGATTTACCACCGCAAGAAAAATTTCAAAGATTGGTCTGATTTTGAACAGCGAATAGCGTTGATCGAAAAACTCATGCAGATCCTTTCGATGCCCGAGCTCGAGCTAATCGATGTTCAGGTTAACGTGGATAAGCTCTGGCAAAACCAAGTGCCCGACGAAGTCGCGTTCATGTTCTTTTGTGAGAGAGCCAATGACCTCTGCAAGGCTCAGCGGTGTTTGGGCATGTTGATAGGCGACCGCGAGAGCGATCGAGTAGCAGAGCGTTATGCCGGTAGTTTGTCGGGCTATCGGGCTGGTGGTACGGACTTCGCGTTTGGGCGGGACATTCAAAACTTGGTGGATTCGGTTCATTTCACCCACTCGCACCTAAGCCGGTTCTTGCAAATCGCAGATATCTACACATGGCTTCTTCAGTTCCGTAACCGAAATCGTGGCTCCGATAATTTTCGACATCAGGCCATTTTTGATATTTGGGCGAGGGACGCAATCACTATTTATCCATCGAAGTATAAAGAGTGGCCAAAGTGATATGGAGGCCCAACAAGTGAATCAAGCCGACCGTTTTACGCTGGCGCTCCAAACGGCGGCTTATTCAAGGCGTTAGTGTTTCGGGACTTAGGCAGTATAATTGCGAGGTAATAATGGATCGAAATGCAATTCCAGCTAACGTAAAGCGGGCAGTACTTGTGGAGGCTGGGCATCGATGTGCAATACCTACATGTCGAGCTACCACTACCGAAATTGCTCATATCGTGCCTTGGGCTGAAACGCAGGATCATTCATTCGAAAATTTAATCGCACTCTGTCCAAATTGTCATACAAGATATGACCAAAAAAAAGAAATAGATAGATTAAGCATGAAGATGTACAAACATAATCTTGGAATTATCAATAATCGTTATGGTGAATTTGAAAGGCGAATTTTTGCAGAATTAGCAAAAACTGGGGAAAGGGGTTTTGTTGTTGGTCCTGGAGGTGACTTGTTAATTGCAAATGCAATAAAAGATGGACTCTTTGAAGAAAAACTCGCATCAGACCATCATTGGAATATAACCGGAAATGATGGTTACAAGAAATCCTTCCCAATGAGTTTTTTTTATTGGGTTACGGATTCCGGTCTTGAATTTATTAAAAGATATTCCAGGGGCCAGAATATTGAGTAAACACTAACCAAAAGCTCCACCTGACCCGATGGGCCTAGCGGCCCCCGGATCAGGTGAGCATGGCGTTATGTGCTGTACGTATCCGGACACTCGGGGTGAATGATTATGGATTTTGATGACGAGTTTCTGAGCATCTTGGGAGCATGGCAAAGAGGGTGGAATGAAGACCAGGAAACTCGCTTAAAGCTTGCCGAAAAGCTTATGAGAAGCGTCGAATGTCTGCCTGATGAATTTAAACAAGTAAATGAGCCTTGCTATCGGAAAAGGTTTCTTCACTATGGTGAGCTTTTTGAAATCATCATGGTTGATGAAAAAGGCGAAGGTCTGACTAGCTGGACAGTTTTTGAGAAATATGCGGAGAACTTCAAGGGCCTTCATAAGCCAGATGCCGTATCTGCGGCAATTTTCGAGCATGCACCAAAGCCTGACGAAGTGATTCTGAATATATGTGCACTTTGGGAATCCGAGTCCTTTTTAAGTGCGGCTAAAAAGTACCAAGAGAATGGCGGAGACAATGCAGATGCTATTTTCCACTTCAAGGCGTCTCAAGGGGAAGTAATATTAAATGCCCCACTTAAAGGGAGCGAAATTGTCGCTCTCACTGGCGCATCTAGCCCGTTTGATGAGCTGTGTGATAAAGCAAACATTCCTGAGTCTGAAAGGGATGGGTATTTCAAGCGGTTGATTGATAGCGGTCAGTATCCAGAAACTCTAAAGTACACATCTAAAGAAGGTACGAAGAGAGTAATACAAAACACTATAAAGATAATGGAAGACAAGATTGAGGCTGCGAGAAATAATCGAACTTATGGCACATAACCAAGCGCTGCTGTCGGACAAATTTTCCGCTGCGCTCCAAATTTGCCGCAGAGCACGGCGTTGGGTATCACAGGAGGGCACATAGTGCCAGCAATGTATGACAAGCCAGTGTGAATCCTGATGCAGGAATTGATTCCTGCGTTGGGGATATCTCCTGGCGACACCTTCACGCGGGAACAAGTAGTTCAGTGGTTTGCCGAAAATTATCCGAAGATCAAGCAAGGAACAGTTGCTGCCCATCTGGTGCGGCTTTCCACCAATGTCCCCACGAGGTTGCAATACAGTGTGCGTGCTGACGGTTCCGATGATCACTTCTTCAAGATCGATAGCAGTACGTTTCGCCTCTACGAACCAGGACGTGATCCCACGCCGATTTCCGAGTCTACCCCGGTTCATGAGGAACCAGTTGAATCGCCATCTGAAGGAACGGGTGAGTTCGCTTACGAACATGACCTTCGAGATTTCTTGGCGAGGAATCTTCACCTTCTCGAGCCGGGCCTTACGTTGTACACCGATGAGGGTATAACCGGCGTTGAGTTTCCTGTGGGAGGTCGATTCATCGATCTACTCGCGGTTGATGCATCTGGAGATTACGTCGTCATCGAGCTAAAAGTTTCGAAGGGATATGATCGAGTGGTTGGTCAGATTCTCAGATACATTAACTGGATTAAAATGAACCAAGCCGACGAAGGCCAGAAAGTCAGAGGCGTGATCGTCGCAAAAAACATCAGCGAAGATCTGCGGTTGGCCTGCGCCGGGTTGCCGGACGTAGCCCTAGCCGAGTACGAACTAGAGGTGTCGATTAGGCCAATTTCTGGTTTGAAGGCATGACACCCAACAAAGTCATCCAGCCGACGCTCGTTCCTCGCGCGGCTGATGGCTAACGTTATCTAAAAGGAGGCGGTAGTTGTGACTGAAGAGAAGTACCGGCTTTGCTCGGTTTTAATCTCGTCTCTTGGAGCAATTGGTGTCGTTGTTACGCTCGCCGTTGGGTTTGTTAAATATTCTGGGAATATTGAGAAATCCTACAAAAATCCATTTTGGCAGAGCCAAATGGAGACTTGCTCAGAGGCAACGGAGGCCGCCGCGAAGATAGCGATGGCTGCTGGCGTCAAGGAGATTCCTGATCAGCTTCTGGATAATCTTTTCTCCATATTCTACGGTACTGGACAACTTTACCTTGATAATGAAACTATCGACGCCGTTGGAGACATTGGCTCTCAAGCGGTTCAATGCAATGCGGGTAACCTCGAAGAGAGTAAATGTATTCAACCTCTCTTCAATGCTCTATCAATGAACGTGGGTCAAGCATGTCGTGACATGCTTACGGCGTCTTGGAGCCTACCTCTAGAGACTCTCGACTCAGAACACCTGAAGCCAGATTTGTCAGAATGAGATAACCAGGCGGTCAACCGGGGCCAAAAGCTTGGTGCTTTTGGTTCCCTCGGCTGGCGCTCCGGCGCCGGTTGCCTCAGCGTTAGCCAGAATGGACAGATTAGCGTGATAAAACGAACTTGCTATATGTGTGGTCAGCCAAAAACTTCGGTGGAGCATGTTCCGCCGCGGTGCTTGTTTCCGCAGACAAAAGATTTGCCTAAAGGAGTAAACCTTCGGAAACAACTTATCACTGTTCCCTCATGTGATCTTCACAACAGCCAGAAATCAAAAGACGACGAGTATCTTCTGTATACACTTCTTCTCAATATTCCTAACAATCAAACAGCTGAAAACCATTTCTTTAAGAAAGCGCTAAGGGGAATTGAGCGAAACTCGTCTTTAATCGAAGGCATCACAAAAATGAATATGCCAGTTACAGCTGTCGATAATGTCACTGGAGAGGTGCATCGGACGATTGCTGTTAAAATAGATGAGAAAAGACTTCATTCGTCTCTCCAGTCTATTGGTTATGCATTGTACTACCACCATTTTGGAAAGCCTTGGTCCGGTACCGTCCAAGCTTATCCCCACTTTCTCATACATCTCACGGAACCTGATGCACGGGATTTGAATGCACCCAATGAAAGGATGCAGCAATGTACGGAGTTGCTGATGGAACAGTGTGAGCGGTTCGGAGATAACCCTGAAGTATTTTGCTATCAACTGGCAGAAGGGAATGATTCAGTCGATATGATAATGTATCTGAGAATATACGAAGGCTCTCGGGCTACGCTCATGTTCAAGAATGGATAACAATGCCAAGCACGGCGACGCCTTCTTCGTTGCGGCTTCGCCTTCACTACAAAGTCGCGCGTGTTGGCGGCGTTATGCCGGATGAATATTTATCCATGAGATTCCTTGAGTACGCACTGAAACGAGCACTACGTAAACCTGCCCCGAATCCCATACCTAGAAGTGGCGAGGCTGGGGCTGCCGTTGATGGCTACGTAGTCTATCTGCGGGCGGAACATGGAGATTTGCACGTGCTGGTAGACGAGTTTGATGGCCGTGTTGTACAGGGTAGAGGTCTTCATGAAGGTACTTTTGAGCTTCAGACTTCTATTCCCACATACAATCTTAGGCATTTCGTACCCGAGATACAGCATTATTACGGGTTATGGAATTTCAACTATTCATCTGCATTACGATTCATTGTGCGGGACCTCCTTCATTTTCCAGTTTTCGTGGTTGCTTTTGATGATATACAGCAGGCTCTGTTTAACCGTAAAAGGCTTGTTCGGAAGGAGCGAATAACTCTATTACGAGATCTTGTGGAGCATACGATTAAAAACCCACAGTTCAAGATAAGCCATATCGGTGTGATGAGTGAAATCTATACAAACCGTTGGGTGCATCATCCCTCAAAGAGCGGCGTACTGGAATACTATAAGCTTGCACTCGATTCCTTGGCCCAAAGTGGCGACCTAAAGTCTGACGGGAGTTGTTACAGTGTATCGCCAAAGGCGTTGGAAACATTGGCGCAGTATGAGGAGCAGGAGCGAAAGCATCGTGACAACGTAAAGCAAAAGCGCGCACTAAACTGGCTTACATTTGTCTTGGTGCTCTTGGCTGCGCTTCAGGTTTATGGAGTGCTTTCAAGCAACGGGGCATAACAAATTGCTGCACGCGGATAAATTACTCGCTGCGCTCCTAATTTACCGGTGAGCAAAGCGTTATCTCGCATAGACCCTGCTGTGCGTCATATCCCGCGGATTTACAGGAGGTATGAACTACATGGACACCACCCGTCTGTCATTTCCCGAGGCCACCGGTCTCAGGCGGTACGACGCCGAACTGGCCTCCTGCCTGGCCGACCACTCCACCCTGGTCTACAAGGGCCACCGCGAGATCGTTACAACGCTCACCGCCGCTGGCTACGACCGGGTCGTCATCTTCCGCGACGGCGGCACCAACGCCTATCTGGAGCGCTGCGGTTCAACGCCGGGGGAGGGCGGCCGACGCTGGGTGCTGGCGTGGCGGGGCACCGAGGCCGACTATCAGGACATCATCGCCAGGGAAGTCGGCGAACAGGACCGACTCGTGGTCACCGGACACAGCCTCGGCGGCGCACTGGCCCAGCTCGCTGCCTTCTACCTCCACCGCGACCTGTTCGGCGACGGCGGCCAGCTCGCGGCCGTCTACACCTTCGGCTCTCCCAGAGTGTTCGGCGCCGAGCAGGCCAGGCACCTGGAGCGCGCATCGCCTTACCCCCATTTCCGGATCGTCAACGGCGCCGACCTGGTGCCCCGGGTGCCGCCGGTGGTGATCGGGTTCCGACACACCGGCTGCAACGTCTACATCGAGCGCAACGGCGATATCCGCAAGGCCCCGTCCTGGTGGCGCGTCTTCAAGGATGTCGGCTGGCGTCAGGCGGTCCTGGTCGGCCTCACGCTGCTGCTGGTATGGGGCGGCCTCACCGGACTGGAGGCGCTCGGCATGGTGACCCTGCCATGGTACGCGAAGGGCATCGTCATGGCCGTGCTCGCCATCGCCGCGGCGCAACTGCTGCCGAAGCCGCTGCGCCTGTTCCCCGGCAAGACCCGCGCCCGCTGGCGCCTCGTCAGCGACCATTTCATGGAGGCGTATGCGCGTGGGGTGCGGGAGGGGCGGGTGATCGGGTAGTTCTACTGCGGGGACTCTTGAGCCCGGCTGTTCCTTCCGTCGGATACCTTGTTTGCCTTCAGGCGAGGTTGTACTCTTTAATGTACATTAAAATGTACAAAGCGTTTCCATGTCAAGGGTTCGAGTCGATGAAGATATCCGTCCTCTGTCTGAATTTCGTGCAGGGGTGGCCACATTCATAAAGCAGCTCCATGAAACCCGTCGTCCTATGGTGCTGACACAAAGAGGTCGTGGCGTTGCAGTACTGGTGGATGTTCACGAGTACGAGAAGATGCAAGAACGTCTGGAAATGCTAGAAGAAGTGTACAAGGCGGAAGAACAAATAGCTTCCGGGGATGGTACGGAGCATGAAGATGCGAAGCGGCGGGTTTTGAATGGGCTGACCCAATGAAGATCGTCTGGTCCCCGCTTGCGCTGGAGCGTGTCGAGGACATAGCGCGGTATACTTCAGAAGATAGTCCGGATGCTGCGGTACGGTGGGTTGATGATTTATTTGCCGCAGTAGAGCGGTTATCTGATTTCCCCAAAAGTGGACGCATGGTTCCCGAGGTGGGATCACCTCGTATAAGGGAGCTGATATTTGGGGCGTACCGGGTGATTTATAGCATCAAGGATCAATTTGATATTCTGACTGTGCGTCGCAGTAGTCAGATATTGCGTATGTCCGACCTTGATGATGACGAAACATAACCACCGGCTACACAGCGACCGATTGTCCGCCGCTTCTTGGCTCCAATCCGGCGCGTGACCCGATCAACACCCACGTCAGGAACAGCCTGGAGAGCGGCGAGCTGTCCGCCGAGGCAACTATTAAGGAAAACTTAATAGTTCGTCAGGAAGGGGCGCGCCAGGTGCGGCGCAAGGTGAGTGTCTACAGCCTGCCGATGATCCTGGCCGTCGGCTACCGGGTGCGTTCCCCCCGGGGCACCCAGTTTCGCCAGTGGGCCACTGCCCATATGGAGGAGTACCTGGTCAAGGGCTTCGTCATGGACGACCAGCGCCTGAAGGATCCCGGCGGCGCAGAGACGAGGCACCGGAGGCCGATGCCGAGGACTTGCAGGAGCTGGAGGCGCTGGAGGAGCGGATCAGGAAGGAGGGCAAGCCATGAATGCTGCCTCCTCTGCCATGCGGCTGGGGGCCATGGGCCTTGTAGACCGCGGTCGGCACCACGCAGATCGCTCATGTGCTGGTGTCGCGGTTCGGCATCTTCGTCATCGAGACGAAGAACATGCGGGGGCTGGATCTTCGGCGGTGAGCTTCAGGCCCAGTGGACCCGGAAGATCTACCGGCGGTCGTTCCGGCTTCAGAACCCGTTGCGCCAGACCCGACGGGCGTACGTGGAGGGTTTGCGGGAGCGTCACGCGGCGCTGGTGGCACCCGGTTGTCCGCAATGTGGCAGCGCTTGATGTCTTGACGTTTTGATGTCTTGACGCTAAAACCTCTTGGTGTGGTTGTGTGGAGGAGCTCCATGAGCGAGACACCGAAACGGTCGACGGTTTATTTCGATCCTCAGTTGCATGCGGCGCTGCGGCTGAAGGCTGCGCATACAAATCGTTCCTTGTCGGATATCGTCAACGAGGCGGTTCGTGCAGCATTGGCCGAGGATCAGGAAGATCTGGCGGCGTTCGAGGAGCGCGTCTCCGAGCCAACCATGAGCTATGAGGCCTTGCTCGATGATTTGAAGGCTCATGGAAAAATATAGGCTTGTATTCAAGAAGTCCGTTGCCAAAGACCTTCGTTCAATCCCGAACAAAGATGTGGCTCGCATTCTTCAGCGCATGGAGGCGCTGCAGGATGATCCCCGTCCGGTCGGCAGTGAAAAGCTCTCGGGACAGGAGCGCTACCGCATCCGGCAAGGCGTGTACCGAATTATTTACGAAGTGGTGGATGACCTCCTGGTCGTGACGGTTGTGAAGGTCGGTCATCGAAAGCAGGTCTACAAACGCAGCTGAGCCGCCCTGGAAATAACTGAGCCAGCTGTTATTGAGAGTCTGGCATGCCGTTCAGGGCGGCTTTGCGGTCGGGGGCTCTGGGGGGGGCTATGCAGTGTTTCGAACGGGCGTTGGCGGGGCTGGCACTGGTCGGTTTGCTGGTTGTTAGCCTGGCAGGATGTCACCCGAACACCGAACCTGCCAGTACCGGCGGTGAGAGGGTAGCCGGCACCGAGGGCATCGATTGCGGCGACCATCTGCCGCTGAGTTATTCGCCCGATGGGCAATGGTTGGCGTTCTGGCTGTGGACCAATCGCGGTGAAAATGCCCCTCCCGAGCATCGGCTGGCCTTGCTCGATCTGGACACTGGCATCCGCCATCTGCCGGAACCCGATGGGCGCGACAGCAGCGGCGACGCGGCAACCGCCGCACCGCGAATCGACAGGCTTTGCTGGAGTCGTGATGGACAACGCCTGCTGACCGGTGTGTTGCCTCCCGACGCCAACGAGGCGACGCCCGTACAGCAGTCATCCGCATCGACGAGAGTGACACCGCGCGGCCAGCAACGACCGGCTGTGGTTCACGCAATCGACCTTGACCGGCCCGATCGAATGGAACGTGTCGATACCGCTGCATGTGGTGCCGAAGACATCGGTCACTGGCGATTTCAGGCGCCGTATTCGTATTGGGATGACTGGACCCAACTGGGCAAGGTGCAAGTCAAGAAGGTGGATCCGCGCCTGATCAGGCTGGAACTATCGGGTGGCCGCGTGCTGGGTGAACACCGACCCGTTCGCTGGAGTACGCGCTCGCTGATGGTATCCGATCACGCCTGGTCACCCGAGCAGACGCAGCTTGCCTACGTGGTTCGCGAGTTGCGCGGAAGCTGGGGTGGGCTGTCGCATGCCTGGCTGACGGCTGTCGACGCCGAGCCCGTGCAACTGCTCAGCGGCGCCGTCTACGCCATGCAATGGCGCAATGACCAGGAACTGCATCTGTGTCTGAGGCGACCCGGGAAAGCAGAGTCGGCGGTCTTCGCCTGGCAATCTCCCTTCGACTAGCTCCGGACGCTGTTGGCTCCCATGTGATTCGAGTACCCCCAAGGTAAAAGCCAGTATCCTCATGGTAAGGAACCGGCTACTGCGGTCTCACTTGTACGGCCCTGGCCGCAAGACATCTGGGCGCTGGCCTGTGTCCGACCGTGGAGAAGGATGATACCCGTGATTTCGGCATTGATTCTTTTCTTGTGGGGGGGTGTCTGGTGGGTCGCGCAGAGGTGACGACGGGGCCAGCCCGGGGGCGCGCGGGTGCGCCCGGATGGAGTGCGTTTGCGGTAGCGAGCGGGGCAATCCTGCTCCTCGTGGCGCTGCCTCCGGCCGAAATCTGGGGTCGGTGGGGATGGGGTGTCGTTGTTCTGGTCGCCTGCGCCTGGGGGCTTGCTCTGGCGAATGCCTGGCAGGGCCGGCGATTGGCCCCCGCTCTGACGAACGCTCCGCGAGCGCGGCTGCTGGTGGCCGTCGGGCTGGCCGGTTTTCTGCTCACGGGGCTTTTCTGGGTCCGGGCCGCGCTGGGGATCCCCGCGGGGTGGCTGGGCGACCTGGGCCTGAAAATGGGGACGCTTTTCGGAGGATGGCCATGGCCGGCCCTGCTGCTGGCGGGGCTTGTGGGGCTCATGTTGCGTCCCCGGGGCTCCGGTGGTCCTGCTCTGCTCGGCGTGGCGCTGGTCGCGGGTACTCTCGGCTGGGGCGCGCATTTCCCGGTGGCGGACGCGGTGCGGTCGAGTTCGAACGCCGGGACTGGCGAGGTTCGTCGGGCACTCGAGGAGCCCCTTGCCACCCGGGCGGGGCTCGCGGCGTTGGGTGTTCTCGGTCAGCCCCGATCTCTCGAAGTGCGCCCCAACGGGCTTTATCTGGGCCCCGACGAGATACGAACGCTGGAGTTGCACGGGCGGACGTTCCCGGGCACTCGTTCGAACCTGTCGCGACCGGGCCAGGGGAGCCGCGTGCGTGTCACGGACGCCTCGGTCGTGGAGGTCGTGCGAGCGCCCGAGGGGGATCGCTGGGCGCTGAGGTCTCGCGCGCCCGGCGCCAGTGCCGTGGAGATCCGTGCGGGCGCGGCCACGCAGTGGATCGGCGTTCGTGTTTCGGATGAAGACGAGGCGGATTCCACGCCTGTCGATGTGACCGATCAGGTGACCTTTGAAGTCGGGGACACTCGCGAACCGGGACCGTCCGGTGGCTTTGCGCTTCGTCAGACCGTCCGGATGACCAACCACTCCGACATGGCGCTGGTCGGCCCCCTCCATCTGGTCATCGGTTTCTCCGCTGAGGCCGAGCCCGTACTGGTGGGGGCAGGACGAGTCAGGCACCCGGAGGTACGGTCCGTCTTCGGTTCCGACTGGCGGGTCTCGGTGGCGGAGATCTTTCCCGGGCCGGACGGGCTACGCCCCATCGTGCCCGCGCTGGCTCCGGGCGCAAGCTCGGAGCTGGAACTTCGCGTGGTGGCGCCGCTGGACCCCGATGCGCCGGATGTCGAACTGCGCGTGTTCGAAAGCATTCGGACGCCTTGAAGGGGGGTGAATCAGCAACGTGCTTGATGCTGTGCTGCCTTGGCGCCAGAACACCGTTGGGCCTTAGCATGTCTGCAAGTGCAGCTGACCCGCCCAGGCAATAGGAATTGCTTCCGTACCCATGGCTGATACCCGCTACATCACCGCCAACCGTCTGACGGAAGAGTCGCAGGCGATCCAGAGGCGCGGGCGCAACCTGGTGCTGCTCCTGGGGTTGCCGGTGGCGCTCGGTGCGTTCTTCGTGCATCCGCTGGTGGGGCTGGTGACGCTGGCGGGGCCTGATGCCTCGAGCGTTCGCGCCAAACCCGCCGGGCGCACGTGGAGGGTCTGCGGGAGCGCCACTCGGCGCCCGCGGCACCCGTTTGTCCGAAATGCGGCAGTGCGATGGTGAAACGAAAGGCGCGCAAGGGTGTCAGCGCCGGCCAGCAGTTCTGGGGCTGTTCGCAATATCCCGCGTGCCGGGGGACCAGGGCTCTGCAATAGGGCCGACGGGTTAAAGCGCGCGGTTGATCCGGGGCATGTGGGGATGCGAGATGGATCTGAAGATACGTGCGGCAGAGATCGGGGATGCGCGGCGACTGGCGGAGCTCATGGACTTCGCAGGCGAGGGGATTCCGATTTATCTGTGGCGGGAGTCCGCCGGTCCGGAGGGGGATCCCCTGGAGTTCGGGGCGCGCACCGTAAGCGGGACAGACGGCGGCTTCAGTTACGTGAATGCCCATGTGGCCGAGATCGGGGACGAGGTCGTCGGGATGCTGCTCGGGTACCGTCTGCCCGATCCGCACGACGTCGAGCCGTTGAGCGAGGCCCCGGTCGTGGTGCGTCCGTTGCTGGAGCTGGAGGCGCTGGCCCCGGGGTCCTGGTACGTGAACGCCGTGGCGGCCGATCCGGCCTGGCGCGGCCGCGGCGTGGGAAGCGCACTGATGCAGCGCGCGGAGGACGTGGCGGCCGCGACCGGTGCGGAGGTGCTCAGCCTGATCGTGGCGGAAGAAAACCGGGGTGCACGGCGGCTTTACGAACGGCTCGGTTATGCCGACGTGGCGCGCAGGCCGCTGTTCCCCTGGCCCGGTTGTCGGCATTCCGGCCACTGGGTCCTGATGACGAAGCCAGTCCCGGGAAGTGCCGGGCCTGTCTAGCCGGGCTGCGAGGGGGAGGTTTTCCACTCGTTCGCGAAGCGCGGCAGGGCGTCGAGGTAGACCTGGCAGGAGCTGGATCCCAGCTCGCCGCGCCTGCAGAGGTTGTTGATCCGGGTAAAACCGATGGCATCGATCAGCAGCGCGGTTTCGAGGGTCGAGCGATCGGAATCGGCCCAGCCCTGCAGCATGCGGACGCTGTCTTCGTCGAAATCCCAGTGCCGCGCGATGGCGACGGAGGCGTTTCGTGCGAGGCTTTCCAGCTCGTCGATGAACCCGGATGACACGGTGGGAACCTCGAGGGTGTCCAGGTTGCGCAGCAGAACCATGAGTCCGCTGCTGTGAGTCAGGGCCGAGAGATGGAGCGCGAACCCTTCGACCCCGCCGCCGATGTGCTGGGCGCCGACCTTCACATTCATGGCGGTTTGCAGCGTCTCCGGCCAGATCTGCCGCAGGCCTTCCGAGTCCAGGCGACGATCCTGCCCGAATTGAGCGATGGGACTGATGATGGCGGCGGCTACCACTTCGCGCATGCCCCGGTTGCCCAGAATCGTCACGGCCTGCTCGATGCTCACAATCTCCTTGCGGTTCGGTCGTACGGACGGACTGTTGACGACCTTGAGCATGTTGCCGGCCAGAACGGGATCGCTTTCGACCATCTTCGCGATCTCTTTCGATCCGTATTGCTCGGGATCGCGCAGGGTGGCCATGAGTCGGGGCACGATCCGGGGAAGCCGCGGCACCCTGGCGGTGAATGCGGTGGGATCCTCCATGAGCCGCTCTCGATGCTCGCGCAGCCAGGCGCGCTCCTCGGGGCCGGGCGAGCCTTCGGACTGGTGTCGGGTGGCGAACAGTCCGGCGCAGTACCGTGAGGAGAGTTCCCGTTCCGAGAGGAGCGGTTCCGTGCCGTCGCCTCCTCGCACTGCGTCGCTGCTGGCAGTGCCTTCGCGGGCGTCCGACTTCGGTGCGCGGCCGGGGGCCGGCTGGCTGTTGTCTCTCGCGCGAGCGAACCATCGCCGAAGCCGGGAGAGCATCATGGGTGGGGCGTCCTTGTATGCGGTGTATGGCTTGCGACGACCGGGCCAGGGGTGGGCCCGCGGCTGCCGTCGGGTGACCGCTGTTCGGCTATGACGGGGGTGAAAGGTAACCTGCGGAAAAGGTGAAGTAAACGGAGGGCGGAACGTGTGGCCGGCGAGGACACCTGCCGAAGGTGTCGGATCATCGGCCGATGCCCACCGCGTGCAAGAGAAGCAGCGCATCCGGGTTGCCGAACTGAGGCAATCCCCGGGCGCACGATGTGTATCGATCACTTTGCCGTTCACCCCCGGACAAGACAGGCGGACCGCGAAACCGGGCAGGTGTCACTTAGCAACCGCCATGAGGGTCCTCCCACCCCCAGCGTCTGCACCAGCGGCATGGCCGGCATAATCAACCCGATAGTCCCCGATGTGGCAGGGTCCCCGTCAAAGTCGGGATTCCACCGGCTGCGAGTGCGGAGGACTGGCACGGGGTAATGCCGGCGGATGCAGTCGGTTGTCTTGCTCCGCCCCGGGCCTGCGTCGAGTTCCCCTGTCCGGGAGGTGCTGCGGGGCCACATAATGGGCGTCAGGTGGTTCCGGCAGTTCGACACGGGGCCGCGCCCACTGCAAGGAGTGGAAGTATGTTCAAGAGGGTCCTGGTCCTCGGCCACATCAGCGGCATCCGCATCCAGATCCACGTGAGCTGGGTGTTCATCCTGCTGTTGCTGCTGACGACCATGAGCACCGGCTTCCACTACCAGTTTCCGGAGTGGACCCTGCCGATGGTGGTGGGCACCGCGGCGGTGACGGCCCTGCTGTTCTTCGTGTCCATCCTGGCTCATGAGCTGGGCCACAGCGTGGTGGCCATCCGGCGGGGCGTTCCGGTGGAGTCCATCACCTTGTTCATCTTCGGCGGGCTGGCCCAGATGGGCGGGGATGCCGAGCGCGCGGAAGACGAGTTCTGGATCGCCATCGCCGGGCCGGCGGTCAGTGTGGCCCTGGCGTTGATCTTCGGGGGGCTCGCGCTGGTCACCGCTGGCTGGTACGAACCGGTGTCGGTGGTCATGGGCTGGCTGGCGTTCATCAATCTGGTGGTGGCGATATTCAATCTCATCCCCGGTTTTCCGCTGGACGGGGGGCGGGTGTTCCGCGCGCTGGTGTGGAAGTTCACCGGCGACCCGCGCAGGGCGGTGGATGCCGCCGTCTGGGGCGGTCGGATGGTGGCGTATCTCCTGTTCGGCTCCGGCTTCTGGAACCTCCTGGTGATCGGCAACCTGATCGGCGGCGTCTGGATCATGCTGATCGCCTGGTTCCTGCTGACCATGGCCGAAGGGCAGGGGCGGATGTACGAGATGCGCGAGCGGCTGGTGGATGTGCAGGCGCGGGATCTGGCCGATCCGGAGCCGCCTTTCGTCAGTCCGGATGCATCCATCCAGGAGTGGATCGACCAGGGCGTTCTACCGGGCGGGTGCCGTTCGTTCCTGGTCGGCGAGCCGGAGCGGGTGCAGGGGCTGGTGACCCTGAGTGACAGCCGCAAGGTGCCGCGGGAGCAGTGGGTGACCACCCGGATCGCCTATATCATGACCCCCGCGGATTCGCTGAGCCATGTCGGGCCGGATACGCAGGCCGAGGACATCCTGCGGCTCATGAGTGAGCACAACCTCAACCAGATCCCGGTGCTGGAGGAATCCGGCCGGGCCATCGGATGGATCGACCGCCAGAAGCTCCTGCGCACCATCGAAATCCACATGGAGGTCAAGCGCTAGCAACCCGCGCGTCACGGAGTGGCCATAGGGGGCGACTGCAAAGGGGTACGCCACGCCCTGTTACAGGGCCGACGGGTTAAAGTGCGCGGTTGATCCCGGACGTTGGCAGGCTGGGGCATCCATGGCAGACACTCGCTACGTCACTGCAAACCGGCTGACTGAAGAGTCGCAGGCGATCCAGAGGCGCGGGCGCACCCTGGCGCTGTTTCTGGGGTTGCCGGTGGCGCTGGGGGCGTTCTTCGTGCATCCGCTGGTGGGGCTGGTGACGCTGGCGGGGGTGGTCGTGCTGGTGGGCCTGGTGGGCGGCAGCGCGGTGATCGAGGCGGGGGCGCGAGGGGAGGATGCGGCGCTGGAGTATCTGGCGGAGCTGCCGGACTCATTTACGATCTTCAATCAGGTGGACCTGCCGGACGAGCGTTCGCGCACGGGTGTGGCGGAGGCGGATCTGGTGGTGGCGGGGCCGGAGGCGCTGTTCGTGATCGAGGTGAAGCACAACAGCGGGGCCATCGACTGCGACGAGCAGGCCTCGCAGTGGACGGTGAGCAAGACCGGGCGGCGCGGCAGCCGTTACACCAAGCAGATGCGCAACCCGGTGCGGCAGGTGAAGAAGCAGGTGTGGCTGCTGAGCGAGTACCTCAAGGGCCGCAAGGCCAGGCGCTGGATCCAGCCGATCGTGCTGTTCACGCACCCGGAGGTGTCGCTGGGGCGTTCGGACGACCTGTCGGTCCCGGTGCTGACGGGGCCGGAGCTGGTGGACTACATCCGCCGCTTCCGCCCGGAGCGCCCGCGCCCGGTGAAGGAGAACACGGTCCGGGCCATCGCAGCGCTGAAGGGCTGAACCCGGGTGGAACCGGGGTCCGGACAGGGCCGGCCGGTCCCGCGCCGGCGGTTATTCGCCGGCCGGTTCTTGCATGTGGACGTCCGGGGCCTCAGCGGGCGACGGGTACGCGGTCCCAGTACTGCATGGCCGAGAACTCGCCGTCGAGCCGGAATCCGTCGCTGGCACCCATGTCGTCCAGCGGGGTGGCGATGCCTTCCACGTCCAGGTGGCCGTGGAACGTGCCGTCCGGGTCGGCGGTATCCAGCCGGACCTCTCCGCTCAGGCCCTGGCCGACGGTCAGGAAGCTGATGTCGCCGGGTTCGCTGACATCCCCCACCAGCAGGTGCGCGGCCAGCCGGCCTTCGGCCTCGGTGCTGCGCGGAGCGGCGATCTCGAGGGTGCCGGTGTCATCGGGAACGCCCGCGCCCACCCGGGTGAAGATCATGCAGGCGGCGGTCTCGAGCTCCGGCAGGAAGGCCTCCACCACCAGGGCGAAGCCGTCGCCTCGCTGCGGATCTTCCTGGCCGCCCCAGGCCGCCTGTCCGAGCAGTGCACCCGAGTGGGCTCCTTCCAGGGCCCCGTCGAAGGTCGCCTGTTCTTCCAGCATCGCCGCCAGCTCGTCGCGGGGCATGTCCGCGGGCAGAGGGATGCAGGCATCCAGCATGTCGGCCAGCACGGGCGGGGTGCGGAGGTATTCGAAGGCGGCCGCGCTGGCGCGCGGGTACTCCTGGAGGGTGGTGTAGTCCGGCGCGTCGGCGTCGTCGCTGAACTCGGTGACCTCGATCCGGTAGGCGATGCCCGAGGCCTGGCCGGGTGACTGGTCTTCTTCAAGCGCCCAGTCCTGGGCCTCCATGGTTTCCAGGGTGTCGGCGGAGGTGTGGAAGCCCTGAAGCTGCAGGCCGACGGGCATGCCGAGCGGTTCCAGGGCCTCGCCGAGGGTGTGGAGGTAATGGGCCTCGAGGCCGTCCGGGACGTTGGGCCCGATGGCCATGCGGAACATCCCGGGGCTCAGCTGCAGCAACGCCGACGAGAAGGGCTTGTCCTCGTACACCCACACCGTTCCGTGGTTTACGGAGAACAGGGCCTCTTCATCGTCGCTGTCGAGGTTGGTCATCTCGGTGACCGCAGCCAGGCGGTAGCCCTGTGCCGTCTCCCCGGCGATCTCGCGCGTCTCGCCGGTTTCGGCCACGTGTACGCGATATTCTTCCACTCGCCGCTGGTTGTCGAACATGTCCTGGAACGTGTGCGGCGGCTCCACTTGTTCGCTCTGGAACACCGGCAGCAGAACCCCCAGCTCCTGCTCCTTGCGATACAACTCGCCATCCAGGGCCGGTCCGGTGAACAGGTCCTCGCGCCCGCCGAGGCCGGAACGGTAGTCCTCGTCGGGATGGATGCGGGTGATCTCCGGGCCCTGGGTCACCGTCCAGCGGATCTCGTCGCCCTGGATGTCGGTCAGGACGCCGTAGCGGTAGTGATCGCCCCCGCCATCGAGGGCGAGGGGTTCGAGCTGGATCGGCGACTCATCCGCCGAAGCGGTGAACGCGGTGATCGCCAGTGCGGGCAGGCCGAGGGCCAGCACCAGCGAACGGCTCCGGAAACGGGTCTTCGCGGGCATCGAACATCTCCTGGCTCGGGACGGTCCTGTTGCATGCTCAACAGGCTCAATATGGCACCGTCCGCGGAGATGTGCCCCCTCCAAACGAGGGGGTATCAGTTGCTGAAGAGGGCCTCCAGCTCGTCCTCGCGGCTGCGCACCGCCTCCATGTCCTGCTCGGGCACGTCGGGCGCGAGGTTGTGCAGCATCTCGCGCTGCTGCTCCAGGGCGTCGCGCATGGTCGCCTTCTGTTCCGCCGGCATGTCCGGATCGTCCTCGATGCGCTGCAGGCTCTCGTCCAGCTCACGCTCCATCTCCGGGAGCCGGCGTTCCATCTCCAGCGCATGCCGGGCGTTGAAGATCTGCGAGCCAATCTCGGTCAGCTCGTGGCTGCTGTCGAAGCCGTGACGCGCGGCGATCTCCTCCACCTCCTGCTCCATGCGCGCCACCTCTTCGATGGCCTGACGGACCTCCGCCATCGAAACCTCGTCATCCTGCGCGTCCATCTCCGGCTGCTGCACGTCGGGCTGCTGCGCGCTCCACTCGTTGAGTTCCTCGGTCGCCGCCAGCCAGCGGTCGATCGTGTCGCCGTCCAGCGCGTGCGCGGGCGCGGCCAGCAGCGGCAGGAACAGCGCGAGCATCAGCAATGGTTTCGTGAAGCCCTTCATGGCAAGTCCTCGGTTCGCGGGGTTCGGGGTTCGGAGTGTACGGCGCCATCGTCGCGCCATGCCAGCAGGTCCGTCATTGCCCGCACGAGCCGCCACTGGCCGATGAGTCCGACGCCGTGCGGGTCGATGTGGGAGAAGCCGTCGATGCGGTGCAGGTCGGTGTCGCCGATGGCACGGGCGAGGCGCGTGCTTTCGGTATGCGGGATCATCGTGTCGTCCCGGCCGTGGATGAGGAGGGCGCGGCCGGAAAGATGCGAGAGGTCACGTTCGGCGAGGGAGTGAGCCTCGATGGCGTCCCGCGCGCTGGCCGGCAGTTTGTCCAGCAGCTGCGGTACGCGCTCGCGGTCATCGTTCAGGATCAGCGCCAGCAGGCTTTGGCCCTCCGCGCCGAGCGGGTCGCTCAGGTCGTCGATGGGGGCCTCGGGGTCGGCGGCGCGCCGGCGGGCGATTTCGTCGAGTAGCGCGCGGTCCGCGCGGTCATCGAGCACATGCAGGTTGCCCCACAGGAAGAGCCACTTCGCCAGCGGGTCGGGGGTGCGTGTCTGCCACCGGCTGGAGCCGGGTTCCCGGTAGGCCCCGGTGGTGGCGAAGGTGACGACGTTTTCGGTGTCGTAGTAGCCGCCGATCCCGACCAGGAAGTCGATGGCTTCCTTCCCCTCCGGTTTCAGTGTAGCCAGCACGGCCAGGCCCACGGCGTAGGAGATGGCGGCGACTCCCACGTTCTGATCGTCGGGAGCGTTTTCCGGCGCCAGGCGGGCGAGCAGGGCGGCGGCGTCACCGATGGCCGCGGCATCCTCGCTGCGCACGCTGAGCACCCGTGAGCCCTGCAGGTCGGGCACCAGCACCAGAAACCGCGCCCGCGCCAGCGTATGGGCGAGCTGCACCAGCCGCGGGTCGTCCTTGCCCTGCGGCGTGAAGCCCGGCACGAGGACGATGCGCGCGCCCACCTCCTGCCCGGGATGGTACAGGTCGGCGGCGATGTCACCTTCGTCCGTCGTGAGCGCCAGCGTTTCGCGCGCGGGCTCGGGGGTGCGCTCCTTCAGCGCGCTCGGCCCCGCGCCGGCCTCGATGTCCTGGAGTACGCGCATGGCCTCCCAGCCCTGCGCGGCGATCCAGCCGGCGAAGATCACCAGGCCCAGCAACAGCACAGCCGCGATGCGAAGCATGCCTCCTCCCCCGTCGTTCCGGACTTGCCGCCGCGGGAGTATGGGGCAATCAACGGGCGGCCGCCCGTCGAAGGGCCCCAGCGAGCCCCGGTGGTGGAAAGTGGCGAGCTCGTGGCCTTCTGCCTGTCTATCCTCGGGTTGAAGGCATGGATCCGCGTTTGCGTGACCCGGCCGCGGCGAGAGGGGCAGAACGATGACGATCAGCACTACATTGCAGGAATTTCTCGACGAGCGGGACGTGAATTATGACGTTGTGGGCCATCCGCGTGCGGATTCCGCCAGCCGGACGGCCGAAGCCGCTCACGTACCCGGCGATGAACTGACCAAGGGTGTGCTGGTGGAGGATGCCGGCCATTACATGCTGGCGGTCCTGCCGGCCACGCGCCGGCTGCAGTTCGGCAAGCTGCACTACATGCTCGGGGAGCATGTGGGGCTGGCGACCGAAGAGGAGGTGCGGTCGGTGTTCCCGGACTGCGAACACGGGGCAGTGCCGGCGCTGGGTACCGCATGGGGGCTGGAGGTCCTCCTGGATGAATCGCTCGCGGCGCAGGACAGGATCTATGTGGAGGGGGGTGACCACGTCTCGCTGATTCGGCTGGACGGCCCGGCGTTTCGCAACCTGCTTGGTCATTGCCGCCACGGGGATTTCTCCCGGCATATCTGAGCCCGGCCGCGCTGCAGTCGGGCAGGCCGCCTACGGGCTTGTCTGCGCGGGTGGATCGAGCCGGGTCTCGAGTGCCTCGCGCAGTCTTTCGGCACTGGGCTGCGCCTTTTCCACGATCTCCTCGACCCGGTTGAAGTCGAGCAGGCGGATGCCCGCGCTGCCGGCCTCGAGGAAGAGATCGGGCGGGTCGTGTTCGCGCATGTGGCGGATCTGCGAGCGCTGCATGATGCTGAAGGTGGTGAACAGCAGATCGGTCAGGCCCGGTGGATCGTTGGGGGTCTGTTTGCGGCTGGCGGAGACGTCGACGGCGATCACGAAGTCGTGCTCTTCCTGCAGCAGATTCCAGGGGAGCGGGTTGGACGTGCCGCCGTCGATCAGCAGCCGGTCGTCGCCCTGCGGCACCGGTTCGAACAGGCCGGGGACGGCCATGCTCGCCTCGATCGCGGTGAACAGTTCGCCCTCGTGGAGGACCACCGGTTCGCCGCTCCAGTAGTCGGTAGCTACCACCGACAGGGGGATGCGCAGATCGTCAAAAGTCCGGGCATCGGTGTGTTTGGCGAGGAATTCGAGGAATTCGCTTGAGTCGAGCACGGCGTTGCGCCCGAGGCGCAGCGGGATCAGCTCGGTGAGTTGCACATCGGCCTCGACCAGCCCGGAAAGGGCATCGATGCGCGAGCCACCGAAGTCGTCGAAGACGTCCAGGATCTCCTCGGCGCTGAGGCCGGCCGCGTACAGCCCGCCAATCACCGCACCAATACTGGTGCCGCTGATGTGGTCGGGTTCGATCCCGAGGTCGTCGAAGACCTGCAGGATGGCGATGTGGGCCAGCCCCCCGGCGCCACCGGAGCCGAGTGCGAGACCGATGCTCGGCCGCTCGGGCTGCTTCTCCGCGCCCTGCAGGGTCGGTGCGGCGAGCAGCGTGGCAATCGTCAGGGCGGCGATAAACAGGCGGCTCGTCATTGGCGGCTCCGGTGGTTCGGGCAGCTCCGCTCAGTAGTGCTCGATGAACAGATCGATGGCGGGGCTCAGCGCCCCGTGCCAGCGCGAGGCGAGTTCATCCGTCCATTTGGGATCGGTCTCGCTGGCGGTCCGGACCATGCAGTTCAGCCACAGACCGTACAGCGCCGGCTCGATCGGGACGGACCCGCGGCGACTGTGCACCTGGGCCATGCGCTCGAGGGTCGAGCGCATGAATGTCTCCCCCTCAGCATAACTCAGAGCAGCGGAGATGGCTTGCCCCAGCGCCCGCTTCTGCCGGGTCCAGTCCGTGTTGGCAAAGACTTCGGCCACCCGGGGGTCGGCCTGAAGGAACCGTTCGTAGAAACGCTCGGCGAAATCCCCTTCGCGGCGACAACGCCCGTAACTCTGTTGAACGTCCGAATAGCTCACCGTGTTCACTGCCTCCGTGTTGGAAAAAGCGCAGTAACCTACGGTAAGGCGCGTCTTCGAAAAACCGCCTGCGGAGGAAAATTTGACGCGATTCGCATTGCTTCATGTTCAAGGTTGCGCTCACGCCGTTGCGTCGCCGCTCAGAAGCGGGTGGGTGCGGTGCCCGGGGCGGCGGTCTTCGGCGTCCTGGCGGGCCAGGCGGCGAAAATGCGGCACGAAGGTCTGCAGCGCGGCGAGACCGTCCCTCGTGAGGCAATAGCCATCGGGGGTGACCCGGATCCAGCCGCGTCCGATCGCCCCGGCCAGGGCTTCGTGCTGGCTCCCCGGCTCGCCGCGTTTGGCCCAGGCATGGACCACCGGCGCCGGCAAAATATGCCCGGGTGCATCGGCGGGATCGCCCAGCCAGTGGTGCAGGGCGGTGAGCCGGGCCACCGCCGAGGTTGCGGCGATGATCTTCTGTTCGGTGGTGGTGTTCATGGCGGATCTCCCGAATGTGCATGCGTGTACTTCGGAAGATAGCGAAGCGGTGGGGCCTTTCCATCAGCCGAATGTCTGAGTTCGCCGTGTGCCGCCCGCAAGTGCGGCCTCTTCACGGTCCGGACGCTCGCAACCGAAAACGCCCCGACCTCCGGGAGAGGACGGGGCGCCGAGCACACAGGGGGATGGGTGCTCACCTGTGACGTTAGGCCTTCCCCTCGGGTGCGGCAATCGACGCAGGTCACACACCCGTGCGTCCTGCGCGGTCGGCGGCAAGGAATGTGAGGGGGGCACGGAGAACTCCGATCCCGTCACCGCCAGCGATGCCCTCAACACGCTGATCGAGGTCGTCCGTGGCGAGCAAGGGCAGGGGCAGCGCCCGGGTGTTCTCCCACATCGAGTGGATGCGCCGGGGCAGTTTGCGAGGGGCTGTTACACTTACGTCCCTTGTTTTCTCGCATCATCGACCGATGAAAGGATAGTGAATGCCCAATGCCTCACCGAACCCGCTGAAATCCCTTACGAACGAAAAACTGGCCGGGCTGAGTACCCTGCTCGTCGTGCTGGCGGCGTTTTCATGGGGGTTATCCGGCGGGATCGGCGGCATTCTTACGGGGCAGGGCTGGGATCCCGTGGTGGTGTCGTTCTATCGCGGGGCGATCGGGCTGCTGTTCGTGCTCGCCTGGCTGGCGTTGCGTCCGCAGGGCAGCGGACTGGCGAGCGGTCGCATGTGGCTCTGGTCGGCGGTGGCCGGCCTGGGCGTGGCCGGCAACTTCACCTTCTATTTCCTGAGTATCGCGGAAGGCAGCGTGGCCGTGGCCGCGACGCTGATGTACTGCGCGCCGGTGTTCGTGTACCTGGTTTCGTTCGCGCTGGGGCTTGAGCGGCCCACGCTGTTCAAGTGGGTGGCGATCGTCATGGTCCTGCTGGGCGTGGTGCTGCTGACCGGGATCTACGACATCGGCGCCGGGGACGTGACCCTGATCGCCGCGGGTGCCGGTCTGGCCTCCGGTCTTTCCTATGCGGTGTTCATCTTCGGTTTCAAGTTTGCCGCGCCCCATGGCAGCCCGCAGGCGATCCTGGTGATCGCGTTCGCGGTCCTGGTCCTCATCCTTTTCTCGCTGGGTGATCCGGGGCAGATGGTGGACGTGCTGAGCACCTCGAGCTGGCCGTTGTTCCTGATCCTCGGCGTGCTGGGCGCCGGCCTGTCGTTCATCTTCTACATCGTCGGTCTGAACTACACGGCGCCGGCGGTGGCCTCCATCGTGGCCATGGTCGAGCCGGTGACCGCGTCGCTGTTCGGTGTGGTGTTCCTGGATGAATCCCTGGCGGCGGTCCAGCTCTTCGGGATGGCGCTGATCCTGCTGACCGTGACGGGGCTGAGCCTCCATTCGAGTCTGCAGGCAAAAGCCGTTCCGCCACAGCCGCGCAGCGACTGAAACCGCGCAGGACCGCGGGGCAGCTTGGCTGCGGCCCGCATGTGGTGACGGCCGGCCATCAGTGAGAAGATCGCCGTCACGACCGTCGCCGGAGGGGGCAAGCGTGAAGATCATGGTCAGTGAACTCGAGGGCCGGCCCGTGGGCCTGCAGCCTGTCGAGGTGGTGGAGCGCAAGGGACTGGGGCATCCGGACACGCTGTGTGATGCGCTGGCGGAGGAGGTGAGTCTGGCGCTGTCGCGCGAATACCGCGAGCGCTTCGGCTTCGTGCTGCACCACAACGTGGACAAGGTGCTGCTGCGCGGCGGCGCCGCCCGCCCGGCCTTCGGCGGGGGCGAGGTGGACGAGCCGATCGAGCTGTACATCGCCGGGCGGGCCACCCGCGAGTATCGCGGCGTGACCGTGGCGGTGGACGAGCTGGCGGTGGAGGCCTGCCGTGCATGGCTGGCCGTCCACATGCCGGCGCTGGATGTCGAGCGCCACGTGCGGGTGCACTCGCTGATCCGTCCCGGATCGCAGGATCTGGTGGAGCTGTTCGAGCGCCAGCGTCGGGATGGCGTGCCGCAGCTGGCGAACGATACCTCGCTGGGGGTAGGTTATGCGCCCCTGAGCCCGCTGGAGCGGGCGGTGTTCGCGGCGGACATGAGCCTGTGGTCGGAGGCGTCGCCGGCGCGTGGTCAGGACGTCAAGGTGATGGGGGTGCGCAGCGGCGAGGACGTGTCCCTGACGGTGGCCTGCGCCTTCATCGGGGCGCCCCTGGCGGACGCGGACGCCTATCTGGCCGCGCGTTCCGATGCGAGCCGGCAGGTGCGGCGCGTGGCCACCGAGGCCCTGGGCCGCGAGCCGGACGTGTCGGTGAATACCGCCGACGATCCCGACGCGGACAGCGTGTATCTGACGGTCACCGGCACCTCGGCCGAGGCCGGTGACGACGGCCAGACCGGGCGCGGCAATCGGGCCAACGGGCTGATCACCCCGTCGCGTCCGATGACCATCGAATCCTTCGCCGGCAAGAACCCGATTACCCACGTCGGCAAGCTGTACAACGTGACGGCCACCCATATCGCCGAGGCGATCGTGGCGGAGATCGACGAAGTGTCGGACGCGCAGGTGGTGCTGGTCAGCCAGATCGGCATGCCGGTGGACCAGCCGCAGATCGCCGATATCCGCCTGCGCGCGGAATCCGCGGAACAGGCCGCGGCCCTGGCGCCCCGCGCCGAGGCCATCGCGCGCCACCATCTCGCACGGGTCGGTTCCCTGTGGGAACGCCTGCTCTCGCAGAACCTCGCCACCCACAGCCTGTAGCTGCGGCTAGTTCGTCTGGTTCGTCGGCAGGCACTCGGGCAGGGAGGCCTCCAGTGAACGCGGCGTGATGCCGAGGTCGGCGAAGGTCGCGCAGGTGCTGTCGGTAACCGTGTCCTGCTGCATGAGGTAGATCTGGTCCCGGGTCAGGGGTGCGCGGGGCAGCCATGAGGTCAGCCCGGCGGCGAGGTGCCAGAGGAAAAACGGTACCGGCACGAACACCCGCGGCTGTCCCAGGTGCTCCAGCACCTGGTTCACGATCTGGCGGTAAGTCAGGATGTCCGGACCGCCGAGCTCGAACACCCGGTGTCCGGCCGGCGGTTCGTTGAACAGGGTGGCCACGGCCTGCGCGACATCCGCCACGTGCACCGGTTGCAGGCGGGTGTCGCCGCGGCCGAACAGCGGCACCATCGGCAGCCGCGCGAGGGTCGCGAGGTTGCGCAGGAACGCATCGCCCGGGCCGAACAGCACGCTGGGCCGCACCATCAGGGCGTCGCGGAACTCGGTGGTCACCGCGGCCTCGCCTTCGCCCCGCGCTCGGATGTATGCCGAACGCGAGGCGGGATCGGCGCCGATGCCGGAGATGTGCACCAGGTGTTCCAGGCCGGCCTCGCTCGCCGCCCGGGCGAGCCGGGCGGCCCCCTCCACGTGGATGGTGGTGAAGCGCAGGTCGCGCTGCTCCACGTACAGGCTGACGGCATTCACCGCACCACGCGAACCCGCCACGGCCCTGGCCACGTCGTCATCGTTGCGGATGTCGGCGCTGCAGTGTTCCACCCGCTCGTGCCGTTGCAGGTCGGCCGGTAACGCCGGGCGGCGGGAGGCAATGCGCACGGCGTGTCCGGCGTCGAGCAGCTGGTACACGATCATGCGGCCGAGAAAGCCGGTGCCGCCGAATACCGTGACCTGATCCGGGTCCATGGGGAGCCTCCTTCTGCTGGGCTTCGTCTGTGTGAGAACGTGGAGCTGTACGACGGCGCGGGCAAACGGGGATACGCATGCCGGGACATCTATCGCACGTGGCGGGTTTTGATGATGCGCCGTTCGCGCGGACGTATCGTGGCGACGTGCTGGTGGTGGGCGCGGTGTTCGCCGGCACGCGGCTGGACGGCGTAGTGTCGACCCGGGTGCGGCGCGACGGCGCCAATGCAACCAAACGTCTGGCCGCATGCGTGCTGGACAGCCCGTTCGCCCCGCAGCTGCACGCGATCCTGCTGCAGGGGGTCGCCTTTGCCGGCTTCAACGTGGTGGACCTGCAGGCCCTGCACGAACGGACCGGCCTGCCCGTGATGGTCGTGGCACGCCGGCAACCCGACATGGAGGCCGTTCGACGGGCGTTGCTCGACCATGTCCCCGGAGGGGCCCGCAAGTGGCGGCTGATCGAGGCCGCCGGCGCGATGGAACCGCTGGCGGGGGTCCATGTCCAGCGCTGCGGGATCGAACCCGAAGCGGCGCGGCAGCTGCTGGAGGACCAGCGCGTCCACAGCCACCTGCCGGAGGCGCTGCGCGTCGCGCACATGATCGCCGGCGGGGTGACCGACGGGGCGAGCCGCCACCGTCCGTGAGCCTCTTGAGCCTTAAAGGCTTGCCGCCGACTACAGGCCGATCAGCTGGGCGTGCACGCCGCTGGCGGTGACCGTGTCGAGCAGGCGATGGCTGTTGATCCGCTCCGGGTCGTATTCGACCACGACCAGGTGCGGCTTCTCCTCGTGGCTGGATGCCGCCATCACGCCGCTCATCCCGCGCAGCTCGTCCTGGATGCGTTCGCGGGCCTCGGCGTTGATGGTCTCGTCGATGTGAATGGTTACATCGGCCATGTTGTTGCTCATGATGGCCTCCCGGGTTCGCCCCTCTGGCAAGTTCTTCCTTCGAAGATAGACGTTCGCACCGGATGCTGGGGTTCGGTCGCGCGGCCGGGGCCTTCGGGGGTCAGGCATCCGCCTCCGCGCGGTGGCGGCGGTACAGGCGCAGGGCCGCGAGCCCGACCAGCAGCGAGGCGGCTCCGCCGATGATGAATACGTGCGCGGGACTGACCCCGGCCGGGCCGGTGAGCCCCCAGAACAGCACCGGTGCCAGCAGCATCGCCCCGAACGACAGGAAGTTGCTCGCGGCGATGAAACGCCCGCGCCGTTCCTCCGGGCTGTGGCCCTGCAGGTAGGCGGTGATCGGCACGATGAAGAACCCGGAGGCAACGCCGAGCAGGGCCATCAGCACCAGGGTGGCCGGGTAGCTGTCGACGGTGAAATACAGCAACGCGCTGATCAGGGCGGCCGCGATCATGCCGGCCGGGGCATGGTGCATGGCGATGCCGCCGCGCGACAGATAGCCGGCGAGGATGCTGCCGGTGCCAATGCCCAGGGCCAGGGTCGTCAGGATGATGCCGGTGGCCAGCTCGCCCAGGCCCAGGTGCAGCTCGGCGAACAGCGGGACGTTGAGCTGGTACAACGTGCCCAGGGCCCAGAACCACGCGATGCCGAGGACCACCAGGAACAGCACCCGCTGCGGCCGGATCTCGGCGATCGACTGCACGACGGTGGCGAACGGGTTCAGCCGGAACGGCGCCGGGTTGTTGATCGCACGGGTGGGGGTGACGAAGAAGCTGGTGACCAGGCCGGTGAGCGACAGCGCCACGATCACCGCCGCCGGGATCCACAGCGCCTCGCCGGCGAACTCCATCACGAAGCCGGCCAGCGCGGTGCCGAGGATGATCGCCAGGAAGGTCCACAGCTGGATATGCCCGTTCGCGCGCGACAGCTGCGCGTAGCGCACGATCTCCGGCAGGATGCCGAACTTCACCGGGCTGAAGAACGTGCTCTGCAGACCCATCAGGAACACCGTCACCAGCAGACCGGGGAAGTAATCGATGATCAGCATGGCCGCGGCGGTCAGCAGCACCACGACCTCGGCCGCGCGGGTGGCGACGATCACCGCCTTCTTGCTGTAGCGGTCGGCGATGTAGCCGGCCCACGGCGAGAACAGCACGAACGGCAGCAGGAACACGAACCCGACCAGGCTGTAATAGAACGTGCCTTCGCCCTCGGCAACGAACTCGCGCAGGGCGATGAAGATGACGACCAGGCGGAAGAAGTTGTCGTTGAGGGCGTTGATGAAGACCGTCGCCATGTGGGCGACGAAGCCCGGCCGGCGGACGTCGGAAGTGTCGGTCATGTTGGCACCACCGGAGGTATCGCGCACGAGTACCGCTCAGGTTGCGGTCTCCGGCGGCCTGCCGGCAAGCTCGAATTACCTCTCCACCATACCCGAGGAATCGTCATGAGCCGTTTCGAAGAACGCATCACCCGTCTGGAACAGACCCTGCCGCACGTGGAGCCGGCGGAGCTGGCGCGCTGGCGGGAGTCCGGTGAACCGCTGCTGCTGGTGGACGTGCGCCAGCCGGAGGAGGTGGAGGCCGGGTCCATCGAGGGGGCCGTGAACATCCCCCGGCCCAGGCTGGAGGCCAGCATCGAGTCCCATCTGGAGGATCCGGCGCAGCCCGTGGTGGTGTTCTGTGGCGGGCGCGGGCGCTCCCATCTGGTGGCCGAGAGCCTGCGCGCGATGGACATCGACGCCCGCGTGCTGCGCGGCGGATCGGCAGCCTGGCAGGAATACTGCGCGGAGTCCGGTTCCAGTCCGCACCCGGGGTAGTCCTCCGTATGAGCAATGTGGTGACAGAAACGACATGAAAACCGGGGGAAGAACTGCCCATCAAGGCAGCCCTCCCGGTCCCCGGACCAGATGTTCTAGAAGTCGTACCGGACCCCGGCGTGGAGGAAGCGGCCGGGATCCGCTGCCAGCGAACTTTCATTGTCGGCATCGAACAGGTTGTCGATCCCGCCGCGCAGGGTGACGTCCTCCCAGGCCGCCGGCGCGTACTCCACGTTCAGACTGGTCAGGGTGAACGAGCGATCCCATTCGTCCCCGGCCACGCGTACCTCATCCACGTAGCGGCTGCGCAGCTGCAGGCGCAATTCTTCCGTGGGCGTCCACAGCGCGCTCGCCACCATGGTGAGTTCCGGCGTGTCGGTCAGGGTCTCGCCGCTGTCCCGATCGATCGCATCCATCCAGGTGCCCCCCAGGCGCAGCTCCACCTGCGAGTTGAAGTCCGCGCCCAGGCGGGTCTCCACGCCGCGGGCGCGGGCGTTGCTCACGTTGCGGAACGTGCGGTAGTCGCCATCGCCCTGAGTCTGCGCGATCCGGTCATCGAACTCGGTATAGAACAGGCCCACGTCGTAATGCCCCGTGGTGGTGTCGCTCAGGCGCAGGTCGCCGGCGATGCCGAGCTCGGCATTGCGGCTGGTCTCGGGGTCGAGTTCATGGCGCGTCTTGCCGACAGCCGGATCGACGACATGGGCGCCCAGCACCCGCTGTCCGCGCGGGTTCAGGGTGTCCACGTGGAACGAACGCAGTTCTGGCAGCTTGAAGCCCTCGGCATACTGCACGCGCAGCCGGGCCTCGGGGGCCAGGCGATAGACCGCGCCGGCCTGCAGCGAGGTGTTGTCGACCTCGGTGGAGGTCTCGTCGTGGCGGGCGCCGTAGACCAGATCCAGGCGCTCGCTGATCGCCCATTCGTGCTGCAGGAACACCCCGCCGACCCACTGGTCGTCTTCCGGCTCGTGCGCCGGTTCGCGGTCGCGGTAGGTCTGATGCTTGTGTTCGAAGCCGGTCAGTACCGTGTGGCGGGCGTCGGGCCGCCAGGTGGCGGCGAAGTCGTGGACGCGGTCGGTGAAGGTGACCTCGCGCGGGCCGAATTCGCTGTCCCCGGTGGCATCGAAGCCGAAGTCCGCGGCCTCGAGGAAGGTGTTGGAGCGGTCCATCTCGAACTTGCTTTCGTAGGCCTGGTAATTCAGCTCCAGGGTGTCGGTCACGAACCATTCGGCGGCCACGGCCAGATCGCGCCGCTCGCTGTCCTCGCTGCGCTGTGCCGGGAACTGCAGGGCGCGCACCGGATCGCCATTGTTGTTCGTGTAGCCGGTGGCCACCGGCGGACGCTCGTGCAGGAAGCGCCGCTCGCGCTCTTCGCGCAGCAGGCCGGCCTCCAGCTCCACGTTGAAGTCGTCGGTGAACCAGTGGCTGACGCCGGCGCGCAGGTTGTAGACCCGCGCGCTCTCGCGGCGGTCCTCGTCGAAGGCGTAGCGGTCCTGGATCGCGTGGTCATCATCCAGCGCGCCGGACTCCGACGGCCGGACCTGCTCGCTCTGCTCGGCGATGCGCACGTCGGCAATGGCGCCTTCGGAATACGCTTCGCGGTCCAGCACATCCGCCAGCAGCCGGAACCGGGTGTCGCGGGTGCCGCCGCCCAGAAACAGTGAACCGTTGATGCGCTCCCCGCCATCGGCGCTGGCGGGCATGCCGCCCTGCAGCTCCACGCTGCCTTCGAAACCCGCATCCGGCCGGCGGGTGATCACGTTGATCACGCCGGCCACCGCATCCGAGCCGTACACCACGCTCCCGGGGCCCTTCACGATCTCGATGCGCTCCACGTGGCTGACCGGGATGCGGTTGAGCTCGAAGCCGCGGCCGGACGTGCCGCTGACCCGACGGCCATCCAGCATGTAGATGATGTCCGCGCGGCCGCCGCCGCGGATCGAGAACCGGTTGCCGTCGGCACCGGTAAAGAGGCTGGACTCGGCCTGCAGGGCCTCGTCCAGCATGGTCGCCCCGCTGCGACGGATGTTCTTGCCGGTGATCACTTCGGTGGAGGCGGGCGTGTTCTCCACCAGGCGCTCGGTGCGGGTCGCCGCCGTTACGCTGATCTCGGGCAGCACCTGTGCGGAATCGTCGGGGTCTTCTTCGCCGGTGGCCGGCGGTGCCGCCAGCAACAAGGGCACGGCCGCGGCACCGCCTAGCAGGGCCGCGGGAAACATCTTCTTCGGGAACATTGCGAACTCTCTTTGCGCACCGCCCGTGCGCCGTGGTCGTGGGTGTCGACCGCGGGGGTGCGGGCGTGCGCCATCGTCGGCGCGTCGTGAACCGATGCGCAGCGATGCCGATTCGCCCGGTGATACCGCTCCCCGCGGTTCTCCGTTGTCCTCCGGGCCGGTCTCCGGGCTTGCGGGCTGGAGCCGTTGGCTCCGGGGCAGACCACCTTCCCGCGAAGTACGCCCTGAACGGACGCGTTCTTCGCAGTGGTTCGCGAGGGTCTGCCGTGACCCGCCTACCGTTGCGGGGGCAGCGCCGGACTTGTGCGCAGGTCGAGGCCGGGCACGCACCGGACTTCCCGTTTCACTCGTCGTCGGGATGGCGACGAAGCACCCGGGGGAGACGGAATATTAGTGATGGCTAATGTGTGGTGTCAAACCAACAGTGTCCGGGTGACCCACGGTCGTGGCCGCGGTCAGTGCCTGGCATGTGGTTTGCAAAGGGATCCATTCGGGTGGATTAAAAAAGGGCCGCCGGGTCGGTGCGGGGGGGCACCGAGAGCCGACGGCAAAATCCAGAAGAGATGGAGGAGAGAAGGGGCCAGGGGGCCCCTGCATGGCGAACCGACGCTGAGCTGCCGTCGACTCGACAATGGGAATTATACACGGCCGCAAATTGGAATCAATCCATATTCGAAAATTTTTTGGAGATAATTTTCCCCTTTTGACAGTGACTTGCGAGCGTTCGGGTGTCACAGGTGGCATTTTCATTTATTAGTGACTGCCAATATTCGCAGTTTGAGTGGTCAGCTGATCGGCGGTATCGGCATGTGGCCGCGTCATGGCGGGAAATACGAGTTGGCAGGGAGATTGCTTCTTCCGGGCAGGATCATCAGCAAGAGGCCGACAGACCATGACGATGCACCTGAGAATGATCGATTGCGGCGGTCACCTGGACGCCGAAGCCCGCAAGCAGCACGAGCGTGAGCAGGTGGTCTTTCAGCGCCTGCTGGAGTCCCACGACGCAATCCGGAGGGAGCTGGAGTTCATCGAGGGTGGTACCCGGACGGTGACGACGGCAACGGATCCGGAACTCGCCGCGCTGCTGCGGGTGCACGTGCCGGAACTGCATCGGCGGCTGCGCGAGAGCGCACACTTGCGTGACCGTGATCCGCTGTATCGCACCCTTTTCGAGCAGCGCGGGCGCATCGAAGTGCACGTGGAAGAGCGCCCGGACGGCGTGGTGGTGGACGAGGTCAGCGAGGACCCGGGTCTGGCGCACAAGCTGCGCGAGCACGCCACGCAGGTGAACACCTTCGTGCTGGCGGCGCGCGAGCTCGCTCGCCAGTACCCGCCGGTGATGGCCGATGATGCGGTGTCCGAGCGGGTCGGCCGGGTGGCCTGATGGCGGTCGGCCGCGCCGGTTGCGGAAACCGTTGAGCCGGACCGGAACGTGGCGGGCGTCCCGAAACGGAGCTTGCCAAATCCCCGTACGGGGCCTACAAGAATGGGTGGAGTCCACACAACCCTGGAGGTTGATATGTCCCCATCCATGCGTTCAGCACTGTTGGCCGGCGGCCTGATGACTCTGGCCGCCGCGCCCGTTCATGCCGATTCGGCCACGTTCAACACCCCCAGCCTGACACCCGAAATCGCGACCAAGGCCGTCGAGGCCGCGGTGGATGCCTGTCGTGATCGCAACGCACAGGTAACCGCAGCGGTGGTCGACCGCTTCGGGACCACTCAGGCTCTCAAGCGGGATCGGTTCGCCGGTCCGCACACCGTCGGCACTGCACAGAGCAAGGCCTGGACGGCGGTCAGCTTCCGTACCGATACGCTGGAGCTGCGCGATGATGCCTTCCCGGGCGAGGTCAGCTACGGCATCCAGCACCTGCCCAACGTCACCATCCTCGGCGGCGGCGCTCAGGTCACCTCCGACGGGCGCATCGTCGCGGGCATCGGGGTGTCGGGCAGTCCCAGCGGCGAGGTCGACCACCAGTGCGCCATGGATGCGATCGACGCCATCCAGGACGATCTGCTCTGACGGTGCATTATCCGGCCCTGCCCGTACCGGGGAGGGCCGGTTTCAGCGGCGCTTCTTGCGCCCGCGCCGGCGGCGGCCGACCTTGACCCGCTCCGCCGCCGCCTGCAGATGCGCACGGGCCTCTTCCGGCACCCGGTGCGAACAGCGCACGCGAACGCCGTCGCGGCCACGCACCGCGGTGATCCTGCCGCCCTGCAGCCCGTGGCGGCTGACCACCTCGCGCACCGCGTGCAGGAAATTGCGCGGCGGATCCCCGCGGGTGGTGTGCACGCTGCCGTCTTCTTCGATCACCACGCTGAACAGGATGCTCACCTGCCATACCAGCAGAATGGCGGCGATGATCAGAAAGCCGATCATCAGCACAAAGGCGATGAACATCATCAGCGCAGCACGAAGACCGAAACCGGGAGGCGCCGGGCGAGCTCACCCGCATTCGAACTGATCAGATGCAATCGGTCGGCCACGCCCGGGATGTGCGAGGCCATCACCACCAGGTTGGCATCCAGTTCCTTCTGCGCCTGAGCCAGCTTGTCATCCAGCTCCACCGCCACGTCGTTGCTGTGCATCAGCTTCGAATCGGTGCGAATGCCGTATTTCTCGCCCTGTTCGCGGGCGAAGTCCGCCAGATGCCTTTCCATTTCCTCCGGGGTCCGGGCGGCTCGGTTGGCCAGGCTCCCCGAAACCGTCACGTAGTACACCGTGGCGTCGTACTCCCGTGCCATCCTGGCCGCGATTTCGAGGCTGTTCTGCAGCTTGTCGGTGTGTTCGAGATCCACCGGGATCATGATTCGTTCAAACATGGTTGCTCCCTTAACGGTTCGGTCGGCCCGCCCGACCTTTCAGCCGTATAGCAGATTCCGGCGGGGCGGGGCAGTCGGCTGACGGCCACGGTGATATGGTTTCACAGTTTTCGTCCCGGAGGATATGCGTTGGCAGCGGAAACAGGGGGCGGGGAAGACCCGTACAAGGTCCGGCTGACCCCGGCGTTCTCCGTACTGGTGGGGGGGCACCGCGGGCAGCGGCTGGAGCGCAACTGGCTGTCGCACGGAGATACCGAAGCCCGCCGGGCCAGTCTGCAGGCCACCCTGGAGCGGGTGCTGCGGCGGCTGTACGGCGCGGCCGCGGAACGTTTCGCCAGTACCGATGCGGTGTACGCGGACGTATCGCCGGTGATGCGGCTGATCACCGGGCGTGCCACCGGGACCAACGAGCTGGCGCGATCCGCGGCCGCGCGTCTGGATGTGGACCTGCATCTGATGTCCACCAGCCCCGAGACGGCCGGCGAGCCGGGAGCGCATGCCCGCCGTGGCGTGGTGCTGGGGGCCGAGCCCGTTCATGGTGCGGAGGACCCGCCCGAGTCGGTGCACCGCCTGCGGGATGACCTGGCGCTGACGTTTTCGGACATGCTGGTGGCCGTGTGGGACGGGCAGGAACCCCACGAGGTCACCAGCGGCGCGGGGCAGATGATCCGTGACGCGGTGATGCGCCGACAGGGCGTCCTGCTGCTGTATCTGGACCCGGAGCAGGACACCCCGCAGCTGATGATGCTGACGGCGGCGCGGGTGACCGACGCGGCGCTGACCCGCCTGGACGTGATGGAAGTGACCCCGGCGGCGCTGCTGTCGCTGTTCGACCCGGTGGAGCTCGACTCCCGCCGGATCGACGAGTGGCTGGAACGCATCCTGTGTCCGTTCACCCCGGCCCTCGACGAGACCACCACCGAGAATCGCCTGATCCGGCGGATCGATGACCAGGTGGGGGTGGGGCACTACGTGGTCTGGTGGGGGCTGTGGCTGCTGGGCCTGGTGGGGCTGGCCCGACGTCGCCGGCGTCCGCCGGGGTTATGGAACTGGGTGACCGGCAGCTGGATGTGGCTGCACGCGATGCTGGAGCCCCCGGCGCGCAGCCAGCCCTCGCGTGTGGTGGAACTGCTGCAGACCGATGCCCGTGACGAAGTGCGCCGCCACTGGGTGGTGAACCGTCTGCATGCGGCATCCTCCGCGCTGGCCATGCTCGACCTGCGCGGGGCACTGCGCGCCCTGCGCCCGGCGCCGTCCCGCGGCAACCGCTACAACGCGGTGCGTCCGAGTCCCGAGCGCGAGGCCGAGCACCCGATCCGCGAACCGGCGTTCGAGCACTTCTTCAACTGGTCCGACGAGCAGGCGGGCATCTTTGCCACGCGCCACCAGGACGACACCTGGATGATCTACTACGCGGCGGCGATGGCGGTGTTCGCCGCGGTGGCCGGGGCTCTGCAGGTGTGGCCGGCGACGCCCGGCGAGGTGTCTTATTTCTGGATCGCGGTGGAGTTCGTGCTGCTGCATTTCATCGTGCGGCGCGTGCTGAAGGCCCGCTACCGCGATCACCACGGACACTGGATCCGCTTTCGCTTCCTCGCCGAGCAGCTGCGTTATCTGCGTCTGGGGTATCCGTTACTGGTGCTCCCGAGGACGTTTTCCGCACCGTACTGGCGGCCGGAGAACCGCCGCCCCGAAGGTCGCCCCATGGAACTGCATTCGGAGCTGGAGAGCGCCGAACTGTGGGTGCTGCAGCGCCTGCTGGTGGCCGAGGGCATGCCGCAGGACCGCCGTGGCCGCGTGCCCTACCGGATGAGCGAGCACAACGAGGCGGCACTGGATTACATCCACGACGTGCTGGACGAGCACCGCGAGTATTACCGCCGTTCGGCCCACAACCTGGAGATGAACCACAAGTACCTGCACCGGCTTGCGTTCACGCTGTTCTTCGCGACCTTCCTGGTGGTCACGCTGCACTTCTTTTTCCACTTTCCGTGGAGCCTGTTCTTTACCGCGTTCTTCCCCGCCTGGGGTGCGGCGATCCACGGCATCCTCGCGCAGAACGAGGTCGTGCGCATGTCGGCGATGTCCGGCCAGGTCTGGCGCCAGCTCCGTACCCTCGAGGAGGCCTTCGCCCTGCACAAGCAGGTGCAGGAGGACTACGCCGTGGAGCAGACCCGCTGGATGCGCACCGAGGAACTGCGCGAGCTGGTGGGCGCGGCGACGCACATCCTGTCCGACGCCAACCGCTACTGGCGTTCCCTCCTGCGCCACAACCAGGCGGACCTGCCGGGCTAGATGCGATCTCTCAATAGGTGGCGTCGAGGATGGTGTAGCCCTCGGCGCGCCAGCGCAGCATGGCGATCGGGGCCTGTTCCACCGGCCGTATGAAGTCCGGCAGGTCCTCCGGGGCCAGGTCCAGGCGGCGCAGGCTCGCGGCATCGGCCTTCAGCCGTACGCCGTCCTGCGCGGCCAGCCGCGCCAGGCGGTCGCGCACGTGGCCGGCCGCGGTGGCGTCTTCCAGCGGGAGGTGGTCGTCGCGCGTGACCAGCAGGGCGGTGGCCGCATCGCGAAAGCTCAGGATCATGTCCGCGCGCACGTCCTGCGCACGCACGGACTCCAGGGTTTTCTCGATAATGCTGATGCGCGCGATCAGGTGCTCCGGGCGCTCGTTGGTGATGTCCCAGACCATGCGGGCCTCGTCCAGGCCCGCCAGCGCGCGGGCATCATCCGGTTCTCCGCGCCACTGCTCCAGGATCTCCAGCACGGGGTCGATCGCCGGCGGGGTGTCCGTCAGCGGGGTGGGTACCAGCAGGCCGCGGTGCGAGCCTTCCACGACCAGCGGTTCCGGGTGCCCCTCCAGGGCCAGGGAGTCGGCCGGGACCACGCCGTCGCCCAGGCCTTCGCCGGTCTGGTCCAGCCAGTCGGCGATGCGCCGGGGCAGCTCGGGGGCGTCCAGCTGTTCCCCCATCTGCTGCAGGCCGCGTTCCATTTCGGGCGTGGGTTCGGCCAGCACGCCGCCGATGATGCGTACCGGAATGTCGTCGGGCCACGGGCGGGCGTTGAGCTCGGTCAGGAACCGGCTGTCCGGGCGCAGGTCGATCTTGGCCGCGCCGGTGCCGTCGCGCAGCCCGGCGAACAGCGAGAACCGCTCCTCGCGGATATCGGCGAACCATTCACGCAGCTCCAGCCACATGCGCAGCCGCGCCCATTCCGAGCCGTGATTGGGCGTGGCGATCAGGATCACGCCGTCCACCGGCGGGCCCCCGATGCGCGGCTCGCCGTCGTCCGGGTGCCGCCAGCGGGTAATGAAATCGCGGATCACCAGACCACCCATGGAATGGCCGATCAGGGTCACCGGACGATCGGCGTCCAGGTCTTCCCAGTGTTCGGCCAGCAGGTCGGTGCTGCGGTCGATCGCCTGGTCGTTGGGGTAGCGGAACTCCCAGGGGTTGAAGGCTGCCCCGTCCAGCGCCACCGCCAGTTCGTCCCAGATGTTGCCGGGCTCGTCCAGTCCGTGCAGCAGGATGGCATCCGGAGCCGCGGAGTCCGGGTAGCGTTGCGAGCGCGGGACCCAACCGAGCAGTTCGTCGGGCAGTTCCATGGCCTCGGGGAACCACTGCTCCAGGCGGTCGTGAACCTCCACGCGCAGTTCCCGCTCCTGCTCGGGCTGAAATTCGCCCCAGAGCGCCCAGACCCCCAGAGCGAACAGGGGCAGGGCGATGAGGATCAGAAGGGTTCGCCGGAGACGGCGTTGCATGGGTGCCTCCTCCGGACGGGACGCTTACTGCCCTTCGACGGTGGTCAGGCCCAGGGTGTGCCACATCTGCATGCCGCCGCGGTACCACTTGATCTTGTGGCCCGGGTACCCGAGGTTGGTCAGCGTGCGGATGTTGGTGGGCGACTGGCCGCACCACGGGCCGTTGCAGAACAGCACCAGGGTCTTCGCGTTGGAGAAGTCCAGCAGATCCCAGTGATCCATCACGCTGAACTTGTCGAGCATGATGTCGCGTACGTCCGCGGGCTCGGCGTCGCCGTCGATGTTCAGCTCCTGCCACGGGATGTTGATGGCCCCGGGGATGGTGCCGCGGGCGTAGGAGTCGGGGCCGCGCGAATCGATGATCAGCAGGTCGTCGCGCTCGCCGAGCTGGCCGAGATACTCGAGGAACTCCGCCTCGCCGAGGGTTTCCACGCCACGGCCCAGGTCCATGGGCTGGACGCAGAACGGCGGGCAGGGGCGCGAGGTCTTCGCGAATTCGTTGTCCAGCCGGTTCTCGGTGTCCTGGATGCGCTGGATGGTGACGGTCTCGTCACCGTGCGGGACCTCCAGCGACTGCAGATCCGGGGTGATGCCGACTTCCAGCGCCGAAGCAGGCCCGGCCAGGCCCAGGGTGAACAGGCCGGCCAGGGCCAGTCCGGGGGCAAAACGTTTCTGCATCTTCTCCTCCAGCATGTTTTTGTTCGCAAGCCGGGATTGTGAGTCAAACGGTGTCGGCTTGCATCCTGCCGGCCGGGGGGCTTCAGCACGGCTTGCACGGGCCGTTACCCTCCTCAAGGCCACGCTTCGTGGCCAGCGGATTTCAACAGAGGGTTCAGGTTTGGATCGACGGGTGGAACACAGCCGCGATGGCTCCGGACTGGCGGGCACCGTGCGCGGCCTGACCCTGGCGCTCGGTCTGGTCGCCGCAGGCGTGACGCCCGTGCTGGCCGAATCGCCCGACCGACCGACCCACGAGGTGCAGCGCGGCGACACCCTGTACAGCATCGTGCAGACCTTTGATCTGCCCCCGGGCGTGTCGGTCAACGAAGCCATGCTCGCCTTCCTCGAGGCCAATCCCGAGGCCTTCGCCGAACAGAACGTGAATACGCTCCGGGCCGGGACGGTACTGGAGCGGCCGCCGGAGTCGGCGTTCGCCCGGCGTGACCGGGACAGTGCCCGCGCCGAGGTCCTGCGTCACATTGAGAACTGGGACCCGGGCGCCGTGCGTGTGGAGGACCGCTTCGAAGCGGTGGACGAGGGCCGCGAAGGCATGTCGCGTGCCGCGATCGAAGAACGTCTGGCGTCGCGCGATGCCGAGATCGACGAACTGCGCGAGGCCGTGGAAGAGCTGCGGTTCCTGCTGGAGTCGGAGCGTCTGGATGCGGGGACCGACGCCGCGGCCGAAGAACTGCGCCAGCAGATGGAACAGGACCTGGACACCCTGCGCACCGAGCGTGATCAGCTGCGCGACCGCCTGGTCGAAGTCGAGGAACGCCTGGTCGAGGTGGAAAGCCGGCCGGGCCCGGACGAGGTGCCGCTGACCGAACAGCTGACCCGTCCGCCGGTGCTGGTTGCACTGGGGTCCATGGCGCTGGGCCTCGGCCTGTTCCTGGTGGCCGGCATCATGCTGGGGCGCCGTCAGACCGGGGGCGGGGGCAAGCCCGCTTCCGGCGGCAAAAAGGGAAGCGCGCAGGCGAAGTCGGGCGAGGGCCGTTCGGCCCGCGGGGACGACGCCGAACCGCAAACCCCGGCTGAAGAAGGTGCCAGCGCCGCGGCCGCCGGAGCCGCCGCAGCTGCAGCGGGCTCGTCGGCGGGCGCCGAGCCGGAACCCGAACCCGAGCCCGAGCCCGAGCCCGAGCCCGAACCCGAGCCCGAACCCGAGCCCGAACCCGAGCCCGAACCCGAGCCCGAACCCGAGCCCGAACCCGAACCCGAACCCGAACCCGAACCCGAACCCGAACCCGAACCCGAACCCGAACCCGAACCCGAGCCTGAACCCGAACCCGAGCCTGAACCCGAGCCCGAGCCTGAGCCTGAGCCTGAGCCCGAGCCCGAACCCGAACCCGAGCCGGAACCCGAGCCG
>NZ_KB906484.1:0-40447 GCF_000381405.1 Thioalkalivibrio sp. ALE20
CAGGCGATCTGGATGGCCGAAACCCGCGCCGACGCCGAGAAGGCCTTCGACGCCTTCCTGACCGCCTACGGCGACAAGTACCCGAAAGCCGCCGAGACGCTGCGCAAGGATCGGGAGGACCTGCTGGCGTTCTACGACTTCCCGGCCCCGCACTGGCAGTCGATCCGGACCACCAATCCGATCGAATCGACCTTCGCCACCGTGCGGCTGCGCACCGCCAAGACCCGGGGCTGCGTGACCCGCAACACCGTCCTGAGCCTGACGTTCAAGCTCGGCCAGAGCGCGCAGAAGCGCTGGCGTCGGCTCCGGGGTTACGAATGGCTCGACAAGCTCGAGCGCGGGGTGACGTTCATCGACGGCGTCGAGCAGACCGAACCGACCAACGACGAGGCATCATCCATGACCGACCGGAGCGCCGCCTGAACCAGCGATCGCTCATACACCAGACTTGACCATAAGTCATACCTCGATGGCCATCGCGCTGGCGGAGAGCCTGGTCGAGTGCCGCGGCTTCGATGCGCACGATCAGATGGACCGGTACGTCCGCTGGTGGCGCGAAGGCTATGCCAGCAGTACGGGGCGGTGCTTCGACATCGGGAACACGGTGAGCGCAGCGCTGGCGCGGTGCGAAGACTCCGGCAATCCGTTGAGTGGTTCGGAGGATCCCACGGCGGCGGGCAACGGCTCGCTCATGCGCCTGGTTCCGGTCCCGCTGGCGTACCGCCGCACCCCGGACCGGGCCCTTGAAGCCGCCCGTTTGAGTTCCCGGACCACGCACGCGGCCGCGGAATGTCTCGATGCCTGTCGTCTGTGGACGGCTTTAATCCTTGCCGTTCTGGAAGGAGCGGAACGAGCCGAGGTGCTGGAACGGCCCTGGCAGGCGCTCCCCGGCTTCGGTCCGGGTGATGAGCTGGAACCGGCCGTCCTGGCCATCGCCGAGGGCTCCTTCCGCCACCGGGATCCCCCGCAGATCCGAGGGACGGGTTATGTGGTCGAGAGTCTGGAGGCGGCCCTGTGGGCCTTCGACCGCAGTGGGGATTTTCGGGAAGGAGCGCTGCTGGCGGCGAATCTGGGCCAAGATGCCGATACCACCGCCGCGATCTATGGGCAATTGGCGGGGGCGTACTACGGGGAGACGGGGATCCCGGTGGAGTGGCGCACCCGCCTCAGCCAGCACGACCGAATCGCGGGTCTTGGCGATGCGCTTCTTCAGCTCTCGATTGCCGGCCCGTCGGATGTCCCTGTCATGGAATCACCGGGGCGCACTGAATGAACGCCGTTCGGACCAGTACCAGTCATCCGCTGGAGATCGCCGAGATCACGTTGCCGGAGGGCGGCACCATCGGTATCACCTTCTGCCCGGGTAAGCAGCAGGCTCATGCGATGACGGGCGCCTGGGCCCGCGACCTGGAGGCCGATCTGGACCGAATCCGGGCGTGGGGCGCGGCCGGTGTCGTGACCCTCACAACGCTTGAGGAACTGCATGAGCTGGGCGTGCCCCGGCTCGGGGAGGCCGTCAGCGAGACCGGGGTGACCTGGTACCACCTGCCCATCCCGGACATGGCCGCTCCCGACCGTCAGTGGGATGACCGCTGGCAGGCGGTGGCTCCGGAGATGCATCGAGCACTCTATGCAGGCGGGCGCCTGCTCGTGCACTGCAAGGGCGGTCTGGGACGGGCGGGTACGGTGGCCGCCCGTCTCCTGATCGATCGAGGCATGGCCCCGGATGCGGCGGTGGCTGCTGTCCGCCGGGCTCGGCGAGGCGCCATCGAGTCGAGCGAGCAGGAGCGCTATCTGCAAATGGTGCCGCCGGGACAATACGCCGATGGAGTGGCCAGGGCTCCTCGGCAGGCAGGGGATGAGTGAATCGAACCTGGCTTGTCTGGCCGGGTTCGACCGACGCCCATACCGGCTGCCGAGTTACACATTCCTGGGAACTCTACCTGCTGATCACGCTGCACTACGGGAGCGAACCGGAGGCGGACATCTCTCGATTGCGTCAATCACTTTCGGCATTTAGGGTTTAGCTCTGTACCGACAAGGTTGTCGGTTGGGGAGACGGTCGATTGGTCCGCGATACGGTCATGCCATCCGTATGCACCGCAGACCGGATTTGGGGGACATCAACAAAGGAAGCGGCATGAAGAGGACTCTTCTTGTGGCGGGCGTCAGCGCGGCGCTTGCGGTACTGGCGACCGGGTGCGACTCGTATCCCACGGAGGCGGAAATCAACTTCGACGGGGTCGAGTCGGAGGAGGAACGTGCAGTGGCCCGGATGATGTGGGCCGAATTCGAGGAAACGGTCGAAACGGGCTGGTCGTTCATGCTTTCGACCGAGGTCGAGGCGGAGCTGGAGCCTGTGGCCGCTCATCTCAAGGAACTGTCCGATTATCTGGCCACCCCCGGTGACGGTTCGAAACCGGAATTGCTGTACGACGGCCCGGAAAGCGAGGCCCTGCGCGCGGCGCACGCCGAGTACCTGGAACGCAGGAGTTCGATCAAGGCCGAGCAGGAAGAGGAATTCGAGGCGCGGCGGGAGGAGCTCTCGGAGGAGCTGTCGTCGATCGAGGCCGATCTTGCGGAAACGGAGGAGGCGATCGAAGCGCGCGAGGCAATGCTGCGGGACGAAGTGGAAGCGGTGAGCGAGCTCGAGGACGAGATCGAGGAAGCCGAACAGGAGTTCGAAGAGATCCGTGAGACGGTCCGCCAGGAGCTGAACGAGGCGATCGAGGAGGAAGACCTTCCAATCGACACGCTGGATCACCTGCGTCGGTATTCGTGGCGTGATTGGGAGAAGGGGCCGGGGGAGGAATGCCCTCGGCCGGACAGCTCACTTACCGTGGATGCTCGAGATTCCCACGGAGTGTGCCTTTTCGCGACCCCGACGCCCTACCGGGATCCAACGCCCTTCGATGGTGGCGAAGGGGTCAATGAGGTCCTGGACCCGATCCTGGCCTCGAGGCTGCTGGAGGCCTACGAGGTGGCAGAGGAGCTCGGTCCGATTGGACGTAATGCACCCGAGGACAGTCTCCGGGGCGAGCTTCGCCAGGCTCGACAAACGCTCTCCGAGCGCCAGAACGAGGCGGACTCGAAGCATGGAAGTGCGCGCGATCTCAACCGGAAACACTCACGTTCCGAACGCGAGCGAGAGCGTATCCAGGGTCGACTGGACGGAGTGGAACGTACGGATCCGAGCGTGCAGCCCTGGGAAGTTCGGGAAGAGCAGCGGGCTCTCCAGCGGTCGCGTCGTGAGTATCGCGACGCGTTGATCCGGACGACCGTGGAAGACCACGCTCGACCGGCGGGGGAGATGACCGACGAGGGGACGTTCCCGGTCGAGGGCGAGGAAGGCATGGTCGTGGCCGTGATGGCGGCTCAGGATGCCCGTGCCTCGCAATCCTGGGAATGGTCGATCTCCCTGTTCAAAACCCGGCTCGAAGAAGAAATGGCTGACCGGAACCGAGTGCCGATCGACCCTCGTGAAGGCGAAGTCGGCCGGGCCGTGTTCGACGAGAAAGACCGGGACACGATGACTCGGGAGGCCTACCTGGAGGTCGGTCAGCAGCTGATGGACTGAGGCCCGAACGCGGTCGGCATTCCGCGTGATTCGAAAACAAGAAATTGGGGCCAGACCTGTAACGCGCACGCAGGGCTGGCCCCGGCAACAACCAGGGAGATCCGAATCATGATGATTTCAATGGACCGTTTTCATCCCACTGTCGTGGCCGTCGCCGTGTCGGCCGCAATCCTGGCACTGTCCGGCTGCGCGAGTAGCGGGGGAAGCAGCAGTAGCAGTAACGGGGGCGGAGGTGGCTCCGGTAACGGTGAGGAGGAAGATACGCGCGAACTCCCGTCCTACGACCAGCAGACGATCCTGGATGATGACGGGGAAACCGTGGAAGTTCAGGTCGCGGTTATCGATAACGAGTTTCGGTCGAGTCACGAAGAATTCGAAGGGCGTGTGTCGGGCACGGAGGCCGTGGCGGGCCACCGGGATAGCGTGGAAGCCTCGGAAGATGACGATGGGGATCCGGAGTACGTACATGGAACCCCAGCTGCAGCTCTGGTCGGTGGCCAAGAGTTCGGAACCAGCGGGAATGCCCGGATGGAGCTGATTGCTGCAGCGGATGATAATGGGACGGTTTTCGGTGGTTACGTGCGCGAAGGAGTGGCGCATGCAGTCGAGGAAGAGGCCCGTGTCATCAACGCGTCCCTGATAGGTCAATGGTCGACATGGGATTACGAAGAAACGGTGGGACAGCTTCAAGAGGTCACGTACGAACAACCGCAGGAAGATGGCGAAAGCAAAACCATCGAGGTGGGCACGGCAGCGGTATTCCCCGCAGGGAACAATGGGAGCAACCTCAGCGAAGACAATGGCGACGGGGACGATGATTATATCGACCACGAAGGGTTCGAATACCTGGGTGAAGTCTGGGATCAAATCCTGATCGCGGGCGGATCGCGCGACTGGGAGAAGGCCTTTCACAGCAACTACCCGGGCCAGGATGAAGAAATCCAGAATCGCTTCCTGGTGGCGCCTTACACGGCCCGGTCGGCAACGAATACCGGCGACGACGCCGAGGGGACGTTCACCGGGACCTCGTTCGCGGCCCCGCGGATTGCCGGCATGGTGACCGGAATCATCGCGCAGTGGCCGCATCTGGACGCATCCGAGGCCACCGGGCGTCTGCTCGAGACCGCCAGTCAGGAGTCGGAGCTTTATGAAGAAAACGACTGTGGACCGAACGAGGACCTGAACTGCGGCTATTACTATCTCGGCCAGGGTCACGCGGATTTCGAAGCCGCCCTGGAGCCGAAAGGCGATGTCGTCCAGCCGGCCGGCGGACAGGTCGAGGATGACGAAAGCCACGATGTTCAGGAAAGCTACGCGTCCTGGTCGCACGCATTCGGCAACGGCTTCCAGGCGGACGAAGAGCTGTTCGATGGCGCGGTGGCGTTCGACGAACTGGGTCGCGACTACCGCGTGGACCTGAGCGGGCAACATGCGGGCGGGTTCGCGCTGGGTACGCATGTCCGTCAGCGGCTGGAAACGCACCTGGCGAACGCCTCGGTGGCGGGTGACGAATCCATCGAGATCGCCGAAGGCGTCAGCATGGCCACGCGCTATACGGATTCCGGAGAACTGCTCACCGGTCGTTTCGACATGGACTTCGGCGGTACCCGCGTGTCCGCGTTCGGCTTCCAGGGTGGAGAAGAAAACCCGATGGAGACCGTGCTGGAGGGGGCGGATACCGCCATGCTGTCCAGCACCACGCCGCAGTTCACCCACAGTCTGGACGACGTGGCCGGTGTCGCCGCTGAGGTCGGCCTGACCGATACGTTCAGCGTCAGCGCGGAATACTGGTCCGGGCGTTCGGATGAAGATCCGGCCGAGCGGGTGCTGAGTGAGGACACCGTGGGTCTGTCGGATTACGGCGTGGACCGCCAGGACATCGCCCTGCACATGCAGGCCACGGACGATCTGCGGCTGTCGCTGGGTCAGGGCATGCTCCGCGAGGACAACGGCATGCTGGGCTCTCGTGGCTATGGTGCGCTGAACCTGGGTGACGAGCACGAGCTGCATGTCACCAGTCTCGGGGCGGAATATGCCGTGTCGGATCGACTGAGCGTGACGGGTCAGTACGAGTACGGCCAGGGCCGTATGGACGGCGGTGCCGGCATGATCCGCTCCATCGACAACCTGCGCACCGAACGGGCCACCCTGGGCGTGGCGTGGGACGGCGACGACCATCAGGTCGCGCTCATGGCGAACCAGCCGATGCGGGTGACTGGTGGGGAGGTCGAGGCCAGTGTGCCGGTCGGCCGGACCGTGGACGGCGAGGTGATCCGCGAGGATCGCACGGCCAGCATTGGTACTGAAGGTCGGCAGACGGATATCGAGCTGGGCTACAGCTTCATGCCCGACCGTGACAGCCGCTTCAACGCGAACCTGCTGTACATGGACCAGCCGAACCATGACCCGAACGCCTCGGGTGAATGGGCCGGTGCCGTGACCTACGCGGTGCGGTTCTGATGGCGGCTCGATATGCCATGACCCTCATGGTGGCCCTCGCGGGGGCCACCATGCTTTCCGCCTGTGCCGGCGGCGGTCAGGCCGGGGTCGGAACCCACGAATCGAAGGCCGGCGACTCGGAGCCCAGCGTTCGCTATGTCCCGATTGGCCGGGACGAGGGCGGGTGCATGCAGTATCGCCCGGAACCACTGAAAGAAGACGTCGCGGTGCCGGCGGCGATCTTCTTCTGGGATGGCGAGGGCTACACCACCAACCGAGACCGTTGTCAGCCACGCGACGTTCAGCAAGACCCGTAAAGTGAATCCCACGGTCAAGACACAAATCGCCTAGATTTAAAGCTTACGCCCTTGGCCGTGTTTGCAGCTCCGTAGGGCAGGCCCGTGTGAAGCGCCCCACGGCCTCGTCTCCCGCCCTCGGGGCGTGATGTTGACCAGCCACCCCACGCTTGACGGGCTTGGGGGGTCATGACTGGGCAGTGGCAGGATGCGGACATCGGAATACTGTTCCTCGGATCGGCAGCGTTTCCCGAACTTTGCGGGGCAGGGCCGCCACGTCGTCGACTCCCACTTCGTACTCCGGCAACCGCATTTCTCCCGCTCGAAGGGCCTTCCGGACCACCTGAAGAAAACGGTGGCCGATGTCGTCCGGGAGAGCGTCCTGCAGGGACGTGCCTTCCAGCAACTTGCCGCTGACATACATGGCTTCGTTGGCCCCGACACTGACCCGGATGTACAGCCCATGTTCATCGAGCACGGACGAGATGTCGGGCAGGGGCCGAAACAGGCCGAGGAGCTGATCGGGTTCGGCTTTCAGCCGGGAGGCGAGGGCCGGCTGGTCAGGATGCGAAATCTCGTCTCGACCATGGTGCGCGGCGTTGCAATGCGCAGAAGTTAAGGCGGTGCGTACGCGAGGCGACAGGCCTTGTCGCCCGGATGGGAGCGGAACGCCGTTGCGAGCTTTATTCACCCAATTCATTTGGGGTAGGGTGCCCATGGACGCCTGAGCGGGGCCTCACGGACACGGGGAGAACATGAGCGAAGTACTGGCGCCCGGCATGCGGGTGGAGATTCGCGATGCGGAGTGGCGCATCCGTCAGGTGGATACGACCCCGGAAGGTGAGCGCCTGCTGACCTGCGAAGGGCTGTCCGAGCTGGTGCGGGGCCGTCAGGCGACCTTCCTGCCGGCACTGGAGGCGCGGCATGCGCAGCCGGTGCGGGTACTGGATCCGCGCGAGACCGAGCTGGAGGACGACCTCAGCGCGAATTACACCGCGAGCCTGCTGCACATGGAAGCGGCCCTTCGCAGCACGCCGGCCACCGGCGAGGCGATCCATGTGGGCCATCGGGCGGCACTGGATGCCTTGCCGTACCAGCTCGACCCGGCGCGTCAGGCGCTGGCCCAGCCGCGCCCGCGCATCCTTATCGCCGATGCGGTGGGTCTGGGGAAGACCCTGGAAGCCGGCATCCTCACCTCGGAACTCATCGCCCGCGGGCGGGGCCAGCGCATCCTGGTGCTGGCGGTCAAGTCCATGCTGGCGCAGTTCCAGCAGGAGTTCTGGAACCGTTTCACCATCCCGCTGGTGCGGCTGGATTCAGTGGGCCTGCAGCGCGTGCGTTCGCGCATCCCCACCAACCACAACCCGTTCCATTACTTCGACCGCTCCATCATCTCGATCGACACCCTCAAGCAGGACATCGAGTACCGCCACTATCTGGAGCAGGCGCGCTGGGACATTATCATCATCGACGAGGCGCACAACGTGGCCGACCGCGGCTCACGCTCGCAGCGCGCCCGCCTGGCGCAGTTGCTGGCCACCCGCTCGGATGCCCTCATCATGCTCTCGGCCACCCCGCACGACGGCCGCGCCGAGAGCTTCGCCAGCCTGATGAACATGCTGGACCCCACGGCCATCTCCAACCCCTCGGACTACGCCCACGAGGACTTCCGCGACAAGGGGCTGGTGATCCGCCGCTTCAAGAAGGACGTACAGGCCGATCTGGCCAGCCACCTGCCGGAGCGCGAGATCGCCATAGAACGTGCCGGCGCGAGTGCCGCGGAAGAGGCGGCGTATGCGGAACTGGAAAGCGCCCGCTTCCGCACCCTGGACGGCCGCGGCGCGCGCGGCGCCCGGCTGTTCCGGACCACGCTCAAGAAGGCGCTGTACTCCAGCCCGGCGGCCTGCCGCGCCACCATCGAGACGCGGCTGCGCAACCTGCAAAAGCGAGACGCCACGCCGGAGCGCCAGGCGGACATCGACGCCCTGGAGGCGCTGCGCCTGACCGTGGACGCCATCGACCCGACCAGCTTCAGCAAGTACCAGCGGCTGTTGCGTCTGCTCGGCAAGGGGGCGGACGGTCTGGGCTGGTCTCCGCGCGACAGCGAAGACCGCCTGGTCATCTTTACCGAGAGCATTCGCACGCTGGAATTCCTGGCCGAACGTCTGCCCGCGGACCTCGGCCTCAAGCAGGGCCAGCTCCGCGTGCTGCGCGGTGACATGCCCGACCGCGAGCAGATGGCCGTGGTCGAGGCCTTCGGCGCGAAGGACGACAAGGTCCGCGTACTGGTTGCCTCCGATGTCGCGGCCGAAGGCATCAACCTGCATTACCGTTCGCACCGGCTGATCCACTTCGATGTGCCCTGGTCGCTGATGACCTTCCAGCAGCGCAACGGCCGCATCGACCGCTACGGGCAGACTCGCCAGCCGCAGATCCGTTATCTGGTCACCGAAAGCGACAACCCCCGCATCCGCGACGAGCAGCGGGTGCTCGAGGTGCTGGTGGAAAAGGACGAACAGGCCGGGCGCAACATCGGCGACCCGTCCGAGTTCATGGCCGAACGGACGGTGGAGGAACAGGAAGCCACGGTGAGCGAGTTCATCGAGGACCACGAGCAGGACGCCGGCAGCGGCGAGCTCGCGTCCCTGTTCGGCGATTTCCTCGACACCCAGCAAAGCGAGGCGAGCGAGCCGCTGGATGCCTTCGTGGCCGAACCGCCACCGGCCGAACACGCTCCCGCGCGCGACCCGTTCTCGCTGTTCGAGAGCGACTTCGACTTTGCCGCCACCACTGCCCGCTGGCTGCGCGACGGCGGCGTGCCCCTGCAGGTGGATATCGACCGCGATGATCGGCGCCTCGCGCTCACCGCGCCACCCGATCTCGGCATCCGCCTGGCGCAGCTGCCGCGCGAGGCCCGGCCCGAGGATGACCATTTCATCCTCACGCCCGACCGTGATCAGGTGAACGAGTCCCTGCGTCGGCACGACGAGGACAGCCCCTGGGCCGAACGCCAGTACCTGTGGTCGCTGCACCCGGTGGTCGAATGGCTGGTCGACCGCGCCCGGGGTGCCTTCGGGCGCCATACCGCGCCGCTGCTGCGCCTGCCCGCGCGGCTGGCGGAAAACGAGACCGCCTTCCTGCTGCAGGGCGGCTATCCCAACCGTCGCGGCTATCCGCTGGTGCAGGACTGGCTCGGCTTTGTGCTGCGCGACGGCGAGATCGTCGAGGAGCTGGACCTCCCCGGGCTGGTGGAACGCCTGCAACTGCACCCCGGCCAGGTCCCCAACCGGGGCGAGGCCGGCGAGACCGCGCCCGAACGCGCCGCCCTCCCGGCGGTGGTGGAACGCGCGCAGGCCCTGCTGGACGTCCGCCGCCGCGAGGAAGAGGCACGCCTGAACGTCCGCCTCAACGAACAGATGGAAGCGATGGATGCCCTTGAGGCTCGCCACAAGCGCCAGCTGGAACTGGAGCTCGAGACCAGCGGCCAGGCGGACAGCGTGAAACAACGCCGGCGCGAGCAGCGCATGGACCGGATCGAGCGCATCTTCCGCGACTACCAGAGCTGGCTGGAGGACACCCAGATGATCGAAAAGACCCCCTACATCCAGGTCATCGCCGCGTTCACCGGCCGTCGCGCCTGAACGCCCCAAACCCCTGCGATACGCAACAAGAACAGGGAGACGCGCCCCATGAGCTGGGCCGGCATCAGTAACGAAAACGAGTTCTACTCCGAGCACTACCTCAGCGAGGTGTTCCACGGCGACATCAAGGCCTTCATTGAGCGCTGGAATGCCGCCGAGCAGGCTGCGCGCGAGGCGCACGATCCGGTGCCGGACGATTTGCAGGCACCCTGGAACCGGCTCGGCCGCATCGCCCACGAGTACCTGCGCGCGCAATCCGCGCTCGAGCGCGACCGCGACCCCGAGCGCCGTGTGCAGGCCCAGCGCGAGCAGGTGCGCGAACTGCTGGGCGTGTTCGGCTTTGAGTACCACGCCCGGCGCCTGCCGGCCGGCGAGGACGTGGAGATCCCCGTGCTCGCCGAATACACCGGCGTCGACGGCCATCCGCTGCTGTGGGTGGTGCAGGCCATCCCGCTGGACGACCCCGAGAGCGACCCGCTGGAGGTGCCGCTGCACGCCGAGCAGTTCCGCTCCCTGTCGGCCGCGCCGGTGCCCCGCGCGCTGCACGCCGGCGAGGGCGAGCACGCCCTGATCGACTGGCAGACCGCGCTGTCGCGCCACATCCTCGCCCAGCCGCACCCGCCGCGCTGGGTGATCCTGGCCAGCCCGCGCCAGTGGCTGCTGATCGACCGCACCAAGTACGCCCGCGGCCGCCTGCTGCGCTTCGACTGGGTGGAGCTGTTCTCCCGCCGCGAGACCGACGCCCTGCGCGCCACCAGCGTGCTGCTGCACCGCGAATCGCTCACCGACCACGACGGCCAGTCCCTGCTCGATCAGCTCGAGGACAACGCCCACAAGCACGCCTACGGCGTCTCCGAAGACCTCAAGTACGCCCTGCGCGAGGCCATCGAACTGCTGGGTAACGAGGCCGCCGCCCAACTGGAGGCGCGCGCCCAGCAGCACAAGAAGAGCATCTACCAGGGCGAGGAACGCCTGGACCCGGAACAGCTCTCCCTGGAATGCCTGCGCTACATGTACCGCCTGCTGTTCCTGTTCTACATCGAGGCCCGGCCCGAACTCGGCTACGCCCCGATGAACGCCCCCAGCTACCTCGGTGGCTACAGCCTGGAACGCCTGCGCGACCTGGAGATGGTCCCGCTCACCCGGCCGGACGAACAGCAGGGCCGCTACCTGCACGACAGCCTGAACATGCTGTTCGCGCTGGTACACCACGGCTCCGAGAGCGACGAGGCCGACCAGCGCGCTGCTCAGCCCGGCCTCGATCTGGAAGGCCAGGCCCCGGAGCCCACCGGGCCGCCCGACGCCACCGCCAGCCGCTTCCGCATGGCGCGGCTGCAGTCGCACCTGTTCGATCCCGAACGCACCCCGCTGCTCAACCGGGTGGTATTCACCAACCAGACCCTGCAGCGCGTCATCCAGCTCATGTCGCTGTCGCGCGAGGGCGGCGGCGGGCGCGGGCAGGGCCGCCGGCGCCGGGGCCGCATCTCCTATGCGCGTCTGGGCATCAACCAGCTCGGCGCGGTGTACGAGGCCCTGCTGTCCTACCGCGGCTTCTTCGCCCGCGAGGACCTTTATGAGGTCAAGAAAAAGGACGCCAAGTCCAACCCCGGCCCGCTGGAAACCGGTTACTTCGTCACCGCCGAGGCGCTGGAGGACTACGAAGAAGAAGAGCGCGTATACGACCGCGACGAACTCGGCCAGCGCGTGCTGCGCCGCCACCCGCGCGGCAAGTTCCTCTACCGCCTGGCCGGGCGCGACCGTGAGAAATCCGCCTCCTACTACACCCCCGAGGTGCTCACCCGCTCGCTGGTCAAATACGCCCTGCGCGAACTGCGCTGCGAACAGCTCGACCCGCTGCCGGACGACGCCGCTCGCGCCGAACGCATCCTGCGGCTCACCCTGTGCGAGCCCGCCATGGGCTCTGCCGCGTTCATCAACGAGGCCATCGACCAGCTCGCCGACCTCTACCTCGAATACGCCCAGAGCGCCCGCGACGAACGCATCCCCCAGGCCGACTACGCGCGTGAAAAACAGCGGGTGAAGATGTACCTCGCCGACCACAACGTGTTCGGCGTGGACATGAACCCCGTGGCCGTGGAACTGGCCGAGGTCTCCCTGTGGCTCGCCGCCCTGGCCGAAACCGACGCCGACCACCCCCACGTTCCCTGGTTCGGCCTGCAGTTGCGCACCGGCAACTCCCTGATCGGCGCTCGCCGCGAAAGCTGGCCCGCCCACCGCCTCACCTGCGGCGCCAACGCCCCCGAACGCTGGACCCGCCACGCCCCGGAACACCGCCCGCTGGACCCGGAGCAGGGCACGGCTCTGCCCGAAGGCCATGTGTGGCACTTCCTCGTGCCCGACCGCAGCATGGCCCACTACAACGACGCGACCGTCCAGAATGTTCATCCGGATGCGATCGCTGCGATTAACGAGTGGCGCCGCGCCTTCAACAAGCCCTTCGACCGCGAAGACGCCGAACGCCTGCAGCGCCTGTCCCGCCGCATCGACGAACTGTGGCACCAGCACGCCCGCGAGCTGGCCGACCTGCGCCAGCGCACCACCGACCCCTGGGATATCTTCGGCCAGCCCGCCCGCGGCCAGCGCTCCAGCATCGACTACAAGGACCGCGCCCTGGCCGGCGAGCTCTACGCCGAATACCAGAAAAACGCCTCCGCCTACCGCCGCCTGCGTCTGGCCATGGACTACTGGTGCGCCCTGTGGTTCTGGCCCATCGGCGAACACGCCGACCTGCCCGACCGCCAGGACTTCCTGTTCGACCTGGAAAACCTCCTGCTCGGCGACACCATCCTGCCCGGCCAGGTGAACGAGACCGACGACCTCTTCGCCCCCACCCAGAACCCCGACGCCGGCCGCCGCTTCATCGACCGCTTCGGCGTGGTGGACCTCAAACTGCTGTTCCGCAACTTCCCCCGCCTGCGCCGCGCTCAGCAGATCGCCGAAGCTCGCCGCGTCTTCCACTGGGAGCTGGAGTTCGCCGACATCTTCGCCAGCCGCGGCGGCTTCGACCTGATCCTCGGCAACCCGCCCTGGCTCAAGGTGGAATGGGAAGAGGGCGGGGTGTTGGGGGACCACGACCCCCGCTTCGTCCTGCGCAAATACAGCGCCACCCGGCTCAACCAGATCCGCGAACAGGCCTTCCACGAACACCCCGGCCTGGAAGCCGCCTGGCGCGCCGAATACGAAGAGGCCGAAGGTACTCAGAACTTTCTCAACGCCGAGGCCAATTACGGCGTTCTGAGAGGGCAGAAGGCCAACCTGTACAAGTGTTTCCTGCCGCTCGCGTGGCGCCTCGGCCAGCCGCAGGGCGTCAGCGGCTTTCTGCATCCGGAAGGGATCTACGACGATCCGAAAGGCGGGGGGCTACGGCGCGAGGTGTATCCGCGGCTGCGGGCACATTTCCAGTTCCACAACGAGCTGTCCCTGTTCGCCGAGGTGCATCACGCAACGATCTTCAGCATCAATGTGTATGGCTCACTACGGGTGACGCCCGATTTCATCCATCTCGCCAACGTCTATGCGCCGGCCACCATCGACGGCTGCTTCGCACATCGCGGAAACGACCCGGTACCCGGCATCAAGGAAGAGGCAGCGAAGCCGGATGGATCGATCACCATGCGCTGGGGCACTACCGGACACCAGGAACGCCTGATCCGCGTCACCGAGCACGAACTCGACCTCTTCGCGCGGCTGTACGACGAGCCTGACACCGACGCGCTAGAAGCCCGCCTGCCGGCCCTGCACGCCCGCCCGTTGGTCGCCGTGCTGGACAAGTTTGCCGCCCAGCCGCGCCGCCTCGGCGACCTGGAAGGCGACTACTACTCAACCCAGCACTGGAACGAATCCAATGCGCAGGACGACGGCACCATCCGCCGCGAAACCCGTTTCCCCGACGACCCCGGCGAATGGATACTCTCCGGCCCGCACTTCTTCGTCGGTACCCCGCACTACAAGACCCCGCGCGCCGTCTGCACCCAGAACAGTCACTACGACCAGATCGACCTGCAGGCCATCCCGGACGACTACCTCCCGCGCACCAACTACGTCCCCGCCTGTACCCCCGACGAATACCGCGCCCGCACCCCCGTCGTCCCCTGGACCGAACCCGGCGAAAGCGCCCCTCGGCGTGTCACCGACTACTATCGGGTGATCTCGCGGACCATGATCGGGTCTTCATCAGAACGAACCCTGCAAAGCGCAATTGCGCCCAGGGTAGTGGGCCACATCGATCTAGGTTTTTCGATCGCTCTGAGGAAGCAGCAGGACACGGCCTTTCTCGCTGGCTTATACGCGTCTGTCGTATTCGACTTCTTCGTAAAGTCCACAGGGAAGGGCCATTTCCGGAACGATATTGCATCACTCCTTCCCATGCCCCCGCTTCGGGAGGATCTGGATCTGGCGCTGAGAGTCAGGTCGCTTGCGCTCAATTGTCTGACCGTCTTTTACAAGGATCTTTGGCGCGAAAACTGGCGGGATTTCTTCAGGTCCGGCGCGTGGTCGTGTCCGGTCGAAACTGATGCCGGATCCCGGCTGCCGCACGATTTCTTCGACAAACTCACGCCCGAATGGCACCGCGACTGCGCCCTGCGCACCGACTACGCGCGCCGTCAGGCCCTGCTGGAGATCGACGTCCTCGTCGCTCAGGCCCTCGGCCTCACACTGGAAGAACTGCTCACCATCTACCGCGTCCAGTTCCCCGTGATGCGCCAGTACGAAGCCGACACCTGGTACGACCGCAACGGCCGAATCGTCTTCACGCCCAGCAAGGGCCTCCCCGGCGTCGGCCTCCCGCGCAAGGCCCGCAAGGCCGACCCGCAAAACGGCATCCGCTACGGCATCACCAGCCCCGACCGCACCGAACACGACATCGCCCTGGGCTGGGAAGACATCCAGCACCTCCAGCAGGGCACCGTCACCAAAACCTTCATGGACGACACCCTCCCCGGAGGCCCGACCGAACGCACCATCGAATACCACGCCCCCTTCTTCCGCCCCAACCGCGAAGAAGACTACCGCTCGGCCTGGCACCACTTCTCTGGCACGGGATAAACGTGCGCCTGTTCATGGCGACGCACATCCCCACTCCAAAGGACGTTTCATGATTACATTCAACACGATTGTCCCGCTTCCTGACACCGCTAGCCTGGATGAAGTCGCCAACCTCGCGCGGGAATGGGTGGCCGGTAGTCCTCATACCGCGTTAGCTGATCAGTTGCTGGACCCGGCGCTCGATGATCGTACCGACTGGAGCGTTTCGGACACGGACGAGTACGCCGAAGCCCTCCAGATGGTAGGCGACGGATATGCACGGTACGGATTGCGATATATCAAGGACGAATCAAGCGGGGTGCGATGGGTGAGCGACGTCCTTTATGCGGAGGATGATTCCGGAAGGTGGGTGGCGGTTACAGTGTCTTGCGACTCCGAGTCCACCGCGCTCCGGCTTCCGATGGCAAAGAAGCCATATATCCTGCGACTCCTCATTGAGCGGTTTGGAGGAGGGGAAGACGGCGAGATCGTCGTTTCCGACAAGCCATATGAGCTCAGCGGCAGCGAAATCGCCTTTGCTGCAGATATGCTGACCGGAAATGCTCGTAACTTGCTCCCGATTGTTTACCTAAGTGCGAACGCCAATGGAGACCCTGCACTAGACCCGAAACGGCTTGCTCGGTGGCTCTCCGGTGTCGCCCATGTCGTAAGCGAGCCAAACCGTGAGTTTTCATATCGTCTGGCAATCGAGGTGAACCATCAGAACCCGTATGGAGGAGCGGTCGGTATCTATTGGCCAGATGATTCGCGCAGTACCCGCCTTCTGCCGCGCGAGCATGGTTACGATCCGAACACAATCTCGAAAGAGATCGCGCGTCTGTTGCGCGACCGGTCTGTGAGGTTGCGAATCCCCCGTCGCCTTACCTGGACCAATCTGTTGGAAAATCGTGCCCGAAGGGAGATTGAAAGACTGCGAGAGGCCGGGTCAGAAGACTTGGATCAATATGTCGCTAACTTTGATAATGAGGTCAAGGCGAAAGAAGAGGCTCTTGAGGCCGCAGAAAAGGAGATAGCTCGGCTGCAAGCTGAAGTGCACGGGCTCAAGGCAAAGACTCGCTCGTCGGATGGGAGTCCGTTGCTAGTATGGGGGGAAGAGACGGATTTGTATGTAAGTGAGAACTTAGCAATTGTCGTGGACGCTCTAGAGTCGGCTTTGAGTCAGGCGCCGGAAGGCTCCAGGCGGCACCATGTCCTGTCTTCATTGCTAGCCGCAAATCCAGTGGAGAAGGTCGCGCCGCAGTATTCGGAGACAATTAAACATCTGTTGTCTCAATATCGGACGATGGACTCCGAGGTGTCTGGGGGGTTGGAAGAAATGGGATTCGAGATTTCGAGTTCCGGAAAGCACCACAAGCTAGTGTTTCGAGGGGACCGGCGGTACCAGTTTTCTATGCCGAAGACGAGCTCGGACCATCGTGCTGGTATGAATATGGCGACCGAGATTAACAGGAAGTTGTTTTGACGCGCATTTACACGATAACGGTTGGTCCGATCCCCGGGGGTGTTGAATCCTGTGCGGAGCGGATCCCTTCACCAGGGGTTTAAAACGCTTTTGTAGCAGAACCTTTTTTTGCACATCGATTGGTACCGTCTTCGTGAAATTTGGCGGGGGAGTAGGTGAATATGTCGAAGGGCTGGAGCAGAGCGAGCAATCGAGGCGGGAATTTTCTGAGTAAAAAGCAGCGTAAGCAGTGGGTCTACGCGTTGTGTGAGAGAGTCCAGCGCGGGGATCAGGAAGCCGAACGGCAATTGGAGGAAGAGCTCAGCGCGAGTTCAGTGGCTCGGTGGGCAGAAAAACATTGGCGCAAAGTGAGGGCGGGGAAAGAACGCCGGTTACGCAATAACCAGGGTGGCGGACATCGTGGACCGCGAAGGTCAGTGCCGAGCATGGGCGTGTCCGGAGATCCAACTCGACCAGTACAGGGCGGGGCGTTCGGCTCCGGGAAAAAATCATGAGAATTGGAGGGTAGCGATGGATGAGAAACGCATCGGAAAGGCCGTAACCTTGGGATCAGTCGTGATGCCGGCAGCGGCCCTACCGTCGATGGCCTTTGGGCAGTGGTCCCAAATGTTCCCGGATGGGAGTTACGGACCAGACTACGGGCGAGGCTCTAAGATGCACCCGGATGGCACCTACGGGCCTGCAACAGGGCACGGCTCCCAGATGAATCCAGATGGGAGCTATAGCTCCAGCTTTGGGCAAGGCTCGCAGATACATCCCGATGGTACGCACGGACCTAACACCGGGCGAGGTTCGCAGATCTACCCGGATGGCACCTACGGTCCGGACACTGGGCGCGGCTTTCAGATGCACCCGGACGGCACCTACGGCCCAAGGTAATCGAAGGGAGCGGTCCTATGGGCAACGTCATAAACCTGGTTCCGGATGCCTACTACCAACGCCTCCGGCAGTTTGAAGATGACCGGCAGCTCGGCAGCTTTCTCGCGGCATTGGATGCGATCGCCCCAGTCACAACGGTGGATGAAACCGCCGTCGCAACCTGGGCGAGATTAGCTGATTCGGTGATGTCGGATGAACCGCTCACCGAGGTATTGAACTGGGTCGCAAAATACCGCTTCAACTTCCTGGATCCACCCGCGGAGCGCGAAGAGAGCCGACCGAATGAGTCATTGGAAGAGGGGGACTCAAGAATTTGTGAGGTTGCCCGGATGGCGGCTCAAGTTGATTTAGACCGGACAGTAGAAATGGACCAACTGCGCGTTCGCAATCCGGTATATGGCCGTTTCCCGGCTATACTGCCTTTTCTCAGGCGGTCCGACGCTCCTTGGTTTGAGGCTATTTCTGAACCCGCAAAGATCATCGGTGCGTTCATAGACAACGTGTACCCGGAAGATACTGACAGTCCGGAGCAGCCAACGGTCGTGGGCCAGTTCTGGCTGGAAAAACACGTTACCGAAATACTGCTCCCATGGGCCATTGATCAGGAAAGGTATGGGCAGTCTAGCTATTCCGACGAAGCTCTTTCGCGCATTGAAGCGTTCGTTCCTTTGGTCTCTACCGTTTTCGATTTTCACTTCGAATTTGTTAAGCCGGAGACATGGGGGGATCAATTTTATCCCGAGAAATTAGTAGATGCATTGATTCACTTGCCGCAGGGGATGTTCGATCGCGTATTGAATTCAGCGTCGTGGGAGGCATTAGAGGCGGATCCGGAAGTGTCGAGTGACGGGCGAGATCAGCCTGGAAGAGACGAGCGAGCGGCGCGCGCGATCATCGAGATTTTTGAGCTTGTCTCTGTCTTGCCCGTTATCAGGCGGGAACGGCTTGTTAGGGAGAACATACCCTCTTCGGTCAGGCATCACTTTGAGGCGCTTAATAGAATTCACTGTGTTCCCCGGATGGATTGGGGGGTTCATAAACACTGGGCTTTTGAAGCCTTGTACGGTGAAGGGGATGAATACACCGTTCCGGCACTTGTGGACCACGTGGGGCATCTGTCGAGCGGGAACAAGTTTGATAAAGAAGATCTGTCACGCTCTCTCGGGCGTGTAGTGCGAAAGCTGGGACGCTTTGACTCGTCCAGGGGCCGTGCACGTATAGGATATGGTGACTGCGGTTACGTAGGCGAGGCCCTGGCAAGTGCAATGGAGTTCGTTGGGGTTGACCGTCCCGATGTGAATTTTGTTTTACTGCTGGGGCAGGATGACACTTTTGGGTTCGGGGATGCGGCGTCTATCGGAAGCCCTGAGCTTCTTGAGTACGGAATAGAAGCTCATGGGATGGCGAGGGAACGAAGCGCTGGTTTTCGGTTGGCGATAAATAGTGCATTCGAGGAAGGCTTTGTAGAGTTGGGGTGTGCATTGATGGCGTTTTACCTACCGACGCAAGTCTTCGCCTACAATGACGAAGCCGATTTTGATTGGTCATGGTTAGACGCGGCGATTGATTGGGCGTTGCGGTGGGATCATAACGGTCGTGTTATGGCAGCCGTGAAGGCAGCGATTCAGCTTTTTGATGTGGTAGCGGATGGCGACTGCTCGGAGTCGGGGCATAGGAGCAGGCTAGCTGCATTCCTTTCCGGGAGGGTGAGTCGGTTGTCGCTCGATAAGGGGGAGCTCGAGGAGTTACGTCGGGAGATTGGTGAGGAGGCTGAGGTGCGGGGGGCGCGGTTTCTCGATGAATATGTGGGTTACGCGAACTTGCGCTGGATGGATGGCAAGGATGTGGAAGAACTGAAAGGGTTGGTGATATTTACTGTACGTGCCCGAGATGAGGGGCATTTGGTGGCAGGGTCTCCTGTTCCGGCAATGCTGCTCACGCACTGGTTTAAATTTCTGGAGTCGCGCCTCGTCCGCGTTTACGACGGTGCGGTCCACGAAGAGGTGGGTTCAAATCCGGATCGTGGGTTTGGGGTGGACGGCTCTGTGGCGGATCGGCTCTCCGTCCTGGGGGGCAACGGTCGGCGGAAGGCGCAGTTGCTGGAGAAGATCAGGGATGGTTTGCCCCCCGGGCTGCGGGACGATGAGCTTCTGGACTTTTTGCAGAGGTTTCGGAAGCTGCGAAACAAGGCCGCCCACGAGGAAACGCTGCCGCCCGGCACCTTCGAAGAGATTTACGCAGAGCTGGAACACGGACGGCTTAGGGAGTTCGTCGAGGGTGTCTTGTTTTAGGTGGCGGGAGGGGTTCCAGAAGCCCTGCAGCCAAGAGACGTGGGGCTGCCGCCGCACGACGCGGATGCGTGGCAAGGGGGGCGCCGGGCGACAGGAGTGGTCGCAATGAGCCTCGAGCATAGGTCGCAGAGGCTCGCGTCGTCGCGACGGGGAGTTTCGGACAACCATCCCGAGGGGAGGCGGATGTTTCATCGGGAAACGATTGATTGGGTGCGGACGTTTCTGGACCGGCGTGGGTTGGAGAAGCCGGACCAGCGAGAGTTGTACCGCTATCGGTGCACGGATGGTGAATACCGTGACCTCCGCCGTGTTCTCCGTCTTATTCCGGATTTCATGGACGTGAGGGACGACAGGCGGGTCTGCGGTGCGCTGGTTCTGGGGATCGCCGAGTGGTCCAGGCGGGAAAAGCACCCTGACCAATGGGAATGGGAGCCGATTTTCGAGGCCTTCGACTTCGAACTTGACCCGGCTCCCAGGGGTGACGTGATGACTCGCGGGCTGGAGGACTTCTGGGGGCGCCCGATCCATCGGTTCGAGGCCGGGCATCGGGATTTTCTGGGTTCGCTCATGAGTGAGGGTGGCTTGCCGTTCCAGGTGTTGCGCGCCCCGGGGAACCCGCTTCATGTGCTGTTCGTGCGGTTGCTCCGCCGTGTCGACCAGGCCGAGGCCCTGGGGGCGGACATGGAGGCGTTCGTGCGCCGCGAGATCGACGCATCGCATCTGCCCCAGGTGTTTTCGTCGGTGGGCCCGGTGCGGTTGATTACCGGGATGTTGCAGCAGTTGCGATCGCTGGTGCGCAGTCACGGCCTGGAGTCGCAGGAAGAGCCGGTGGCATTCCTGGATCAGCAGGATCCGCAGTGGCGCGAGCGTTTTCCGATCCCGCTGGATCAGGAGACGGGCGAGGACTTCCTGAACAGCCTGCTCAAGACCGCGAGCGATGAGGGACGCCGCCGGCGTCGTACCGGGGCGTTGTCGTGTACGCACGTATCTCGCGACGTCTCGATTGGAGAGCTGGAGACGGTGGTGACGCTGCCGGCCGAGTTGCAGGTGCCGCTTGAACATGTACCGGCAAGTTCGCGTCTGGAAGTCGAGATCCTGGAAGGGACCGAACCGTGCCTGAGATTGGGGGCGGTGTTCGCGGATCTTTCACGACCCGGCTTCGCGAAGATTCGTTTGCGCGCCGGAGAGCGAAGGATCCGGAGGAGTTCGCCCAATCGCTTCCTGTTGCTGGCGGTATCGGCGGGCGGTTTGCAGGCAGGCAAGGTCCTGATTCCGGGGGGAGCCGTTGCGCTTGGGGAGGTCCCGGTGGGGTTCGCCTGGCGCGAGAATCGATGGCATGTCTGCGGGCAGGCTTCCTTTCGGACGGAGGATCGCGATGTGCTGGTTACGGTCCCGACCGGGGTCTCCCTGGAGCGGGTGGAGCCGGAAGATGCGAACGTTCGGCCCGAACCGGTACCCAGGCTCGGCCTGGACGGGTACCGGGTTTCCGGACAGGTAACGGTGAGCCTGGTCGGGGACGATCGCTTCAGTGTGCGCACGGGGCAGGCGGGGGCCGCGTCCATGGGCCTCGGTCTTGCGGGTGACATGCTCGACTGGCCGACAAACCCGCCACTGTGTCTGCGGGGCATGCCCCGGATCGACCACTCGGCGAGTGGTGGCGCCGCCGATGTGGCTGATCTTGGGGTTTACGTGGGTGGCGAACGTATCGAGTCGCTGCCGGCACACGAGCTTGGTGGTGTGCGCTCCGTGTCGATTCGCAATCGTTCGGGCGAGACGCTGCTGCGGCGCAAGGTCGGTATTTTACCCTCCGATTTTGCGGTTCAACTGATCGGGGGAGACCAGCCGGGCCAGGGCTGGATCCGTGTCACGACGGCACAGCGCTGCCTGGTGGAGTTGGACGACGACCGGGTTGAGGTCCAGCGCACCCGCGAGGATGAGGCATCCAGCCTGCTGTATCTGCAGGCAGTGGGCGAGATCCCGGCCAGTGTGGCCATACGAGTGACCCCTTCCCTCGTAGCTGATCCGATCGAAATACGGCTCCCGTTCCCGTATGTGGGGTGCCTTGCGCTGGACCGGGACGGCAGGCCCCTGGCCCGTGATCTCGCGGTGGATGATCTGCTGGGTGCGCGTCTCATGCTCTACGGGGCTCAGGGAGGGTCCGGCTTTTCGGTCACCCTCTTACTTTCCGGGTATGGCAGGGGGCAGCTGTACGATCGCTGGATCTATCGAGTGGGCCAGCAGCCGCTGGAGATCAGCTTGCACGGGCTCCGCGAAAAAATCGTCGAACTGCTTTCGATTGATACGGACATCGACTGCGAGGTGCGGCTGGAGGTCGAAGGTGGTCCGGTTCCGGTGCGACACAGGGTTCGCCTGTTCGGGGTGCAGTTGCGCCGGTCGGAGGGCAATGAGTTTCGGGTTCATGTGGCGGACGGGAGCGGGGGGAGCGCGGAGGGCCTGGACCCGCGTCTGATGCTCCTGCACGCCCCGTCCGTTCCGGCGGTTTCGCTGGAACCGGTACGCAGTGAAGGGGTGCCAACTGGGGAATTCAGGCTGCCGGAACAGGTGTCGCGCGATGGTCCGTGGCTCGTGGTTCCAGGGCCTGACTCGAAGATTTCTTTTCGCCCGCTCCTCGTACCAGGCGAGCCGGACTCGGGTGTGGACCTGGAGCGCGTGGAAAGCCTGCAAAAGGCCGTGCTGGCGTTTCGGCCGGGTCGCGGCACAACGTCGTTTGACGAAGTGCTGGATGCGATGAGCGAGAACCCGCGGCACGGTGGATGGGAGTTTCTCAACGCGCTGTATCGCAATTTCGGATACCTGCCGCTTACCACATTCGAAGTCTGGAAGGCGCTGGTTCAGCATCCGCGTGCGCTCTGCATGGCGATGTTCAAGTTCGAGATGGACGAGAATTTCGTCGGTCGTCTGGAACGTGATTTCCCCTTGTTCTTCGAGATGCTGCCGGTACGGGACTTCCGCGCGGCCACGGAGATCTTTCATCGGTTCCTTGTGGACCAGGGCATTCCGGAGGACACCGTCAACGACGTGCTGGGGCGGACGTTGCAGCGTCTTGAACACGCCACGGTGGCCTATGGCACGGAACTGCAGGGATGGTTGAGGCAGGGGGATGTTGAGCCACAAGCCCGACAGGCAGCTCTGATTCTGCCCAATCTTTTTGAACAGGTGATCCGCGAGCGGGTGGATGTGGAATGGCCCGATTATGGAGCCCGGGAGCTGACGGAGTGGATTGGGGGGAGGGCCGATGAACCGGCTGGCCGGATTCATACCCAGTTCCAGCATCGCAACTCGGTGGCTTACCTGCCTGCCTTCGTAGCGGCGATCGCCCTGGGCGAGGCGCGCGTTGACGAGGTGTTCCATGACTACGGAGAGGCGCTGTTCCAGTTCCGCCGCATCCGTGATTTCGATGCCACGTGGTTTCGAATCGCCTTCAATGCGTCTCTTTTCGCCCGTCTGTGACTATCGATCGAGGACTTTCCATGCGACCGTTTTTCACTTCGCTGGTTGATCAGGCCCGTTCTCGGGCAACGGAATCCACGCTGGGTTTGCTGGGTGTCACCCACCCGGGGTTGCGTGAGCACCTGGCGGGCGTGCTGGATGCCGAAAGCGGTGCAAGGGGCAGCTTTCTGGCGGAGCCGCAGTTTGAACCGACCTTCGCATGGGAACCGGCGAATTGCCGGCTGCGCGATCTGGGAACAGGTGCCGACTCCCTGCTGAGCTCGACGGTGATCGACGCACTCGACGACCCGGACAACGGGCAATACCGCTTCAACGCGGACTGGGCACCGTTTACTCACCAGCTGCGTAGCTGGCAGGCGCTGCTCAGGGAGAAGAAATCGATTGTGGTCACCAGTGGTACGGGGTCCGGCAAGACCGAGTGTTTCATGGTCCCGGTGATCGAAGAGTTGTACCGCGAACTCGAGGCCGAGGGTACCGACACGCTGGAAGGGGTCCGGGCGTTGTTCCTGTACCCGCTGAATGCCCTGATCGATTCGCAACGTGATCGTCTGGATGCCTGGACGCGTCCGTTCGGGGAGGGGATGCGCTACTGCCTTTACAACGGCCGCACGCCGGACCGTGCGAGCGGGGTACGCGCGGAGCAGAAGAAGCGTCCGAACGAGGTGCTCTCGCGCGAACGGATGCGCGAGTCCCCGGCACCGATCCTGGTGACCAATGGGACCATGCTGGAATACATGATGGTCCGGCAGGTGGACGAGCCGATAGTGCGTGTGTCGCGGGCCAGGAAATCGCTTCGCTGGATCGTGCTGGATGAAGCCCACACGTATGTGGGGTCGCAGGCCGCGGAACTGGCGCTGCAGTTGCGCCGGGTGATGATCGCATTTGGCGTAAAACCGGAGGATGTCCGGTTCGTGGCGACCTCGGCGACCATCTCCAGTCCGGAGGGTGTGGAGAACCTTCGGCGGTTCCTTTCCGATCTTTCAGGGGTGCCGGGGGAACGTGTGGAGGTCCTGGGCGGGCAACGCGTGGTGCCACAACTTCCGGCCAGTGAGGGCCGATCGGCTACGCTGGAGGAACTGGAGTCGATCCCGTCCGACCCCGGCAGCAAGGAGGTTTCGAACGCGCGCTTCGAGGCCCTGTCGCATTCGCCGGAAGCCCGGACGATCCGCGATTTCGTCGTGGAGTACGGCTCACCGGTTGGACTGGGCGAGATTCGCAAGCATGTTTCCCGGACACTCGGGGCCTCCCTGAGCGAACGCGATACCCTGCGATGGCTCGACCTGTGTTCGGGGACGCGACCTGCCGAGAATGAACCGGCGTTTCTCAACCTTCGTGCGCATTTCTTTCAGAAGACCTTGCACGGGCTGTGGGCGTGTATGGATCCCGACTGCCCCGAGAAAGCGGGAACCGCACTGGCCACGGACTGGCCGTTCGGCAGCGTGTATACCGAACAGCGTGCCACCTGCGGTTGTGGTGCGCCGGTGGTGGAGCTGGCGTTCTGCGACGACTGCAACGAGCCGCACCTTCTGGCGGACACGCGTTCCGGTCACGTGAAGCATTGGGAGACCCGGGTTGAGGATGAGTTCTCTCTGCAATCCGATACCGAAGAGGCGGAAGGCGATGAGCCGGAGGTTGACCTGGACGCGCAGAAAAATGAGCCAACGGTTTTCTGTCGCCCGGAACACATCGGTGAAGCGTATTTTCCGGTGGAGGTCGACCTGGAGACGGGGAGCTTCACCGCGAGTGAACGTTCGGTCCGTCTGGGGGTGAACGACTCGGAGGCCCAGTGCTGTCGTCCGCAATGCGCATTCACGGGCTATTCCGGCCGCTCTCCCTTCAATCGGGCTCTGACCGGAGGGCCGTTCCATGTGACTCAGGCCGTGCCCACGGTCCTGGAATATTGCGAAGACTTCCAACCCGAGAAAGGGGCATCCGAGGCCGGGCCTCAGACCCTTCCAGGTCGAGGCAGGCGCCTGATTACCTTTACCGACAGCCGTCAGGGAGCGGCCCGGATGGCCGTGCGGATGCAGCAGGAGGCAGAGCGCAACAAGCTCCGCGGACTGGTGGTGGAGGTCCTGGGGGCGGCGCAACGCGATCATGCCGCTCAGCCACGTGATGAGGTCTCCGATGAGGGCCTCCGGGCTCTCCGTGAGGCTCATCAGGGTTTGCTCGCCGCGGGTATGAACCAGGCCGCCGCCGAGATGGAAGAGCGGATCAGGCAGCAGGAAGCCACACTGACAGGCCAATCTTCCGGCGATGCCGCCGATACCGTGTGTTTGCCCTGGCGCGACATGGTTCGAACGCTGGCTGGAAAGGAGGATATCGCGGGGCCGGTCTGCGAGTTCAACAAGCAGTACAACCCGGAGCTCTTCGGGGGGGCCGATGGGGCCGAGAGACTGGCGGAGATGCTGCTGTTCCGCGAATTCATGCGGCGACCGAAGCGCCAGAACAGTGCCGAGACACTCGGTTTGGCTGCCGTGGATTACCCGTGTCTCGATAACCTCCGGACCGTGCCCGAGGGCTGGGCAGAAAAAGGGTTGGAGCTCAAGGATTGGCGCGAGTTTCTGAAGGTGGCCCTAGATTTCTACATTCGGGCGTCCAGTGGTATCAACGCCAACCAGGAAGTGTTTCGTTGGGCAGGGGTGACATTCAAGCCGAAGCGATTCCTGTCCCCTGACTCGGAGGCAGGTCAGGAACCGGGGCTGTTGAAGTGGCCGCAAATCCGGGGTGGCAACACGTCGCACCGCCTGGTGAAGCTGTTGGTCCTGGGAGGCGGGATGAACCCGGGGGATCGCGCGGATGTGGACCGCATCAACGATTGGCTTCGGGCGGCCTGGCGAGTCCTGACGGGGCCCGGGGGAGCCCTGAAACCGGACCAGAACAAGTTTTCTTTGCCGCTCGATAGCCTTGGTTTCCGTCTTCAGAGCCGTTTTTATGTCTGTCCGGTCACCAACCGCCTGTTGGATACCACGTTCCGCGACTGGACTCCGTATCTTCCGCGAAGCATTGAGGCGCTACGCTCTGACGAAGGGGAACGCCGTCGTCACCGGGTCGAGGCCGTGGACTATCCTGACCTGTCGGTATTCGAGCGCACCCAGCTCGATTACGAAGCCGGACTTGCGCATATCCGCCAACAGATTGCCGCAGACCCCGTGATCCGCGAACTGCGCTCACGCAGCCTTTGGGTCAATCTGAACGATCGAGCGGTCGAGGGTGGTTACTACTACCGAACGGCGGAACATTCGGCGCAGCAGTCCTCAGATCGCCTGGAAGAGTACGTCAACCAATTCAAGAAGGGGCGGGTCAACGTCCTGAACTGTTCGACGACGATGGAAATGGGCGTCGACATCGGGGGCATCACCGCCGTGGTGATGAACAATGTGCCGCCGCATCCGGCCAACTACCTGCAGCGTGCGGGGCGGGCCGGACGCAGCCGTGAGGCCCGTGCGATTGCGTACACCGTGTGCAAGCACAACCCGCACGACCTGCAGGTGTTCGCCAACCCGAGCTGGCCGTTTCGGACAGCCATGCCGGTCCCGGCGGTTGCATTCAGCTCCGCGCGCCTGGTTCAGCGTCAGGTGCAGGCGCTGCTTCTCGGGCATTTCCTGACCCGAACGGTTGGGACGGGGGGTGTCGAGCGCACCAAATTGACCACGGAATGGTTCTACTTGGGGGAATCGCAGCCGGCCCCCTGTACCGAGTTTCTCGAATCCCTGGAGGCGGCCGGACATGAAGCCGACGCCGATATTCTGCATCTGACACGCGGTACGGTCCTCGAATCCCGCGAACCGGCGCAGCTGCGCAGCGAGGCGCGGGCGAACATGGAAGCTCTGCAGAAGGACTGGACTGCGAATCATTCCTGGTTGAAGTCGGAGCAGGAACAGGCAACCCCGGAGAGCGCATATCGGGCCCGCCTGGATCGCGAGCTGGACCGGCTGTGCAACGAGTATCTGTTGCGTGAACTCGCGGGTCGAACCTTCCTCCCGGGGTACGGCTTTCCCACGGATGTCGTCACCTTCAACCACTTTACTCTGCACGACTACCATCAGCAGCGTAGGGCGCGGATTGCTGCTCGGAGCAAGGAAGACAACCACAGTAGCTACCGTGGGCTTCCGTCCCGGAACCTGTCGGTCGCCATTCGGGAATATGCGCCGGGCGCCGAGGTTGTTCTGGACGGTCGTGTGTTTACGTCCGCAGGTGTATCGCTTCACTGGCATCGCATGGAGAGCGGCGCAAACGAATCGCAGAAGCTGGAGAGCGTCTGGCGATGCGATGCATGTGGCACTGTGGGTCACCACGAAGGAATCGTCGACACCGACACGCTGGTCTGCAGCAATAGCGCCTGCGGGGCACCGGTCAAATCACAGAACATCAAACGGGTGCTGCAGCCAGCCGGTTTTGTGGCGGATTCCAGGGTCGCGCCCACGAATGACGTGCAGTCCCAGCGATTTGTGCCTGCAGGTTCACCTTGGGTCTTCCTCGAAGCGGAAGAAACGGCATTGCCGAATCCGTCACTCGGAACCATGGCCCACGCTACGAACGGGAAGGTGTTCCACCACAGTGCGGGGCTGTACGGTCAGGGTTATGCGGTGTGCATGACCTGTGGCCGTGCGGAGTCCATGACTGCCGACGGAGAGTTCCCCAAGGGACTTTCGCCGGATGGAACGCATTTCGCACCCCAACCAACGCGTGAAGATCGGAAGGACGGGCAACCAGCGCCTTGTCCGGGCTCGGGAAGCCTCCAGCAAAACGTCCAACTCGGTGTCGTGACACCGACCGACGTGTTCGAGCTTACCCTGTGCCATCCCGTTCGAGGCACCTACATCGAAGATAACCATGAAGGGCGGGTGATTGGCCTGACTCTGGCTATTGCCCTGAGGTTCGCACTCGCGGAAACCCTTGGCGTGGCCCCCTCCGAGATCGGCTACGCGACTCGCCCCCGGCGCCTCGGTGATCGCGGCTCAGTGATCGTACTCCAGTTGTATGATGCGGTGAGTGGTGGCGCGGGGTTTTCGTCCGCCGCGGGCAAGGTGGTGCTGCCCATGCTGCGACGGATGGCCGAGAAACTGGAATGTGATCACTGCGAGACGGGCTGCAGCCAGTGTCTGCTCGACACCCAGACCCGGGTGGACCACGACCGCGTGGATCGGGCGCGGGCTCGCGATTGGCTGGGCGATCTGCTGAATGAGTTTCAGGGTTGTGACCAGCAGGATACGTCGTCGGTCCCGCCGCACGGAATTCGGCCGGACTGGGCGAAGAACGTGAGCGAGCAGGCGATTGAGCTGGTGGACGGCATCATCGAGCAGGGCTTGCCGGAACCGGTGGTCGGCCAGGAGGTACTGGATGGCCAGGGCGAGGTGGTCGGCGAGTTCGAGCTGGCGTGGCCCGATCTGAAAATCGGCGTTTGGGCATCCGATCGCGCGGCCAGCCCCATTCCGGACAGGTTGGAGGGCTGGTGCCTTTTGACCCTCAAAGACGCTAAGGAAACCCCCAATCTATTGTTTGATGATTTAGGCCGAGCCCAAGCTTAATGGGTGTTTCGGGTGTGCCGGAGGAAAACTGGTCCCTGGCACCATCCGCTGTGAGAGGGACTGGCTGGAGGCACGGCAGGGTGGCAACATCACCCTACAATGGATCGGGATGCGAATGTTCTCGGCGCTGTTTATCTCGTGGGGAGACAGATTTGGCGCCGGGAGAAGGAAGAATGGTCCGATATGCACAATCCGGGAGTCCCCCAGTGGTGGAGCACGACAGGGACGATAAGGGCCGGGTTCGTGGTCAGGATTAGGTGTCAGGCCTCGCGCGGTTACCTGTTCGTGGCCATCGACCGCGCCTCGCGCTGGGTCTATCTGGAGGTGCGGCGCTCGAAGACGGCCGACGCCGCGCGCGGCTTTCTGAAGAAGCTGATCGAACGGGCGCCGTTCCATGTCACGCACGTGGTCACGGACAACGGCAAGGAGTTCACGGACCGCTTTGCGGCCACCGGAGAGCGCGAGCCCACCGGGTGCCACCCGTTCGACCGGCTGTGCGCCGAACACGGGATCGAGCATCGTCTGATCCGGCCGAAACGGCCGCAGACCAACGGAATGGTGGAGCGCTTCAACGGCCGCATCGCCGACTTGCTGCGGACCCGGCGCTTCGGCTCGGGAGAGCATCTGAAGGACACCCTCCAGAACTACCAGCGCCTGTACAACCATCAGATCGGGCAGAAGGCGCTGGGGCACCGAACGCCGGTTGAGACACTCAAGGCCTGGCAACAGGAACGCCCCGATTTATTTCGTAAACGTGTATACAACCAGCCGGGACCCGACATTTAGTCGCCCGATGATGGTGGCGAATCTGATTGAAATGGTTCCGGCGGACTAGATCATTATTGTTCGAGGTTGCGTTATCGGCTTCTGCGCCAATGCCGTTTTTGGGGTGACGAACAGCCAGCGGTAGAAAATGTGGTTGGCGCTCGATTTGCAATCGGGGCTCATGCGCTTGTAGGCTCCAGGTGCCAGTAATTTCTCAGCATGGGTTTCCTCAGGCTCAACAGGGAAAGTCCCGCCCAAGTCTTCTTGTGAAATGCAAATTTTTGTCTCGATGTTGGTCGCTGGTCCCGGGGTGTATGGCGGTCAGATATCACCATCCGGGGAAACGGTTTTTCGGTTGTGGGTGAAGGGCTTATTTGGACCACTATTTTAGTAATAAGTAATTGTTTTTAATATAGTGCGTCGGTACGGATGATATAGTGGAGGTGTGGCTCTATGGAATGGGCCAAGTTTTACGATTTTTTGGCTGGGTTGTGGGTGCCATATCTGGTGCTGCACGGAGCAGTAATTCTGGTTTATGCGATTGATGGTGGAGACAGGTTGTTGGAGTGGGCCATTTCGACCGGCAAAGTGTGGCCGGCCTGTGTAGGTGGGGCGTTACTGCTTTGGCCGTTGGGTTTTTTCCCTGCTAAGTCCATGGGGGTGGATCTGTCAGGGGGTGCGTATAGTGGGTTTGTTTTTCTTTCTGTGGTGGGGGTGTTTCTTTTCTTGTGGGTGGGCTTCTGGATAGCCCGATCAGGATGGTCTTTGGCGCTTCGGTGGTTTGTGCCTTGCGATATCGTAACGCCGCATGCGTGCAAGGTGAAGAGGGATCTCGAATCCCTAATGATTTGTTTATCCAAGAAGTTTGAGCATGTTTTGGAGAGCTGGCTCGGGGCAGAAGGCAAGGGGTTGCATGAGAAAGTGACCAGTGTAGAAGCGAAGCTTGACCCTAGTGCGGTCCAGGGTCTGCGTCGCCTGGCATCGATCCGGAACAAAGTGGTGCACCATGAAGAGTTTGACGAGAGTAGCGTGTGCCGTAAAGAATTACTGTCTGAGGCGGTTGAGATAATGAACGGGTTAGCGGATGCACATGATGCGAAGATAGGCGCAGCTTCGAATGGTTGGGTTTTTAGGTTTTTGTTTATTCCGGTGATCTCGATTTTCGGGGGGATTGTTGGATTGTTGTATGGGTATTTCTCGTGGGTTGGAGCCGGCGCGACCCTGTGGGGGATTTTTTTGACTGGTCTTGTTGCCGTGTTCTGGTTGGGTGAGCAGGTCATCGCCCCAGCATTGCTGAGTGGAGGGTGACCGGCGGTGTCGTCGGGAAAAGGAGCAGCATGCTGCCAGCAGTTGTAGCAACGGAATTGCGAGAAGGGGTCCGGCACTTTCTGCGGGCGACCTTCCCCATGACGACCCCGGGGTTCCGCCGGGTCGATGGCGGGACCCCGCTGGAGGATCTGCTGGCGGATCCGCGGGCGCTGTTCAAGGGGCCGTATCTGAGTCTGGGGCTGCCGTTCCGGACGGCGGATCCGGAGGCGCCGTCGCCGTTCGAGTACGTTCAGCTCGGTTTTTTGCCGTTTCTCCATCAGGCTCGGGCCTTCGAGCGCCTGGGCGGCGCCGTGCCGCGCTCGACGCTGGTGGCTACGGGGACCGGTTCCGGGAAGACGGAGTCCTTTCTTTACCCGTTGCTGGAGGATGCCGCCGCACGCTCGGCCCCGGGCGTGAAGGCGATCGTGATCTATCCGATGAATGCGCTGGCCCGCGATCAGGCGGGGCGCATCGCCGAGAAGATCCACGAGAGTGAGGGCCTGCGGGGGCAGGTCTCGGTCGGGCTGTTCACCGGGGACCGGGAAAGCACGCCGACCACGGGCATGAGCGCGCAGGGCGTGATCACGGATCACGACACCCTGCGCCAGAATCCTCCGGACATCCTGCTCACCAACTACAAGATGCTGGATTTCCTGCTGATGCGTCCGCAGGACCAGGCGATCTGGCGTTTCAACGAGCCGGACACGCTGCGCTATTTGGTGGTGGACGAGCTGCACACCTTCGACGGGGCGCAGGGGACCGATCTGGCGTGCCTGATCCGACGGCTGCGTGACCGTCTGGCACCTGAAGGGAAGCTCGCCTGCGTCGGTACGTCGGCCACCATTGGCGGAGCGCAGGCCGCCGGGCGCCTGCGCGACTACGCCGAAGAGGTGTTCGCCACACCGTTCGACGAAGACGCGGTGCTGCTGGAAGAGCGCCTGTCGCCGCACGAATACCTGGAGGCGGAGGGTCGCCGCGCGACGGCGGAGCACTCGCGCTGGCGCTGGCCAGCCCGGTCGGAATTGCCGCGGATGCGCCCGCGAAACCCGGGCACTTCGGAAGAGTGGCTGCGCAGGCAGGCCGAGATCTGGTTGGACCGGTCCCTGGAGCTGGATTCTGCGGACCCGAGGGAGCGTGATGACGCACGGGTGGAACTGGGACGGGAGCTGGTGGCGCACGAGGGGTTCGCGGAGCTGCTGGATCGCTGCGAGCAGGGGCCGGTGGAACTCAATGACATCGCCGAAGATTGGGCGCAACGCTTCGGACTGGAGGGCACCGAGCCGGCCCTGACGATGCTGGACAGTCTGCTGGCGCTGGTGTCCGCCGCGCGTCGGCGCATCGACGACAAACGCCTGGCACCGCTGGTGGAGGTGCGGGTGCAGCTCTGGCTGCGCGAGCTGCGGCGCATGGTGGCTAGCGTGGCGCCGGAGCCGGCACTGGATTTTGCGGACAGCCTTTCGGATCAGCGCTCCGGGCTGCACCTGCCGGTGGTGCACTGCCGGGAATGCCACGCCACCGGCTGGGCGAGCGTGAAGCGTCCGGACGAAGGCCGCCTGGAGGATGATCTGCGCGCGATCTACAACGCGTGGTTCGGTAACCATCCGGATGCGTGCCTGATGTTCCCGCTGGAGGATCAACCGCCGCGCACGGGGTCGCAGGGCACCGCGGGGTTCGTCGGCTGGGCGTGTCCGGAACAAGAGCAGTTGCGCCCGGGGCGCTCGGCCGAGGCTGGCGGGCCGGACGGTTCTCCCTGCGAATCGGATGCCGGCGTTCGCGTGTGGCAGCCGGACATGACTCGAGAACGTAGACGGGGAGAGCACAAGGTTCGTGTCAGCCACCACGACTGCCCGTTCTGTGGTGCGGGCGATGGCCTGAGCCTGCTGGGGGCACGCGCGGCATCACTCTCCAGTGTGGTGATCGGGCAGCTCTACCACTCACTGCATAACGAGCATCGCAAGCTGATCGCCTTCTCGGACTCGGTGCAGGACGCGGCGCACCGGGCCGGGTTCTTCGAGGCGCGGACGTACACCACGCTGGTGCGCCGCGCCATCGCCCAATTTGTGAACGATCGCGGGCGCGACCTGGATCTGGCCATGGTGGCGCGCGAGATGCCGCGCTACTGGCGCCGGGTGCTGGGGGACGACGCGCGGTTCGTCGGCACGTTCATCGCACCCAACATGGTGTGGCTGCGCGATTACGAACAGCTGGTGGCGACGGATGCGCTGCCGTCCGACAGTGACCTGCCGGAGCTGGTGAGCCAGCGCCTGGAGTGGGAGGTGATGCAGGGCTTCGGTCTGCGTGCCCGCATCGGTCGCACGCTGGAACGCGGCCGCATAGCGACCGTGGGCGTGAATATCGAGGACGAGTTGTTGCCTACGGCCCGGACGCTGGCCGACCGGCTCTCGGAGGAGATCGGGCCGCTGCGGGACGTCGGGGTCGAAAAGGTGCAGGCCTTCCTGCAGGGCCTGTTGTGGCGCGGGCGTACGCGGGGCGCCTTCTATCACCCGTTCCTCGACGAGTACATCCAGGCGCGCGGCAAGACCTACAAGCCGTTCAACCTGAGCCTGTTCCTGCCGAACTATGGCGGGGCCGCCCGTCCGCCGGCGTTGTGGACCCTGGGCCGGGTGGGGCCGTCGTTCGACGACCTGCACGGTGAGTCCGGATCGTGGTTCCGGGCCTGGTTCGATCGGGTGCTGGCCACGGACGAACACGTGCTGGCGAGCCCGGAGTTCCGCCAGGTGATGAGCCTGACCGTCGACGTGCTGCGGCGCGACGGCTGGCTGCTGGAACGACCGGTCGGGGATCAGGCAGTGTTCGGGCTGGATCCGCAGCGCTGGTATGCCGGGATCCAGGTGAAGTCCTTGCACTGCGGCGTCTGCGGGCACCCGGTGGAGGTGCTGGATAACGAGCACCGTAACTGGCTCGGCGTGCCCTGCCTGCGCAGTACCTGCGAGGGACACTACGAACAACCGGATCGACCGTCGGAGCAGGACGCGCTTCAGGAGGGTCAGGGCGCCCCCACGCGCCTGGTGACGGCGGAACACACCGCGCTGCTGGACAGCGATGGGCGTGCGGCCATCGAGGGCTCGTTCAAACGCGATGATCCCCTGCCCTGGGATGTGAACCTGCTGTCGGCCACACCGACGCTGGAGATGGGGATCGACATCGGCGATCTGTCCAGCGTGCTGCTGTGCTCGGTGCCCCCGTCACAGAGCAACTATCTCCAGCGCATCGGCCGGTCGGGCCGGCGCGACGGCAACTCGCTCGCGGTCACGGTGGCCAACGGGGTCGGGCACGACAACTACTTCTTCGACGATCCGTTGAAGATGCTGGCGGGCTCGGTGGAGCCCCCGGGGGTGTTCCTGAACGCGGCGGCCGTGCTGGAACGCCAGCTGATGGCCTTCTGCCTGGATCGCTGGGCGGCCAGCGGCATCGAGAACGACGCGATCCCCGGACGCATGCAGATCGTGCTCGATGCTATCGAGCGCGAGGACACCCGGCGTTTTCCGCACGACTGGCTGGAATACGTGGCGAACCATCGCCGCGCGATCATGGACGATTTCACCGCGCTGTTCCCCGGCCTCGAGGACGCCACGCGGGAGAGCCTGCATCGCTTCCTGTTCGGCGCCCCGGAAGATGAACATCCGGGGCTGGACTGGCGCCTGCTCAACCGCCTGCGCGAGACGGCTCAGCGCCGTCGCGAATGGACCCGGCGCATCGATCGCCTGAAGCGCGAGATCGGCAACCTTGAGAGCGGGCCGGAGGACGACGAAGTGCGCGAGCGCCTGGCGGGCGCGCGCGGCGAGCGCGAGGCGCTGATGTCGCTGCGCCGCCACCTGAACCACCAGCACACGCTGAACTTCCTGACCGACGAGGGGCTGATCCCGAACTACGCCTTCCCGGAGGAAGGGGTGACCCTGCAGTCGATCATCCTGCGCCGCACCCGCGGAGGCGCCGGGTCGGGCGAGGGCGAGGCCGACCGCCCCCGGATGGAACGCCTGAACTTCCAGATGCAGCGATCCGCCGAGGCGGCGCTGGCGGAACTGGCGCCCCTGAACCGCTTTTACGCGCAGGGGCGCGCGGTGGAGATCGATCAGGTGGACCTGGCCGCCGACTCCGTGCAGCAGTGGCGCTTCTGCGACAACTGCCAGTACGTCGAGAACCTGGAGACCTCGGGCGATCCGCACTCGGTGTGCCCGCGCTGCGGCAGCGCCCAGTGGGCGGACGCGGAGCAGCGCCGCTCGGTGCTGCGCATGCGCCAGGTGTTCGCCACGGCGGATGACCGTGAGAGCCGCATCGGGGATGACGCCGATGATCGCCAGCCGGTCTTCTACACCCGCCAGATGCTGGTGGACATCGACCCCGAACAGCCGCGCCGGGCCTGGCGGCTGGCGACCGAGGACCTGCCGTTCGCGTTCGAGTACATCCCGCAGGTGACGCTGCGCGAGATCAATTTCGGCCAGCTCGGGGTCGAGGAGGCCGAGTTCCGCGTGGCGGGGGATCTGAACGCCCGCCCCGGGTTTCGCATCTGCCGCCACTGCGGCAAGGTCCGTCGCCCCGGCGGCCGGGCTCCGCGCCCGGGTCAGTTCCCGCATGCCTATGACTGTCCGCTCGCGCGGTCGGGGGCCGAGGAAAGCGAAGAGGATTATCACTCCAGCCTGTATCTCTTCCGGGAGCTGCATTCCGAGGCCATCCGCATCCTCCTGCCACTGGCGGATTTCGCGGAATCGGAGGTGCGGTTGCACTCATTGATCGCGGCGTTGAACCTGGGGCTGCGCGAATACTTCCGTGGCAGTGTCGACCACCTGCGGGTGACCGATTACACCGCCCCGGGTGAGGGTAGCCGCCGCCGCTATCTCGTCCTCTACGACAGCGTGCCGGGCGGTACGGGCTACCTGAAGCAGCTGCTGAAGGACACCGGGCCGCTGCTGGAAGTGCTGCGCCGGGCGTGGGAGGTGGTGCGTACCTGCAAGTGCCGCGAAGAGGAGGATCGCGACGGTTGTTACGCCTGCGTGCTGGCCTGGCGCGACCGCTACCGCATGCCGAAGATCTCGCGGGCCGCCGCCGAGGACCTGCTCGGTCGCATGCTGGAACACGCCGACACGCTGGAGCCGATCGACGGGGTGGAGGAGGTCCACCTGAACAGCCTGGTCGAGAGCGAGCTGGAGCAGCGGTTTCTGGACGCCCTGTGCAATGCACACGCGGGCGTGCGCGCCAGCCAGGAACTGGTGAACGGCAAGCCCGGCTATTTCCTGACGCTGCAGCCACCGGGGCAGGATCCGGAGACCCCCGCCTCCACGCGCGCCTGGAAACTGGAACTGCAGCGCAACCTGGGGGCGGCCGACGGGGTGCGGGTTCCCTGCAAACCGGATTTCGTGCTCTGGCCGGTGCGGGCGGGCGACGGACAGAAACCGGTGGCGGTCTTCGTCGACGGCTATTCCGTACACTTCGATAACCTGGCGGACGATACGGCCAAGCGCCAGGCGATCCTCGACAGCGGCCGTTTCCATGTCTGGAGCCTGGGCTGGAACGACCTGCCGCAAAGCGGCAAGGAGCCGACCCGGGCCGGAGTGGAGCTGCTGGAATCCACCCAGGTGCCGGATATGGTGAAGCGCTACAACGCGCTGACGGCGAACAACGGCGGTCGCCCCCATGGCGAGTTTCGTGGCGGGCTGGAGCAGGGGGGCTTTCGGTGGCTGATTCAGTATCTCCAGGGGGGCGATGAGGCCCTTGAATGGCTGCGCGAGGCGGCCTTCTCGCGCGCCTTCTGCATGCTGGATCAGCGCACCGCGCGCGATGCCGGCCTGCGCCAGGCGGTGGCCGAAGCGCTCGAGACCCGGGTGCCGAGCTGGGACGCGGAGCGTGTGGTCGGGCCGCCCGGCGGCGACGTCTTCGCGATGGGCGGGGCCCTTCCGGTCCTCTCCGGGCACGAGGGCGTGGCCGGCATGGTGGCGGGGTTGCCGGTGGCGACCTTTCAGAAGGACGCTCAAGCGCTGCGGGAAACGCTGGCGGTCGCCCTGTTCATCGACGACCGCGACCCGACGACGGACAAGCCGTTCGAGACGGCGTGGCAGGCGTTCTGGAACCTGTCCAACCTGCTGCAGTTCGCGCCGCGGTTCTCGCTGTCCTCCGCGCTCGGCGTCGAAGGCGAGCGTTATGCCCCGGCGCCGGCCGAAGAGGCGGTGGATACCGGGGAGGCGGCTGCTGCCGAACCGGCATCCGGATCGGGTGAGGAGGCTTGTTGGGCCGAGCTCCGGACGCTGTCCCTGTTCGGTGATGCCGTGGCGGATCTGCAGAAGGCGGGCGTGCCGTGCCCCGACAGTGGATACGAGTTGCCGGACGAGGCCGGCGCGATCGTCGCGGAACTGGAACTCGCCTGGCCGGACGCGCGCACGGGCCTGCTGGTCGACCCGGACCCGCCGACGCAGGAGGCTCTGCAAGCGCGCGGCTGGAGCGTGTGGGTCGGCCTTAATGAGGAAACCATTCAGGCCGTGGCCAATAAAGTAATGCAGGAGGCATGATGTCCGATCTTCAGCCCATGGTGGCCATCTCCGACGACTTCTTCTCGGCCTTTGCGGCGATCCCGCGCGGCAAGCAGAAGAAGGTGCAGGAGTTCGTCACCAAGTTCCGGCGCGATCCGTTCAGCTCCGGGATCAACTACGAAAAGCTCAATCAGGTGGCCGACCCGAACTTCCGTTCGGTGCGGATCGACCAGGATTTTCGGGCGATCGTGCTCAAGCCGGAGACCGGCAATGTCTACGTACTGCTGTGGGTGGACAAGCACGACGATGCCTACGACTGGGCCCGGCGACACCGCTGCAAGGTGCATCCGAACACCGGCACGTTGCAGCTGTTGCAGAGTTCGACCGAAACCGCCCCCGACGCACCCGCCGAGGCGAACGAAGCCAGGGCAACGCCGGAGCCTCAGGCCGCCGATGAAGCGACCGTGGAGGCCGAGGCTCTGTTCGATCTGCGCGATCGCGAATTTCTCCGTCTGGGCGTGCCGGAGTCGATGCTGGGTCAGGTGCGGGCGCTGTCTTCCGCGGAGGAACTGGAGGCGCTCGAGAGCACGCTGCCGCGCGAATCCTTTGAGGCCCTGTACATGCTGGCCGCCGGTGAATCCCTGCAGCAGGTGGAGCAGGAGTACGCGGCGTCGCAGGCGGAGACGGACACGGGGTTCGACACCGAGGATTTTGCGGCGGCCCTGCAGAAGGCGCACTCGCAACGCCGGTTCATGGTGGTCAGCGACGACGCCGAACTGCAGGCAATGCTGGAGGCCCCGCTGGAGCGCTGGCGGGTGTTCCTCCATCCCTCCCAGCGCCGCCTGGTGCAGTGGAACACCAATGGCCCCGTGCGCGTGCTCGGCGGCGCGGGCACGGGCAAGACCGTCGTGGCCATGCACCGGGCCCGCTGGCTGGTCGAGAATGCCCTGAGTGACCCGAAGCGCAAGGTGCTGTTCACCACGTTCACCGCCAACCTGGCGACCGACATTCAGGCCAACCTGCAGAAGATCTGCTCGAAGGAGCAGATGGACCGCATCGAGGTCACCCACATCGACCAGTGGGTGAGCCGCTTCCTCAAGCGCAACGATTACCCCAGCCGGATCGTCTACGACCAGGATCCGGAATACCGCAAATGCTGGGAGCTGGCGCTCGACCAGCGCCCGGCAGAGATCGACCTGCCGGATTCGTTCTTCCACGAAGAGTGGGAGCGGGTGATTCTGCCGCAGCGCGTGACCGACCGGACGGGGTATTTCCGCGCGAAGCGAACGGGGCGCGGCGTTGCGCTCACGCGGGCGCAGCGCGCCGCGATCTGGCCGGTATTCGAGGAACTGCGCATCCAGCTGCACCAACGCGGACTGCGGACCAACGAGGATGCCACCCAGGATGCGGCCGATCTGATCGAGCGCGGGGAGGGCGGCTATCTGCCGTACGACGCCGTGGTGGTCGACGAGGCGCAGGACATGGGTCCGCAGGTCATGCGGCTTTTGCGCATGCTGGTTCCGCAGCGCGGGAACGACATGTTCATCGTCGGCGATGGTCACCAGCGGATCTACCGGCGCCGCTACGCCCTGAGCCACTGCGGGATCGAGGTGCGCGGGCGCAGCCGCAAGCTGCGGATCAACTACCGCACCACCGAGGAGACCCGGCGCTTTGCCATGTCGGTTCTGGAAGGCGTGGCCATCGATGACCTGGATGGCGGTGACGACGCCAATGTCGGATACCGCTCGTTGATGCACGGCGACGCCCCGGTCGTGCAGGGTTTTGGCAGCCGGGACGAGGAAGCCGCCTGGGTCGCCGGCCGCATCCGCGAGCTCCAGGAGGACCAGGGCGTCGCGGGTGCCGACATCTGCGTGGTGGCCCGCACCAACAACATCGTCGAGGACTTTCGCGCGCGTCTGGAGAATGAGGGACTGGCGGTCCGCCCCGTCTCGCGCAAACAGGCCGACCGTTCAGATCAGCCCGGTGTGCGCCTGGCGACGATGCACCGCGTGAAAGGACTGGAGTTCCGCTACCTGTTCATCGTGGAAGTGAACGACGGCGTGGTCCCCCTGCGCCGGGCGCTGGAGGCCAGCGAGGACCCCACCGAACGGCGTTCGACCGAGACGAGCGAACGGGCGCTCCTGCATGTGGCCGCCACGCGTGCCATCCGTGGCCTGCACGTTACCTACACAGCATCACCCAGTCCGTTCCTTGCGTACCACGGTTAGCACGACCAAGTCCGGTGCGATGTGGTGTTGCACTTGCTGGAGGTATCGAGGGGGGCGCGTTGCTGGAAGGACATCGGGCTGCGCATGCACCAACGTCCTTGCAACAACCTGTTGATGGGTTATGGAGCCGGATGCAGGGGTGTTAATCAGCGTTACCGGAGGCCAGAATGTCCAACGAGTGGAGGAAATCGAATGAGAATCATTAATGTAGTTTTGCTTGCTTTTATCCTTGGTTCGGGGTCCGTATGGGCGCAAAACCTGACTGGGCCCCAAGAGAACGCGGTTCGGTCTGCGAATCAATATCTCGCCATGCAGGGTTTCTCGCGAGAGGGGCTCATCCAGCAACTGTCGTCTGACTACGGAGATGGTTACGACCGTTCAGATGCGGCGGTTGCAGTGGATAGCCTGAATGTTGATTGGAACGAGCAGGCGGTACGATCGGCCGAGCAGTATCTCCAAATGCAGGGCTTCTCGTGCCGAGGTCTGATTGAGCAGCTTTCATCAAGTTATGGAGATGCATATACCGAGCGACAGGCAACCCACGGGGCACAGCAGACTAACGCTTGTCAATAGGCCAAGGGTAGCCGTTGGTTTAAAATCATTCTTGTGGGCATGATACGTCTCATGCCTGATGGAGTAGAGTATGAGCGAAGGAAAGCGCTGCCCGAAGTGTGGATACGAACGCACCTCCGAGGATGACCAGATCACGCCGTCGACAGAGTGTCCGAGCTGTGGGGTGATCTATGCGAAGTTGACGAATCCGTCCACGGGCCGCTCACAAAGAACGGCAAGAACGAATGCTCCTCATCGACTGGCGCCATTTACAATGCTCAATCTAGGGAGACGCTGATTTAATTCGCTGCCGCTCCCGCCCGGTACGCAGCTCTGGGATAATGGCGGCAGGTTTCCTGCCCGAGGTGATGGTCGATGTCGCAGCGCAGTTTTTCCGATCTCGAGTACTCCGCCAAGCGCAAGCAGACGCGGCGCGACCGGTTTCTGGGGGAGATCGA
>NZ_KB906485.1:0-39893 GCF_000381405.1 Thioalkalivibrio sp. ALE20
AGTGCCGGCCGCCGCCGGACCGATCCCGGGTCTTCGGCACCTGCACCGGTACATCGCCGATGCCGGTCTGGACCCGGCGCTCCGGCTGATAGCCATTGCGCACCACTGCCCGGCGCCCGTCCGGCAAGCGGTCCTCCGCGTAGCGCTCCATGAACGTCTGCAACTCGGCCTCCACCGCTTGCTTGATCAGATCCCGCGCCCCGCGGCGCAGCAGATCGGTCAACGGGTCCTCTGGTCCGTTCGGGATGTCTGTCGTATCGTGAGCCATGGTGGCGTATCTCCTCGGGCTGGTTGGTTGGTGGTACTTCCATTCCAGCCGGATACGCCGCCTTCCTCAATCCCCCCGTACACCACTTTCGACAGTAACTCCTCATGGAACTGCTGGACCCGGCATCGGCGAGCCAGGGGGTCATGGGCTCGGGCGATCGCAGTGACGGCTCAGCGCGCCTTTTTGGTATTATCCCGCGTACGCGACACAACCCATGGTTCCCACATGCCTCCTTGTGTCGTTATTTGGGAATGTTTATCCAGTTACGAATCAATGAGATAGTATCTTAGAACTCTCGAGGGGCAGACATCGATCCCGTGTTAGCTCTGTCTGTACTGATTGGATAATTCTGCCTACGAACCAGGGTTCGAATCCTCCCGGGCGCGCCATTATTTCGAGAAAGGGATCAGTGACTTACAGTCGCTGGTCCCTTTTTCATTTAGGGCTCTCCAGCCCTCTGTGCCCCGCTGGTGGCCAGTTCGGGGCATGGACCGTGCCGTCCAGTGTGATGTGCCCGGGTGCCCGTACCCATGACGGACCGGGTGCGAACGGGGTATCGTCCGGGATCGGATGCCAAGGGGACCCGCATGACCGAAATCGCTGCCCGACTGCGAAATGTCCGCGACAGTCTCGCCCGTCTCGAGGCCCTGGCGCGTGATGACCAGGCTGCCGCCCAACGGCTCGCGGCCGAGTTGACCCGCAATCTCAATCAGGCCATTGAGGCGGCCGCCGAGTTCGAAGGCCGCCAGGGCACGGGGGAATCCGAGGAGCCGCGGCCGCCGCGCGACCCGATCGAGAAATGTCCCCGCTGCACCCTGCGCGGGTTCACGTTTCAGGAAGGCACCATCCGCGAGAGCGCGACGCGAGCGGGGCACTACGAGGCGCTTTACCACTGCATGAGCTGCGGCTACGAGGCGTGGCGGCCGCTCTGATTCCGGCCCCTCGAGGTCACGTCAGGGCTCGCCGGGACCGTCCCGCGCGACCGCGTGCCACTCGACGGGATCGCCGACCTGCAGGATCCCGCTCTCCAGCGGACGCAGGCAGATGCCGCTGTCGTGGCGCAGGGCGGCCGCAAGGTTGTAGCCGACGACCTGATTGAGCCAGCCGCAGGGCGGTCGCGGCCGCTCAATGACGAAGCGCGCTTCGCCGATCCGCAGCTCGCCCTCGCGCGGGCTGCGTCCCAGGCCGGATACCACCAGATTGCGACGGTGTTCGCCGGGTGCAGGCTCGGCGGGCTGGCGCAGGCGCCGGGCGCGGCGTCCGGCCCGTTCGAATTCCTCCGCGCAGATCAGGGTGACACGGCAGGCCTCGACCGTGTGCCAGTGCCCGCGACCGTGCCGGTAGCGATCCCCCTGCAGGCCCGCAGGGTCGACTTCGATGCGCTCGCATGCAGTCATCGGCGCGCCGGCGTGTTCGGCGATCCAGATGGCCTCCAGCGTGCCGGTCGCGGTGCGGCGGCGGAAGAGGGGGAGCATGGTTCAGGGTGTCCCGTACACCGGCGGATGCCTCCGGCCTCCGGCGGCAGGATGACGGCGCCGGCGCGCTATTCTTCTTTGTCCTCGTCTTCCTCGCCGCTGGGGGTGATGGTGCGCCCCAGGGCGGCCGCGGTGCTGCCGGTGGCCTTGACGGTGCCGGTGGTGACGCTGACGGCGGCACTGGTGGCCGAGCTGGCCACGCTGACGGCCGCGCAGCCGCTGGCAAGCGGCAGGATGATGGCGACGAGGAGCAGCGGGCGCGCGCAGTGATGCATTCGCATGGGAGGGGCCTTGCGGGGTGGACAGGGCTACAGTCTGGCCGGAACACCCGTGCCTTGAAAAGTACGCGGCTGGGGCGCGGGTCTCATCAACGGCGCCGGCAGACCAGGAAGACTTCTTCGACGCCGTCGGTGGCGACCATGCCGGAATGGAGTTTCAGCGGTTTCTGCAGGCGCAGGCCCAGGGGCATGAGGAAGCGGTTGTAGACCTTCATGGCCACGGGCCGGTGGCGCTCGAGGAACCACATGCCCAGGTCGTTCAGCCGCGAAGAGCGGGGTTTCATGCCGAAGATCGCGCTTTGTTCCACCTCGAGCCCGTGGCGGTCGAGCAGGTCCATGAGGTGGTCGGGTTCATAGCGGCGATAATGGCCGACGATGTCGTCGAACGGCGTCCAGTATTCCGGGTGGAGCGGGGTGGAGAGCAGGACCTGTGCGCCGGGTTCGGCCACGCGGCTGATCTCCGCCAGTGCGGCCTCGTCGTCCTCCACGTGCTCGATGATGTCCAGGGCGCTCACCAGACCGAAGCTGTGGTCGGCGTGCGGCAGTTCGGAGACCGGCGCGGTATGGGTGATGCCGCCCTCCGCGGCGAGGGTATCCAGCGCCGGCGGGCTGATGTCGACGAAGTGGGTGTTCTCGATGGGCAGGCGCGGGCGCATGCCGGGGCCGACCTCGAGTCGCCGGTCGTGGCTTCGGGCCAGGCCGGAAACCAGGCCCCAGGTGTTGAAGCGTTCGGGGCGGACCAGCCGGCTGTCCGCCCATAGCTGGTCGTAGAACCGCTGGTTGACGTCGCTGACCTCCGATGCCGGAGGGGCGGCTGGATCGTGCGTCATGGGGAGGGCCGGTGTTGAGCGTGGGGCCCAGTGTAGTCGCCCGGGCCGGGGGACGCAGGTGGCGGTTCCGGGTGCTACTGGCAAAAAGGGTAATGCGTCACGTTCTCAGTGCTGCGGCGTGTCCGGCCCGGCAAGCACGGCGACCGCTTCCGCGGGCAGCCGGAGCCCGGTGGGATCCAGCCGGATGTCCGGCTCGGAACGCAGGTGCAGGGACAGGTGCGAGGCCTCCGGGGGCAGGGTGAGGGTCTGCGGCCGGGCGGCGAGGTTGCAGGCCACCACCAGATCCGGACGCAGCAGCAGGAGCCAGCGGCGGGATTCGTCGAATTCCACGCGCATGCGGTCGAGAAGATCCTCGGCGAGGGCGGCTCGGGAATGGCGGAGCCGGATCAGGGCACGGTGCCACTCGAGGAGGTCCGCATGGGGTGCATGCAGCGGTTCATCCCAGTCGAGCCGCGAGCGCTCGAAGGTTTCGGCGGCCTGCGGGTCGGGGATGCGCGCGGGATCGTGGCCGAACCCGGCGAATTCCTCGCGGCGCCCCTGACACACCGCCAAGGCCAGATCCGCGTCGCGGTGGTCGGTGAAGTACAAAAACGGCGTGGACGCGGCCCATTCCTCGCCCTGGAACAGCAGGGGGATGAACGGCGAGGTCAGCACCAGTGCGGCCCCGACCTTGAGGAGCCCCGGCGACAGGAGATGGCTGCTGCGTTCGCCGGTCGCCCGGTTGCCGATCTGGTCGTGGTTCTGCAGGCAGCCGACGAAACGTCGCCCCGGCACGTCACTGGCCGGCCGGCCGTGCGCCCGCCGGCGGTAGCGGGAGTAGCGTCCGTCCAGGGCGAAGCCGCGGGTGAGCACGCGGGCAAATTCTTCCAGACGCCCGAAATCCGCGAAATAGCCCTGCGATTCGCCGGTCAGCAGGGCGTGCAGGGCGTGGTGAAAATCCTCGTTCCACTGCGCATCCAGGCCGTACCCGCCGACCTCGACCGGCCGGATCAGGCGCGGATCGTTCGCATCGCTTTCGGCGATCAGCGCCAGCGGTCGGCCGGTCTGCGTCTCCAGGTGCCGAACCTCGTCGGCGAGGGCCTCCAGCAGGTGGGTCGCGGAGGTGTCGACGATGGCATGGACCGCGTCCAGGCGCAGGCCGTCGAAGTGATAGTCGCGCAGCCACATAAGGGCGTTGTCGAGGAAGAAGCGTCGCACCTCGTCGCTGTCGGGGCCGTCGAGGTTGACGGCATCGCCCCAGGGCGTGCTGTAGGTGTCGGTGAAATAGGGACCGAACTGACCGAGATAATTGCCGTCCGGACCCAGGTGGTTGTAAACGACATCCAGGAGCACGGCGAGTCCGCGCCGGTGGCAGGCGTCCACAAGGCGCTTCAGGCCGTCCGGGCCGCCCAGGACGTGATGCGGGGCGAACGGGCTGGTCCCGTCGTAGCCCCAGCCGCGGTCGCCGGGGAACTCGGCCACCGGCATCAGCTCGATGTGGGTGATGCCCAGCCGGACGAGGTGGTCCAGACGGTCGATCACCGCATCGAAGGTGCCGGCCGGCGTGAAGGTCCCCACGTGGATCTCCATGATGACCGCGGAGGCCAGCGGCGGGGCGCGCCATCCGGCATCGCTCCAGTCGAACCGGGAATGCTCCAGCCAGCGCGACGGCCCGTGGACGCCCTGTGGCTGCCAGGGTGAACGCGGGTCCGGGAAGGGGCCGCGATCGTCGACCCGGAAGGCGTAGTCCACGCCGTGCGTCAGGGCGGGCGCGTCCACCGCCCACCAGCCACCCTCGCGGCGCGCCATCGGGAACCGTTCGCCGGCGCATTCCAGCGTGACGTGGGCGGCGTGCGGGGCCCAGACCGTCACCCGCGTCACTGTGGCTCCCCCACCCGCTCGAGAAGGGCGACCGGGAACCCGGCCAGCAGAGCCGCGAGCGGGATATCCCCGCCTTCGAGGTCTTCCCCCGTGAGGACGTTCCGCCAGTGTCCCGGTGGCAGGGGAAGTACGGTGTCCTGCCAGTCGTCGGCCAGTCGGAGTATCAGCCGGGGCACCAGGGTCAGCACCTGGTCGCCGCGCAAAAAGGCTACGGCGTGGTCGGCCCGGGGGCCCCGGGCGGCGACCGGCTGATAGCCGCCGTCGGCCCCGAAAGCCCCGGGCCGGCGCCGACGCAGGGCCAGCGCCTCGCGCAGCAGCCACAGCTTCGGGAGGCCTTCATCGGCGCGCTCCAGGATCTCGGCGGGTGACAGCACGTCCAGTCGGGCCAGCTGCTCACGGCGCAGCCCGAAGTCCACCGGCCGCCGGTTGTCGGGATCCACCAGACTGAGGTCCCACAGCTCCGTCCCCTGGTAGGTGTCCGGCACCCCGGGTGCCGTGCACCGGATCAGGGTCTGCGCCAGGCTGTTGACCCGCCCGGGCGCCACCAGCGGCCGGTCGAAGGCCTCGAGCGCCTCGACGAATGCCCGGTCGTCCAGCAGGCCGCGGGCGAAATCCAGCACGGCCCGTTCGTAGTCCGGATCCTGGCGGGTCCAGCGCGTGTGGCGTTTCGCCTCGCGGACGGCCTTCTCCAGGTAGGCGCAGAGGCGTTCGGGATCGATGGGCCAGGCACCCACCAGCGTCTGGTAGATCAGATACTCCGTCGCGGCATCGGGGCCGGTGCTCGAGCGGTGGGGGGTGTTGCGTTCGCTCCATGCCGCCACGGCCCGGCCCCAGGCCTGCGGGATCTCCGACAACAGCAGCAAGCGGGCCCGCACGTCCTCGCTGCGCTTGGTGTCGTGGGTCGAGGTGGCGAGCATGGCGTCCGGGAGCTGCTCCAGGGCGTCGCGACAGGCGCGATGGAAATCCGCGGGGGATACCCCGAACCGGTCCGGCGCGCCGCCCACCTCGTTGAGCGCCACCAGCCGATGAAACCGGTAAAAGGCGGTGTCCTCCACGCCCTTGGCCATCGCCGGGCCGGTGAGCTGCTGAAAGCGCAGGGCCAGTTCGGCCTCCTGTTCCCCTTCCACCTCCAGCGAGAGCAGGGCGCGCAGGAAGTCCAGGAGCTCGGCATCCAGCTCCGGGGCTTCGGCATGCGCCTGTTCGATGGCGCTGCGGATGCAGCGGGCATCGGCCTCGGTCAGGTCGGCGTCCCGCGCCAGGTAGGTGCGGTAGACGGGAAAGCGGGCGGCGACCTCCAGCAGCACGTGATGCAGCTGCTCGCGGGTGTAATCACGGTGGCGGCGATGGCGTTCGCAGATCAGCACGAACAGCGAGGTCAGCCGGTGGAGTTCGCTGCCCAGAAGCTCGCGCAGGACCTGGCGCTTGCTCGCGACCACCACGGTGCCGAAATCCGCGGGCTCCCCGGTAAAGTTCTCGTACAGCGAGGTCATCGGGGGCTCCCCGGCGGGATCCACGAACAGGCCCTGGACCCGGTTCAGAAAGTCGTAGCCGGTGGTGCCCGCGATCGGCCACTGTGGTGGCAGGCGCTCGCCGGGTTCCAGGATCTTCTCCGCCACGATCCAGGCCTCCGGGCAGGCCTCGCGCAGGCGCCGGAAGTATTCTTCGGGGTCCCGCATCCCGTCGGGGTGGTCCACCCGCAGACCGTCCACGGTGCCTTCGGCCGTCCAGCGCAGGGGCAGCTCGTGGATCGCATCAAAGACCTCGCGCCGCTCCACGCGCAGCCCGGCCAGATCGTTGATGTCGAAGAAGCGGCGGTAGCCCAGATCCTCCGCAGCGGTACGCCACCAGGCAAGCCGGTAGTTCTGTTCACCGATCAGGGCGTCCAGCGCATCGGGGCTGGCGTTGATGGCATCGACCTCGGCCTGCACGGCGGCCCGTGTCCCGGCATTGTCGCGGCAGGTCTCGTCCAGCAGCCGGTGGATCACCTCCTGGTCGCGCCGGCGCCGTTCGGCCGGCTCGCCGCCGGTTACCCGCGGGCGTGGCAGGCGTGCGCAGGACTCGGCCAGAAAACCGAGCAGTTCCGGGCCGCTGCGCCGGTAGACCCGCTGGAGCAGGTCATGCAGCGAGGAGGGGTCGACGGGGAAACGGTGTTCGTAATAGTGCAGCGTGAACCGGCCTTCGGCGAACCGCAGCTGCAGTTCGCCCGCCTCGAGGATGCGGCCGTAATGGTCGCCCAGGACCGGCAGCAGCACCTTGTCGGGCCAGCGCTCTTCCGCGGCTGCCCAGTCGACGTCGAACCAGGGGGCGTGGCGGCTGGAGGGCCCGTTTTCGAGGACATCCCACCACCAGGGGTTCTGGTCGCCGGCGATCGCCATGTGATTGGGGACGATGTCCAGTACCTGTCCCATGCCGGCGCGGGCGAGAGCGACGTTCAGCCGCTGCCGCGCCGCCTCGCCGCCCAGTTCGGCATTCACGCGGCCCGGGTCGACGACATCGTAGCCATGGGTGCTGCCGGACACCGCCTGCAGGAACGGCGACAGGTAGACATGGCTGATGCCCAGATCCGCCAGATACGGCACGACCGCGACAGCGTCATCCAGGGTGAACCCCGGATGCAGCTGGAGACGGTAGGTTGCGACGGGTCGAGCGCTCACTCCTCTCACATAGCACAAAACGCCGAAGTCGGAACGCCCGGCCGGGTCGGATGCGGCTCAGGTCCGGCCCAGGTTGATGCCGGTGGAGATCAGCCCGACGTGACTGAAGGCCTGCGGGAAGTTGCCGAGAAAGGCCCCGCTGGCCGGGTCGATCTGCTCCGGCAGCAGGCCCAGCGGGCTGGCCCGGGCGCACAGTGAGTCGAAGAGCTCCATCGCCGCGTCCCGTTCGCCCTGGCCCAGAAGGTTGTCGGCCAGCCAGAAGCTGCACAGCAGGAAGGCACCCTCGTGGCCGGCCAGTCCGTCGGGCGATTCATCGGGAAGGTAGCGGAACAGCAGTCCGTCGCCGGCGCCCAGCCGACGCACCACCGCGCGAGTGGTGGCGACCATGCGTGGATGATCGGCGGGAATGACCCGCCGCAGGGGCAGGGCCAGCAGGCTGGCGTCGATCCCGCCGCCGCCGAGGTGTTCGGTCAGGGTCTGCTGCTGCGGGTCCCAGGCCTGTTCGAGGATGGCCGTGCGGATCCGCTCGCACTCGAGTTCCCAGCGTCGGGCATCGGACTCCATGCCCATGGACCGGGCCATGCGCGCCCCCCGGTCCAGTGCCACCGCGCACAGCGCCGCAGAGTAGGTGAACGGGCGCCCCGGCGTACGCACCTCCCAGATCCCGTGGTCGGGCGTCTGCCATTCCCTCGCCGCCGCTTCCACGAGGCGCCGCAGCCGGTCCCATAGCGCGGGTTCGAGTGCGCCGCCGCGACGCACCCATTGCCAGGCGCAGTCCATGATCTCGCCGAACACGTCATGCTGGCGTTGCTCGGCGGCGGCATTGCCCCACCGCACCGGCGCAGACCCGCGGTAGCCCTCGAGTCCGGGGTCGTGCCATTCCGGTGGCGGAGCGTGGCCGTCCACGTCATACAGCACGCGTGGCCGCCCGGCCCGGTCCACCGCATCGAGTACCCAGCCAAGAAAACCCTCGGCCTCGTGCCCCATGCCGATCTGGGCAAGCGCATAGACCGAGAAGGCCGCGTCGCGGATCCAGGCATAGCGGTAATCCCAGTTGCGTGGTCCCCCGATCGCCTCCGGCAGCGAGGAGGTGGGCGCGGCGATCATCGCGCCGGTCGCGGTGTAATCCATCATCTTCAGGGTGATTGCGGAGCGGCGGACCAGTGCCGTCTGCGGACCCTGGTAGCGGAACGAGCGCATCCAGTCGCGCCAGACCGCGATGGTGTCCGCGAGGAGTTCTTCCGGCGGGCGGGGATGGAAGCGGTGCCCCGCGGATTCCCAGCTGAGGATGAGGTGGTGGCGTTCGCCCGCGGACAGCTCGTGGGTGGTGTCCAGCCCGGCCAGCGGGAGCGAGGAGGTCAGGTGCGGCTCGAGCTCCGGGCGACGCTGCAGGCGCAGCTGCAGGCCCGCGGCATGCGGTCGGCACTCGGTGTCACCGCGCGGTTCCAGCCGGACCCGCAGGCGCACGCGCCCCTCCACCACCTCGATCATCCGCAGGAGTTCGCCGCGCCCGGCGGGGGCATCTTCGGACAGGTCGGCGCCGGCGCGGAAGGTCAGCGCGTCGGTCACGCGGACGCGTCCCTCCGGCCCCGAAAGGTCCGTTACGAGCACCCCGGTGTCCGGCTCGTAGCGCTGCGTGGCACCGGTCAGGTTTTCCGGGGCCACCGTGAAAAAGCCGCCGTTACGGTGGTCCAGCAGGCCGCAGAACAGTGCGTCGGAATCGAACCGCGGGACGCAAAGCCAGGAGATGGAGCCGTCGCGCCCCACCAGGGCCGCGGTGGTGCCGTCGCCGATCAGCCCGTGGTCCTCGATCGGGAGGTAGCCATCGCGCGGGTACGGGGGCAGCTCGGTGGCGTTCAACGGAACCCCCTGCAGTCTTGTCGTTAGCCAGAAGATTGGGGTTTCGTGACGAATCCTGTCAATGCGTATGATGGACATCGCATTGCCCACCAAGTCGCGCGGGCGCCGTCCCGCCGGAGGCCAGCGGATGAGCGTTCAGACCGTCGACGAACTCCTCGCCTCGCGTTCCCCCGAGTCGGGTCGCGAGGCGGTGGTGGCCATGACCCGCGATGGCCACGAGACCACCGAGCGGGCCGAACTGCTCGAAAGGGCCGCGAGACTGGCGGCCGGGCTGCGCGCGGCGGGCCTGGAACGCGGGGACCGCGTGGTGCTGCTGGCCCCCAACAGCCCGGACTGGATCGTCGCGGCCCTGGGCGTGATGAATGCCGGCGGCAGCGTGGTGCCCCTGGATACGCAGATGCCGTCCGAGGACCTGCACCACGTCCTTGCGGACTCGACCCCGCGCTTCGTCTTCACCACCTCGGGGCTGGAAGAGCGGCTGGCGGATATCCCCGGCGACTGGCAGGTCCGCCTGTTCGACGCCGCAACGGATGCCCCGAATGCCTGGGCGAGCCTGCTGCAGGCCGAGCCCGACGGCTCGATCGCTCAGGCCGGGGATGTGGCCGCGGTGTTCTACACCTCCGGCACCACCGGTCCGCCCAAGGGCGTGCCGCTGACCCACCGCAACCTGGCCAGCAACGTGGAGGCCCTGTGCGCCGAAGAGGTCGCGGACCATAAGGATCGAGTGCTGGTGCCGCTGCCGTTCCACCACGTGTATCCGTTCACGGTCGGCATCCTGGTGCCGCTGACCCTGGGGGCCTCCATCATCGTGCCGTTTTCCCTGGTCGGGCCGCAGATTGTGCGCGGTCTGCGCGACGGCGAGGCGACCGTGATGCTGGGCGTGCCCCGCCTCTACGAGGCCGTGTGGAAGGCGCTGCAGGATCGCGTGGCCGGCCGCGGGCGGGTACCGGCGCTGCTGTTCCGCGCGATGCTGGGGCTGTCGAAACTGGCGCGCCAGCGCTTCGGCCTGCGCCTGGGTCGTCGCCTGTTCGTGAGCCTGCACCAGCGCTTGGCGCCGCGCCTGCGCATGGTGGTGGCCGGGGGCGCGGCGCTCGACCCCGCGCTGGGCCGCAACCTGCAGGCACTGGGCTGGGAAGTGGCGACCGGCTACGGCCTCAGCGAGACCTCGCCGATTCTCACCTACAACCCCCCGGAGCGGGTGCGTCTGGACGCCGCGGGGGTGGCGCTGCCGGGGGTCGAACTGGCCATCGACGACGGCGGATCCGGCGATGGCCGGGGCGAGGTGATGGCCCGCGGGCCGAACGTATTCGCCGGCTATCTCAATCTCCCGGAAAAGACTGCGAAGGTCCTGGACGCGGACGGCTGGTACCGTACCGGAGATACCGGCGAGATCGATGCGGATGGATTCCTTTATCTGCACGGTCGTGAATCCGCCATGATCGTGCTTTCCGGTGGCGAAAACATCGATCCCGAACGCGTGGAGGGCGCGCTGCAGTCGGCCGAAGGCGTCCGCGAGGCGGGCGTGCTGGAGCATGACGACCGGCTGGCGGTCGTGGCGGTGCCGGATGCAGGCCTGATGCGTGAGGCCGCCGGCGAAGAGCTCGAACGGCGGACCCGCGAGGCCGTCAACGAAGCGGCCAAGTCGCTGCCCACCCATCACCGCCCGGGCGTGGTGCGCGTCGCGCTCGATCCCCTGCCGCGCACGCGTCTGGGCAAGCTGCGCCGGCACAAGCTGGAAGAACTGTTCGAGGAGCTGGGGCGCGAGGACGCGGTCTCGCGCGCCCGCCCGGAGCCGGTGTCGCCGGAATCCATGGCCCCGGAGGACCAGCAGCTGCTGTCCGACCCGGGCGCCGAGCGCACCTGGAACTACCTCGCCGAGCGTTTCCACGACCGGCGCCTGACCCCGGACACCGGTCTGGCCGAGGAGCTGGGCATCGATTCGCTGAGCTGGGTCGACCTGACCCTGGCGCTGCAGGATCGCGCCGGGATCGATCTGGACGACTCGGCGATCGAACGGGTCGAAACGGTGCGCGATCTGCTGCAGGAGGCGGCCGCCGCGGGCGTGGCCCGCGAGGGGCAGGCCGATCTGAAGGAACAGCTCGCGGATCCGGAGTCGCTGCTGGAGGCCGACCAGCAGACTGCGCTGGAAGCGCCCGGCCCGCTGCGCCGCGCCGCGGGGATGGTGTTGCTGGCCGGCGCGCGGGTGCTCTCACGGCTGCTGATGCGCGTGGAGGTGCACGGTCGGCTTCCGGCCAGTGCCCCGTACGTGATTGCCCCGCGCCATCTCAGCTTCGTCGATGCGCTCGCGCTGCTGCCGGCGCTGGACCGGCAGCGCCTCGAGTCGCTGTACTGGGCCGGTTTCCAGGGTTACCTGTTCACCGGCCCGCTGTCGCGGGCCTTCAGCCGCACGGCGCGGATCCTGCCGGTGGACCCGGGGGCCGCGCCGCGTCGCAGCCTGGCCCTTGCGGCGGCCAGTCTGCAGCGCGGTCACGGACTGATCTGGTTCCCCGAGGGCCAGCGCTCGCCGGACGGAAGCCTGCAGCCCCTGCGTCCCGGCATCGGGCTGGTGCTGGCCGCGCAGCCCGTCCCCGTCGTGCCCGTGTGGATCGAGGGCACCCGCGAGGTGATGGCCCCGGGGCAGCGTCTCCCGCGGCCGGGCGGGAAGGTGCGCATCGTGATCGGGGACCCGGTGGATCCGACGACCGCCGGCGGGGATGAACGGGCGATCGTCCGCGACCTCCAGGCGGCACTGGAGGAACTGGGGCAGAAATGACCCGGTTGCCGCATGCCGAATGCCGGAAATGATCGGCAAGGGTGCTCCGGGGACACTGGAACGATCCGGGGATGCGTGAGGATCCGGGGCGCCGCATGGAGCGGCGCGGCCGTGCTCGGGAAGATTCTGGCATGCGTTTCGCTTGGCAAGGTTGCCCCGGCTCCGTTCATTTGGAGCGGGAAAACCTTTCGAGCAGGAGCACGCCATGATCAACAGTATCGGACCCAATCCGGCCACCATGGCCCAGACGGCGGGCATGAACGGACCGAATGGCGCCGGGAACCAGGGCCCCGCGGCCGCGGCCGGGCAGAACCCGGCGGGCCAGGCGACCGGGCAGGCCGCCGGCATGGCCGCGGCGCAGCAGGCCCAACCGGCCCAGGCGGGCGCACAGGGAGGCATGCAGGCGGCGCAGCCGGCTCAGGCCGCAGCCAGCCCGGCCATGGGGCAGGCCCAGCCCGCACAGAACGCCACCCAGGCGGCCGCTACCCAGAGCCCGGCGGCTCCGACCGGTTCCACCGGCAACACCGGGAGTACCTCCGGAATTGGCGGCACCGAAGCGACGCAGTCCGCGGGCGAGATCGATACCGGACTGTCCGTCGATTCGGAGATGCAGGCGGGCGATTCCTCGACGGACACCGGCTCTGGCAACCCGGATAACGGCGCCGCGCAGGACGAACCGGGCGCCGAGGAAGAGATGGGCTCCACCTTCATGGCGGACGGCAGCCTGGCCAGCACGGGCCCGGATACCACCGGCTCCAGCGTCAACATTCAGGCCTGATCGACCCGGAGACCTGTCCGTTCCCGGAGTGGCCGGCGATTTGCTAGTCCCTCCGGCATGGACTGGACGGGGACACAACGAATCCGGATCCGGGCTCGCGGGGGGCGCCGTACGCCCGGGTGCCGCGGGTGTGGCAATGTGCCACATGGGTCGCGCCGACCTGTCGCGTTTCGACACATAACCCCGAACTTCGAGCTCGGGGCCGAAGTTGCTGGCGCGAGCAGGGTGGCCGCATGACCGCCCTCTCGGCATCGCGCCTGGAGGGCCTGGATCTGGCGCGTGCGCTGGCCGTGGCCGGCATGCTGTCGGCGCATGTCGGGCCGGTGGGCCTGGAGACGCTCGGCGGGCAGCTGTACGCGTTGCCTCAGGGTCGGGCGTCGGTGCTGTTCATGCTGCTGGCCGGGGTGGGCGTATCTTTCCTGGCCGCCTCCCGGCGTCCGCGACGTGGCGGGGCCGAGGCCCAGTTGCTGTGGCGGGCCGCGCTGCTCTTCCTGATCGGGCTGGGGCTGCAGGCCCTGGAGCCCGACGCCATCTACGTGATCCTGCCGGCCTACGCGGCACTGTTCGTGCTGGCGATCGCCATGCTGCGCATGCCGTCACCCGGACTGCTGGCCATCGCTGCATTGATGCTGGCCCTCGGTCCGGCGATCTTTCTGCACGGGCAGCTGACCAGCCCCGAGGTGTTCGACCGTTCGCCCGTGATGCCGGGGCTTGCCGCGGGCGAGATGCTGCACCGTCTGGTGCTGTCCGGCCCGTATCCGCTGGTGACCTGGATCGTGCCGTTTGCGGTCGGGATGTGGCTGGGCCGGCTTGATCTGCGCAGTACCGCCGTGCGCCGGCGTCTGGTCGTGGTCGGGGCGGTGGGGACGGCCGGGGTGCTGCTGGCCAGCGCCGGGCTGCAGCGGGCACTGGGAGTGGATGCCGACGACTGGGGCTGGAACCGGTTGCTGGTCACGCAGCCCCACAGTCAGATGCTGTTGTGGCTGGCCGGCTCCGTGCTGACCGCCGGCGCGGTGCTGGGGCTGTGCCTGCTCCTCGCCGATCGGGCGCGCCGCTGGCTGTGGCCCTTGATCGCGTCCGGGCAGCTGGCGCTGACCTTCTACGTGACCCACCTCCTGGTGCTCTGGCTGCTGCGGGAGACACTCGAGAGTTCGGGTCTGGGCGACCACGTGATGGACTCCCCCGCGATCGCGACCGCGTTGACCCTGCTGGCGATGGCGGCCTTCGCCGCTTTCGCGGTCCTGTGGCGTTCACGGTTCCACCGCGGTCCACTGGAGAGCCTGCTTTTTCTGCCGTGGATCGCAGGGCGGCAGGGCCGGGACCGGCCCCGCTGAACGGGCTTTGAGCCGTGTCGCCCCCTCCTTTTGGAGGGGGCGTTCTTTTGAGCATTGCGCGATCCTCTCAAGGGGAACATCGGGCCAATCAATGGCACTGAGGGGAGCGGACAATGTACGGAAAACTCTGGCGCCGGGCCGTGGCCGGCGGTTTGCTGGCCGGTGCGTTTGGCGTGACGTCGCCGGTGGTGGCCGATGAGCATGTGAGCATCATGGTGTTCGATGCCTCGGGGTCCATGTGGGCGCGGATGGAAGACGACAAGTCGCGCATCGAGGTGGCGCGCGAGGTGGTCGACGAGTTCGCGGCCAGTCGCGACGCCGGCATTCCCTTCGGTGTGGTGGCCTACGGGCATACCCGCCGAGGGGACTGCGACGACATCGAGGCCGTGCTGCCGCTGGGTACCCACGAGGGTGACGAGATCGCGCGCACGATCCACGATCTCAATCCGCAGGGCATGACGCCGCTGACCGACTCCATGGCCAGGGCCCGGGAGATGATCCCGCGCACGGCCGAGTCCGCGGACATCATCCTGGTGACCGATGGCCTGGAAAACTGCGGTGGCGATCCCTGTGCGCTGGCCGCCGAGATGGCGGAGGAGGGCATCGACCTGCGCGCCCATGTGGTCGGCTTTGCGCTCGAGGAGGAAGAGGTTCAGACCCTCTCCTGTGTGCCGGAGCAGACCGGTGGCCAGCTGTTCACCACGCAATCCGGCGAGGAACTCAGTGCCGCCCTGGACGAGATCGCGGTAGCGGAACCCGAGGCGCTGCGTGTGCAGCTGCGCGCGCTCGACGAACGCAATCCCGAAGAGCACCTGCGCCGGGTGGACTGGGAGGTGGCCGACGAGGCGGGCGAGTCGATCTTCTCCGGGGAGTCGCGGGGCATCATCGACCTGGAGCTGATGCCCGGTGATTACACGGTCGAGGCCGAAGCGGAGGTCTTCGCCGGCGGGACCGAGTTCGAGATCACCCCGCAGACCGACGAGCCGGTCGACATCATGATGGCGAAGACGCAGGCCACGCTGGAGCTGAGCGCCGAGGACGCCGCAACCGGCGAAGCTCTGGGCGGGGTCGACTGGGTCGCGCTGAACGTGGAGACCGAGGAATCGGTCGAGGCCCGCAGCGAGGATGCCGATCCGCTGGAACTCCACCTGGAGCCCGGGGAATACCGCATCATTGCCGAACGCGGCGCGACGAGCGGTGATGCGCGGGAGATGGCGACCCTCGCGGAAGACCGGGAAGTGGTCGTGACGCTCGAACAGGAACTGCCGGACGCCGAGCTTCATGCCCCGGACACCGCCGGCGTCGGTTCCATGGTCGACGTCGGCTGGGACGGGCCCGGCGAGGATCGTGACTTCATTGCCGTGGTGGAGCCGGGCGCGCCCGAGGATGATACGGGCCATTCACGCCGCGCCAGCGACCGCGTGCAGGGCGAGGAGCAGGTAACCCTGCAGATGCCGGATGCTCTCGGGCCCCACGAGCTGCGTTACGTGCATCGGGAAACAGGGGCGGTCCTGGCCACTCGCACCATCGAGCTGGAGCCGGTGGAGGCAACCGTTTCCGCATCCGAGGAGGTTTCGGCCGGGGCGCAGTTCGAGGTCGAGTGGGAAGGTCCGGTCAACCGGAACGACTACATCGCGATCGTGGAAGCCGGGGCCCCGGACGACGACACCGGGCATGGCCGGCGGGCCACTGCGCGGGTTTCGGAGGACGGCGAGCCGGTGACCATCCAGGCCCCGGATGCGCTGGGCACCTACGAGGTGCGCTACGTGCTGCGCGACAGTCGCCGGGTGCTGGCCTCCCAGGAGGTGACGCTGACCCCGGTGGAGGCGTCCGTCTCGCCACCCGAAGAGGTTCCGGCCGGGTCGCGGTTCGAGGTCGAATGGGAAGGTCCGGTCAACCGGAACGATTACATCGCGATCGTGGCGGCGGGGGCGCCGGACGATGAAACCGGGCATTCCCGCCGCGCCAACACCCGGGTTTCGGAAGACGGCGAGCCGGTGACCATCCAGGCCCCGGATGCGCTGGGTACCCACGAGGTGCGCTATGTGCTTCGCGAGAGTCGCCGGGTGCTGGCCTCGCAGGAGGTGACGCTGACCCCGGTCGAGGCGTCGCTGGAAGCGCCGGACATCGTGCTGCCGGGTGCCGATTTCGAAGTGCGGTGGGAGGGACCGGAGAATCGCAACGACTTCGTGGCCATCGTGGAGCCGGACGCGCCCGAAGGTGACAGCGGTGACAGCCGCAGCGCCAGCAGTCGTGTCTCCGGCGACACCGAGACCCTGACCGCGCCGGACGAGGAGGGCGAGTACGAGATCCGCTACGTGATCCACGAGTCCGGCCGCACCCTGGAGGCCATTCCGATTACCGTCGGCGGTACCGATGTGACCCTTTCGGCCGAAGATTCCGTGGCCGCCCGGAGTACGGTGGAGGTGAGCTTCACCGGACCGGGGCGCTTCGAGGATCTGATCGAGATCGTCAAGGCCGGCGCGGACCCGGACGACAGCGCGGTGCAGGATGCACGGGCCTCGCAGGGCAGTCCGGTGCAGCTGTTCGCGCCTTCCAGTGCGGGCAGCTACGAGATCCGCTACCGCGCTTCCGACAGCGGCGAGGTGCTCGAGAGCATCCCGCTGGAGGTGGAATAGGAGCCGGGGGCTCAGGCTTTCACCAGGGGCAGGCGCCCCTGGTCGACCCGGCGCAGGCCGTACACCAGGTCAGCGACGGGCGAGGCCGGTGCCATGTTCGGACCGGGGAGCGGACCGGGCGGAAGGATTCGCCCGTATGCCCCCGGCGGGTGCACAATATGGCCTGTTTCAGGCCTGCAGGACGCCCCGGGCAGCACCTCGTACATGGTGGATCATCGGCAATGACGGCTTTATCAACCGAAGCAGAAGTCCGGGCGGCGGTGGAGCGGTATTTCGATCGCTACTTCCGCGAGCGCGACCTCGTTGCTACATGTGAGCTGCTGAGCCCCTCCATGCACGGCATCGGGACCGGTTCCGGCGAGGTCTGCTTTACCCGGGAGGCGTCCGAGCAGCTCTACCGGCACGACATCGAGCAGGCGCCGAATCCGGTGCAATACTCCCTGCGGGATCTGCATGTGTCGCAGCCGGCGCCAGGGGTGGCGATCGCCAGCTGTGTGCTGGATCTGCACACGACCATTGCGCGTCAGGCCGTGCGCTTCAACGGAGTGCGACACAGCCTGGTGTGGAGCCGGCACGATGACGTCTGGCGCCTGGAGCACATCCACGTGTCCTTCCCCGGTGTGGAGCACGGTGACGATGAAGCCTACCCGGCCAAGGAGCTGGAAGACCGCAATGCGGTGCTGGAGCGAAGGGTGGACGAGCGCACGGCCGAGCTCCACGAGGCGCTGGCACGGATCGATCGTCTCGCTCGCACCGATTCGCTGACCGGCCTGGCCAACCGTCGCAGCATCGATGAAACCCTGCAACGGGCCCTTGCGCAGACGGGTGGCGGGGCCTCGACGCTGGCCGTGATTCTGCTGGATCTGGATCGGTTCAAGCGGATCAACGACGTGCACGGTCACCTCGAGGGAGACCGGATCCTGAAGGCGCTGTCCGGCATCCTGGCGCGGACTGTCGAGGGCGCGGGCCACGTCGGGCGCTGGGGCGGCGAGGAGTTGGTCATTATCGCGCACGAGATGGATCTGACCGTCGCCTGGCATCTTGCGGAGACCATCCGTGGCGAGATCCACGGCCTGCGCGATCCCGACGGGGTCTCCGTGACCGGCAGTCTGGGCGTGGTGGAGGCTCGTGCCGGGGATACTCATGAAACCCTGATGGCGCGTGCGGACCTGGCCCTGTATGCCGCCAAGGCCGGCGGACGCGATCGCGTGGAGCGCGGCTGACCCCCACGGCTCTCGCGTTTCGTGTATAGTGCGCAGCTGACCGTGTGGTCATTCCTTTTCGCCGGGCCCGGGGCACGCCAGTGCCGTCGCTGTTTCCGGCCCGTGTGAGTACTGTGTGATGTCCGAATCTCCCTCCTTTGACCAGCTCGGTCTGTCCGAGTCGCTGGTCCGTGCCCTGTCGAATCTGGGCTTTGCCACCCCCACCGCGGTCCAGGCCGCCTGCATCCCCGCCCTGCTGGGTGGTTGCGACGTGCTGGGCGAGGCCCAGACCGGCACCGGCAAGACCGGCGCGTTCGGCCTGCCGCTGGTGGATGGCGTGGACGCGGCCCTGAAGGCGCCGCAGGCGCTGGTGCTGGCCCCCACCCGCGAGCTGGCCGGTCAGGTGGCCGACGCCCTGAGCGGTTTCGCGGCGGGTCTGGACGGCATCGAGATCCTGCCGGTCTACGGCGGCCAGCCGATGGGTCAGCAGCTGCGTGCCCTGCGCGACGGGGCCCAGGTGGTGGTCGGTACGCCCGGCCGCGTGGCCGACCACGTCCGCCGCGGGAGCCTCGACCTGTCCAGCCTGCGCATGGTGGTGCTGGACGAGGCCGACGAGATGCTGCGCATGGGCTTCGTCGAGGAGATCGAGTGGCTGCTGGAGCAGACCCCGGCCGAGCGCCAGACCACGCTGTTCTCCGCGACCATGCCGGCGCCGATCCGGCGCATCGCGCACCGTCACATGCGCGAACCGGAAGAGATCCGCGTGGGTGCGGGCAACGAGGCCGGCGTCGACATCGACCAGAGCTACTGCCTGGTCGATCAGCGCAACAAGCTCGAGGCCCTGACCCGCCTGATGGAGACCGAGCCGGATCTGGATGCGGCGGTGGTCTTTGCCCGCACCAAGGCCGCGACGGTCGAGATCGCCGACCGGCTGGGCGCCGCCGGCGTGGCCGCCTCGGCGCTGAACGGCGACATGGAGCAGGGCGAGCGCGAGCGCGTGGTCGCCAACCTGCGCGACGGTCGTCTGGACGTGATCGTGGCCACCGACGTGGCCGCGCGCGGGATCGACGTCCCGCGCATCAGCCACGTGTTCAACTTCGATGCCCCGGGCGATGCCGAGGTCTACGTGCACCGGATCGGGCGTACCGGCCGCGCCGGGCGCAAGGGCCGGGCGATCCTGTTCCTGGAACCGCGCAAGCGGCGCATGCTGAAAGACATCGAGCGTCTGACCGGCAAGTCCGTACGTGAACAGGCCGTGCCCGACCGCGAGGCGGTTCGGGCACGGCGCGAGGATCGATTCGCCGAACGCGTGCGGGCTGCCGTGGCGGATGACGCCGGGGGCCGTCACGCGGCCCTGGTGGAACGCCTGCTGGCCGATGGCGAGACCTCGCCGCAGGATCTGGCCGGCGCCCTGGTGGCCCTGGCCACCGAGGGCTCCCCGCTGGATGCCTCCGCCACCGCCGGTGCCGACCCGCTGGCCGGTGCGGCCCGTGCCGGTCGCGACGACCGCTCCGGCGGCCGGGATCGTGGCGAGCGTACCAACAAGCGCCGCGAAGGCGGTCGTCAGGGCGATCGTGATGCGGGCCCCGAATCCGGCATGGTGCGCTACTACATGCCCGTGGGACGCACGCACGGCGTCGCGCCGGGCGCGATCGTCGGCGCGCTGGCGAACGAGGGCGGGCTCAAGGGCCGCGACATCGGCCGTATCGGGCTGCAGCAGGAGCACTCGCACGTGGACCTGCCGGAGAGCCTGGACGAGGGCGCGATCCGCAAGCTGGGCGGCATTCACGTCGCCAACCGCCGCCTCGGCCTGACGCTGGAGATCCCGGCCCCGCAGGGCCCGAGCCACGACGCGCCGGCGCGCAAGTCGAAGCCCGCATCCCGCAAGCCCGCCGGTGGCAAGCCGGCGACCGGCAAGCGCCCCGCGTATCAGGCGACGGGCAAGGGCTCCGGACGGGCTTCGGGCAAGGGCCAGAGCAAGAACAGTACCGGAACCCTGGGCATCCGCCGCAAGGCCGCCAACGGCTGACCGCGACCGCCCCATCCGGATGGCGGATGGGGCGGCGCATGGCGGGGAGTCAGTCGCCGGTTTCGTGCTCCAGGTGGTCGATCAGGCGCTGGATGTCGCCCGGGTCGGTATCCGCGGGCACGCGTTCCAGGACGTACTGGCGGCGCTGCTCCGGCGTGAGCGGGTCACGCTCGTCCAGCAGGCCGTGTTCCTTCAGCCAGGACTCCAGCTGTTCACGCTGCCTGGTCCGCAGGCGCTGCTCGGTGCCGCTGGCCATGGTGATTGGATCCTGGCGCAGGCCCTCCAGCAGCTCTACAGGGTCACCCCCCGTTTCTTCCGCACGTCGTACCACGCCCTCGAGCGTGTTGTCGGTCAGCACGCCGTCCGCGTGCGCCTGTTCCAGGATTCCCCGGTTCACCGGTTCGCCATGGCCGATCCGCCAGGCGTCCAGCCAGTGCTCCAGAGCCATGCTGCGATGGGCCAGGGTGGTGCGCCGGCGTGTCTCGGGCAGGGCGCGGGCGGCGATCCGGCTGTCCAGCAGGCTGCGCAGCGGTCCGACCCGCTCCACCCGCCAGTCCTGCATCAGGCTCCGCGCGGTGGCCGGGTCGTCGAACAGCACGTGCAGCAGATGGACCTCTTCGGCCGGAGCCGTCGGTTCCGGGCTCGGGACCCCCAGCTCGCGGGCCCAGCTGGCGATGTCCCGGTCGCCGGGTTCGGGGATGGTCGGCGCGGCGGGAAGGCGGAAACGGGCCGGAGTCCGCCCCGAGCCTTCCCCGGACTTGTCCATCGCGATGCCGCGTACGGCCTGCAGGTCGACCCGGTGAGGTGACTCGCCGGTGGCCTGCTGCCACAGCTGCACCTCGTAGTCGCTGGCCGCCAGATACAGGATCTGTCGATCCTGCGCGAGTTCGCGCAGGGTGCGGAACATCACGCCGGCGCGTTCGGGGTCGGTAGTGGCCAGGGCTTCGTCGATCAGCAGCGGCCAGCGCCGTGATCCGTCGCCGGCCTCGCGGGTCTCCACGCGGGCCAGACGCAGGGCCAGCAGCAGCTGCATGCGGGTAGCGGTGGAAAGCTCGCCGGGGGTGCGCAGGGCCCCCTGCACGCGGTCCTCGCCGAGGAAGCCGTCGTCCTCGTCGCTCAACCGCAGGGTCCACTGGTGGTGGGTGAAGCGGGCGAAGGCCTCGCGCGCGCGGCGCAGCAGCTCGGGTTCTTCCTCGCGGCGGAACTCGTCCTGGATGTCGTCCAGCAGGAACCGGCCGGCGGTGCTTTCGAGGGCCCTGGCGCGGTGCTGCTCCAGCGCCTCGCGCGCGCCCTGTTCGGCCGCCATGGCCCGTTCGCGTTCCCCCTTGAGCCCGGTCTGGCGGATGCGTTCCCGGATCTGGCTGCGTTCCTCGCGCAGTTCCTCCAGCCGTGCGGCGCGGTCGACCGCCTCGGTGTGGCGCCGGGCCAGGGTGTCGCGCTCGCCGGGGGAATCCTGCGTGCCGGCCAGGGCGAGCAGGTCCGGACGGGCCTCCAGTTCGCGCGCGAGGTCGTCGCGGCGCCGGCGCTGTTCTTCCCGCTGGTCCCGCAGTTCGCGCCACGCCTCGTGCTGCTCCAGACGCTGTTCCAGAATGCCGCGCTGATCCGGCCCCAGGCCGACCTCGGCCAGCTCGCGGGCGGTTTCCTGCTCGATCTCCTCCAGCGTGTCCCGCAGCCGCCGCGCCTCGCGTTCCTTCTCGGCGGCCTCGCGCTCGGCCTCTGCGGCCTCGTCGGCGCGCTCGCGCAGGGCGGCCACGGCAGGCGCCAGATCGACGTGGGCCGGGGATGCGTCGGGCGCGGCGTCGGTTTTGGTGCCGGGCCAGCGGGCGAGGGCTTCGCGCAGTTCCGTGGACAGGGCCCGGACGCGGCCGGCGGTGTCCGCCCGCCGGGCTTCGGCTTGCTGCAGGGCCAGCTCGGCCTGCTGCAGCTCGCGGGTGCGCTGGAGGAAATCGTCGAGCCGCCCGGCAAGCGTCGGGTCGAAGCCGGCTTCGCGTGCGAAGGCGGCCTCTTCCTGTTCCAGTTCCTGCAACTGTCGGTCCACGCTGTCGCGCTCGGACCGCAGCGTGCGGGCCTCCTCGAAACGCTGGCGGTCCAGCCGCAGTGTATCGCGGCGGCGTTCGATGGCCTCGAGACAGGCGCGCACGCCGGCCGGGTCCCACGGCGCATCGGGGGCCTTGTCCAGGCCCAGCGCCGTGAACTCCCGGGTCAGCTGGTCGCGGCGGGCGTCCGCGGCCAGCGCTTCGGCCGAGCGGCGCAGACGATCCGGCAGGATCCCGGAGACCATCCCGGGAAACCGCAGCGGCAGCAGCGCCAGCAGCATCACGCCGCCGCCCACGGCAGCCAGCCAGCCGGGGCCGACGAGGCCGCCAACCACGGCGATGATGGCGCCCAGGCCAGCCCCGAGCACGGTCGGGAGGACGGGACGCTCGCGGTCGGCCGGCGACGGCAGGGCCAGCCAGTCGTACAGCAGCCGGGCGCCGCGTTCGTGGCGTTCCAGCTCCTCTTCCGGGGAGGACTCCGGGGCACCCTGCACCCGGTTCTCGAGGACGGTGCGGCGGTCTTCCAGCTCGCGCCGGCGGCGGGCGAGATCGTGCGCCCGGTCGAGGCTGGCGTCATCCAGTTGTGGCAGTTCGCGGGCGGAGTCCTCGCGGCCGTCGAGCCGGGCGAGGGCCCGGTCGCGCGCGGTACGCGCGTCGGTACAGGCGGTGTCGGCGTCAGCCAGTGCCCGTTCCTGCTGGTGCAGGGCCTCCAGACGCCCGCGCAGGCGTTCGAGTTCGGCGGGATCCGGTCGGGCGTTCTCCAGCCCGGTACGTGCCAGCCGCTCGGCGGCCTGCCGGCGGGCCTGTTCTGTGCGGGCGAGTTCTTCGCGGGCGTGCTCACGGCGGCGGTCCAGTGCGGCGAGGCGTTCCGGTTCGCGGCCGGTCAGGCGCTCCATGTGGGGCGGGAAGTCTTCCAGGCGTGCGGCGGTCCCGCGCAGCGCCTGTTCGGTGTCCAGCAGGCGCAGTGCGGTCTCCAGGGCCTGCTGCTCTTCCTGCGCCTCCATGGCCTGCGCGATCTCGCGGTCCAGCTCCGGCAGGCGCTGTTCCCCGGCGGCGGCCTGGCGCTGTTCTCGCTCGACCTCCTCGCGCTGCTGCCGGGCCCGTTCCAGCGCCTGACGCTCGCGGTGTCCGGCGCGCGGGGCATGCGGGAACAGCTCGTCGCGCAGTGCGGGCAGATCCAGCCCGCCGTTGAGTTCCCGGCGCAGCTGGCGGGCGAGCGCCTGCTCGCCGCTGCCCTGGATCTGCACCAGGTCCTCGACGCCGATCAGGTAGCTGTCGAGCAGATCCGCCGGGGGCGGGGCGGGCGGTTCGGCCGGGCGGCCATCGCACTGCCACGCCACATGTGCCCCGTTGCGGTCCACGGTCCACAGATGGCGCCCGTCGTGGAAGCCGGCGGTCAGCGACAGCTGGTGCGGGTCGCCCGGGCGATGCCCGGCCAGCAGATGGCGCAGGGCGCGGATCAGGCTGCTCTTGCCGGAGGCATTCGGCCCGGTGACGAAGTTGACCGCCGGGTCCAGAGCGTCGATCACGAAGCCCCGATCGATCCCGGGCAGCCGGCGGATCTCGATGGATTGCAGTTTCACGCGCCGGCCTCCGTCTCGGCCAGCAGGCGTTCCAGCAGGCGGCTGCCGGTATCGGTCAGGTGTTCGGCGATGGCTTCTTCATCCAGTGCCGCCGCGGGCAGGCCCTGCCAGCGGGCGTCGTCGGCGACCGGTGCCAGCTCGTCGCGTGCGCGTTCGATCAGCGCGCGGCGGTCGGGGTCGTCGGCCGGGCGGTGCAGGTCGCGCAGCCGGCGGGCCAGCAGCCCGGCGTGGTCCTGCCGGCGGGCCAGTTCATCCAGATCGACCGGCGGCCGGGTATCGGCGAGGATGCGCTCGATGAAGGTGAAGCGCTCGGGGCTGGCGGCGATGCTCTCCTCGCGATGCCCGTCCAGCTGGTGTGCCACCTCGCCGGCGAGGGTGGTGGCCCCGGTCAGGCGCAGGCGCAGGCCCAGCGCGCGCGGCGGGACCGGGCGGGCGTCCAGTCCCGCTTCCAGCTCGCGCAGCTGCTGCAGCAGGCGGGTGCGGGCCTGTTCGGCGGTCTCGAGGCCGGTCAGGTCGAGATCGACGCGGGCCCAGTGCAGCGGGGCGAGGCACTGCTGTTCCAGGGACTGGATGCGGCCCGCCGCCACGGTCAGCAGCCACGGGCCGCGCGCGCCGTGTTCGCCGGGGTGCAGGCCGGTAATGGAGCCGAGGTAACCGCCGGTGTAGCGCCCGTTCGTGCCCGCCGCGTCGAGGGCGTCCGGGCGATGGATATGCCCCAGCAGCCAGGTATCCAGTCCGGCGCCGGCCAGTTCGGCCGAGCGCACCGGGGCGTAGTGCGAGTCGCGCGCGTCGCGGTCGGCGTGCAGCAGGCCCAGCTGAACGCCGGCCGCGGCCCCTTCGTTCGCGTGGAAGTCGTGTCCGGCGAGCGGGCTGGTGGTCACCCGCCGCGACGGGAATGACCAGCCGTGCAGGGTTACGCGGTCTTCGCCGGTCCCCAGGGTGACGCTTTCCCAGGCCCCGCCACGGCCCAGCAGGTGGAAGCCCTCGAGTTCATCGGCCAGACGCGGCAGCACGGCCACGTCGTGGTTGCCGGCCACGCCCGCCACGCGGATGCCGGCCCCGGTCAGACGGTCGATGCCGGTGCGCAGCTGCCGGTAGGCCTCGAAGAAGTCGTCCTCGCGTTCGACCAGGTCCCCGGCCAGTGCCACCGCGTCCACCTGCTGTTCGATGGCCAGGCGGACACAGCGCTCCCAGGCCTCGGCCGGCCCCAGGCGCGCGCCGTCGTCGGCCAGCGCGGCCGGCAGCCGGGAGGGACGGCGACCCAGGTGCATGTCGCCCACGGCGAGGATTCGAACGGGCATGGAGATCCCTTTCCGGTGTTCGGGGCCCTATGGTCGCACCGCCGGAGGCAGGGGAGAAGTGGGCCCGCCCCCTGTATCCGGAGGGGGACAGGAGTGTCCCCTGTGGGTGATGCTGGTGCATCACAACGGGACCTTTTCGGGGGGGCAACGCCATGAAGGACTTCAGCATGCGGGAGACCCTGGGTCTGCTGCGCAGTACCGCACCGTTTCTGGTGTTCCGTTTCGTCATCTACGTGGGGATCACGCTGGCGTACGTGATTGGCACGGGGGTCGGTGCGGGCCTCGGCTACGGGATCGGGTATATCGGCGACAACCCCGGGGTATTCGGTCTGTTGGGCGGCTTCATCGGCTTCGGCCTGGTGGGCGCGGTGGTGTACTTCTTCCGCGAATACCTGCTGTACATCGTGAAGGCCGGGCATATCGCGGTGCTGGTGGAGCGCATGGACGGGCAGGAGCTGCCGCAGGGCCGCGGCCAGATCGAGCACGCGCGCGAGGTGGTGCGCGAGCGCTTTGCCCAGGCCTCGGTGCTGTTCGCGGTGGACCAGCTGATCAAGGGCGTGCTCAAGGTCTTCAACCGAGCCTTCTTCAGCATCGCGGCGTTGATCCCGCTGCCCGGGACCAGGGGGCTGGCGAGCTTCATCAACACGGTCATCAACCTGTCGCTGACCTACCTGGACGAAGTGATCCTGGCCTACAACATCCGCACCCGGGCCGATAATCCGTGGGCGGCCAGCCGCACCGCGCTGATCCTGTACGCGCAGAACTACAAGGCGTTCCTGAAGAATGCATTCTTCCTCGCGTTCTTCATCTGGGGCATGACCTTCGTCGTGTTCCTGATCATCCTCGCACCGATCGCCGGGCTGGTGGCGCTGATCCCGGCGCTGGCCGGCCCGCTGACGGTGATCATCGCCCTGGTGCTGGCCTGGGGCGTGAAGCAGGCGGTGATCGAACCGGTGGGCATGGTCGCGCTGATGCAGGTGTTCAACCGCGTGACCGAGGGCCAGGACCCCGACCCGGAATGGGAGGGGCGGCTGGAAAAACTGACCGGCAAGTTCGGCGAGATGCGGCAGAAGGCCGCCGCCTGGACCGGCGGTTCCGGGCGTTCCGATGAGGCCGATGGTATGGCGACGGCCGGTGCCGCCAGCGGTGGTAGCGAGGGGGCTGACCGTGATGCCCCGACAACAGGCCCTGGCGAGCAGGATCCGGAAGATCGTGGTCGGGACGACCACGGATCCGACCGTTAGGAACGCGCGGCCGTCGGTCTTCCGGATCCGGGGCAGGGACGTCCACCACGCCCGGGCGGATGCAGTAGCATGCGCCTCATGGACGCAGAGACCGACACCGGGGAGGGCGCGCGCCGGCTGGCCGAGCGGCTGAAGGCGCGCTATCGCAAGCGGATCACCGGCGAGCTGGTGATGCCCGCGCGGCCGGCCAGCACCGCGCCCATCCCCGACGACCTCGATCCGGCGATCGCCTCCGCGCTGCGGGCGCGCGGCGTCGAGCGGTTGTACAGCCACCAGCGGGCGGCCTGGGATCGGGTGCGTGCCGGGCATCACACCGTCGTGGTCACGCCCACCGCGTCGGGCAAGACCCTGTGCTACAACCTCCCGGTGCTGCAGGCGGCGCGCGAGCGCAAGGCGAAGGCGCTGTATCTGTTCCCCACCAAGGCGCTGTCGCAGGACCAGGTGGCCGAGCTGATGGAGCTCAACGAGGCCGGTGATCTGGGCGTGCGCGCCTACACCTTCGACGGTGACACCCCGGGCGATGCGCGCAAGGCGGTGCGCACGCGCGGCGACATCGTGGTGACCAACCCGGACATGCTGCATCAGGGCGTGCTGCCGCACCACACCAAGTGGGCGCAGTTCTTCGAGAGCCTGGAGTACGTGGTCATCGACGAGACCCACAGCTACCGCGGGGTGTTCGGCTCGCACGTGGCCAACGTGATGCGCCGGCTGCGCCGGGTCTGCCGCTTCTACGGCGCGGATCCGGTGTTCATCCTGAGTTCCGCGACCATCGCCAACCCGCAGGAGCTGGCGGAAGGGCTGGTGGGCGCATCGGTGGAGGCGATCACCGAGAGCGGCGCCCCGGCCGGTGAACGCCACCTGCTGCTGTGGAACCCGCCGGTGGTCAACGCCGATCTGGGCATCCGCGCCTCGGCGCGTTCGCAGGTCACGCGCATCGCGCGCATGGCGCTGCGCTCGCGGTTGTCCACCATCATCTTCGCGCGTACGCGGCTGATGGTGGAGATCCTCACCCGCTACATGAAGGACGTGTTCGACAACGACCCGCGCAAGGCGGCGCGGGTGGCCGCCTATCGCGGCGGCTATCTGCCGAACGAGCGCCGCGAAACCGAGAAGGCGCTGCGCGGCGGCAACGTCGACTGCGTGATCGCCACCTCCGCGCTGGAGCTGGGCGTGGATATCGGCAGCCTGGACGTGTGCCTGCTGACGGGCTACCCCGGCACCATCGCCAGTACCTGGCAGCGGCTCGGCCGCGCCGGGCGGCGCAACCGGCCGTCGCTGGGCGTGCTGGTGGCCAGTTCCGAGCCGCTGGATCAGTACATCATCCGCAACCCGGAGTTCTTCCTCGGGCAGTCGCCGGAGCAGGCGCGCATCGCCCCGGACCAGCTATTGATCCTGCTGGACCACGTGCGCTGCGCCGCCTTCGAGCTGCCGTTCCGGCGCGGCGAGACCTTCGGCGGCGAAGATCTGGAGGCGCTGCTGAATTACCTGGAAGAAGAGGGCGTGCTGCACCGCGAGTCCGACACCTGGCACTGGACCGAGGACAGCTACCCGGCGCAGAGCGTCAGCCTGCGCTCGGTGGCCGAGGGCAACTTCGTGGTGGTGGACACCAGCGACGGGCAGCAGAACATCATCGCCGAGGTGGACTTCTCCAGCGCCGCCGAGACCCTGTACGAGGGCGCGATCTACCTGGTGCAGGCGGTGCCCTACCAGGTCGAGCACCTCGACTGGGACGGGCGCAAGGCCTTCGTCACCCGCACCCGCGCCGACTACTACACCGACGCCATCGACTACACCCGGCTGAAGATCCTCGACGACTTCGAGCGCAGCGCGGCCGGGCAGGGGGAGGCCGCGCGCGGCGAGGTGCATATCGTCCGCCGCATCCCGGGCTACAAGAAGATCCGCTACTACACCCACGAGAACATCGGCTACGGCAATATCCATCTGCCGGATCAGGAGATGCACACCACCTCGGTGTGGTGGCAGATGGCGCCGGAAGCGCTGGAGGAGCGTTTCGCCTCGCGCCACGAGGCGCTGGACGGCTTCCTCGGCGCGGCCTACGCCATGCACCACGTCGCCGCGCTGGTGGTGATGTCGGAACCGCAGGATCTCGGTAGAGCGGTGGGTGACGGCGACGCCCGCTGGTTTGCCACCGTGGGGGCCGGCGGGCGGGGACAGCTGCGCACCCTCGACGGCGGCGAGCGCGACCCCGAGCAGGAGGCGCGCTTCCGCCCGGCGGTGTTCCTGTACGACAACTATCCCGGGGGCGTGGGGCTGTCGTCGCCGCTGTTCGATGCCCGGGCGCGGGTGGTCCGCGACGCCCTGGCCTTGATCCGCAACTGCGGCTGTGCCCATGGCTGTCCCGCCTGCATCGGCCCGATCCTAGCCAGCGACGAGGTGCGCGGGTTCTCGCCCAAACAGGCGGCGCTCACCGTGCTGGAGGCCCTGGACGTGGAAGCGGCGGCATGAGCCTGTCCGACCGGCTGAATACCCTGCGACGGCAGGCCGGCGTGACCCCGGAACGGCGCAACGCGGACGAGGTGGTCCGCGACGGGGCCGGGCCCTCCGGTACGGCCCCGGGGGCTGAATCCGGGGAAGAAACCGGTTCGATGACGGACGCCTCTGCAGATCCGCGGGATGCGTCGGAAAACGAAGGATGCGTGCGCGAAGGTCGGGCGCCGGCGACCGGGCAGGGCGAGAGCCCGCAGCGCGCCCGCGCGCTGGCCGAGCTGCGCGAACGGATCCGGCGTATGGGGGCTGCGCCGAAACCGCCCACCCCGCAGAACGCCAGGCACTCCGCCGTATCCCCCGCAGAGGGAAAGGCAGTCGGGAAGGCAAACAGCGCGACGGCGCCCGCCATGAGCCCCAATGGCCCGGCCGTATCCGTCGACGAACTCGCCGAACGTCTCGGCGGCAGTCGCATTGGCGAACACGTGATCCTGCTGGATCGCGAGCTGCCACCGGGGCACGAACATGGCCGGCTGACTCTGGGGGAGACCCTGGGGGCGGCGTGGCCGTTCTGGGAGGCCGGCGAACGGGTGGGCTTCATCGACACCGAGACCACGGGGCTGGCCGGCGGTGCCGGGACCGTTGCGTTTCTGGTGGGCCTGGCGACCCCGAGCGGCGAGGGCCTGCGCCTGCGCCAGTGGCTGATGACCGCGTTCGCCGGCGAGGGCGCCATGCTGGAGTCGGTGGACGCCGCGCTGGCCGGCTGCGAGCGCCTGGTCAGCTACAACGGCAAGACCTTCGACCTGCCGCTGCTGCGCGACCGCCGGCGCATGCAGCGTCGAAACGATCCGGCGGACAGCGCCCACACCGACTTTCTCCATTCGGTACGTGCGCTGTATGGCCATGCCTGGCCCGACTGCCGACTGCGCACCGCGGAAGAACGACTTCTGGGGCTGCAGCGCACCGATGACCTCCCCGGTTCCGACGCGCCGTGGGCCTGGCAGGCGTATCTGCGCTTCGGTCAGGCGGATTTGCTGCAGCGTGTGGTGCGGCACAATGCCGACGATATCTTCAGTCTGGCCGTTCTGGGTCCCGCGCTCGCCGGGGTGCTGGCCGACCCGCCGGCGCAGCTGGCTTCGCCCGAGGGCGCCGCGCGTCTGTTGCACCGGCTTCGGGGGCCGGTGGAAGCCCGCCGGCTGCTGCAGCAATGCGAACAACGGCTGACCCCCGCCGGGCAGTTGTGGCTCGCCCGGGAATGGCGTCGCGCGGGTGTCCGGGAACGCGCGGTCGCCCTGTGGCAGCCTCTGGCCGAACAGGGCCATCCGGAAGCCATCGAGGCCCTGGCCAAATACCACGAGCATCAGCGCCGTGACCCCGCGACCGCCCTGGAGTGGGCGCGTCGCCTGCCGGATTCTGCCGCCGCGCGTGCGCGGTGTGCCCGTCTGGTACAGCGCCTCGGCCGGGATGCAGGCCTGCTCGCCGACGCGAGCCCGGACTCGGCCCCCGATCGGCCAGAGGGCTGGCCTCCCACCGGTTGAAGCCGGGCTTGGCCCCGACCGGTCCGTTCCGGTGCCGGGGATTTGTTACGATTCCGGAATCCCTCGCCACGTCGAGTCCATGCCCATGCGCCTGTCGAACGAAACCCGCGAGACGATTCGCACCACGGTGCGGGAGGTCTTTGGCGAGGAGGCTCGCGTGCTGCTGTTCGGTTCGCGCACGGATGATGCCGCGCGCGGCGGGGACATCGACCTGCTGGTGGAGCTGCCGCAGTCGATGCCGGATCGGCGGTCGCGGGAGCTGACCCTGGTGGCGCGCCTGCAGAGGCGCCTGGGGGATCGCGAATTCGATGTGGTCACCATCGATCCCGATACGACCTGCGAGCCGATTCACCGCGAAGCCCGTCGCACGGGGGTGCCGCTGTGAACGAGGAAAGTTTGCTGCCAGTCGATCGCTTTCTGCAGACGCTGGAGATCGTGCGCCGGGAGGGAGAACATCTGGATTGGAGTCGCGGGCGGCTGGCAGCGGAATCGATCGACGCTGAATGGGTGCGAGCGGCGGACGACGCCCCGGAGCGAGCGGAGCGCATGGAAGCATTCGTGTCCCGTTTCGGCCGCATGCAGGACACCATCGCCGACAAGCTCCTGCCACGCTGGCTTCTTGCGCTGGCGGAAACACCGGGCAGTCAGATCGAGGTCCTCAATCGGGCGGAACGTCTGGGTGTGATCGAGGACCTGGAAGACTGGCTTGAAGTGCGGCGGCTGCGCGACCGGCTGGTGCACGAGTACATGCGCGATCCGGAGACCTTCGCCGAAGACCTTTGTCGTACCCGCGCGCACACGGATATGCTGCTGGACACCTACGAGCGGGTGCGGCGTTTCGCGGTGGAGCGCATGGGACTGGATTCCACGGCGGTGCCCGTATCGCTTGCGGGAGCGGAATAGTGCCGGCATGTCGCTGATCCGGCGCTATCCGCCCAAGGCGCCGGCGCCCCGCCGGGAGATCTTCGGCTGGGCGATGTTCGATTTCGCCAATCAGGCGTACACCCTGCTGATCATCACCGTGATCTTCGGCGATCTGTTCACCCGCGTGATCGTGGGGGACGGGCCCGATTACCGCCTCGGCAATCTGCTGTGGAGCGTGGCGCTGGCGGTGAGTTACGGGATGGTGGTGCTGCTGGCGCCGCTGGCGGGGTCGATCATGGATGCCACGGCCACGCGCAAGCGGTTCCTGCTGGGCTCATGGCTGTTGACTGTGGTCACCACGGGACTGCTGTATTTCGTCGAGCCGGGGCTGATCTGGTTCGGCATGGCGCTGATCGTTGCCTCCAACTTCGGGTACGCCATCGGCGAGTCGTTCATCGCCAGTTTCCTGCCGGACCTGGGCCCGCCGGAGCGGCTGGGCTGGATCTCGGGGCTGGGCTGGGGGCTGGGGTATCTGGGCGGTCTGGTGGCCACGGCCTTTGCGCTGGGGCTGCTGGGCGAGGTGACCGAGGACAACTTCGACCGCATCCGCTGGGTGGGGCCGTTCGCGGCGGCGTTCTTCCTGGTCTCGGCGCTGCCGACCTTCCTGTTCCTGAAGGAGCGCGGCACGCGCCGCGAGCTTGCGCGCCGGGTGCAGCTGGGGCTGGGCTGGCGGCGCGTGCTGCTGGCGCTGCAGCGCCTGAGCGAGGATCGCGCGCTGCGCAGCCTGTTCGTGTCCATCTTCTTCCTGATGGCGGGGATCTACATCATCATCGCGTTTACGTTCATCTACGGCTCGCAGGTGATCGAGTGGGATGAGTCCACGCGGGTGACGATGTTCGTGATCACCCAGATCACGGCGATCGTCGGGGCGATCGGGTTCGGCTGGCTGCAGGATCGCGCAGGGCCGGTGCGGATCTACCGTCTGACGCTGATCATGTGGTGTCTGGCGGTGCTGGCGATCTACGCCACGCCGACGGTGGCGGACGCGCTGGCCGCGCTGCTGGGCCGCCCGGTGGAGGCGCAGGAGGTGTTCCTGGTGGTGGGAGCGGTCGCCGGCCTGAGCCTGGGGGCGGCGCAGTCGGCCGGCCGCGCGCTGGTGGCGATCATGTCCCCGCCGCGCGAGGCCGGGCGCTGGTTCGGGTTCTGGGGGCTGGCGGCCAAGGCCGCGGCGATCTTCGGCCTGCTGGGGCTGGGCCTGCTGCAGACCTGGCTGGGGCTGGCCAACGCCATCCTGTTCTGTCTGGCGCTGTTCGTGATCGCCCTGATCGCGTCTGCCCCGGTGCGCACGCCCGACCACATCGCCGGCGTGTGAACCGTTGAGCCGGCCGGAGCCGGCTCGCGGTTTATGGCTCAGTGCGCGTGGTGGCCCTGGTGCAGGTATTCCACGCCGTCGAGGCTCTGGAGCTGGATCTCGCGCACCGGGATGAAACGGGCGCTGCCGGGGGTCACGATCTCTTCGGTTACGCGCATGCGGTAGGGCGGCTCGTGGTTGAGCAGCTGGCCCACGTAGCGCTTGCCTTCGGCCTCCACGCGCACCGGAGTGGTGTTTTCGTACTGGCTGAAGTTGTAGGAGACGTTGCGCGGGTACTGCAGGTTGCCTTCCGAAAAGGTGCTCATCGCCGGATTCTCGCTGTTGGGTTCATGGGATCGCAGACCATTCTACCCGCTCTGCTTGATGGTGGCGAAGGCATCGAGGGCGGCCTGGCGACTCTGTCAGGGCCGGCAAGAGCCGCGGGCGGCGTCAGTCAACCACCCATTCCAGTATTTCGCTGAACATCCAGATTGTTGGTTCGCGGTCGCCATCGAAGGCCCGGACGGCGGTTTCGACAATTTGCCACTGCGGGACGAGACCCCAGTTTACGGAGACACCGGAAAATGCCGCCAGATCTTCGATAAAGAGCCTCTGCGTTCGTCCGTTGCCTTCCGGGAAGGGGTGCAGGCGATTGATCAGGTCGTAATAGCGAGCGAGATTCCGAGTGAATGGCTCGCGGTCCAGTCCCCGAAGAAAATCCTGTTCGGCCAGTTCCGTGTAGATCTGATGAGCGTAGTGTTCGATGGACCCGGCGGGGGTGAATTCGCAGTAACCCTTGCGGATGTCGAACGAGCGGATATGCCCCGCCCAGTCATAAAGGTCCTGAAAAATCTGGTGGTGGATGTGACACAGGTGTTCGAGGTCGAATGTGGCGGGGCGGTGGGGTCGATCCCGGTACTCTTCGATGCGGACCCAGGTGAGGGATGCTTCGGCTTCGGCAAGTTCCCGGCGGTCTTTCAGACCGAGGTGGTTGATGTAGACGTTGGTGCCGGGCCAGGTTTCAGGTTCGACCGGCATACCAGGAACGGATCTCGCCAACGGCCTTGTCGGCATTGATCTCCCCGCGAGCCATGGCTGCGACCAGGGCTTCGGTCCGCGGGTCGGCGTGCAGTCCTTCAAGGCGGACGTTGGCGCGGGATCGCCGCACGCGCTCAACCGGGTCGTGTGGCCCGAGGGGCTGCAAGCTAAGGCGTGGTCTCTTGATCGGCTTCATTTCCATTCTCAATCCAGCAAAACTCTCTAACATTACAGTGTAGCACCGTACGTTTCGCCCGGTCTGCGATGACGACGACGGTGCCTCAACCATGGTCGGACCTCGGCGGGTTCTTGATGGTGGCGAAGGCATCGAGGGCGGCCTGGCGGCTCTGTTTCAGGTCGACCATGGGGGCGGGGTAGTCGGCGGCGAGGCCGGGGCGCAGCTGGTGGATGTCGCGGGCGGGGGCGCGGGCGAGTTCGGGGACGAAGCGCCGGATGTAGGCGGCGTCGGGGTCGAAGCGTTCGCCCTGCCGCTGCGGGTTGAAGACGCGGAAGTAGGGCGCGGCATCGGCGCCGCAGCCGCCGGCCCATTGCCAGCCGAGGGTGTTGGCGGCGAGGTCGGCGTCGACCAGGGTGTCCCAGAACCAGCGCGCCCCGGCATGCCAGTGCAGGCGCAGGTTCTTGGTGAGGAAGGAGCCGACCGCCATGCGCATGCGGTTGTGCATCCAGCCGGTCTCCCACAGCTGGCGCATGGCGGCGTCGATCACCGGGATGCCGGTACGACCCTGCTGCCAGCGCTCCAGGTCTTCCGCCGACTCGCGCCAGGGGAAGGCCTCGAAGCGCGGGTTCAGGGGTTGCTCCGGGGTGTGCGGGAAGTGGTACAGCACGTGGTGGGCGAAGTCGCGCCAGCCGAGTTCGCGCACGAAGGGCTCGGCCGAGCCGTCGGTCGGCTCGTACCCGGCCTGGCGCAGGGCGCGCAGGATCTGCGTCGGGCTGATCTCGCCGAAATGCAGATGCGGCGACAGCCGCGAGGTGCCGTCGGTGTCGGGACGTTCGCGGCGTTCGGCGTAGGCGCCCACGCCGTCTTCGATGAAGCCCTGCAGACGTTCCAGCGCGGCGCGTTCGCCCGGGTTCCAGGCGGCGGCCAGCCCGCTGTCCCAGCGGATGCGCGGCAGCAGGTCGAGGGCCTCCAGCGGTTCCGAGGCCGGGGGCGACGGCGGTGCGGGGATACGCGTCGGGGCAGGCAGCGGGTCGCGTTCCAGCCCGCGTTTGCAGGCGGCGCGCCAGTACGGGGTGAAGACCCGGTAGGGCGTGCCCTGGCCGGTGGCCAGTTCCCGGGGTTCGTGCAGCAGGGCGGCGGCGAAGCTGTGCACCTCCAGGCCGTCCTCGCGCAGCGCGGCCTTGATGGTGGCATCGCGCGCGGTGATCGCCGGTTCGTACAGGCGGTTCCAGTAGACCGCGCCGGCGCCGGTCTCGCGCGCCAGCGCGCGGAGCTGCTCAAGGCTGGGTCCCCGGCGCAGGGTCAGCGTCGCCCCCAGGGCCTCGAGCTCGCCCCTCAGCGCCTGCAGGCTGTGATGCAGCCACCAGCGCGACGCCGCGCCGGGGGCCCAGGGCGCTTCTTCGTCCGGCGCGTGGATGTACACCGGGATTACCGGGCCGCCCCGGGTTACGGCGGCGTGCAGCGCGGGCTGGTCGGCCAGACGCAGGTCGCGGCGCAGCCAGACGAGGGCGGGGGACGGGGTACTCACAGGCGGTCTCCTTCGCGCAGGCGCCGGCGCAGCTCGCCCGCGCGGTCGTGGATCTGCTGCAGGCGTTCGGGGTCCATGCGTTCGACGTGCTTCCACTGCAGCGCGGTGCGCGGGTGGCGGGCGAAGCGCTCGCGGTGGCGATCGAGGAAATCCCAGTACAGGGTGGTGAACGGGCAGGCACGTTCGCCGCTGGCCTCGCCCGGGTCGAAGCGGCAGTGGCGGCAGTAGTTGCTCATGCGCTGGATGTAGCGCCCGGTGGCCACGTAGGGCTTGGAGGCCATGCGCCCGCCATCGGCGTACTGCGACATGCCGAGCACGTTGGGCAGCTCCACCCATTCCACTGCGTCCACGTAGATGCCGAGATACCAGGCGTGGATCGCGCGCGGCTCCACGCCCAGCAGCTGGGCGAACAGCCCGGTGACCATCAGGCGCTGGATGTGATGGGCGTAGCCCAGCCGCAGGGTCTGGCCCACCGCCTGCGCCAGGCAGGTCATGTCGGTGTCGGCGTCCCAGTACAGCCGTGGCAGCGGTTCGTGGGCGTCCAGCGCGTTCCAGGCGTGCCAGTCGTCGCCGAAGTGGAAATACAGCCCGCGCACGTATTCGCGCCAGCCGAGGATCTGGCGGATGAAGCCCTCCACCGCCTCGATGGGCGCGTGCCCGTCGTGCCATGCGGCCTCGGCCTCGCGGATGGCCGCGCGCGGATCCAGCAGGTGCAGGTTGAGCGCGGCGGAGATCCGCGCGTGGTAGAGCCACGGCGCATCGGTCCACATCGCATCCTGCCAGGTGCCGAAGTCGGGCAGCCGGTTCCGGATGAAATCCTCCAGCGCCGCCTGCGCCTGCTCCGGGGTGACCGGCCAGTCGAAGTCCTCCAGCTCGCCCGGCAGGTCCGGCAGGTGGGTGCGCACGTCGTCGATCGCCTCTCGGGTGATGGCATCTGGCGCGAAGCTGGCGGGCTCCGGGATCAGGCCGGGGCCCTGACGGCCGAAGCTGCCTCGGTTGCTGGCGTCGAAGTTCCACGCGCCGCCGGCGGGCGCCTCGCCGTCCATGAGCACGTCGTGCTCGCGGCGCAGCTTGCGGTAGTAGTGCTCCAGGCGCAGTTCGCGGCGCGTCCCGGCCCAGCAGCCGAAGGCCTCGGGGGTGTCGATGAAATGCGGGTCCTCTTGGATCTCCAGCCGCACCCCGTGACGTGCGGCGGCGTCTTCCAGGTCCCGCTGCACGCGCCGTTCGCCGGGCTGCAGTACGCACAGGCGCTGCGGTCGCAGACGTGCGAGGTCGTGTTGCAGCGCCCCACCGAGGTGTTCCTGTTCCGGGCCCTGCGCGGAGTCGAGCGTAAGGTAGTGCACGGTCAGCCCGGCCGCGCGGCGGCGTTCGGCGAAGTGGCGCATCGCCGCCAGGAACAGCGCGGTGCGGGCCCGGTGCGAGGGGACGTGAGTGGATTCGCCGGTGACTTCGGCCATCCACAGGGCATCCTGTGCCGGGTCGAGGGTGGCGAGGACGGGGTGTTCGGGGGCCAGCTGGTCGCCGAGGACGATCAGCAGCGTGCGCAGGGGCGTCGCCATCGCCTCGGGCCCATCCGGGGGGTCAGCCGCGGCCCAGGTACTGCCAGAGCCGGTCGGTGGCTTCCAGGGGGGCGCCGGGCAGGACTTCCACCGGACGCTGGCGGTCGAGCTTGGACAGTTCAAGGGCTGCGGAGCCGGCCAGGTAGACCGGTGCGCCGGGTGCCGCCAGGATTCCCTCCACCTGATTGAGGTCCGGGCTGCGCAGCAGTCGCGACGAGCCGTGCAGGACAATCCCGCGCGCACCCAGGGTGCCGACCAGCGACTCCAGCGCGGCCGCGCTGGTCGCGTCGAACAACGACAGGGTTGCGAGACCGCGCCGGGCACAGCTGACCTGGAGCAGCATGCCGCCGACCTGTTGATGACCGCCGCCGAGCACCAGGCAGGGTGCCACAGGCCCTTCGCAGGCCCGCAGGGCATTGCGCAGCTGGTCGGCCAGGGCGGCGGTGGCCCAGGCGGAGAATACTGCCAGGCGCACCTCGCCCTCCGGCGAATGGCGGGACTCCTCGCGCAACTGACGATAAACCTCGAGGAAGGCGCGTTCGTGCACCCCGTCCCATCCGTGGCGCATCACCAGTCGCGCGTAGGCGCGGTCCAGCTGCTCCACGTCCAGCGGGTCCACCGCGTGGTAGAGCGCGTCGGCGATGGGGTCGGCGGTATGCGGGGCAATCCCGGGGCCACTGATCGCCGGCCGCCGGCCGGGTGCCGGCGAGGCGGGTGCGTCGTCCGCCTCGGGGGCGGCCGATTCCTGTGCCGCGGCGTCTTCGTCGCGCTGCAGCACGCGATGGACCTGCGAGACCGGGATGCCCTGGTCCAGCAGTTCCATGATCCGACGGACCCGCCGGATGTCCTCCTCGCTGTAGAGGCGGTGCCCCTTGGGGGTGCGCATCGGGCGAATGAGCCCGTACCGACGCTCCCACGCGCGGAGGGTGACATCATTGATGCCGGTCTCCGCACAGACGTGCCGGATCGGGTACAGCCCCGCCTGCTCGTTCGAGTCGTTGTCGGTTGCGATGGCCATGCTCCGAACTATACAGGATCTGTACAGACCATGTACGAAAAAGGTGGATGCCGGCTCGGGAATTCCGCGAGGGAATGCTTGATCAACTTGAGCGGTCTTACAGACATTACACGTCCGGATTGAGGTAGGCCATGAGTTTCATGAATCCCGTGTCCGAAATGCGCCGCACGCTTGCGGTTCTGGCGGCGGGTCTGGCGCTGGTCCTGGCCGGAGCCCATCCGCTGGCGGCCGAGCCGGCGAATCCGGAGATGGCCGACAGCATCTCCCCGTATCTGCGTCTGCACGCGGAAGATCCGGTGCAGTGGCGGGCCTGGGACCGGGACCTGCTGGACGAGGCGCGCGAAAGCGGTCGGCCGCTGCTGATCTCCAGCGGTTATTTCTCCTGCCATTACTGTCACGTGATGCACGAGGAAAGCTTTCTCGACGAGGGCATCGCCGAGCGGCTCAATGAGCATTTCATCCCGGTCAAGCTGGACCGCGAGGTGCATACCGCGCTGGACACCTACCTGCTGGAGTTCCAGCGCGCGACCGGGGGCAGCGCCGGCTGGCCGCTGAACGTGGTGGTGATGCCCGAGGGCCATGCGCTGACCGGGGTGGTCTATGCCCCGCGGGATGGCTTTGCCAACTTCCTCGACGGCGTGATGGAGCGGCTGACGGCGGATGAGGAGCGCCTGGCCGAACTGGCCGCCGCCGGCTCGCGCGAGCTGGAACAGCGTCTGCGCGACGGGGAGCAGCCCCTGTCGGCGGAGCGTGCGGCACGTCTGCCGGACGTCCTCTGGAGCCGCATGGAACGCGAAGCGGATGATCTGGGCGGGGGCTTCGGGCAGGAGACCAAGTTCCCGCATTCCCCTTATCTGGATGCACTGCTGACCGCACAGGAAGACACCCGCGCTCCGGACTGGGTCGGGGAATTCCTGAGCATCACTCTGGAAGAGATGGCCGGATCCGGGCTGCGCGACGTGCTCGGCGGCGGCTTCTTCCGTTATTCGGAAACCCCGGACTGGGGGACGCCTCACTTCGAAATCATGCTCGAGGACCAGGCGCAGCTGGCGCGTGTCTACCTGCGTGCCGGCGAGCTCTTCGGGCGCGAGGACTGGACGCGGATCGGCCTGGAGACTCTCGATTTCGTCGGCCGCGAGATGGCCCTGCGCGATTCCGACCCCGGCGCGGCGGGCGCACCGGAGAGCGATTTCCGGGGCTTTGCCTCCAGCCTGTCGGCGCTGGACGACGAGGGCCGCGAGGGCGGTGCCTATCTGTGGCCGGGCTCGGCCCTGGACGCCGCGCTGGAGGATCACCCCAAGCCGGAGCTGGTGCGGGCGCGCTTCGGCATGGACGGCGCACCTGCGTTCAGCGCGGGGCATCTGCCGGCCGACCGGATGGACACCGCAGCCCTGGGCGAGCGCTTCGGCCTCGACGAGGACCGGGTGCGCGAGTACGTCGACCGGGGGCGCGAGGCGTTGATCGAGGCGCGTCAGGAACGCGGCCTGCCGCGTGACGAGAAGGTGCTGACCGGCGCCCATGGTCTGCTGCTGTCGGCGCTGGCCGAGGCGGTGCGTCAGGATCTGGGCGAGGAGTACGCGGCCATGGGCCGGGACGTGCGCGACTGGCTGGCGGCACGCGCCGACGAGCCGGAGGACCTGCCGGCGCTGCTGGGCCTGCCCGCCGACGAGGCGGGTCCGGCCACGCTCCCGGATTACGCGTACGTGGCACGTGGCCTGCACGACTGGGACGCCGCCACCGACAGCGGAGACGGCGAGCGGGTGCGCGCCCTGCTGCGTACCGCCTGGACGCGTTTCTCCGGCGAGGACGGGTTCCGCACCACCGAGGACCCGCCGCTGCCGGGCATGATCGCCGAGCGTTTCCATCCGGCCGTGCACCGCCCGTCGGGCACCACCGCCGTGCTGCAGCTGACGGCCGAACACGCCGCCGCGGATGCGGATCTAGAGTCCGCGCTGGCCGACTATGCGCTGGAGCCGGGGCGGGGCATCGAGAGCAATCCCCTGCACCACGCGGGCCTGATCCTGTGGCTGGAGGATCGCGGGGACAACGTTCGAAGGTGAATGGGATGGAAAGGCGAGGGATAGGGTTTTGTGAAGTTATTCCCTTGATTCCCGTGTCCACATACGGGAGGGTTTTCCGACAAACTACGCCCTGACCCTGGACTGAACCACGGAGTGGTTAATGCCTTCTCGCAATGGACTGTTCTTCACCCTCGCGCGTGCGGGGGTGG
>NZ_KB906486.1:0-38450 GCF_000381405.1 Thioalkalivibrio sp. ALE20
GAACACCTCACCGTCCAGGGCGAACGCCGCGAACACACCGCCGCCGACCAGCACCTCACCGTCGACGGCACCCTGCACCAGCGCTTCGGCACCGCCCAGCTCGTCGAGGCCGGACGGGAGATCCACCACGCCGCCGGCACGAAGATCGTCCTCGACGCCGGCGCCGAGATCACCCTCGAAGCCGGCGGCAGCTTCATCAAGATCGACCCCTCGGGCGTCACCGTCAGTGGCCCGACGGTCCGCCTCAACTCCGGCGGCAGCCCGGGCTCCGGCAGCGCCCAGCAGGCGCAGATCCCCGAACTGCCCGGGCACGTACTCCCGGGAACAGCCGACGGGGTCGCGGAAAGCGGACCCGATGCCTTGCTCGCCCATCGGCTCGACCAGGCCAGCAGGGAACATCAACCGCTGGTGGAACCCTGCCCCGAACCGGCCGAAGGAGAACCGTGTCCGCTGGGGGATGATTGCCCCTGCGACCGGCAAGGGGACAAGACATGAGCGAGCGGGTGCAGGCATCCGGGCTCTCCGGGGTATGGGCGGCGCAAAAGGAACACGCGGCCTGGCTGGTACTCGATCAGGCGCCGAGCACGCTCCGGCGCGTGTACGAGCTTGACGATGCGCCCGAGGTGGACTGGCTGTTCCGCGAGACACGCTACGCAGCGCTGGAGGATCGCAGCCCGCTCCTTGTACGGAGCCGCCCGGATACACCCCTGTGGCAGGCGTTCGCCGAGGCCCGTGGTGAACCGCCCATGGCGGGTATTCTTCTGCGCACCACCACCAGCCCCGACGACCTGGTGGCCCACCTTCGGCATCGGCTCGAGGTGGCCATCGGACCGAACCGTCGGGCGCTGCTGCGGTTCCAGGACCCATGGGTCGCCTCGGCGCTGTTCGCCGACGAGTCCGGCGCGGCCCAGTGGCTGGGGCCAATCGACGGCGTCTTCTGGTTTGGCGGCACCTTCGCCCAGCGGGCGGCGACGGGTCCCGTCTGGCATGGGCTGACCCTGACACCCGACGCGGCGGGTGAGCCGGCCGGGGCGGAGACTCCCCCCGTACCACTGACGCCCGCGCAACACTCCGCCCTGCAAACCCTCGCCGAACAACAGGCCCTCTGGCGCGAGACCGGCCAGCACGTGGCACTCGATCCCAGCGAGCCGGCCGATGCCGGGGCCTTCCTCCGGGCGCTGGACGAGGCCGGGCGCCTCGCCATCCCGGAGAACCAGCGGGTACACCACCTGGTCCGGCAGCTTGCGCGGCCGGCGGCACCGTCGCCGGACCCGCACCCGCCCGCCTGACCCGGTCACGGAAGACCACTCCAGCCCTTCGGAGACACCACACGGATGAGCCAGGGAACACCGAACAACATCGCCTGCGAAGGCAGCAAGCTTTTCATCCAGGTCATGGGCCGGGAACACCCGGACGGCCAGCGCCTCGAGATCGTCGACAGCCGCACCCGGGATCCCATCGACGCCTTTGGCGAGGCGGACACGGAATCCCTCGAGGACCCGGTCAGCGAACTGTACCAGTGGTGCTGGCCGGAGGATCGCCGGCAGGAACGGGTCGATGCACAGCTGGTGATCGAGCGCGAGGACGGCGGCGACATGCACGTGCCGCTGCTCGAACAGCTCTTCCACACCAGCCGCCGCATGAGGCTCCAGGAGAACATCATTCAGCCCGTGCTTCCCATGGCACTGTGGAACGAGCTCGGGCGCGACCAGCGGCACGCCCTGCCGCTCCGGGCCGGGTTTCTCTACATCTTCCTCGGCGGCCGGCTCTGGCGCGAGCTGGAAGTCGGCCCCGATGACGAAGCCGGGCACCTGCGGCTCCGCGACATCGATCTGGCCGATCACCGCGACAACGACGGGAACTGGCAGGACGACCGGCGCCCCGCCGCCGGGGTCGCGCTGGAGGAACTCTGGCTCCCACGCCAGGCCAGCGGCCGCCGGCTTCCCCGGGAGCTGCGCATGGCCTTCTCCGAGGTGCAGTGGAGCGCCGCGCGTCTGCGGCACCTCGAGGCGGACGACACCGCACGCAGCCGGCGCTGTCGCCAGGTGGGGTTTTCGCAGTCCCGGTGGCCCTCTCCCGGCAGCCTGTACCCCCTGGAGGACGCCACGCCCATGGGGCCGCGCATCCCGCTCGCCGAGACCCGGACTGCCCAGCCGCAAGTACTCCTCCGGGAACTCGAGGGCAAGGCCATGCAACGACTGCACGAGCGGGCCGCCCGCGAGGCCGACGAACTGGACGACCCCGCCGAAGCGGGCGAGGCGGTGCATGAAGGCACAGCCGCCCCGGTGCCCTACGCCGACGAGAGTGACACGCTGTACCTGCAGGCCGCCGCCCGGCTGCAGGTAACACACGAGCGCCTGGCCGAGAGCGACCCCGAGATCGAGCCCCCGGACGCCCTTCTGTGGGAAGGCTTCGAGCCGGTCGACGACAGCCTCGAGCCGGCCCGCGAACGCGACATACCGGGCCTGGTCCTGCCGGACCCACTGTTCGACCTGCGCCACGCGCTCTCCGGCTGTCGCAGCAGCCTTGAATACCTGCGGCGCATCCATGCCCGCGCCGCCGGGGAGCCCTTCTTCGAGTGCGCGGCCCTGGTCAACCAGGCCATCCTGCCGAGCGAACACGCCGGGGGCGAACCCAACCCCCTGCACGGATTCGCCGATCGCGCCGACCTCGCCCCGGATGGCGAGCTGCACCGCGTCCTGCGCACCCGGCAGCGCCGCCTTGCCCGCGAACAGCTGGCCACCTTCCAGACACGTCTGCACGCGCAGCTGCTCGAACCGGACAGTGTCGCCGCCCTCGCCGACCTGTTCAGCCTTGAGGGGTCCGACTACCTCGGCGCCTACGCCCTGGCCGCGGACCTGCTCGAGGCCCTGCGCGAAGCCCCGGAACAGGCCGACCCGCTGCACACTACTCCCGCAGACTCCGGGCTCCACTCCCCGCGCCGGTCCGTGATCGACCTGCTGCGCGGCCCGGGTGCACTGCACGCCATGCTGTTCCCCGACGAGGACGCATCACCGCTGGACCAGCCCCTGGTCCTGCCCGAAGACGAACTTAACCCCGGCAACGGCCATGTCCGACTCCGCGCCCTCGCCCGCCTGGCCGATGCCGCGCCGCCGGAAGAGGCCGACGACGTCCAGCTCCCGGAAACCGCCATGCTCGCCGCGTTCGCCAGGACCGAGGAGTTCCCCCTCAGCCGCGAACTCAAGCGCTGGGCCGGGGCCGTCGACCTGGTCATCGGCCGCATCGCCGAACACGCCGCGTTGCTCGCCGAGCAGGGCGCCGCCGGGGCCATGGCACTGCCCATGGCCCGGCTGGCCCGCGCCGCCCTGCCGAACGAGCTGGGCGGGGTGGTCGCCACCGAACGCGGCCGCGTGGGATCGGGGCAGGTGCTGCTCGGCGTACGCGACCCCGGCGGCGACCTCGTCAACGGCCTGACCGACGCCGAACGCAAGGCCACCCGGGACGGCCCCCGGGCCGCCGCCCGTCATGCCTTCGAGGGCGCCGTACGCGAGGCCTCCGGCCGCGTGCTGCCCCCCGAGCACACCCGGCGCCTCACCGACGCCGCCGAAAAGGCCGGCCAGATGCACCTGGCGGTGCTGGTCGCCGATCGCGACTCCAACGCCGCACGCCTGGCACGCCGCGTCCGCGCACAGGCCAGCGTCGCCGACGCCGCCGACACCCTGCGCCTGCCCTACCTGATCATGGCCATCGAGGCGTTCAATCTGTATCAAGAACGCCGTCACCAACAGGCGCGACTCGATGCAGGCACAAACCGATGGGCAGTATTTAGCGCCATGTTCGACCTCGCCGTCGCCTCGGCCAAGGCCGTCGAGTTCCACGGCGAGCGCCACAACCGCCTGCAGCAACTGCGCGCCGAGGTCATCAGCCGGCACCTGCCGTTCGGTGACCTCCTGAAACGCTCGCAGATCACGGTCCTGCAAGACCTTGGCTCTCAGCTTCGCGGCACCCTCACGGTGGTCAACTTCTTCGGCTTCGTCGGTGGCGTCGCCAGCGCCGCGCTGCTCGGCCGCGATGCCCTTACCCGGTTCGATCAGGGCAATACCGCCCCCGGGACCGCGCTCGCCCTCGCGGCCGCCAGTACCCTGGTGGTCGCCGGGTCCGTGCTGGTCAAGACCAGCCCCCTGTGGCTCGGCCTCGGCCCCGTGGGCTGGATCGCCCTCGGCATCGCGCTGGCCGCCACCCTCGCCGCCACCCTGTTCTCCGATACCGAGATCGAACAGTGGCTGGCCCTCGGCCCCTTCGGCCCCCGCAACACCGACGCGCAGCCCTGGAGCCACGACCCGCAGGCCGCCTACGAACGCCTCGTCACCCTGCTCGCCAACATCCGCATCCGTGTCGAACCCGTGTCCGAGGTCACGGCGCAGTCCCTGCTGCGCCACTCCGCCGCGCATCCGCCCGCCCTCGACCCGGACTCGGCGGGGCCGCTCGTGCCAGCGCGCTTCGATGACGATGCCGACCGCGCCAACCGCCGCGTGACCGTGCGCAGCAACCTCCCCGGCCTGGCGCCCGACTGGGAGCCGGTCGCGGCCTTCCGCCTGAGCACCCGCACCCGAAGCGCGGAAGCAACCAACGACGGGCCGGTCAAGGCCCCGGAAAACGGGGTCGGGCAACCCCTGACACCCCGATTCCAGCGCTACCTGCCCGACGGGCGCGAGTACTATTTCTGGATCGATCGCTCGCTGCCCGACATCGAGCGCAGGGGCGGGCACTACCACATCCACAGACAGACGATCACGGTCCGCGTTCAGTGGCGCCGGAACACCGAAAACGACGACCTGCCGCGCGTCCTGCCCGCGCCAGGCCCCACCGAACCCCGGCCGGACGACCTGCTCACGCCCGACTTCGAACGGACCGGACAGCCCGGGTGGGCCGACGAACGGACCTACCCGGCCGACGACGGCAAAGACGACCGCGAGACCGCATGAACAACCTCGATCCCATCACCTACGCGGACACCGCCTACACCGCCGAACAGGCCCACTGGCCCCGCCCCGAGCCCGACCAGCGCTCGCGGCGGTTCCGCATGACCGCCGCCAGCGGACAGCAACTCCCCCGCCGGTGCCCCACCGTCGACCTGTTCCCCTTGCAGGACCTGCAGAAGTTGCCGCCACGGCAACTGCGCGAAAACGAGGAGAACACCCGGGACCAGCCCGCGAACAACACCTCCCCGCGCCCCCGCGAACGTCCCGGCTTCCCCATCCGCTGGGACGAGGAGTGCCTGCGGTACACCTCCCTCTCCCGACTCAACTTCATCGTCGGGATCATCCGCCTCACCGGATGGGCCGGCGTCGTCGGCATGTTCCCGATCAGCATCCTGTCCTCCCTTCTGCTGATTCAGACCGATCACAGTGCAGGACGGGGCGACAGCTTCTCATCACTGGCCACATCGTTCTATTACTGGGAAATCCCCTTCTGGATCGCGGTCGTCTCCCCCGTGCTCTGGGGCGGCGCCAACCTGATCTACCGCCTGTTCCCCTCCGTCGGCGGCCTCCAGCGCGGCCCTCAGTGGGAGCTCAACCGCCGCACCGGCAACGTCATCGTCTACGACAACCCGAGACGCCGCAAAACCGCCTGGAAGATCCTGCACGGACGCCCGTTCCGCGAGTTCGACTGCCATCTGCAGAGCACCCCCAGCCACCAGGGACTGCCCCAGTACAGCCTCAGCCTCGTCCACTACAGCCGGGACATCCACGTCCCCATCGCCGGCATGTTCGGGGCCACCGGCCACGTCGACCAGCGCGCCACCTGGGACATGATCCAGCGCTTCATGGACACCTCCCAACCCCTGCCCGACACCCCCATGTGGGAAAAGTTTCGCCCGCTTGACCCCACCACCCTCGAGCACGACCGCCAGACCGGCCGGCCCCCGCGCTACTGGCGCGACATGGACGACGAAACCTTCAGCCAGGTCCTCCTCGAACACCAGGACCGACTCAACCTGCACTACCGCCGCTGAGCCCGCACCGTTGAAACCGTTGAACATGCAACTCGCACTCGCCCCAATGCCGGCAACGGGCCACATCCGTGTCGAGGCCGTGTCCGAGGTCACGACGCACTCCCTGCTGCGCCACTCCGCCGCGCACCCGCCCGCCCTCGAGCCGGACTCGGCGGGGCCGCTCGTGCCGGCGCGCTTCGATGACGATGCCGACCGCGCCAACCGCCGCGTGACCGCGCGCAGCAACCTCCCCGGCCTGGCGCCCGACTGGGAACCGGTCGCGGCCTTCCGGCTGAGCACCCGCACCCGAAGCGTCGAGCAGGCCAACGATGCACCCGTCGGAGCGCCGGAGGAGTCCATCGGGCAACTCCTGACACCCCGCTTCCAGCGCTACCTGCCCGACGGGCGCGAATACTACTTCTGGATCGATCGCTCGCTGCCCGACATCGAACACAGGGGCGGCCACTACCACATCCGCAGGCAAGAGCTCGTCGTCCGCGTGCAGTGGCGCCGGAACACCGAAAACGACGACCTGCCGCGCGTGCTGCCCGCGCCAGGCCCCACCGAACCCCGGCCGGACGACCTGCTCACGCCCGACTTCGAACGGACCGGACAGCCCGGGTGGGCCGACGAACGGACCTATCCGGCCGACGGTGGTGGGACTGTCAGGATCCGCTCACAACGCCACTGCCGCCCCCACCCACCATGACGCCACCACAGGACACCGGGTGGCCCGTCAGAGCGACAGGGCGGCCATCCACCAGCACCGTAGAACCGCCCGGATCAATGTTGCGGGTGTGGGTGGACTTGCCGGATTTCTTGTGCGGGGCCAGCGGGTCGCCCTCGCGCGCAACCGGGCGTCCGTTGACGAAGACCGAGGGACTGCCCGAGATCACGGGCGTTGGCGGGTAGCCGTCATGCCCGGTATCCAGGTCTCCCACGACCATGATCGTTTTGGACATGGTTCCTTCTCCCTTGTATTGGCTATCCAGACTGCATAGCCCCCGGCACCACGAGAGTCCATCGGCGGCCATGACAGCGTTTGATTCGAGGGTCGAGGCCGCCCGTCCGGGCGGCCTCGATCCGGATCAGGACTCCTCGGGCGAACGCCAGTCGTCGGTACCGGAGGTACCGGCCACTGTGTGCTCCCAGTCGACCTTGCGATAGGCCAGGCTGACGTTCACGAGCTGGGTGAACTCGGCCTTGGATGCGTCCTGCGCGTGCGGCATGCTGAGATCGATGTCCACGATGGTGGCGTCGGTCAGCGTGGTGGTGAAGAAATGCTCCTGCTTGCCGTCCGTGGAGGTGCGGTACCAGCGCAGGTCCACGGACGGCAGGGATTCACCCGCTGCCAGGGCGTTGTAGAGCAGCGGCACGGCCTTGTTCAGGGCGACGGTGACGATCAGCGGCTTGTGCGCGCGCTGACCGGAGGGCTGACCGGATTGCGGATCGGTCGGGACAGTCACCACGTGCTTGACCTCCTGGACAAGCATTTCGTCCTCGTGCCCTTCCACATAGATGTTGCCGACCGAATCGGGGGTGAACGCGCCAGCGGTGATGTTGCCCTGGGTTTGTCCCTGGATGCTGATGTAGCAAGGTGTTGGCATTGTCAGTTCCTTGTGACGTTGGTTGGTGAATGTCCCGGAGGACACCAAACGAAAAGCAGCTTCCGTGCCAATGCTGCCCCGTTCTTTGTGCGGCCTGAAAAACAATAAGTTGTCGCCCCAGTCAACCGAGTCTCCCCTCCCGTGGGCGAAGTCTTGCCCGGCATGGCGAGCAGGATGTTGCCTGCGGGCAACTTGTTACCCGGGCGCCGCACGGCCCCGGACCGTCCGCCCCGCCCCTTGCGCACCGAGGGACGGGGACGGAAACGGCAACAGGTGGAAGCCGGCCGTGCAGCCTGATGCCCCCGACCGGGACAAACCCGTCAGGGTCCCCAGTAGGCCGGTGCTTCGTAATGCATTACGTCCTTTGCATCCGTCCCCGGGCGCTCGAAGCCGGCACCTTCCAGACAACGGGCCGCTGCTTCGCAGACGACAGGCAGACGCGCGACACAGGGTTCCCCCCGAAAGGCCTCCCGGGTCTTTCTTAACAACCGACGGCCATAACCCCGCCCCCGCCACTGCTCGGGCACGCCGAAGAACCGTAGCTGCCACGCCGCTTCCGGTTGCGGCCGGCAGGCGAGCACGAACCCCAGCGGCTCGGTCGGGCGTGGGCACAGGCTCATCAGGCGCCCATCCCAGTGTTCGACCCCCTCATCGGCAACCTGCAGCCAAACGCCACTCTGGACCAGATGCTCCAACGCACGCCGAAACGTTGCGAGCTGTTGCTCTTCACGCAGCACCCAGGGAGAACAGCCTTGGTAATCGGCAAGCCGAACGGTCTCCAGAAACGCGTCCAGCATTTCCGCGGGCACGGGGCGCAGGCCCAACCCGGCCGCAGTGTCCCCGGCAGCCGCCGCGGGCGTTGCATCGCCCTGGCCACGACGCCGGAACCACCCCTCAACGCGTTTCAGCATTCCGGCTTCCCCCGTCGTGGTAAAGCGCTGTCGGCAAGTCGTAGTTCCGTGTCAGAGGCCGGGTGAAGGGGTTCCGGGAGCCCTTGGCGGTGAGCTCGTAGGTCATGTGCCCCCCATCAACGCCGAAGCGAAGTTTCAGCTCCCTTTCCCCGGCGGAGACGATCTCGGCGTGGTCCACCAGACGGAACCATGCCCATGCCCCGCGGAACGACACACTGCGTGGCGAGCGGTTGACCTGTCCCGGTACCAGGGTGATCCGGCTTTCGTTGGTATCGCGAAGGTTGTTGGGCCAGATCATGCGAACCCCTTCCGGCGCACCGTGGCGGTATTCCAGGAGTTGTCCGTCAACGTTGAGAATGCTTCGCCGCTTGTCGCTGCTCAGTGTTACGGGCTCTACAGTGAATTCCACGTCCAGGAGGCCATCACGACCGAAATAGGCTTCGCGAATCCATTGGGCCTGCTCGACCGACCGCAGCACGGCGGGGTTCAGCAGCGAAGCGCCATCCGCATCCTCGAGCAGTTCCGGCCCCTCGTCGATGAACGGCTGCAGCTTGTCCTGGAAGAAACCATCGATCACCCCGCCTTCCGCAAAGAATGCCTCGAAGTCCTCGAGTGCCGCCTCGCGGTCGGCCTCCGGATCGAGGGGATAACGTCCCGCCAGACCGCTCTCGAAAGGGGCCACCACTTCGTCCAGCCATTGCCGCTCGAGATAACGAATCGCCTCGGCGGTGATCAGCTGCCAGCTCTGTTGCGCCAGGTCGTCAAGGAATCGATCAACGGGGGCCGGCAGATCCCCCGCCAGACGCTCGACCGCCTCCACCGGGTCACCGCTCGACAGCAACAGACGGTCGCGTGCGTGCCGGAAGGCCGTACGCCCGGGCTCGCTGGACTGCTCGATCGCCCGAAGGTGATCCCGCAGCTCTGCCACCGCGGCCATCGCGCTTTCCAGGTCACTCGGGTCGTCCTCGTCGGCGCGGCCGACGGCGTGCAGGGCCTCGAAATGCCGGGCAACCTCGCCGGCCAGCTGGTAACGCGGCGAAGTCTTGAGCGCCTCGCGGGCGGCTTCGTCGTCCACCGGCAGGCGCGGGTAGAGATCGGTATGGCGCCCCGCCTCGAGCAACAGCCGATCCAGAGGACGACTCGCCCCCAATAGTGCATCCATCACCACAACGGCGTGGGACACATGCTCGAAATCGACCAGCCGGATGTTGTCCAGGGCCTGACGCCAGGTGACATGGTAATCGGCCACGTAGCGCTCGCGAAGCGCGTCGCGGAGCCGCTCCTCATCCCGGTCGCTGAAGGCGATATCGTCACGTCGGCCCAGAACCCACAGGTCCACCAGCGCCAGTTCGGTGGCCTCCTCGATGTCCTCCAGAAATACTTCCTCGAAGCCCTGCCGGGTCAGCAGCCCGGGGAGCCGAATGCTGGAGACGTCGCCATCCCGCGCCCGAAAGACCGTACTCCACCCGGGTCCGACCCGACGGTCGAGACGCAGTGCCCCGTCGCCACGGGCCTCGCCCTGCTTGCGCAGCAGGGAATAGACCCGTTCGTCAAGCGGCTGACGCGCGAGCACCTGCTGGGCCTCCCGAATACTGCCCTCCACCGGCTCCATCGCCGCCTGCGCACGGGGGTTGCCCTGCGACCACTCCGAGAGGAGATCCGTATGGGCCATGGCGTAATCCATGTGGGCCAGCAGCCGGCGCTGCAGCTCACCCTGGTTGGGGAACTGTCTCTGCCAGCGATCCGCCATGTAGGCATGCACGCGCTCCGGCTGGCGGCCGCTGGCATCGGAGATCATCCGGAGAATCCGCAATCGGGTGAGCTGTTCGTTGCTGCCGGGCGCCGCGGTGTTCATCTCGTCCGCAATACCGATCATCACCGCGGGCAGGAAGTGGTACTGCAACATGTCCAGATAGGCCTGATCGACCATCCGGCCCACGGTATACCCCTGATACAGGCCCATATCCGCCACGGCCGGCCAGCGCTGTCGATAGTCACCGAAAACCGCAGTCGCATCGCGCATCCGGTCCAGCAGATCAACCATGCTTTGCCCGGTGGGGTCGTCACGCTGCATCACCGAGGGCTGTACGTCCATTAGCCCATGGGCCTTGGCTTCCACCGCCTGCAGGGCAAGGGCGTTCTTCTGGTAGAAATGACCCCAGCCCAGCACCAGCGCCAGACCGCCGCCCAGGCACAGCGCAATCGTTGCCCGGTGCACCGTACGACGCTTCGCGACAGCATCGGCCGTTTCTCCGACCAACCCCGCCTCGGGAAACACCACGCGCTGGAGAAGCTGTTCGGAAAAATACGCGACCGAGCGCGCCGCCCTGTATGCCGGACGCGCTTCGCCCTTCATGCGATAACGCGCGCTTGCCGTTTCCGCAAAGGGGTCCACCGGCACGCCCTGTTGATACACGGACGTGAAATACACTCCGCGTACCTGCGGTTCCGTGGCGTATCGTCGGGCGCTGAGTGCTTCCTGGAGGGTCTCGCGCAGCACCTCGCCCAGCCCCGCCAGCTGGCGGGAGAAACGGAACACCGCCTCCCGTTCGGAACGGTCCCGCGACTCCGCCAGCCAGTTCAAAAGCCTTCGGTCGATGCGCTGGACCATCCCTTCGTACTCTTTGGCGAAGGCCTGCTCCCAGTGATCGGGCTGGTCCGCGACTCCGGGCTCGAAGGAGAAGCCCAGTGGCTCGCTGCGGGCATCCCGGCCGTAATGACGGAAGAATTCGTCAAACCCGAAAAGACCGTCCATCTTGGTCAGGACCACGTAGACCGGCACCCGGCTCCGATAGCGGGTTGTCAGATCCTGCAAGCGTCCGCGGACCATCTCGGCCTGTTGACGGCGCTTTGAAGGGTTGGCCGACGCCAGCCACGAAAGATCCAGCACCAGCAGGACCCCGTCCAGGGGGCGCCGGGGCCGCTGGACCCGGATCCAGTCAACCAGGTTGGACCAGAGCCCTTGGGACACCGCGTCCATCGCGTTTTCATCCCTTCCGGAATCGTGTTCGAGCAGGCCCTCTCCAGGCTCGACCAGCACCGCCTGATCACTCACCCACCAGTCCACACGCCGACCGCTGCCTTCATCCTCCTCCGGCTGCAGCACCGTCCGGGTCAGCGCGAAACGCAATCCCGACCGATTGATCAGGCTGGTCTTTCCGCTGTCGTCCGGGCCCAGCACCATGTACCAGGGGAGAGAATACATGGCCCGGCGGCGCCGCCCGAGGTGTCCGCGCAGCTGTTCAAGCCAGCGGGCCAGGCCCTGGGTCTGGTACTCCACCGCAAGGGCTACCGGGTCGGGCTGGTCAGCCTGTCTGCGTTCCTCGTCAACCGCCTTCAAACGGGCGGCCAGACGCACACCCCATATCACGAGCACCGTTGCGACCACGGCCAGAATCACCGCGAGCCGGTTCGGCCAGGGTGCCAGCGGGTGGCTGTCGCCCACCTGCCAGGCCGGCCCCCATATCCAGATCACGGCCAGCACTGCAGCCAGCATCGCCACGAGCAACCAGAACCAGAGCTTGCCGGAGCCGCCCCCCTGACCCGCCGCCTTCCCGGCCCCACCGATGGCGGACGGCTTGAAGATGCTCCGTGCGAAGCGGGAGATGCCTTTCCTTGCGTGATTCCACATGTGTGCTTCCTGCGTGTTTTTCCGATTAGTTCCGACAGCCTGCACCGGCCGCCTTCAGGCGCTGAACGAGCTGGGGTTCCCAGTGTTCCAGTGCGAGGTCCTCGATCACGGCCTGTACCGCCCGGTACTGCTGCCGGGACAGAGCCTCCAGCCCGGCTTCCCCAAGCAGGTCGGCGCTGGCAAGACGCCAATAGGCCTCGTCACGCGGAGACCTGGCTGCCGCCAGCCCACGGTCGAGAATGGCGAGTGCGGTGTTCAGACCATCGTCCTGGTCCAGGCAGGAGCGCGCCTCTGCAAGGGCCTGCTGCCATGGAGCATCCGCTGCCGGCAGTCCGCTGCTTTCCGTCCCGCCCGCCCGGGCCAGCCACTGGCGCGTGGTTTCATCCGCGAACGCGGTCCCGTCGCTGAACTGCAGTTCCACAAGCCCGGGTAGCCTGGTTACGAATCGGACGGTTTCCTCGTGAATCGCATCGGCGCAGTCATCGAACCCCAGGCGCTGCGCCAGCGTTGCACTGAGACGCTGCCCCTCGAGCCAGAAGGGGCTGACCGCCAGACTTTTCTCCAGTCGCTGCCAGAGGGCGTGGTTGCCACCGCGCTCCGCCCCTTCGCGATACTCCGCCATGCGGTCGGCGGCCACGGCCGCCAGCTCGGTACGTTGACCGTCACGGGTCGCGGGAACACCGTCGATCGGCGCCCACACCGCGTAGCGACGCAGCCGATAGCCGATGGGCTGATCGGGCGCCTGAGCGGCCAGATGATCGGCCACGCGAAGCAGCGCTTCCCGTTGCCCGCGTTCGTCCCCGGTGCGCAACTCGATTCCGGCCAGCGCGGAGCCTTGATCCGCGGACAATGGGGCCCGCTCGGGAGGCGTTGGTCCGTGCTCCTCCTCCAGCTCCCCTGGGCCCTCGGGCGCTGCCGCCGCGAGACGGGTCAGCGTTTGTTCCAGCTCCTCCAGGGGGTCGACCGGCAATCCCGCCGCCCGCGCCTTCTCCTGCAACTGCTCGAGTATGTCGAGGTGCTCTTTGTACCCGCATTTCGTGCCGGCCGGGAGACCGGCGGCCAAGTGAACGGCGCGCTGCATGATGGTGCCGAACAGTTTCCGGCGCAGAGCCTTGCCGGGCTCGCCGGGTCGCGGGTAGGCGTTTTCCCACCATGTATCCAGTGCCCCGGAGAGCAACCGCAACGAGACTTCGAAGCGGGCCGGGTCACGCTCCTGCTGCAGACAATGAAGCAGATGGGCGAGCACCCGAATGTCCTTGCCCGCTTCACAGAGCAGCCGGATCGCGCGACTTTCCGCGCCGGCCCAGTCAATCTGGCCATGCCGCAGGGAGCCGACCTTCATCAGTTCCTCGTCCAGCCAGGCGTAGTCGGTACTGCCGGCCACTTCCTGACCAACCCCCGAGGGCCCGTCCACCGGCGCCAGCACCGCCTCCACGTGCGCACCGGATTCGACCCGGTCCATGTCTTCTACCAACGACATTTCGCCCTCAAAGGCCGAATCGCTTCGGCCAGGTCGTCGATCTCGAAGCGCAGCCCGTCCAGTGCCGGCAACGCCTCGCTGCCCAGCTCCAGATTCCCGCCCGCCAGCAACTGCCGCAGGGTTGCGATCGCGGGCAGGCCGCGCCCCCCACTCACGACCCGGCCGCCATCGCGCACGCGCCAGGTCTGCTGGATGCGGGTGCCGTCCTGGACGAGCTCCATGTCGACGCGACCCGCCGACGCCGGTAGCGGAAGATGGACCTGGAAATGGGTAATGTCCGAATAGCAGGCGACCACCAGCCGAGGCCGCGGCGGCGGCGTACCCAGTGCCGGGGCTGTGAGCAGCACCACCTCCTCGTATTCCCCGACACTGAGACGATGATCGTCCGTCGCGCGTCGAGCTTCCTGCCGCTCGACCACCTCCCACAGCGGAGGGGCCGGGTGCGACGCGCCGGGGTCGCCCGATTCGGAGCGGAAGAGGTCGTCATAACAGGCCAGACGATCGGCCCTTGCTTCGATCTCCACGCATGCGGAGACGGCTTCCGGGCCAACCGACTCGCTGGCCTGCAGGAGCCCTGCCGCCCAGGCGAGCGGCAGTAACAGAAGCCGTGCAGCATTTCCGTGCCTCATGTGAAATCCTTGTCCAACTCGAATTGCCGGCATTTGTACGCCAGCGTCCTTTTCGGAACGCCCAGGCTCAGCGCAGCCTTGGCGCGGTCTCCCTCGAACTGGCGCAGCTTCTCCCGGATCAGGCGCGCCTCGTAATCGCGCACCGCCTGCCGCAGGTTGACCGGCGCCTGCGCCGGATTGGAGGCTCCCGGGACGACCGGCTCCGTAGCCCTTGCCACCGGCAGCAACTCCGGCCGGATCACTTCGCCTTCGCTCGCCATCGCGCAGGCGTATTCCAGCGTATTGCGCAGCTCGCGCAGGTTCCCGGGGAACTCATACCCCTCCAGACAGGCGAGGGCTTCGTGGCTGATACTGATGCCGTCCCGTCCCTCGCGCGCGGCGAATTCGTCGACGAAATGCCGGGCCAGCTCGTCAATATCCTCCCGACGCTCCCGCAACGGCGGGAGATGGAGGGGGAACTGGTTCAGCCGGTAGTAGAGGTCGGCCCGGAAACGCCGATCGCGGATAAGCTCTACCAGCGGCTGGTGGGTTGCGGATACAAGACGGACATCCACCTCGTGCTCCCGCCCCCCGCCCAGCGGACGATACCGGCCACTCTCCAGCACCCGCAGCAGCTTCGCTTGCAGCGCCGACGGCATGTCGCCGATCTCGTCCAGAAACAGGGTCCCCCCGTCCGCCTCGGCCAGCAGACCGGCGCGATCGTGCGTCGCCCCGGAGTGGGCCCCACGCAGGTGGCCGAACAACTCCGATTCGAGCAGCGCCTCCGGGATGGCAGCGCAATTGATCGCCACAAATGCCTTTTCACGCCGCGCCGAGAATCCGTGGATTGCCCGTGCGACGTGCTCCTTTCCGGTCCCGGTCTCGCCCTGCAGGAGGACCGCGAGCCTGGTTTCCGCCGCGCGGATCACACGGGATCTCAGTTCGGCCATGGCCGGCGACCCCCCGATCAGTCGGCGGCCAAGCGCCTGTTCCAGGGAACGGGCCCGGGAGTCCTGTTGCAGGCGGTTCAGGGAATGGCGCAGATCCTCGTCACGGCGGTGCGCTCGCGCCTGGTTGAGCAGCCTGTACCAGGTGGTGCTGACAAGCCGCTCCAGCGCACCAAGGTCCGGAGCGGCCCGCAGCGCCCGCAAGCGGCCCGTGGGACCCGCGAGCGCCATGACTCCCAGCCAGTCGTTTCCGGCCGCTTCTCCACGCAGCGGCCGGCACTCGATCTCCCAGTCGCCGGGCAGATCCTCGATATCGGCCCGAAACTCCGGGTCATCCATGCGCCCTCGCAGGTCCGCCACGCGTGCTTGCAACGTACGCCCGGACCGGACCACATGCGCATAGGGATGCCGGAAGTCATCGCAGGCGTAGCGCGCCGCGTTGGCGTCGGCAGACATCCACCGCCCGCTGGCATCCAGCGCCAGGAGACGAACCCAGCCGGTCGGCACGGTTTCCTCGAGCAAACGGGCCGTGCGTCGGCGCAACTGTTCGGGTGATCGGCTTTCCACCAGTGGAACCACCGACACAAGCCCGCCGACGACATGGCCGTTCGCCTGCATGTCAGATTCGAGAGTCACGGTTGCGTGCAATCGCGGCGTGTGGTCAGGCGATATCAGCGCGGAATTCACCGCTCTCCGGGTCAATTCCGAGTTCCATGCGCTGGATCGTTTCCTTGCGGGCCAGATGCTCCAGCAGCTTCAACGACACCGGCGGCAACAGCTCGCCTTCGATGACGGATTCGAGCATGCGGGCACCGTTCTCGCTTCGCCGCGCCCGCCGGCAGATGGCCTGCGGCAACGCCGGCGCCACCTCGATTTCGGCACCCGCATGCTGCCGCCGGATACGCGTCACCAGGCCATCGAGTTTCGCGGTCACGATCTCCTCGAGGGTGCTGTCGGACAACGGCCGGTAAGGAACGATCTCCATCCGGGCCAGCAAGGCGGGCTTGAAGAACGCGGCGAGCTCCGGATAAAGCGCCTGCTCCAGGGCCTCCGGTTCCGCGTGATGCCGCACAATCTGTTCATACCCAAGGTTGGAAGTAAGGAAAAACAGAACGTTGCGACAGTCGATACAGCGACCTTCACCGTCACTGAGTTCCCCCTTGTCGAATGCCTGATAGAACAGGTTCAGGACGTCGGGGTGTGCCTTCTCGGCCTCGTCCAGCAGTACCACGGAGTACGGACGCTGGCGGAGGGCCTCGGTAAGCAGCCCGCCTTCGCCGAAACCGACATAGCCCGGCGGCGAACCGATCAGCCGCGCAACACTGTGCTTCTCCTGATACTCCGACAGGTTGATGGTGGTCAGGAACTGTCGCCCCCCGTAAAGCTGCTCGGCGACCTGATGGACCGTCTCGGTCTTCCCGACACCGCTCGGCCCCACCAGCAGGAACGCCCCCAGTGGACGCCCCGGCCGGCGCAAATCCGCGCGCGCGGTCAACAGGTGCCGGTGAAGCTGTTCGATGGCTGCGTCCTGTCCCTTGATATGTTCGCCAAGCAGAGCGGGAAGCCGCGTCAGACGGCCGAGCTCGTCGTCGCTCATGCGATCCACCGGAACCCCTGTCCAGTCCTCGATGACCTCAGCAACCCGGGGCGCCTCGACCGTCGCACTGACCAGGGCATGGCGCGTCTGCAGCGCCTCGAGCTCGCGTTCGAATTGCGCCAGCCTGGCGGCCGCCGCATCGCGCTCGCCGTCCTGCCCCACCGCTTCGCTCAGCAGCGGGGAGTGCAGGTCCAGGATCGCCCGAACTTTCTCACGCTGTTCCTGCCATGCCGCATCGAGTTCGGTGCGCCTGGCCCGGAGCTCCGCAAGATCCCGCGACAGTTCCGCCTCGCGATCCCCCGCATCCGCACGCCCCAGCAGTCGCTCCCGCTGCACCTGGTCCATCTCCCGCTCCATCGCGAGAACCTCGCTATCCAGGTGAACCAGTCCCCGCGGAGGCGACTGCAACGCCCGGGCCACTCTTGCACAAGCGGTGTCCAGCACCTCGATCGCCTTGTCGGGCAGCTGTCGCCCGGCGAGGTAACGTGCCGACAACTCCGCCGCCGCCCGGAGGGCACTTTCGCCGATGACAACGCCATGGCTCTCTTCGTATACATCCCGCAACCCGCGAAGGATCACCAGCGCCTGCTCCGGAGTCGGCTCGGCCACGCTGACGGGCTGGAAGCGGCGCGCCAGCGCCGGATCCTTCTCGATGTATTTCTTGTATTCGCGCCAGGTGGTAGCGGCGATCGTCCGCAGCTCCCCGCGGGCCAGGGCCGGCTTCAGCAGATTGGCAGCATCTCCCGAACCCTCCGGGTTCCCGGCCCCGATCAGGGTGTGCGCCTCGTCGATGAACAGCAGTACCGGGCACCGTGCCTCCGCCGCTTCCCGTATCACTGCCTTCAGGCGTTTCTCGAACTCGCCCTTCATCGCGGCGCCGGCCTGCAGGGCCCCGAGATCCAGCATCCGCAAATCCACTTCCTGCAGTGACGCGGGCACCTTGCCCTCGACAATGCGAAGGGCGAGTCCTTCAACGAGCGCGCTCTTGCCCACGCCCGCATCACCGACCACCACGGGGTTGTTCTTCCGGCGTCGGACCAGGATGTCGATCATCTGGTCGATTTCGAGATCCCGACAGAGCACCGGATCCAGTTCACCTTCGCGGGCCTGTTCGGTCAGGGAATGGGTAAAACGCCCCAGCGCACTGTCATCCCCGCTGGCGGCAACCGCTTCGGCGCCCTCCTTCCGGGGCTGCTCCGCGGACCCGGCGACAAGCCGGTCGAAATCGCGCAACAGTGCATGGCGATCGACGGCCGCCATCCGATACGCGTTGTCGTGATCGAGGTAGCGGTCCGGGTACTGCAGCAAGGCGAGCAGGATGGCGCCGCTGCGCAGTTGACTATGCTCCAGCTCCGTGCTGGCCATCAGCCAGGCATCCTGCAGAAGGGCGACCAGCGTCGGCGAAAAAGCCGGTGTGCCCTCCTCTTCCGGACGCATGGGCGCCGCTGCGGCCAGCAACCGGCCGCGCAGCTCCGAAACCTCCCCGAGGGCATCGCCCAGCAAGCAGCGGACGTCGCACAAGGGCTGATCGAGGAACGCTGCCAGCACATGCGCAGCACTCACCTCCGGTGCGCGCTGTTCAATACACAAACCGGCCGCGGCCTCCAGGCCCTGCCGTGCGACCGGATGCAGACGCTTGAGAAGTGCGCCGAGCTCTACCTTGAGCATGTCAATTCCCTTTTTGTTCGAACCATTGCGCCACGAGGGCGCTGACTTCACTCGCCTGCTGACCGAGGGACCAGGACATCGCCAGATAAAGGCCCACAGACACCACAGCAAAAAGTCCAACGATCATCCACACGGGAAACTCACCGCGCGAGTTCCAGCGACTTCGCGTCACATGCCGTTCCGGATCCGTCAGTGCTTCTTCACTGGTTTCGTGCAGGGACGACAGCTGATCCCCCAGCGCCTTGACGATACGTTGATACTCGTCGTGTCTTTCAGGCTGAATGCGATAACGCCCCTCGAAGCCCAAACAAAGACATACATAAATGAAAGTCAGCAGTCCTTCGTACCGCTGCGGTTCCTGTTGAAGCCGTGCGAGGATGGAAAAGACCTTCTCCCCTCCCCAGGTCTCGTCATGAAAACGGGCCAGCAGCGAATGTTCCGCCCAGTCGCTCTGCCCGCCCCATGAGGTGCTCATCACCGCCTCGTCGACGAACGAACACAGGACATAGCGATACGCCAGCACGGTTGGTCTGTCGTAGCCCTGCTCCGTGAGCTCGATGTCGATGGAGCGGATCTCCTCCACCACCTGGCGATACAGGGCTTCGCTGTCTCCCAGCCACTCCAGCTGCCGAACCCGGATTACCAGTCCAAAAAGAGGGCTGGCCGCATCGACCAGTGGATTGAGGCTGTATCCGCGCAGGCGGAACACCAATGCCTCGTCGCCATCCAGCATGCCCGGCTTCACCGTGGCTCCGGGGTCTCTCTCGCCGGACACCCTTCCCTGATCCTTCAGACTTTCCGCGATAGCCGTCATCGCTAGCTCCTGATCGCCCAGAACTGGATATCCAGCCCCGGGAATTTCCCGCCGACGTGAAATGCAAAGCCGCTACCGCCGGACAACGTCGACCATGCCTCACTACGCCGGTCGAGCTGGAAGTAGATGTGGCTTGCGTGGTATGGAAGCTGCCGTGGCGCCACGGGCAACGGGACCAGCGGCACGCCCGGCAACTGCAGGCTCACCAGGTCCGTGATGCGTTCAATGCTGGCCACCTTGGTCTGCTGCACGAACAGGCGACGCAGTTCCTCCACCGGCATATCGGCGTGCACGGCAACAATGAACTCCGCCTCCTCCAGCAGCCCCGGGTCGCTCAAGGGCGCAACCATCAGGCCATAGCGGCGATGCTCCAGCGGAATCGACACGGCCCGGGCCTCCAGCACGGTCGACAAGGCCAGGCGCAGTCCCTGCATGAGCGCCCGCAACGAGTCGTCCGGGTGGTCATGGTCGTAGGGTGGATAGGTCCGCGGAAGACGCGACTCGTCCGTGAAGGTCGCCAGTTCGCCGCAGGCCTCCAGCATGCAGGCATACAGCGTTTCCGGATGCAGACGGCGATGCCGGGCCAGGTGCAGGAACCGGGGCTGAAGACGGTTGAGCAGCTGCAGAAGCATGAAATCCGAGACATCGGCAACACCCGCCTGCTCGGGAGCTGCGAGACGCTGCGCGACGTTCCTGGCTCGCTCCTGCATCAGGCCGGCCATCTCGCCGAGAAAGCGCTGCAGGCTCGGGGCCACCCGGGTACTCAGCGCCGTCGGGACAAAATGGGGATCCAGAACCAGCCCGCCATCCGGACGGAGCTCGAGGATCCGGGCCAGCGCCAGGCAGGCATAACCACTGCGATCATCGCGCTCCAACAGCAGCCTTGGGGCCACCCTTGCCACGGACAGTTCCGTGGCATCGCCCCCGCGGGAGTGCAGGTCGCGGATTTCGCGCGGCTCCCGCCGAAACCGACCTTCGTATTCCGGCTGATCGGTGTCCGCCACCTCGGCCACGCTGTCGCGCGCAAGCGGAAGCGCAAGATAGACATGCTGGTTGGCAGCACTCGCCTCCGTGACCTCCAGCGGCTCCGGCTCCAGATCATCCCCGGGAATGTCGAAGGTTGTCCCGTCCGGCAACACGCCACGTGCCCGGGTCAGCGCCACCCGGCCGAACCCGAGAAACTCCTGGTTGAGCGACAGCTCCACGAACCCGTGGTCATAGGCGCAAGCCGCCTCGAGCCGGAGATTGACCACCCCTTCAAGGCTGCGTTGCTGTTGCTGGAAATGCTGCGGCTTGATGAAGTCGCCTTCACGCCAGACTACTCGATTTCGACACACCATCAGTCCTCGTCCTTAAGGTCGGCTTCGTGCCTGCGCAAATGCACGAGAAGGTTGTAGTCGAGGCCTCGCGGTTCAACGCGCAGGGCCTTTTTCCACTGCGCTTCATCCGGCATCGCGTAATACGCCACCAAACCGATGTAGCGGGCATCCGAGTCCAGTTCATCCAGAAAAAAACTCTTGAACTGGCCTGGCAACAGGGTGAAGTCGTCGTGGTCCAGATAATTGGTCCCGAGCGCGTCTTCGAGCTCTTCCTCGAGCTCCTCATAGCTTGCGGCCATGAGCATTGAGTCATCCTTCAGTTGCATCACGCGAAACATCAGCGGTGTACCTTCGCCTTCGCTGTTGGGATTGACGTCCTCGTCGGCCACCAGGCTCAGGCGTACCGCAGAAGGCTGGTCTTCCGGATGGCCTACCGGAACGGACGGGTCCCAGATCACCTGCCCCAGCTTTCCTGCCGTTTCCAATGGCGTTGCACATCCGCTTACAAAAACTGCAAAAATCACCCACACCAGCAACCGACACCCCCGGCAGGAGATCATTTCGTCTCCCCTTGCCGACTCCGCACCGACTGGTCATACGCCTGTTCGAACACCTCCCAGAACAGCTTTGCAAAGCCCTGTTGCCGATCGGAATTCAACTCCGCGAAATAGTGGCGGTACATGCGCCATGACCAACCGTCGCCACGGGCCTCTGCGTCGTCTCCGGTTCGATATGCCGCGAACCGACGCTGCAGGGTGTCCGGCTCGAACGCCGACAGCAGCGTCTGCAGCCCGGCACTGATTGCGGTTTCCATTGCCTGCTGATGCCGGCTCATGAGCTCGAGCGACTCCGACACCGCCGCCGCCGGCGCGAGATGCACCGGACTCCGATCGGAAGAAAACATCGTTCGGACCGTCTCGTGATAGTCCTGCTCGAGACGAAGTGGATTATCTTCAATCGGCTGCAGACGGCGGTCGCGCAGCGGGTACCTGGACTCGTGCCGAGTACGGTGGAGTTCGCACAGGCCGGTCACCGTCGCCTTCACGGTCTCGCCGACGAGCGCCAGAAATTCCCTTTGCTCGGCCGCGTCACGGAATTCCAGGTTCACACCCAACGCTCCGAGCAAGGGCTGGATACTCGCGCCACCGGCGGCGCCCGCGGTCGCGGTCGCCGTTTCCGGCCCCGACCATCGTTCCTCCAGGTGGGCCCCCACCGATTGCTCCAGCGCCTTCAGTTCGTCTTCGCGTGCTTCCGTGGACCGGGGTTGCGCCGGATTCATCATGGCACACTCCTCCCTGGACCGAAGGTCGCGGCCGCCGTCCGGCCCCGTCCACTCTCCGTTGACCGAACCACTCTTTTCGTTGCCCTCCATAGCCCCCTCCAATGCCTTGATCGGATCATCCGCATGCCGGCCCGCATCGGACTGACCACCCAACGCGACCAACGGGTCGCCTGCGTCATCCGCCTTCTCGGCCATCAACGGCCCGCCATCCGCCGTCATGACCGCCTCGGGACCTCCGGTCAGCGCCCCGGCCAAAGCGGAGATCCCGACATACTCGTTCGCGCTTCCGGCATGAACACGAACGTGGTAATCGCCGATCACCAGGGTGTCCCCCTCGGACAGCGAGACCTTCTGATCTCGCCCCAGCGGCTGCCTTCCATTGTTGATATAGGTATCGCCGCCTTCCGCCTGCAGGATGAAACTGCCGTCCTCGTATCCGACAAAGGCATGTACTCCGCTGACTCGCCCCGCCGTGTCGGGCAGCCACCAATCACAGGCACCCTCATCGCTGCCAATGCAACCGCCATCCGTACCGAAGACATGGCTACTGCTGCACTGACCATCGAGCACCGCCGGATTGGTTACTACCATGGTCAGATCCGTCGGTCGTTCCGCCACCACATCACTCCCTTGTCTGTATACGGACACGCCGCCTCTGGCGCATCGCTTCCGTTCGTGGAGAGAGAAAACTGGTCCATCCCAATTGACTCGTTTTCGGGCAGGAAAGCCGCATGCCATCGACCTCCTCTGGCTGCAGTTCCAGCTCCAGGTCATACGCGAGCGGTTCACGCAGGAGGAAATCCACCAGCGACTGCAATACGCGGAACTCCCTGCCACTGGGGAGAAAATCGCTCATTCGTGTGCGACTCAGTCCGGCAATGCGGATCACAAACTTGCCGTTGATGTCGCGCACCCGCTCTCCGATGGTGAAATCCTGGTTCAGCCGCATACCGGCGACACCACAACGACTACGTTGATCGGGCGATATCTGCACCGATCGGGCACACCAGGGAAGCACCGTCACCTGCTCGAGGTCGAAGTAATGCGCAAGGATTCCCCCCACGACTTCCGGAGCCCGGGAGCGCCCCGCCACCAGGCCGGCATACGCCAGCATCTTGCTCCAGTTGATCGGCGTCTCGCCGCGCATGCCCTCGTCCGCGAGGCCGGTCAGCGCAAACAGCACCGCCGAGAATCCGTCACCTGCACCGTCCTCGTAGCGGATGTGATGGCGGTACTTTCGCCACGAGAAATGGAAAAGTGTCAGCAGGCGGTGATGGAAAAAATCCAGAAGGTCCGCCGCAGCCCCCTCGTCGTGAGCGCGCGCCTGCGCTACCTGTTCCAGGTAGTAACCGGGCAGGGGTGACTGCGCGCCATGCAACCCCATGAACCCCACTTCCAGCGAATAGCCGCGCCGATCGCAATGCCCCAGACGAACGACATCACTTCCGGGAAATCCCAACGAGGGCGAAACACAGAACCGAAGGCCACGGACGACAGGCCGCGTGTCCACCTTCGGGTCGGGGTTCTCCCCGCGCACGCGAAACAACAGTTCCACCAACTGGAAGAAGTCGTAGTGATGCGCGCGGTCCCGAAGGGCCTCGGGCACTACATCAGCGGTTGTTGTCCGGGCTGCCACTTCCATGTGTAGCTCTGCTCGCTTTTCCGATTAATGACCTGCAACTCGTGAAACGAGTTGATGCTCGCGTACAACCCCAGAAACCTGGCCAGAACCGAGCCAAACTGATAAAGGCTCCCTTCATCCCCAAAGGCGTCTTCATCCAGTTCCACAACCGAACGCAAACCCCGAACCGGCAACCCCTGGAACAGTCGGTCCGCCGCTTCCGTCCGAATCGAACGAATCCCGGCCAGCCGATTTTGCGAGACTCGCTCCGCCTGACGGTCTGCAAACGACCGGAAATCGTAGGCCCGCAATACCGAGCGGAGAGCATCCGTGCTCAGCAACGAGAGATAGTTGAGGGCCAGGTTCGACAGCAGCGTCCAGAGCAGGCCGTCATCCAGGCGTGGCTGCAGCCGCGGCGTGGGTGCCGTGATGTTGCTTACCGTGGCCATGGCCGGCGAGTCGTCGGCGTATGTCGTCACGTCCCCGACCGTCAGTGCCTCAGGGAGGCGCCGGTTGGTACAGGTGAGCCGCAACGAGACGGTTTCCCGGTCTCCCAGTCGCTGGACCTCGTCGCCGCGCACAAAGGAGATGTCGTGGTCGAAGCCATCATTTCGCATGCTCTCGCGCGTGCGCACCCGATAGAACAACGATTCCCCGCCGCGATCCCGCTCCAGCTGATGCTGGAAACTTTCGAAGGGGAAATAACGCCTGGGCTTTCCACGAAAGCGCCCGTCCGCCTCGGTCAGCCAGCCCTCCACCTCGTCGACGCTGAACACTTCGTAATGCCCCGGGTTTCGACTGCTGGGCGTTATCCTGTACTCGCTCCGCTGACCGGTCAGATCGACCGGGTCCGCATCCATCTCGAACAGGTTCACGGCCGGCGTACAGTGCAGCTGAAAGTTGTCGACCCCCGGACGCACATCGGACGGAAGGCTTCGCGAGAATCGGAACACCAACCTCACCTCCTCTGCCGCCCGGCTCGGGCAACTGGAGCTCACACCTTTCACTGCGACAAACCGGAACGCGTCCGGAAGGCACAGATACTCCTGCAGAATCCGGTAACCCTCGAAACTGTTCCTCGGATACGGCAAGACGGCCTGATCCCGTTCGAACCCCACCGGCCCAATGGCGTCAACGGACAATCTGTGTTGCTCGCCATCGATCCACAGGTGCAGGTCTTCCAGGTAATGCTGGAGCCAGAGGTAGAGCATCCGCGCCGAATATTCGTCGCCACCAAGGTAGAACCGCATGGACTCGGGAGCGACCGCATCCAGCGGCTGGTCTCCATGCACACGCAGGTGGAGGGTCAGCTCCGAGGAATTGCCCGAGTGGAGGTCTTCCACCTCCACCACCTCCAACGGGTTCAGGGTGACGTCATGGCTGGTTCGGAACCGGCACTCGGTACCCTCCACCGGAACACTGGACAGCATGGTGCCCCGCGGGATGCGGTAGGCCCCGGTCAATGCCTGCCACACCGGAGTGAACCGCACGATCGTCATGCTGGGCACCGGCCGCAGGTAGTTCGGCCACAAGGTGTTGATCAGCGAGTGAGTGAGTTCCGGAAACTCGTCCTCGACCTTCTCGCGCATGCGCCCGGTCAGAAAGGCAAAGCCCTCGAGCAAGCGCTCCACGTCCGGATCCGTTCCACGCTCGGAAAGGAAACGGCTCAGCTGAGGGTAGGCCTCGGCGAACTCGCGGCCCTGCTCCCGCAGGAAGTTCAGCTCGTCCCTGTAGTAACGGTTCAGCATCACTCAAACCCGGCCAACGCCGTCATTCGACGAGCCAGTACCGGCGATCGGCCAGCAACAGGTCCAGGGTGGTTTCGTCACGCCGGCCGTCCGACGCCAGCCGGGCACGCACCCGAAACTGAAGCCGTGTCGACTGGCTGCCGTTGTCCTGGACCTCCACGTTCACATCGGTGATGCGCGGTTCAAACCGCTCGATGCACGCCTGAACGGCCTGCCGCACACCAAGCTTGAGGTCCAGCGCGGCGCCCGTGGCATCGTTGAAATCCATCAGTCCGAGTTCCGGCACGCACGGACTGTGGCCCGGGCAGCTATTGAGCAGATCGGTCAAATGCCGCTTGATCGAGTCGACAAGCGCCTGGTCGCCGCCACCCGAAGGGACCGGGTAACCCGGTGCGGCCAGACGCTCGAACAACCGGGGCCCATTGATGGTCTGAGACACCTCGGTCATCGGCCCTTACTCCTTGTCCAGACGACCGACAAGCGAGAGTTCGAAGTTCGCGCCCATGTACTTGAAGTGTGGCCGAACCGCCAGGGATACCTGATACCAGCCCGGGTCTCCCTCCACATCGGAAACATCGATCGCGGCAGCCCGAAGGGGACGGCGGCTTCGCACATCGGCGGGCGGATTTTCCTGGTCCGCCACATACTGTCGGATCCAGTCGTTGAGCTCCCGCTCAAGATCCTGCCGCTCCTTCCAGGCACCAATCTGCTCGCGTTGCAGCACCTTGATGTAGTGCGCAAGGCGATTGATGATGAACATGTACGGGAGCTGGGTGCCCAGCTTGAAATTGGTCTCGGCCGCCTGACCCTCCGGGGTATTCGGGAAGCGTTTCGGCTTCTGCACCGAGTTGGCGGAGAAAAAAGCCGCGTTGTCGCTGTCCTTGCGCATCGTCAGAGCGATGAAACCCTCTTCCGCGAGCTCGTACTCCCGACGGTCCGTAATCAGCACCTCGGTGGGAATCTTCGCCTGCAGCTGGCCCATGGCCTCAAAGGTGTGGACGGGAAGGTTCTCGACCGCTCCGCCACTTTGCGGGCCAATGATGTTGGGGCACCAGCGGTATTTGGCGAAGCTGTCGGTCAGGCGTTCGGCCAGGAGATAGGCCGTATTCCCCCAGAGATAATGCTCATGGCTTTGGCTCACCGTCTCGCGGTAGCTGAAGGTCTTGATCGGGTTCTCGACCGGATCGTAGGGCATCCGCAGCAGGAAACGGGGCGCGGTCAGCCCCAGGTACCGGGCATCCTCGCTCTCGCGAAGACTGCGCCAGCGCGCATACTGCGGGCCTTCGAAGACTGCGGACAAGTCCTTGATATGGGGGAGCTCCTGGAAGCTCTCCACACCAAAGAATTCTGGTGCGACCGACGAAATGAACGGTGCATGCGCCACTGCGCCCACCGCAGCGGTGTACTGCAGCAGCTTGATGTCGGGCGTGCTGGGGTTGAACTCGTAAACCCCAATGACCCCGGCGACCGGGTCACCACCGAACTGGCCGTAGCCGGATGCATACACATGCTGATACAGCCCGCTCTGGGCAAGCTCGGGAGAGAACTCGAAGTCGTCGAGGAGTTCTTCCTTGGTGGCATGCAGCAGACTCAGGCGGATGTTCTCGCGAAAATCGGTGCGGTCCACGAGAAGCTTGAGCCCGCGCCATGCCGATTCGAGCTTCTGAAACCGGGGAAGATGCAGGACTTCGTCCACCTGCGCGCTGATCTTCCGGTCCAGTTCGACGATCATGCGATCCACGACCGCCTTGTTGACCTGAGGCGTTTCTTCGTCATCCCGCAGCAGTTCGCTGATGAAGGCAGCAACTCCCTTGCGCGCGACATCATAGCCTTCGTCCGCCGGCGCCATGCGGGTTTGCGCCATCACCTGATCCAGCAGGGACCCGGTGGCCACGCCGTCGCGGGACTGTTCCTCTACCACTTCATTCATTGCTTGTTACCTCGCTTCCGTTGCAAGCCCCGATTACTCGGTTTCATCCGTGGAGGGGGTGTCCTGTTCGAGTTCTTCCAGCAGCTGGTTTCGCGCCTCTTCGCTCTCCAGAAGCTCCTGCAGGCGTTCGCGAAACGCCGGCACATTGCCCAGCGGCCCCTTGAGGGCAACCAGTGCCTCGCGCAGCTCCACCAGCTTTCGCAGCTCGGGGACCTGCTGGGCGACCTTGTCCGGGGAAAAGTCGTCCAGCGCCTTGAAGGAGAGACTCACCGGAAGATCGCTGTCCTCATCGCCGTCCTGGAGACGGTTGGGCACCGAGGCCTCCAACCCGAGGCCCGCTTCGGCGAGCACGGACTGGAAGTTGTTCTTGTCGACCGAGACGGTGGAGCGTTCCTCGACCGGGGTATCCTCGGTGCCACCCTTGAAATCACCGACGACCAGGAGCTTCAGCGGAAGCTCGGTCTCCGCCTGCTGGTCTCCAGTGGCCGGGACATAACGAATGTTGATGCGCTCCCTGGGCGCAACCGTTCCTTCTTTGGACATGATTCACTCCTTGTGACCAGATGAAGTCTCGGTCAGACACGACAAACGCTCCGGCACCCACAAAGGTGCAGAACACTCGTGACGCTTGACGAGCTGACAAGAGGGAGACGTCGAAGTGGGAAATGCGGTGGCTACCGCGCATTGCGGGGGTCCTTTTCGTCCATGATTGTTGGTCGCCCCAGCGCCGGTGGGGGCAAATCGCTCTCGTCGCTTCGCCCCCCTGCAAGGAGCAAACCGAAAGGCGTTTTGAGCGCCCGATCATCCTGACCGGGAAACACCACTTTTTCTATCACTATGCGGAACCAGCCGTCCACACCAAAATCAGGGTTGTACCGACCTTCCAGAGACGTTAAGCACCGTTTCTGGAAATAGCGCACATTTTTGCGTTCCTCCGGCGCCAGGCTTTGCCCGCGCGGGTTCGCGGATCCAGGCCCCATCCAGGAGCGTCGTTCGGCACGGGGTTCATCCGGCTGACGGACAACGCGCGGGAAAGGTTGCAGGAACCCCTGGCTGCGCGCCTTCTCATTGCAAGTCGGGGGCATCTCGAACCCGGGCCGACAGGCTTCCGTCGTCCCCGCATACCTCCCAGCCAGCATCGACGCAGGCCTCGCACGGGCGTGGTAGTCAGCCGCGAGGCTTTCCAGCTGCAGCGCCTTCGCTACGGCCGGTCATCGCTTCCAGTTGCTCCGTCAACCGGACGTCGATGGCCTCCAGCTCGACGCGCAAGGACTCGAGGGCGTCCTCGTCGCCGCCGGATCGCTCCAGCTCCGCCAGCCGGTTGGCGACGTCGTCCCGTTCCATCATGGCCTCCTGAATCGCGTCTACCTGGCGGCTTTGTGCCTGCCATTCGGCCTGCTCGGCCTCGGCACGCCGGAGCAGACGGCGCCGTTGCCACGCCCACAGCACTACCAGCAGCGCCAACACGCCGCCGATCAACATGTGGATATTGATGTTCATCGACGCTCCTCCCCGATATCCATATCACGCAACCTCTTCCATTACAGGGTCTTTCTACCGCAGCCTCCTCCGAATCTCAAGCACCGTCGGCCGCCGCGGAAGATGACGCACGACTGTGTTGCTACCGGAGGCGAATCCGACCGAGCGCCTGAACGAAACCCCGAGGGTTCCGGATTTCGAGTGAGATCATCAAAGGCCGTCAGGCAATGTCGCCCCCTCCAAACGGAGGTGTCTCGGCCGGGCTGACATCCGGTTTCATTGTTCGGTCGATGGTGCGGTTCACGCCACGCCCCGACGCACATGCTCAGGCCAGCCACAAGGAGAAGCGAAACCGTGGGTAACCAACTGGTATTCAAGAACTGGGGCACCCCGCTCATGGGGCTCTTCGTGCTCGTGATGAGCGTGATCTTCCTGACCACGTTCGGCCGCAGCACGCATCTCGCCTGCGGGGCGGAGGAGCGCTACTGCGAACTCACCCGATCGGCCCCGTTCGGCATCCATGAATCCACCGAGGGCCGCTACCCCCTGGAAGAGATCCAGCAGGCCACACTGGGCGAGAGTCGGAACAGCGACGGCGACCGCACCTACTCCGCCAACCTGCAACTGGACGACGGCTCGGTGGATATACTGGGCTACAGCCGGAGCGGCCGATCGGGCGTTCAATCCATCGTGGACGAGGTCAACACCGGCCTCGACGATGTCCGTCAGGAGGGAGACTTTCACATGAGCCACCAGGTCACGTTCGGCCTGTGGATGCCCCTGGCGATGAGCGTACTGGGTCTCTACCTGCTGCTGTTCCAGCGCAATGTCGTGGCCCTGTGGCTGCCGCCCGGGGTTGACCAGCTACAGGTCGCCGAACGGCGCTGGTGGCAGCCGGGGAGTCCCGGCAAGATCCGCGATATCCCCTTGCAGGACATCAGCCGGGTGGCCGTGGAGACGACGTGGTCGAGGTCACAGCGTTCCGGCCATAGCAAACCCGCCCACAGGCCGGTCATCTATCTGAAATCCGGGGAATCCATCCCCCTCACGCGAACGCGCAGATCGGGCCAGGGCGCCTTCCGCCGGCAAGAGCAAGTACGCCGCTTTCTCGAACAGGGCGGCGCATCGCTGGACGACGAGGAAAACTCGTAAGGTCGCTGCAGGTTGAAAGACAGGCGGACTGCTTCGGCTCGATCAGCCGCCGCTGCTCCTCGATCATCGCTAGGTGCTCGTGGTAACCGGGCCTCGTAGCCGAAGCACGGTCAGTTCTGTCGTGCCAGGCCCGAGCCCATTGGTGAGACCGCGCATGATGTCGGCTTTGCCGTCCTCGAAGCACGGAGTGATCTTCGCCACCGCGACGTCGCCTTCTCGGACGCAGGTGTAACCGTCAATCACATTCTGCAGCGCTCGGGTCTGGTCGAGAACCAGCGAGCCATCGTCTCCCACGGCCATCCAGATCGGCGGCTGGTCCGGTCCTCCGTGGTATTTGTTGCGGTAGTGCGCCAGAAATGCTTCTGCATCACGTCCACGGGTCAGGGCGTTCAGCCTTTCCAGCAACCAGGTGTGGAAGAGCCAAGCCCTGCGGGATGCGCTCAGCGGCGATGCGCCGCCGGATGTGGCATGATCGATCTCACCGTATTTCCGCCAAACCCGGGGGGCGCGACAGTTGCCCGGGTGTCCCGGAACCGCGTCATTCAAAGGAGAGAAGGATGTCCCGTACCCAACGCCCCCTGCTGCCGACCATCACCCTGGGCGCCCTCCTGGCCCTGTCCCTGCAAACCGCCTCTGCCGCCGATCCAACGGAGCGGCTTTTCGAGGCCGCGACGCAAGGCACTCCCGAAGAGGTCACGGCTGCGCTCGAGGCGGGGGCCGACGTCAATGCAAAGGACGATAACGGCGTCACGCCCCTGATGTTCGCACTCGCAGACAACGAACCGGCCATGGCCGAGTTTCTGATCGACCAGGGCGCCGACGTCGAAGGGCGGGACGACTTTGGCTGGACGGTGCTCATGGACGCCGCGAAGCACCAGACACCGGCGATGGCCGAGACCCTCATCGAACTGGGTGCCGACGTCAACGCGCAGGACGATTTTGCGAGCACCGCCCTCATGGTCGCCGCCGGGAACAACGAACCGGCCATGATCGAGACCCTGATCGAACACGGCGCCGAAGTCGATGCGCGGGACGAAGAAGGCTGGACTGCCCTGATGGTCGCCGCCGCACAACACGAGCCGGCAGTGGCCACCATTCTCATCGACCACGGCGCGGACATCGAGGTGCGCAACGTACACGGCTGGACGTCCCTGGTGCAGGCCGCGCTGCGCGACGACCCGGCCATGGTCGAGACCCTGGTCGAGCACGGCGCAGACATCAATACGCGGGACAAAAACGGCTCCACTCCCCTCATGGACGCCGCGGCCCACAACATTCCGTCCATGGTCGAGGCCCTGCTGGCGCTCGGCGCCGACCCCGGCCTGACCAACAAGGAAGGGCAGACTGCCTACGACTTTCTGGACGACAACTTCCACATCAGCGAATCGGACGAGGTCTACCAGCAGCTCCGTGCCGCCGGGGCCGACTGATTTCCTGAATACAAGGACCCGGCCGGTATCCGAGACTGCATGAGGGATTGCGAGTTACCCCCTGCGCTCCGCCTAGACTGCGTGCGGGTCACACAACCGGAGTCCCCAATGGAAAATCTTCATCTGCCGATCCGCGTCGACAAGCGCGAAAAGGGCAAGATCATCCAGCGCATCGAAGAGCTGGAGGGCGTGGAACTGGAATTCACCGATCTGGACGTGGGCGATTACGTCTTGCCCAACGGCGTCGTGATCGAACGCAAATCCGCGGCCGACATGGTCCTGAGCGTGGTCGACAAGAGCCTGTGGGAGAACGCCGCGAAGCTGAAGGCCAACTACCGGCAGGTGATCTACATCGTCGAAGGGGATCTGTACGAGCCCCGCTTCTACCAGCAGGCGCTGGACATCCACCGCGCCCTGGCCCACCTGACCATCGCCCTCGGCATCAGCGTGCTGCCCAGCCCCGATGCCGACAACAGCGGCATGCTCATCTACCTGACCGGCCTGAACGCACAGATCGAGCCGGATCCCGTCGACCGTGAGGCCGAGTCGGACAATCGGCGCAAGGTCGCCGAATTCATCCTCAGCGGCCTGCCCGGGGTCGCCGCGGACGACGCCCGCGACCTGCTGCGCAGCCTCGGCAGCGTGCGCGACGTCATCAACGCCGACGCCGCTACCCTCGCCCGGACCGATGTCCTCGACCCCGAACGCGCCGAACGCATCGAGTCCGTCGTCACCTACGGCAGCCGCAAAAGCTGAGCCGGACAAGAGACCAGGGCCAGTACTGTCTCGCACCACAGGTGTCCGCTTCACGCGGTTCCGGACAGGAGCACCTCACACCACCGGTCTGCTGCTCTCCGAGAAAACCGTGCTGAACCTGCAACTAGTCCAGTACGATGGTCGGGTTGTGCGTGCCATCCGGCCCCATCGGGTCGTAGGGCGGCATCAACGTGATCTCGGCTTCCGGATCCGCCTCCCAGAATCACGGGGCCTGATCGGCCGGCGACTCCATCGACAGGCAGGAGATGCCCGGGCAGCTCATTGCAGCCGCCGTCTCGTCATCGACCTCGGCACGCGAGATCCGCAAAATCCGGGCCGTGGGTGCCTGAATGGTCGAACGCGTCAACGGACGCAGCGCCGACCTGCTGCGCACCCGGCGCTTCGACTCGGAAGCGCATCTGAACGACACCCTCCGGGATTACCAGTGCCTGTACGACCATCAGATCGGGCAAAAGGCGCTGGGGCATCGAACGCCGGTGGAGACACTCAAGGCCTGGCAACAGGAGCACCCCGATGTGTTTCGTAAACGGATATACAACCAGCCGGGACCTGACACCTAGGGAGACGCTGATTTAATCCGCCGCTGCTCCCGCCCGGCGAGCGGGTTTGGGATAATGGCAGCAGGTTTTCTGCCCGAGGTGATGGTCGATGTCGCAGCGCAGTTTTTCCGATCTCGAGTACTCCGCCAAGCGCAAGCAGACGCGGCGCGACCGGTTTCTGGGGGAGATCGACGCGATCACGCCCTGGGCGGCGCTGGTGGAGGCGATCGAGCCGCACTACCCGAAGGGGAAGCGCGGCCGCCCGCCGATCGGTCTGGAGCGGATGCTGCGGATGTACGTGGCGCAGCAGTGCTTCAACCTGTCGGATGAAGGGATCGAGGACGCGGTCTACGACAGCCAGGCGATCCGGCGCTTTGTCGGGATCGACCTGAGCCGCGAAGACGCCCCGGATGCTACGACCCTGCTGCAGTTCCGCCGGCTGCTGGAGCAGCACAACCTGACCCAGGTGATCTTCGACCGGATCAACGTCCACCTCCAGCAGCGGGGCCTGCTGCTGCGCGAGGGCACGGTGGTGGACGCCACCCTGATTAAGGCCCCGCCCTCCACCAAGAATCGGGAGAAGGCCCGCGACCCGGAGATGCACCAGGCGAAGAAGGGCAACCAGTGGTACTTCGGGATGAAGGCGCATATCGGGGCGGATGTCGTCACCGGTCTCGTCCACACGGTGAAGGGCACGGCGGCAAACGTCTCGGACGTGTCGCAGGTGCCGGAACTGCTCCACGGCGAGGAAGCCAGCCTGCATGGCGACGCCGGCTACATCGGGGCGGAGAAACGCCTGAACGGGCATCGCCCGGAGACGCACATCGCGCGAAAGCGTGGCACGGTGCGCGCGCTGCCGGAAGGCGCGGAGCGCGACCAGGTCCGCACCGATGAACGGCACAAGGCCCAGTTGCGTTCGACCGTGGAGCATCCGTTCCATGTGGTGAAGAACCTCTTCGGGTATCGCAAGGTGCGCTACCGCGGCCTCAAGAAGAACACCGCACAGCTCCACAGCCTTTTCGCCCTGGCGAACCTGTACCGTGCGCGACGATGGGGACTACTGCCGCAGGGGTAGTGTGTCCGCAGGACCGGAAATCGCCCCTGTAACCGCCTAAAACGGCGGTTACAGGGAGTAAAACCGGCCGCCGTGGCCCCAATGTCCTTCCAAAAGTGCGTTGCCGGGACATGGAGCCGGCTGCGAGGCCATTGATCAGTGTTTCCTTAGCGGAAGATACTCTCGTGACGCACTTCGCTCATCTCGGGGGCATCTGCCGGACATACAGAGTCCGGATCGACCCGGGCCGCGTCGTCCACCAGACCAAGATCCGCCACGCTCGGCATGTCGCCACGCGAGATATCCAGATACTCCAGCAACCGGCCCATGCCGTTCAGTGCCCGTGCCCTGGCGATCTCCATATCGTGCTGGGCATTGATGAAGGCCCGGCTCGCCTCGAAGTACTCGTTCTCCGTGTCCAGCAGGTCCAGCAGGCTGCGCTGACCAATGCCGAACTGCTGGCGATACGCGGTACGCACGCGGTCCGACGAGTCGCGATGCTGGCGCAGGAAGCGCAGCTGGCTATCCAGGGAACGCATATCGTTGTACGCAACCGAGACAGTCTGACGTACATTGCGGCATACCGACTCCTGCTGGTCGCGCGCCTCGTTGAACTCCTCGGTGAACTGGCGCACCCGCGCCTGATCGGTACCACCGCGAAACAGGTTCCAGGTCATCACGACCTGCGCCGAGGTGTCGTGGACCCGGATGTCCTCGCGTTCGAACACGTCGTTTTCGTAGGCGTGACGCAGGCGCAGGTCCAGGCGCGGGTGGAAGGCCGAGCGCGCGACGTTGCGCTGTTCCTGTGCCGCCTCCATGTTGCGCAGCGAGGCAAACATGGCCGGGTTGGTGGTGATCGCCGTGGTCAGCGCCTCCTGGACGGTGCCGGGAATCGGCTCGTCGGAGAAGCTGCCGACCAGATCGACGCGGTCGCCCGCGGGCATCTGCCCCACAATCCGGTAGTAGCGCGCATTCACGTCATGCAGGTTCTGACGCTCGGTCAGCAGGTTGGACTCGGCCAGGGCCAGGCGACCCGAGGCCTGCTCGAGATCAACGCCTCGGCCCACACCACGCTCGGTCTGCTCCACGATCTGGTCGTACACCTCCTTGTGCGCGTCGTAGTTTTCCTGCGCCAGGTCCACCAGGGCGCGCTGGCGCTGGACATCGGCGAAGGCCCGTACGGCCTCCAGCGCGATCTCCTCGGTGGTCTCGCGCAGTTCGAAGTACCGCACCCGCTGAATCTCGCCCAGGCGGCTGACTTCGCTCGCGGTCTCGAAGCCGTCGTACAGCATCTGCGTCAGCGTAATGTCGACGCCGCGCGGATTCCGCGAAAATGAATCGAAGGCGTCGTCGCTGGAGCGCTGACGCTGATACCCGGTACGGGCGTTCAGATCGATCTCGGGCATGAAGCGCCCGCGGGCGCCGGTCTGCTCCTCACCGGAGGCACGAAAGGCATGCCACCGCGACTGCACATCGGGGTTGGAAAGCACCGCTTCCATCGCGGCGTCGCGCAGCGGTTCTGGAGCCTCGGCCTGAGCCGTTCCCCCTGCGACCATCGCGACAGCCGCCGCCAAGGCCAGCAGCCCGCCTTTTGCAGTGATCGACCTTGTTACATCCGCCATTCCTACCCCCATCAATCTTGCTCGAATGTTCGCATTGCCACCCCGCCCCAGCACCGCCGGACGTAGGCAAACGCAGATTTTTGAATCAAAACAGATTAAGATATACCCGCGCGCAGACGCGCGCAATGATTTTTGGTGGAAGTCACATAACAAGGGGAAAACACGAGAAGCGCCGAATACCTTGGCACGAGCCATCACCTCATGTTCTGGTTTCTGGCTTTTCATACAGGCGTGGCCCATTATTCAGGGTGTAGGAACTCTTCACCGCCTCCGGAGGGCCGCCTGCGTGCCCGCAACCTGGCCCAGGAATCCGTTCCGCTTGATACGACGCGTAAGCCTGGTGCTCGTGCTCGCGGCCGGGGTGTGGCTGCTGGGCTCCAGCCATGCGGGACTCGGCAGCCAAGCACAGCTGGAGCAGGTTGCGGCCGAACGCTACGGGCCCGAAACAGCGCAACGCGTACGGCGTTGGCGGGAGCTCCTGGAAGACCTCGCCGACGAAGACGAACAGACCCAGATCACCCAGGTCAACGCGTTTTTCAACCGCCAGCTGCGCTATCAGGACGATCAGGTCACCTGGGGGCAGGAGGATTTCTGGGCCACCCCGCTGGAGGCCCTCGACAAGGGTGCGGGAGACTGCGAGGACTTCTCCATCGCCAAATACGTCAGCCTGCGCAAACTGGGCATTCCCGATGAACGCCTGCGGCTTTTCTACGTGCGGGCGCGGCTGGGCGGCCCCGGAAGCAATCTCAGCCAGGCGCACATGGTTCTGGGGTATTTCACCGATCCGCGCGAGGAGCCCATGGTACTGGATAACCTCGTCACCCGCATTGAACGCGCGTCCCAACGGGACGACCTGACCCCGATCTTCTCGTTCAACAGCGAGGGGCTCTGGCCGGACGGGCAGGCACAGTCCGCCGCCGACCCCACGGCGCGGCTGTCACGCTGGCGCCGCATCCTCGAGCAGCTGGACGATTACGGCCTTGATCTCGACCAACCCATTCACCCGACCCCGGAATGAGGGCGCCGCCATGACGCTGAGAAAACAACTCTGGATCGCCGTCGCCATCATCATGCTGCTGGCGCTTGTGGTCAGTATCGTCGTGAGCACCTTGTCGGCCCGTAACTATCTGGCACAGCAGCTGCTGACCAAGAACGTCGACAACGCCGCTTCTCTGGCACTGTCGCTCTCGCAGCTGCCCAAGGACGAGACCACCGTGGAGCTGCAGATCGCCTCGCAGTTCGATACCGGCCACTATCAGCACATCCGGCTGGTGGACCCGACCGGTGAACTGATACTTGAGCGCCGCAACCCGGATCCGCCCCAGGGCGTACCCACCTGGTTCGTGGAGCGCCTGGGCTTCAACGTGCGCCCCGGGGTCGCCCATGTATCCGATGGCTGGAGCTCCTTCGGTACCCTGATCATCGAAAGCCAGACCAACTACGCCTACGAGGCCCTGTGGGAGGGCACGCTCCGCCTCACCGCGATGTTTGCCGGCGGCTTGCTGATCATCGGGCTCCTGGGGTCCTTCCTGCTGGGGCGGCTGATCCGGCCGCTGAACCAGGTTGTGGAACAGGCGGAAGCGGTCGGTAAAAGGCGGTTCATCACGACCCCCGAACCGCGCACCTGGGAATTCCGCGCCCTGGTGCGCGCCATGAACCAGCTGACCGATCACGTACGCATGATGCTGCAGGAAGAGTCCACCCGCCTGGAGCGGCTCAAGAACCACCTGCAGCACGATGATGTCACCGGACTCCTGAACCGCGATGCCTTTCTGGCTCGCTTTCAGGCCACGCTCGACAACCGCCACGGCGGCTCCGGCGGCAGCTTTGTGGTGCTGCGCATCTCCGACCTAGCCGAACTCAACCAGACGATCGGGCACGCTGCGCTCGACCAGCTTCTGGCCCGCATCGCAGGCGTTGCCGAGCAGCAGGCGAGCGTGAGCAGCCATGGTGCTGCCGGACGCCTGAAGGGCTCCGACATCGCAGTCTTTGGTGACGGCATTGATGACAGCGAGCGCTTCGCCGAATCCCTGCTGACCGCGATTCGCGCCGACCTCACTGCCCCGGAAACCCCGCAGGCCCTGACCCTGCACCTGGCCGGAACCCCCTTCCACCCCGATGACACAACGGGCGAGGTTCTGAGCCGAGTGGACCAGGCGCTGGCCCGCGCCGAACTGGAGCCCGGTGACTCTGTCGCCGAAGAGCCGCATGCCGTTCTGCCCCACGCCAGTCAGAACGAATGGCGTAGCGCCATCACCCAGGCCCTGGGCAGCCATGGTGTACAGCTGGCGCGGTTCCCGGTGATCGATGCGGACCACGAACTGATGCACCACGAGGCGCCGATGCGCCTGGTGCTGGATGGCGAGTCACGCCCGGCCGGCTACTTCATGCCCTGGGCCGTGCGCCTGGATCTGATCCGGAAGCTGGACGATGCCGTGCTCGATGCCGCACTCGAACAACTCGGCCGCACCGGTGACTGCCTCGCGATCAACCTCTCGGTGGACAGCCTGCGGGACACCGCTTTCCGGCAGCGGCTGGAAGCTCGCCTGACAACGGACCCGGAGATCGCCGGCCGCCTGTGGCTCGAATTCCCGGCACGAGGCGCACTGGCCCACCCTGCCGAACTGCGCGACCTGTGCCGTATCGCCCGTGTGGCAGGCTTTGTCGTCGGCCTGGAACACGCCGGACCCGAGGCCTTCCGCTCGCACGACCTCACCACCTTCGGACTGCACTTCGTCAAGCTGCAGGCGTCCCTGGTCCAGGGTGTCCAGCGCTCCACCGAAACACAGGCCCTGATCCGCGGACTCTGCACCCTGGCCCATTCCATCGGCATCCTGGTCATCGCCGAAGGCTGCGACCACGCGGACGACGTGGAGGCCCTGCTGGATCTCGGAATCGACGGTGTAACCGGCCGCGCGGTGCAGGGAGTTACTGTCGAAAGTGGTGTACGGGGGGATTGAGGAAGGCGGCGTATCCGGCTGGAATGGAAGTGCGAGCAACCAGCCAGCCAAAGGAGATACGCCACCATGGCTCACGATACGACAGACATCCCGAACGGACCAGAGGACCCGTTGACCGATCTGCTGCGCCGCGGGGCGCGGGATCTGATCAAGCAAGCGGTGGAGGCCGAGTTGCAGACGTTCATGGAGCGCTACGCGGAGGACCGCTTGCCGGACGGGCGCCGGGCAGTGGTGCGCAATGGCTATCAGCCGGAGCGCCGGGTCCAGACCGGCATCGGCGATGTGCCGGTGCAGGTGCCGAAGACCCGGGATCGGTCC
>NZ_KB906487.1:0-20167 GCF_000381405.1 Thioalkalivibrio sp. ALE20
TTGATGTTCTGCAGTTGATCCGCCCGCGCGACGGTATAGGCGCCGTCCCCTTCGGCATCACCCCAGCCACCCTCGAACAGGGTCGCCATGGGCAACTCGTTCACGTCTTCCGGAATGGTGACGTCCGACAGGTACGGCAGCAGCCCCAGCCCGTAACCTTCGATATCCGTGGCATTGGCTTCGTCCTCGACCGTCCAGCCGCCTTCTCCTTCCAGGGCACCCCGGATCTCGGCGCGGCTTGCGCCGTAGACATCCGCATCCAACATGGCGTCGTCGGTGTTGGTCTCGCGATCATAGAAGCCCCCGGAGACCGTGAAGCGAGTGTCATTGTCCACCCGGCCCACGAGGCCCCCCGGATCCTGGCTGCCATTCACTGTGTTGGAGGCGTAGACGTTCTCCAGATGGACCGCGCCACTGCCGTCCAGAAGATTCACCCGCCCCAGCAGGCCGCCCCCGGCGGCGTCAGCCTCTACCGCCCCGGTGGCGTAGGCGTTTTCGAGCGTGACCTGGAACGAGTCCTCTGAAGCTTCACCTTCGACCTGCCCGATCAAGCCCCCGACCGACTCCTCACCGGAGACCGTTCCCGTCGCATAGACGTTCTTCAATGCCGAATCCATCTCGGCATCAAAAGATCCCGAGCCATCGCTGCCCCACTTACCGACGAGCCCGCCTACCTGCTCTATTCCCGACACATTGCCCGAGGCATGGGCGTTTTCAAGCGTTAAGGAGCTCCCTTCTTTGCCTGGAAGCCAGACTTCCCCAAAGAGGCCCCCAATATATTCGCCCTCACCCTGGTCGCCTTCCTCGTAAACAACATCCCCCGAGGCCCGCAAACCGGCAAGCTCGGCTTCTGCTTCATTCATAACGATGAACGAGCCAACAATTCCACCCAGGCGGCCGGTTCCCGTCACCTTGGTGGATGTTTGCACCTCATCCATTCGGAGTCCTTTACCGAGATTCCCCAATTCCCCGACCAGGCCTCCTACCGCGTAATGCGTGCTGCTGGTCACGCTCCCCGCAACCAGCGAACGGGTTATGGCAAGCTGGTCATGTTCATCTGCATCCGAAAGTGCACTCCCGACACGCACACTCCCGACCAGGCCACCGGTGTCGGCCCCACTAAACTCCCCGACGGTTCCATCGTTATGGACAACGGCATCAATGTGGATCCGCGCAATGGCCAGCTCCGCGCCGTCCTCACCTCCATTCGTTTCCGCCCTCCCAATGAGGCCACCCAGGGAATTATCCTTCCCGGTCACTCCACCGGATATCTGAACCCCTTCCATGAAGGCGCTGTCCGTAACGCTCCAGTAACCGACCAGCCCCCCGGTGCTTTCCTTCCCCGTGACGTCGATATCTTGCAGCTGCAGGTGCCGGAAGGAGGCGTTCTCGGCATGACCGAAAAGCCCCACTTCATTCTCGTCCGGGCGGTCGATGGTCAGGTTGCCGACCGTGTTGCCCAGGCCGTCAAAACCGCCCGTGAAAGGGCTGTCCTCGTCGCCCACGGGCTCCCAGCCTGCGTTTGCCGAAAAGCCGTCCAGATCGACGTCTCCGCCCAGCACATGGTCGCCGTCCAGGTCATTGCGCACCGCGTCCAGTTCGTTGGCGTCGGTGATGACGTTGTGTTCGATCTCGGCATCATCGGCGTACCGGGTGCGGAAGGTGGACGCCCCGTCCAGGGAGATCCGGCCCGCGTAGTCGCGTCCCTCGTCGGTGGTATCGACATAGCCCCCCGCCATGTTCACGCGGTAGCCTCCCTCGGGATCTCCCTGCGCGTATTCCAGGGTCAGATGACCACCGGCGCTGGCATCCAGGTGGCGGTTGATCTCGATATCGCGGTAGGCCGAGAGGGTGAGGGTGTTTTCACTCCACGCCACGTCGGCGTCGACGAAGATATCCCCGGCCCCATCGCCCCCTTCTTCCGGGGTCTCGATGGTGACGCTGGTGGTTTCCAGCGCGCTCTCCAGGGTGTTGTTGTGGACGGTGGTCACTCCGTCGGCCAGTGAATCGTCGTTCAGCTGGCCACCGTCCTCGTCGCCTTCGACGATGTACACGTCGGTGGGGTCGATCACCCATTCGCCGGTCTGGCCCTGTTCGGCGTGGGTGGTGACTTCGATATCGGGGTCGATGTCCACCTGCGCGGCCGAGGTCTCGATGCGGCCGCCGTCGCCACCGTCCGGAGCACTGGCGTCCAGGGTGCCTCCGGCGCGGACCTCGCCTTCCTCCATGCCGCCACTGAGCATGATCCGCCCGTCTTCACCCTCCTCGAGGGTGCGCGCCCGGACGGTGCCTTCGTTGTTGACCAGGTTGCGGTAGATGGCGTTTTTCGCCTGGGTGGTCATGACCACCTGCCCGCCGTCGGCCCGGATCAGTTCGCCGTTCTCGACCAGGGCATCCAGCACGCCACGTTCGACGGTCACGGTGGTCAGGCCGTCCCCGTCGAAGTCGAGGGTGACCTCGTCCCCGGCGGCCAGCGCCACGTCGCCGCCGTCGTTGCGGATCTCGCCCTGGTTGCTCACCTCGTTGGCAATCAGCGCCACCACGCCGCCGGCCGCCTCGATCTCGCCCCGGTTCTTGATCCGGCCGTCACTGCTCCCGCGGTTTTCGAAGTTCAGCCGCCCGTCGAGAAAATCCTCATCGCTGATCTCCAGGGTGGAGGCGACCAGGCTGCCCACGTTCACCTGCGCACCCTCGCCGAAGGTAATACCCGCCGGGTTGGTCAGAAAGATCTGGCCGTTGGCCTCGAGCCGACCCAGGATCTGGCTGGGATTTTCGTCGAGAATGCGGTTGAGCGCGGCGCTGTCACTGCCGGGCTGATCGAAGCGCACCCCGGCATCCTCGCCGATGTTGAAACGCTCCCACTCGGTGATGATCCGCTCACTGCCCTGCTCGATGATCAGCTCGTCGCCGTCACGGGTGAAGGTGGCATCGCCATGGGTCAGGCTCTCCCCGTCGGGTAATGCCCCGGGGTCCACCGCCCAAGCGGCGGAGGAGGCCAGCAGCATCAGACCCGCGACGGCACCGGTAACCGTACGCCCGGCCTTGCCCCGCCCGGGGGTGATCTCGGCCACGGCCACAAAGCTCTGGCTCTTCTCGCTCCACACCAGGCGGTAGGTGTGGTTCAGGGAAGCGGGACGGATGCGGTTCTTGCGGTCGTTCATGGCGGTCACCAGGGTTCTCGTAACGCGTTTTCGAGGGTCGAGCGTGGTTGCGGGGTCGCTCCGGTTCAGAACCACACCATGGCCTGGACCCAGAAGCGGGGGTCCCGACTGCGGCCGTCGGAGTCCTTGCCGGTCACGCTGCGGTCGTCCACGTCGTCATTCACCTTGAAGGCGACGCTGGCGCGCAGGCTATAAACGCCCGGTCGATGCAGATTGGCGCCCACACCGGCCCCCTGGATCACGGGGGTGTTGGTCTCGTTGGCGTTCGCCGGGGTGTAGCCGTCCCAGCGGTCGCGGCGCAGGGTCACGCCACCGGCGTCGTAGAAGGCGGTGAGCTGCAGACGGCTGTCGATGCCGTCGAGGGTGGCCGCCTCATAACGGCCCTCCACGGTGGCCTGCCAGCCGTGGTCGCCGCTGATCTCGCCAGCCGGATAGGCGCGCACGCCGTGGGGCCCGCCCGCGCTGAACTGCTCGGCGGAATCCAGGTTGTCGAAACTGTACTGCCCGGAGGCGCGCACCAGCAGGCTGAAATCATCCGTGATCCGCTGCAGCCGCAGGGCCTCCAGGTTGAGCTTGCGGAAGCTGCCGTGGGTTCTCGCCGTCTGGCGGTCAAGTTCACGGTCGAAGGCGTTGCCGGACCGGTCCAGATCGCCCACGGTGGCCGCCAGCCGGTAGTTGACCAGACCCCCGTTGCCGATGTCGTCCAGCCAGTCTCCGTCCAGCGCGAGGGTGCCGGTGTGGTAGACCCGGTCGCGAACGTTGTCGCCGGCCTGCTCGTCGTCCAGTTCGCGATACTGGTAACTGACTTCCAGCGACAAGTTGCGCAGGCGGGAGCGGATCAGGGGGTAGGACAGCCCCGCCCCCGCGGTCAATGCATCGCCCTCGTAATCGAGATCGGAGAGCTCGCGGCCGAGCTCGTAGTCGAGATACCCCAGCTCCAGGTGCCCGCTCAGGCCGCTGTAGCCCAGCGGGGTGGTGTACTGGACATCCAGGTTGGTCATCCAGCGGGCGGCAGACACCATGCCGGTGAGCCGGTCCCCGCGGCCGCTGAGATTGTTGATCGCACCGCGGGCGTTGAGCCGCTCCTCGCCGGTGTAACGATTGCCGTAGTTGTCCGCCCACAGCGTGCCGGTGTAGCGATCCTCCTCGCGAAAGTCGATGTCCATCCGCGTGGTGCCCGGCTCTCGCCCGGCCCGCAGACTGGAGCTGGCGCGAATGCCGGCGAGGTCGTTGAACAGCAACAGGGTCCGCTCCAGCTGCGCGGCCTGCACCAGCGCTTCCTGCTCCGGACCGAGCTGGTGATTGAGCATGCCGACGACCCGCTCGTCGCTCAGACGCACATCCTTGTCCTCGAGGATGTGTTCCCAGGAACCGGCGTCCTCCAGCTCCCCGGTGCGGATACGGATCACGACCTCGCCGTCGCTCACGTCCTGCTCCGGCAGGTAGGCAAAGGAAAGGATGTACCCCTGCTCGCGCAGATGGCGGGTCACCCGCTCCGCCAGCTGCTGCAGGCCGTTGAAACCCAGCTCCTCGCCCAGCCGATCGGCCACCAGCGCCTGCAGCTCCGGTTCTTCGGCCAGCGGCTCGTAGCCCTCGAAGACCACCCGCTCGAGCTCGATGCGAACATCGGTCTCCTCCATCGGCTCCGGTAACGCCTCGCGCTCGGGCATGCGTTCCGGCTCCCGCGGCACCTCCGGGCGGTCGCGCAGGAGAGTGCCTGCATCCGGCTCCACCTGAGCGTGAACCGGTACGCACAGGCTGATGCCCAGCAGCGACAGGAGCAGGACTCTGGCCCGGGGAGACACCCGCTCAGTCCCGCTGAAGAACGCGGCAGCGTGCATTGATTCGATCCTTTCTTCACTGTCCGGGACACGCCTCGTCCGTGATTGGCAGACGAACAGATCTTGTGATCCAGTCGGAATTTTTGGCATTCCGCCACAGACCTCGGATCAATGCCATACTTCCGGTCAGCCTGGCGTTATCCATCCGTTAGTCACTACGGCCCGATCGAGGAGAAGCGATGACATCCGGGGACTTCTCGCTGATGATCCACGGCGGCGCCGGGGAGCTGCGCGAGGCGCAGGACGCGGCGGCCGCCGAGGCGTATCACGCCGCGCTGCACGCGATCCTGGATGCCGGCCGCGAGCGCCTGGCGCGGGGAGAACGCGCCCTGGATACCGTGGAGTACTGCGCGGCGCGGCTCGAGGACGACCCCCTGTTCAACGCCGGCACCGGCGCCGCCCTGACCCGCGACGCCACGGTGGAACTGGACGCCGCAATCATGGATGGCGCGGCTCTCGCTGCGGGGGCCGTCGCGGCGGTCCGGGGCATCGCCAACCCGGTCCGCCTGGCGCGGGCGATCCTTGAAGACGGGGAACACGTGCTGCTGGTCGCGGACGGCGCCGCCGCCTTCGCCCGCGAGATCGGGATGCCGCAGGTGGACGAAGACACCCTGATCACCCCGCAGCGGCGGGAACAGCTGGAGCGTGCCCTGCGCCAGGGCCGGGTCACGCTGGATCATGACGAGCCCGCGCCCGGAACCATCGGCGCGGTCGCGCGCGATCGCCACGGCCATCTGGCCGCGGCCACCTCCACCGGCGGGATGACCGGCCAGCGCCCGGGCCGGGTCGGCGACTCGCCCATCCCCGGCGCGGGCTCGTACGCGGACGATGCCACCGCCGCCATCTCCGCCACCGGGCACGGCGAGGATTTCCTGCGCAGCGTCTTCGCCAGGGACCTGGCCGACCGCATCCGCTACCTCGGTCTCGACGCCCGCGAGGCCCTGACCACAAGCCTGCAGCACCTGCACGAACGGATCGGCGGCTACGGCGGGGCCATCGTGATCGACCATGCAGGGCGCTGCGCGGCCGGCACCACCACCCCGCGCATGCTCCACGGCTGGATCGAACACGGAGGCCCGAGCCGTACCGGCATCGAGCCCCCGCCCCTCCCGCCTGCCCGTTGACCGGGCCACGCCGCGGGCCCCGGAACGGGGTTGCCCGCCGAACGGGCCTCACCCACCGGGGCTCAGCGTTCCCGCCGTTCCGCGGCCGCGTTCCAGTGCCGCCCCATGCGGCTGCCCAGCCAGCCCCCCGCGATCCACAGCACCAGCGACACGGCCACGTACAGCGCGGCACGACCCGGATTGCCCGACTGCATCAACCACAGGCTTTCCAGACTGAACACCGAGAAGGTGGTGAACCCGCCACAGAACCCGGCCAGCACGAACTGCCGCGTCACCGGGTCGGCCGGGCGACAGCCCTCCGGCGCACTGATCACCGCATACAGCCCGATCAGCCAGGACCCGGCGATGTTCACCGCGAGCGTATCCCAGGGGAACCCGGTGCCCACCAGGTGCAGCCCGGTCCACGACAGGCCGTACCGCGCCATGCTGCCCAGCGCGGCCCCCAGCGCGACGAACGCGGACAGGCGGACGTCATACCCCGTCATGCCGCCCCGCCCGCCGCACGAGCCAGACCATGGCCCAGAACATGACCCAGGGAAACCAGCATCAGCCCGCCGGCCAGCGTCAGCAGGACGTAGAGCACCGCCGGGCGCGGGCCGTCACGCTCCGCCACGCCCACTACCTGCAGGCTGAACGACGAGACCGTGGTGAAGCTGCCGAGCACCCCCACCACCAGCAACAGCCAGAGCCATGAGGTCAGCACCGGCTCGGACACCCAGCCCAGCGCCAGGCCGATCAGCAGCGCACCGGAAACGTTCACCGCCAGCGTTCCCCAGGGGAATCGGCCTCCCCCCGTACGGTTGTCGATCCACTGCACGAGCCAGAAGCGCGCCAGCCCGCCCAGCGCACCCCCCGCCCCTACCAGCAACAGGCCCTGCCACCACGTGATCATCGGGCCATTTTCGGGTCCGGTCATTGCGCTGTCGAGCCACCGCCCCTCCCGCAGGCCGACCACCAAGCTTCCCGCCGGCCGGAATGGTAAAGTGCACGCCCTGATTACCCCGACAAACGCTTCGCAGGAGCATCATGGCGCAGTACATCTACACGATGAACGGCGTGGGCAAGATCGTCCCGCCGAAGAAGTACATCCTCAAGGACATCAACCTGAACTTCTTCCCCGGCGCCAAGATCGGCGTGCTGGGCTATAACGGGGCCGGCAAGTCCACCCTGCTGCGCATCATGGCCGGCGTGGACACCGAGATCGTCGGCGAGGCGCGGCCGCAGCCGGGCATCGAGATCGGCTACCTGCCGCAGGAACCGCACCTCGATCCGGAAAAGGACGTGCGCGGCAACGTGGAAGACGGGGTCGCCTCGGTGAAGGAGGCCCTGACCGAACTGGATCAGGTGTACGCGGCCTATGCCGAACCGGATGCCGACTTCGACGCCCTGGCCGCGAAGCAGGCCGAACTGGAAGCGAAGATCGAGGCCGCCGACGGTCACAACCTGGACCGCAAGCTGGAGGTCGCGGCCGACGCCCTGCGCCTGCCGCCGTGGGACGCCGACGTGAACAACCTTTCCGGCGGCGAGCGCCGCCGCGTGGCGCTGTGCCGGCTGCTGCTGTCCAGCCCGGACATGCTGATCCTCGACGAGCCGACCAACCACCTGGATGCCGAGTCCGTGGCCTGGCTGGAGCGCTTTTTGCAGGAGTTCCAGGGCACCGTGGTCGCGGTCACCCATGATCGCTACTTCCTCGACAACGTGGCGGGCTGGATCCTCGAGCTGGACCGTGGCCAGGGCATCCCGTTCCAGGGCAACTACTCGCAGTGGCTGGAGCAGAAGGAAAAACGCCTGAAGCAGGAAGAAAAGGCCGAGGCCGCGCGGCAGAAGGCGATGGAAGCCGAGCTCGAGTGGGTGCGTTCCAATCCCAAGGGCCGCGGCGCCAAGAGCAAGGCCCGCCTGAAGCGCTTCGAGGAGATCGCCTCCAGCGACTACCAGAAGCGTTCCGAGACCAAGGAGATCTACATCCCGCCGGGTCCGCGTCTGGGCGACAAGGTGCTGGAGGTGGACAACCTGTCCAAGCACTACGGCGATCGCGTGCTCTACCAGGGCCTGTCGTTCAACGTGCCGCGCGGTGCGCTGATCGGCGTGATCGGCCCGAACGGCGTGGGCAAGACCACCCTGTTCCGCATGATCTCCGGACAGGAAGAACCGGACGAAGGCACCATCGACGTCGGCGAGACCGTCCAGCTGGCCTACGTGGACCAGAACCGCGATGCGCTGGAGGACGAGAAGACCGTGTGGGAAGAGATCTCCGGCGGTCAGGACGTCATCCGGGTCGGCAACTTCGAAATGCCGTCACGCGCCTATTGCGGCCGCTTCAACTTCAAGGGCACCGACCAGCAGAAGCGCATGAAGGAGCTTTCCGGCGGCGAACGCAACCGCGTGCACCTGGCCAAGCTGCTGCAGAGCGGCGGCAACTTCCTGCTGCTCGACGAACCGACCAACGACCTCGACGTCGAGACCCTGCGCGCGCTGGAAGAGGCCCTGCTGGACTTCCCCGGCTCCGCGATCGTGATCTCGCATGACCGCTGGTTCCTCGACCGCATCGCCACGCACATCCTCGCGTTCGAGGAGGACGGCAACGTGGTGTTCTTCGACGGTAACTATCAGGAGTACGAGGAAGACCGCCACCAGCGCCTGGGCGCCGCGGCCGACCAGCCGCATCGGGTCAAGTACAAGCGCCTGGCGGACTGACCCCGCCCCGAAGGCCCGGCCATGCCGGGCCTTTTTTGTGTCTTCCGGGGCGGGCGATGGCATCGAACGCAGTGGAAAACGGAGGGTCACCATGTTCCGGTATTTCGGTTTCGGCTCCAACCTGGATCTGATCTCGCTGCGGGCCAAGGGGGTGGAGCCGGTACGCTCGCGGCCCGCCGTGCTCCACGGCTGGCAGCTGCGATTCAATGTCCGGCATTTCTTCCGCCACGAGGGGGGCGTGGGCAACATCGAGCCCTCGGCAACGCCCGGCGACCGCGTGGTGGGCATCCTGCACGAGTGTCCGGATGACAGCCTGCCGGCCCTGGACAAGGTCGAGGCGAAAGGAGTCGGGTATGACCGCATCGTGGTCGAGGTGGAGACCCCCGAGGGTAGCGAAAGTGCCTATGCCTATCGCGGGCGGCCGGATTTTCTGGATGATCGCTGCCTGCCCAGCCAGCGCTACCTCAACATCCTGATCCGCGGTGCCGAACGCGCCGGGCTCGACCGGGAACACATCGCCCGGCTGCGCGCCCAGCCGACCCTCGCCGTCGAGGACGCCCCGCCGTTCGAGCACCCGCCCGGCAGCCACCCGCGCTTCGATGCCCGCTCGCTGCCCGGGTACCCGCATCTCACCGCCCTCTACGGGGCCGTGTTCGACATGAGTGATGCCCGGCCCGCACACACCTGGCTCAGGGACTTCTTTGGCGGACAGGACATGACCCTGTTTCACCTGCGCCGCATGGACACCAGCGACGGCTCGGAAACCCTCGAGGATCTGCGCGCCGATCGGCTCGGACCGACCCAGCGCCAGTACCTGTACAACTATCTGCGGGAATACGACCGCGAATATCGCTATGTCGGGCACTTCGACTACCATTGAGACCACAGCCCCGGCCTGCAAGGAACCCGCATGAGCACATACCCCGCAGCCCTGCCACACGGCACGCTCGAAGAAGTCCATGACGGCGTCTTTTTCGTCACCGGTGCCATGGAAACCCGTCTGCTGGATGCCGACTGGAAATTCAGCCGCAACATGACCGTGATCCGCGACGAAGACCGCCTGATCGTGGTCAACAGCGTGCGTCTGGACAGCGAGGGACTGGCGGCACTGGAGAAGCTCGGGCGGGTCACCGACGTGGTCCGCCTGGGGGCATTGCACGGTCGGGACGACCCGTTCTACGTGCAGCAGTACGGCGCACGTTACTGGGCCCTGCCGGAGATGACGCACGAAACCGGCCTGGCGGCCGACCACCCGCTGGACCCGGACGGGGCCCTGCCGGTGTCCGATGCCGACCTGTTCACCTTCCGGACCACCCGGATCCCCGAAGCCATCCTGCACCTGCACCGCGACGGGGGCATCCTGGTGGCCTGCGATGCACTGCAGAACTGGACGGCTCCCGACACGTTCTTCTCCGACGATTCCCGCGAGCGCATGCGTGAAATGGGATTCTTCACCCCGGCCAACATCGGACCACTCTGGCTGCAGAACGCCGAACCCGGTGCCGAGGATTTCGATCGCCTGATCGAACGGGACTTCCGGCATGCACTTTGCGGACACGGCGAGCCCCTGCGCGACACGGCCCGCGAGGATTATGCGGCGACGTTCGAACGCATCTTCGGGCCCGCATCGTCACGCGAATGAGCGTCCCTCACACGGGCAGCGGCCCCGCCACCCGTCCCGAAGACACCCGTTAGCCGCATGGTCACCGAGGCCCCGCGGCTGACCGGATACCGGGTCGGGCCCGTCCTGCGCCGCGACCGCGAACGCGTGCTTTACCACGCACGCGAGGAATGCTCCGGGGAAGAACGGGTCATCGAGACCCTGGCCTCGGATTATCCGTCGCGGCGGCAGCTGGCGGAGATCCGCCGGGACGGACGCATCGCCCGCGCACTGGCGGACGTCGACGGGGTCCTGCAGGTCCATGCCGTGGAGACCTGTGGCCGCGGACGCACGGCGCTGGTGACCGAGCCGGTGACGGAGACCCTGAGCGACCGGCTCGCGCGGGCACCCGACGGCCGGGTGCCGCTCGCGCAGGGGCTGACCATGGGCGGTCGCATCGCGGAGATCCTGGACGGGCTCCATGCCCGGGGCATGGTGCACAAGGCCGTCACCCCCGACCACATCCGCCTGCCCGCCGACGAGGATTCGCCGCGGCTCACCGGGTTCGGTCTGGCCTCGGAGCTCGGGCGCGAACGCCAGGGTTCGCTGGAGGCCGGCAGTCGGGCGCCCCTGCCCTATCTCTCGCCCGAACAGACCGGGCGCATGAACCGCGAACTGGATTACCGCAGTGACTTCTATTCCCTGGGCGTCACGCTGTTCGAGGCCCTTGCCGGACAACGCCCGTTCACCGCCGAGGGCGTGCTCGAGTGGGTTCATGCCCACATCAGCCAGACGCCTCCGGACCCCGGCGACCTGGCCCCCGATCTCCCGCCCGCGGTTACGCGGATCCTGCTGCGGCTGCTGGCCAAGGATCCCGAGCATCGCTACCAGACCGGCGCGGGTCTGGCGCGCGACCTGGCCGAGTGCGCCGAGGCCGTAGCGTCCGGCTCAGGGCTCGAGGACTTCGAGCCAGCGCGGCATGACCGGCCTTCCCGCTTCCTCCTGCCGCAGCGGCTGTACGGCCGGGAACGGGAGCTGGACGAACTCGCGGAGCTGTTCGAATCGGCCGCGGCGGGCGGCACCGAACTGTGCCTGGTGCACGGCTACTCCGGCGTCGGCAAATCCGCCCTGGTCAACGAGATCGACCGCCCGCTGGTACGGGAACGGGGCTTTTTCGCGCGGGGCAAGTTCGACCAGTTCCATCAGGGCGCCTACTCCGCAATGGCCGCCGCCTTCCGCACCCTGGTACAGCAGCTGCTGGCCGAACCGGAGGCGCGGCTTGCACGCTGGAAACAACGGCTGAACGAGGCGCTGTCTCCCAACGCTCAGCTGGTGCTGGATCTGGTCCCGGAACTGGAACTGATCATCGGCCCCCAGCCACCGGTCGCCGAGCTGCCTCCCGACGAGGCACGCAACCGCAGCCGCATCGTGCTGGCGGACTTCGTCCGGGTGTTTGCCGGCCGCGGGCACCCGCTGGTCCTGTTCATCGACGACCTGCAGTGGAGTGACGGTCCGACCCGGGACCTGATCAGGCAGCTCGCCCTGTCACGCGATACCGACCACCTCCTGATCATCGGCGCCTATCGCAGCAACGAGGTGCCCCCGGGGCACCCCCTGCACCAGGCCTTCGAGCCCGTGCGCGCGGGGCGCCCGGTCCACGACCTGCCGGTCGCTCCGCTGGACCGCGACTCCATACGCCGCATGGTGGCGGATACCCTGCAGGACGACGAGGCGCGGGTTCGCCCGCTGGGCGACCTGGTCCACGACAAGGCCCGGGGCAACCCCTTCTTTACCGGCGAGCTGCTGCAGACACTGCATGACGAAGGCGTCATCCGTCCCGGTCCCGACGGCGGCTGGACCTGGGACACGGAAGCGGCCCTGTGGGCGGGACTGAGCGGCGACATCGTCGAGTTCATGATCGACAACCTGCGCAAGCTGCCGGAAGCCACCGGCCGCGTCCTGCAGCTCGCCGCCTGCATCGGCAACACCTTCGAACTCGAGACCCTGGCGGTGATCCGCGAATGCCCGGCCACGGAGGTGGCCGAGACCCTGATGCCCGCCCTGCGCCAGCACACCATCGTGCCGCTGCACGCCGACTATCGCCTCGTGGGACACGCCCCGGACGACGGTGCGCCGGAAGAGAACCGGTGGAACCCGGTCTACCGCTTTGCACACGACCGCGTCCAGCAGGCCGCCTACCGCCTGTCGGATGCGCGCGAGATGACCGGCGTGCATCTGTCCATCGGCCGCCTGATGCGCCGGCATTCCGGTGACGCGATCGAGGGCGACCGTCTGATGGAGATGGTCCGCCATCTCAATGCGGGACGCTCACTGATCGAAAATCCCGAAGAACGTCTTGCGCTGGCCCGTTTCAACCTGCGCGCGGGGATACGCGCGCGCAACGTGGCGGCCTACGAAACCGCCTACGAACTGCTGCACGTCGGCCATGCCCTGCTGCCCGAACCGACAGACGCCACGCACCCGGAACTGGCGTTCGAACTGGCCCGGGAGCTGCAGCAATGCGCCTATCTGACCGGCCGGCAGGACGAGGCCGAGGAATGGGCCGGGCTCCTGTTCGACCACGCCCCCGGGACCTACGAAAAGGTGGAACTCCTGTCCACCCGCACCCGCCAGTACGCAACGCTTGGCCGCATGGAGGCCTCCATGCACACGGCCATCGAGGGCCTGCGCCTGTTGGGCGTGGAGATCCACGAGGATCCCGGCGACCGCGAGGTGGCCGAAGAGCGCGCACGCATCACGGAACATCTGGGGGATCGGGCGATCGCCGACCTGCTGGACGCCCCGAACGTCGAGGACCGTTCCGTGCTCCTTGCCATGCGCCTGCTGATGGAGATCTTCCCGGCATCGTTCCTGTCGGGCAGCGGCAACCTGTTTCCCTATCTGGTCTTCAAGGGCGTGAATCTGTCCCTGCGCCATGGTAACTGTCCCGAAGCCGCCTTCATCCACGCCGCCTACGGGATGCTGCTGTGTGGCGAGCTGGACGACCCTGCGCTGGGGCTCGAATACGGACGTCTGGGTCTGGCCATCAACGAACGGTTCGACGACCTCGCCCTGCGGGCACGGGTGATCTACGTCTACGCGATGTTCATCCACCACTGGAGCCATCACTGGTCCAGCCTGACCCCGTGGTTCCGGCGGGGCATCGAGGCCGGCCACCAGTCCGGCGATCTCCTCTATCTGGCCTACAGCGCCCAGGACTGCGTGATCTGGGATCCGGCACTGGACCTGCCGGAGGCCACGCGCCAGCACGAGGAAAACATCGCGATCGTCCGCGAATGCAACTATCGCGACTCGCTGGATTCGGCCACCCTCTTCCTGCAGATGCAGTACGCCTTTCAGGGCCTCACGCAGGACCCGCTGTCGCTGAGCGACGAGCGGTTCGACGAACACGCCTGCCTCGACGGCATGCACCAGCGCCAGTTCATGACCGGAGTGGCCAACTACCACATCTACAAGGCCGAGGTCGCGGTCCTGCACGACGCCCCCGAGCACGCCCTGGAGCACCTGGCCCGCCGGCAGCGTCTGATCCGTTCGGCCATGTCTCTGCCGCAGCTGGCGCGCTTCTACCTGCTGGATTTCCTGGCCTGCGTCCGGGTCCATCCCGATCGCGTCACGACGCCCGACGACCCGATGCGGCACCAGCTGCTGGAAGACCTGGACCGGATCCAGCGCTGGGCCGACCACTGTCCGGACAACTTCCTGCACCTGCAGTATCTGATGGAAGCCGAGCTGGAACGCCTGTCCGGCAGCGACGAACCGGCCATGGAACGATACGAGGCCGCCATCGAAGCGGCCGCGGCCAGCGGCTTCATGCGCGACGAGGCGATGGCCAGCGAACGGGCCGCATCGCATCTGCTGGCCCGGGGGCGCCGCCGTGCGGCCGAGGGCTACCTGCGGGCCGCCCACCGCCTGTACGCGCGCTGGGGAGCGCGGCGCAAGGTGCGCCTGCTGGAGGAACGGCATCCGGTCCTGGAGGAGATCGCCGGCCCCGGCAGTGATCACGGCGATGACGCCCTGGACCATAAGGATCTTGATCTGGCTTCAATCATGAAGGCTTCGCGCGCCATCTCCGGAGAGATCGAGACCGAGAAGCTGCTGCGCACCAGTCTGGAGATCCTGCTCGAAAACGCCGGCGGCCAGTGGGCCTGTCTGATCCGACGGGACCGGGGCCTGCCCGGCGTGGAAGCCATGGTCGGGGAACTGCCGCAGGCACCGCCCGGCCCCGAACCCGAACCCGGACCCAGCCCCGGCGCCATCACCCCCGACGGCAGCGGCATCGCCCTGCCGATCTCCCTGGTCAGTCACGTCCTGGGCAGCGGCGAGCCCGTGGTCCTGGACAACGCCAGCCAGGAGGGGGCCTTCACCGACGACCCCGCCATCGCCGCGCGCCAGGTGGTTTCCGTGCTCTGCGTACCCCTGGGACGGGAACGCTTCGTCGGGGCGCTGTACATGGAAAACAACCTGACCGCCGGCGCCTTTCCCCCGGACCGCGCCGAGGTCGTCCGTCTGCTGGCCGCCCAGGCCGCCGTCGCGCTTGAAAACGCCCGCCTCTACGAACAGGTTCGGGAGTATTCCCGCACCCTTGAGGACCGCGTGGCCGAACGCACCCGCCAGCTCGAGGAAGTGAATCGCGAGCTGCAGAACCTCGCCGAGCGCGACGGCCTGACCGGTCTTGCGAACCGCCGGCGCGGCGACGACTACCTCCAGGAACAGTGGGACCGCCTGGGGCACGAACAGCGGCCCCTGTCACTGATCATGTTCGACGTCGACCATTTCAAGCCCTACAACGACCACTACGGGCACCCCGCCGGCGACCACTGCCTGATCACCATCGGCAGCATCATCCGCGAGACCCTCGACGACCCGGAACAGCTGGCGGTGCGCTATGGCGGCGAGGAGTTCATGGTGATCCTCCCCGGCATCGACACCGATGCCGCGCATGCGACGGCCGAGCGGCTGCGCGGGGCCATCCTCGAGCAGCAGCTGCCGCACGAATATTCCACGACCGCGGACGTGGTCACGGTGAGCATCGGGACCGCCACCCGGATCCCTTCGGGCCGCGGGGGACGTCAGGATCTGATCAACGAAGCCGACGAAGCCCTCTACCGCGCCAAGAAGGCCGGCCGCAACCGGGTCGTTGGCCCCGCCGACACCCGGCCACCGGACCCCGCCCGCGAATCCGGCCCGTCATGAACCAGGGGCCTGTTGGCCCGCAGACAGAGAGGGACTTCATCCATGCCAGCACCCCGTACCTGCATCCACAACCGCCCGGTGCTTTTGACGGTAGTCATGATCGCCATGGGCCTGGGCAGCGGCATTCCCGCCATGGCCGACAACCCCGGAGCCGTCGAATATGACCTGGGACCGGAGCCGCATATCCGCGAGCTCTACCCCGACGCATCCTGGCTCCCGGAGGCGTACGCCAGCGACTACGAGGACCTGACCGCAACCATCGAACATTTCACGACCCAGTCGCTCGAGAGAGACGGCGTCCCCGACCCCGAGGTGTCGGTCAGTCTGGTTGAAGGTGAAACGGACGAACGAGTCAGAGTCCGCATCCAGCCCGAGAACGCGACGACCCGTCGCTATGCGACCGTGCATCCAGCCTTTCTTGATTCGGAGCACGCCGCTCAGGCCCGCCGCGGGGTCGAGGCCTGCAAGGCCCGGGAAGGCTGCTGGGACCCGCATCCACAGGCCGGTGAGCCCTGGACCCTGTTTCTACCACTGGGCCTGCCTCTGGCGAGCCAGCGCACCGTACTTTTCCTCGATTATCCCCCGATCCCGGCCCTCACCGGACAGGACTATCTGGAAAACTACACGATGTGCCGATGGGGACGGATCATGGGGGCCGCAGGCGCAGAGAATCCGGATGCCTTCCAGACCATCGTGGACGCCCGTCCGATTGCAGCACCGGGCACCGGCCAGACCGGTTACCTGCCGGATCCCGTGGAATGGTTCGATGACCGCACCGGTCCGGGCGGAGACTTCCTTCGGCCGATGCTGCGACTCCTCGCAACGCAGCCCGATGAATCACGGCCAGTAGCGGTATTCGGCGCCGATGCCCGCCGCACCTGGGCCCGCATGATCGGGCGAGACACGGTCCGTGTGCTCGACACCGGCTCGACCTCCCTGGCCCCCGACGCTCCGGCAACCCCCTGGATTGCCACCAACCATCCGGATGTCACCTCCTACAACTGCTGTCCGGACAACCCGAGCGAAAAATGTGGCCGCGGATCGCTCAACCTGATTGAGGACGAGGAGAAGGATTTCGTGTCCGCATGCTGGCTGATCGCCATGGCGGAAGACCCCGGGGCTTCACCCGAGGCCGTCCGGAAACAGTGCGAGGATCGCTGGTCCGGAAAACCGTCCGCCGAGGACCGTCAGTCACTGTGCATCCAGGTCAAGCTTGATACCAACGACCCGGAAGCCGCCTGTGATTCATTCACCGAGGCCTGGAATTACTGCTCGGCCCATGAGGCCAACGCCTGTGCCAGCCATGATTGCCGGTACGACCCCGACGACATCCGGGATCCCGTGCCCCCGCCCGCCCGGCGGCCCGCCGGGTGGGACGAGACCTGCAATCACTACCGGTGGGGTGACCGCGGGTTCGACTGATCATACGGCGGCGTAAAGCTCGGACCGTCCTGGCGTGGCTCATCCGCCTGCAACACGGATTCAAAGGAAGGGGCATGAACCATGCGATCTCCCAGGCACCATGAACATCGCGGGACCCCAAACCACTGGAGCAGGGTTGCGCCGAAGGAGGTCGAGTCAAACGGCACCGTTCCGCCGGATCGGATCACGCTACGCTCCCGGATCCACGGCGACACCATAATGGCAGGCACCCGGGGGCCCATCAGGTCGTACCGGAAACCATCCACTCCGTCATTCGGCCAGGGCTTGCGTGCATAGGGCGGAGATACGTGATCGTAGGTACCTCCGTTCTTGTCGAACGTAATCACCAGCAGCGTGTTTTCCCAGGCGGGCCCGTCGCGTAGCGCCTCATAGATTTCGTTCAGGGTCCGTTCCGCGGGCACCAGGTCACTCCCGGGATGGTACGAGGTAGAACCGGACGGGGCGATCCAGGCCGGCTCAAGGTAACTGAAAGCCGGGAGTTCGCCGCGACGGGCATCCGTCTTGAATTGCTCGATATCCGCCAGGTACCGCGACGGCTCCGCATCCAGTGACGGAACCTGACCACGCAGGAAGAGCTGCCGGGTAAAGACCGCGTCCTGCCAGAGCACCGCGTTGTAAATCTTCCAGTCGGTGATGCCATGACTCCAGAGCAGCTTCCAGATCGACTGGCGGCGCGGATAACACGGCCAGTACTGATAAGCATTGCCGCCCTCCCAGGTCCCCAGCCGATTGAATGCCGAGCCGGTGAGCGAAAAGGCTCGATTGACATCGGTTCCTCCCGGAATCGACGAAAACCATTCATCCGAGACGGCGAAATGACGTGCCAGTCCATTGAGCACCGGGAGCTGTTCCGGGCTCAGTGTCTGCATCACCTGATCGTCTGCCGTATTGAGGATGAATCCCTGCATATCCGGCGGCTCGCCTCGCCAGTAACCGGATATGTCCGAAAACATCTGCTGCAGACTGTCGCTGGTGTGATGAAACGGGTCCTGCCCGGGGGTGTCGAGATCCCATTCCTCGCTCAAGACACCGTCGTGAAACTGACTGACGTGCACCTTGCGGTCACCATGCCAGTTGAAATCCTCGGTGGTCGCACCGTCAAAAGGATCCGTACGACCAATGAAGTGGCAATCCCGTCCACCATTCTCGTACAACCAGCCACACACGTTGTCGAAAGACCGGCTTTCGAGCATGTAGTACACAACATGCCGAATCCTGGAACGCATGAAATCCATCGTCCCGGGAATCACCGCCTTGCCACTATCAATGCGGGGCGAGGCCTCGAATGCCACAAGCTCCGAGTCGGGGCCCATCGCCGCGGGGAGTCGACCTTCCCGCACGGGCCCCGCGAGGAGCTCCTCAAGATCCGGATCCAGGGTCCAGAGCCGGTAACGACCATGACCGGGGCACCAGTCCAGGAGCTGGTTACCGACCACCGTCAGCTCGTGGCCGTCATCGATCTCGTTCCAGGAACCCTCCCGGATCACCGGAAGGGACAGCGGGTTGTCGAGCTGCGGGTCAAAGCTCCACAGACGGAAACGCCGCCCTCCGGGGAGACGCTCCAGGACATAATCGCCCATCGGAAGCAACGTGTGACCCTTGCGGATCAGCGGGAACGCTCCTTGCCCGCGGGTAAACTCCCCCTGTGCGGAATAGGGCTCCGGGATCGGATCTTCGCTCCCGGGGGCATCGGGCCGGGGATCGAAATTCCATAACTCGAAGGTGCCCCGACCACGGGTGGGGATCAGACACAGCACGAAACTGCCAACCGGCACCAGATCCAGTTGCTGCCCTTCGTCGGGATCATCACCGTAATGCGTGCGATGTCCAAGGAACTTGTTCTGTTCCCAGAACCCGCCCTGCACCAGAGGCCCCAGCAGTGGATTGGCCAGTGAAGGATCGAACTCCCTCAGCGCGTAGGGATAGCCGGATACACCATCACGTTCGCCCAGCGGGCCCCATTGCAGCAGATAGCCTCTGACGCGGGCCATGCGCCAGTGACGATCGAAGCTTGCCCCTCCGGTCTCGTGCAAGGGAATGAACGGGTCGTCCGCGTGCGGGTCCAGCCGGTAGAAGAGACATCGGTCATCGTGGCGGTTGCGACAAACCAAAACCACTTCACCCGAATCGTAACGAACATCCATGATCCCCCCTCGTTTCCTTGCGCTTCGGCCGTCACTCTCTCACGCCCGGTCGCGCGCCCCCAAACCGGCGGTACACCCACCGCACCAGGCGGTGGGTGAGCCACCACATCACGGTGCAGAACAGCACCACGAACGCCAGCCACAGCTCGGGTGCGACCCATTCCTGCGGCTGGCCGTGCGGGCCCAGTACCCAGTTCAGGTTGCCCCCCTCCTCCGCGACCGCGTAGCTGGCCAGCAGGACGCCCCAGCCAATCGGCAGCCACCACTTCCAGGCCTGCGCGTCGTAACCCAGGCGCCAGACCATCCACAGCAGCGCGAACGGCAACGGCAGGTGATAGAGGGAAAGCAGGCGCACGTGCAGCGGGATGTCGGTGTTGTACATGTAGTGCACGGCACCGATGACCGGATTGCCTAGCAGCAGCAGGCTGAGCACCAGGTCGAGGACCCAGACGAGCTCCGGCAGCAGGACCGCGACCAGCAGCATGGAGGCGAGACGCCGGTTTTCCAGCCAGGCGGCCGCGCAGCCGGCCACCAGCGCGATGGAGGACAGCCAGAGGAAATTCAGCGGCCCGTATTCCTGCAGGTACACGGGCACCAGCACGGCGAGGAAGGCGAGCCAGCTCAGCTTGAACCACAGCGGGATCATCGCGCGGCGGTCTCCGTTCGACCAGTCCCCATCATGGAGGGTCACCCGGTGCCTGTCATCGCGCGCCGGCAAGGCACCCTCCTGCGGAGGTGCCGTAGGAGGCCAGCCGCTGGCCGATCCGGCGCCGGAGATGGGCCGAACGCACAATCGGCCGGAGGGCCGGCCTCCCACCGGGGGCAGGGTTCGACCCGTAGGAGGCCAGCCCCTGGCCGATCCGGCGCAGGAGACAGCCCGAACGCACAATCGGCAGGAGGGCCGGCCTCCCACCGGGCGGCAAGGTTCGCCCCGCAGGAGGCCAGC
>NZ_KB906488.1:0-16687 GCF_000381405.1 Thioalkalivibrio sp. ALE20
GAGACGTCCCCGCAGCGGGCTGGTCCGCGGGAAATGGGCCTGCAGGAATTCCATCTGGTCCGCCAGCACCCGGCGTCCCTTCAGGTAGATGTACTTGTCAGATCTCGGCTAATTGTCAGGTCTCGCCTAATTGCATACCGCGAGAGATGGCGCCCCCTATATGAGCGAACGGGTGGTTGACCCCATGGCGAGTACGATCGATTCCAACGCGCGCATGAAGCTCCGGATCCGGCAGGAACTGCAGGAGGCGACGATCTATCAGCCATCCAAACCAAACCTTTCTTATACACCAGAACGGGCTGAAATAATGACCATTGTCGGCGAGATCATTGATATCTCCCTAAGCGATTGCTTCATCCGACGACCAAATGCCACCTGACGCCTCGTTTTCCAACTTTGCCGAACATCGGCCTTCAGCTCCTCGGTTTTACAACCACCAGCGCAATCCCACCCAAAACAACGAGGCCGGCGAGTACCAGACGCAGAGTCAACGGTTCCGACAGGAGCCCGGCCCCGGCGATAGCGGTGATCACAGGCACGCTCAGTTGGGCGACCGCAGCGGTGGAGGTCCGAATGAGCTTCAGCGCGGCGTACCAGACCGCATATCCCAGGCCGGAGGCCAGGGCGCCCGACGCAGCGGCAAGCAGCACACCCGGAACGTCCACGATGGCCTCTGGAATGAAAGCCATCGCCAGGACCAGGGCAGGCAAGCTCGCCAAGAGGAAATTGGATGCCGTGACCCGCGTCGGATCGCCACTGCCGTTCGCCCGCAGCGTGTAGACACCCCAGGCGACGCCGGCCGCGATCATTAATGCAGCAGGAATCGGTGGCGGTGCGGAAAGTCCGGGGGACAACAACCAGATGAGTCCTGCTAACGCCAGGGCAAAGCCGCTCCATTGGCGAGACGTCAAGCGTGCGCCGGTCGCCAGATACCAACTGATCATGGTCACCTGGACCGCTCCGAACAGCAGCAGCGCTCCGGTCGCCGCCGTCAGGGAGAGGTAGGCGAACGAGAAGCCGATGGCGTATACGAAGAGCGCAAGCGCTGACCCCCAACTGCCCCGTCCTTCTGGAAGAGTCGGCTGGGCCCGAACGATCAGCCACAGCATGATCGCTCCGGAGACAATCCGGATCGCGGTAAAGCTCACCGGATCAATGGAAGTCGAGGTGAACGCGGCACGGGTAAGGATGGAATTGGCGGCGAACGCAATGAGCGCCGCTGACATCAGTACTACAACGCGTACCGGCATCGGCGTCGGATTCCTTCTATGTAACGGGAGGATGCGGTGCATCCACGTCCCGGGGAAGGCGGCAATGGCCGAGCGACCCGAACGGTTGAGTGACGAAGAAGCCATGGTGCCGAAAATGACGCCGCGAGTTCAGCGGGGCACAGAGGCTGGATTGCTCCCTCGGCTTCACCGCTGCGAATGCTACCGACCGGCCCCGTGTCAGGACTAAAAAACCATGGCCGATCGGATCGGCCATGGCTTCCTCAGACAAGCGAGTCGGATAACCCGCTAAATGGACACTACCCTAGTAACGAAGGACGGCCAGCTCAACAGTGGAACCACCGTTCTCGCTGGCATATTCCTCGGCGTCACCCGCCCGCATGAAGGCGACGTAGTCGTCGTCGGTTTCCACAAACGAGGCGACATGGCCGAACAGCTTCAGGCCCGTGCCGTGGTCGTAGACATACGTCGCACGAACCTCGTCGGAACCGGATTCCTCGACCTCTTCGACCGCGGCGAGCATCTCGCCAATGGAGCCGTACTTGATGATGCCTTCTTCGGCAAACCAGACCTCGGCCGGCGGAAGTCCGGGCGCGCCCGGTTCGGACCGGGTGATCTTGCCCAGCTGCTCCTCGTAGTCCTTGCCCTGAGCCTCGTAAACCGCGCGGACAAAGCTATCGTCCACCCAGCGGTCAAAGTCCAGTTCGGGGACCGAACGCTCCCGCTGCAGCGTCGCATGGTGATACTTCAGCGCATCCACCCACTCGGGTTTCAGGGTCGGATCGACCGAGGTAATACCGCCCTCACTGAAGTAAAGGTACAGAACCTCTTTCTCGATCGTGGTCCACTCTTCCAGCTTGGTCGCCGCCCGCATGGGGTCTTCCATGATCCAGTCCTGCGCCTCCATCGTGGCTGAAATGTACGCCTCAACCACGCGCGGATGCTCTTCCGCGAAGTCGTCACGGACCACCGTGCCATGGAACGTCGGCTGGCCGACTTCGCTACCGTCGAAGACCTTACGGCCAAACCCGCGATACTCCATCACCTCGGACCACGGGGTGAAGTTCGAATGAGCATCGATATTACCGGTGCGGATATTTGCCACCCCGACCGGTGGCCCCTGGTCGCGGAGCTGGATGTCATCCAGGATACCGGCTTGGCTCAGCGCATCCAGGGTCATGCCCCAGGCGGCACTGCCGAACGGCGTCGAAAGCTGCTTACCGGCAAGCTCCGACAGGCTCTGCGCAGGGGAGTCGACAGGAACCACAATGCCATTACCCGTACCGCGGGCGTTGTACCCGGTCATGGCAACGAACAGGGATTCGGCACGACCGGTGTCCTGGAAGGTCGCTCCGTTTACGATCAACGGATAGTCGCCCATTACCCCGAATTCGAGCTGGCCTGCGATCATTCGATTAGTGATTGGCGGACCCGAGTCGAAATCGGCGTACTGCACGACAAAATCGACATCCTGGTATTCCCCATCGGTTGGCAGATGTTCCTCGAACAGTCGCAAGCGCTCGATCACGACCCCACCCGATACGGTATTGGTGACCTGGCTCTGGTGGCCGACCCGAATCTGAATCGTTTCGGCCACCGCGGCCCCGGAAAAGGCGGAAAGAGCGACCGCCGCAACAATTGGCTTCCAACGCATGGTTGTTCTCCCAAATTTAGGTGTCCGCTCATTGGCGGGTGCAACACTTGAATGGCCGGCTGATCCCGGCCGGGAGATCGCTTGTCCTGTACTGACAGGCCATAACTGATCTACAGGGGAACTAAGCAGGTTCCGTGCCCACACCATGCACTGCGAAAAGAGTATTCTTTTTTATTGTATTTATTGGCTTTTTTGACACCATGCACAATCTCTGCGGATACGAGGCCCGTCGGTTCCCGCTCCACACTGGGGAATACCTGCGCCATCCGAGTGCCATGCCCCGTCCGGGCGGACCCAAAACCATGACAAGTAAGACAGCCTCCCTCCCGCCCCGCGCCGTGCGACTTCCCGCCATCCTCGTCACACTAGGCAGACGTGCTACCAACGGAAACCAACTTATGACACGATATAATGAGTACCCCACAAGAAACCCGAGCCACTCCCATGGAACCCCCAAGCCCGAATCGCCAGCCCCTTCAGGAATCGCCGCAACCCCTCTATGTACAGATCAAGGAAACCCTGCGTCAGCGGATCCTCGACGGGACATACGAGCCGCACCAGAAACTGCCCTCGGAGAGTGAACTCACGCGGCGATTCGGCGTCAGCCGCATCACCATCCGCCAGGCGCTGCGTGACCTGCACAACGAGGGGCTGATCTTCAGCTCGCAGGGCAAGGGCAGTTTTGTCAGCAAGCCAAAGGCGGTGCAGAACGTCCGCCGTCTGGAGGGTTTCGGCGAGGCCATGGCTGCGCAGGGCTACGAGGCGACGGCCCGAGTCGTATCAATCGAGGAAATGCAGCCGCCCAAGAGCGTCCGGGACGCCCTCGGCCTGTCCGGACCGCAGGCGGGCTCCGTGGTCGAAGTCAAACGCGTGCGCTATCTGAACCGGATCCCGGTCTCCCTGGAGATCAGCTATTTCCCGCTGGACGTCGGGCGACCGCTGTTCAGCCAGGATCTCTCCGGCGACATCTTCCCGTTGTTGGAGAACTTGTCGGGCACCCCCCTGGGGGCGGCCAACATTAGCATTGACGCAGGCCTGGCGAATGACGAGGTTCAAGAACTGCTGGGGATGTCGGAGGCAGGCCCAGTCTTGCAGGTGGAGCGCCTGACCCACGATCGGTCCGGACGCCCGATCGACTTCGAGTTCCTGTTCTTCGTGGGCGACGCGTTCAAATACCGCTTCGAAATCGAACGCTCGTGAACATCAGCCGGGGGAACCTCATGCCCCCGGCGCTTACTCAGGCTTCCGCGAGTTGCGAATCAGGCTCGCCGCGAAGCACACGGATCTTCTCCTGGAGCTGGGGCAGGATCTCGAACAGGTCCCCTACCAACCCGTAGTCCGCCACGCCGAAAATCGGCGCATCGGGGTCCTTGTTGATGGCGACGATGACCTTGGACCCAGTCATGCCGGCAAGGTGCTGAATGGCGCCAGAGATTCCCACCGCAATATACAGCTCGGGTGCGACCACCTTGCCGGTCTGCCCCACCTGACAGTCGTTGGGGGCATAACCGGCATCCACGGCCGCGCGCGAGGCGCCCACGGCGGCATTCAGATCGGCTGCGAGTTCCTCCAGCAAACGAAATTTCTCCACGCTGCCAAAGGCCCGCCCACCAGAAACCACCACCCCGGCGGATTCCAGTTGCGGCCGATCGGACTCGTCCAGTTGCAGGTCCACTTCGCGCGACTGGCCTCGTGACTCGCCGACTTCGACAGGTTCGATCCGGCCGTCGCCGCCATCCACTACCTCCCTGGCAAACGCGGTCGGTCGGATGGTCAACAGCTTGTGTGGCTCCAGCACCCGCAGAGTCTCGTCGGCGTTGCCTGCGTAGATCGGGTGCACGAAGGTTTCCGGGTCCCGAATCCCGGTGACATCCGACACCATCTGGATGTCCGCCAGTGCGGCGATCCGTGGCAGCAGGTTCTTCCCGAACGTAGTAGCCGGCGCCAGCACGTGGCTGTAATCGCCGACAAGCTCCGTGATCAACCCAGCCAGATCTTCTGCCAGGCCACCGCCGAGATGCGGCGCTTCCGCAGTCAGGACGCAGCGCACGGTCGCCATCGCGGCCAGCCCCTCGGCGGCCTTTCGGATCTGCGCGCCTGCCACCAGGATATCCACGGTATCGCCCAACTCCCGGGCAGCCGTCAGGGTGGCCAGAGTACTCGGCGCGACCGCATCGCCCGTGGCTTCTGCCAGGACCAGTATGGTATTGGTCATATCAGATCACTCCCGCTTCGTTGCGTAGCTTGTCCAGTAGCTCGTCCACATTCGCGACCTTTACACCCGCCTCGCGGGGAACGGGCTCGGAAACCTTGACCCGCTCCACCCGCGGACGCATATCCACGCCCAGGGCCTCGGGCGTGCGTTCCTCGATGGGGCGTTTCTTCGCCTTCATCATCGCGGGCAGCTTCACGAACCGGGGCTCGTTGAGTCGCAGGTCCGCTGTCACCACGGCAGGCAGGTCCAGTTCAACGGTCTGCTGCCCGCCATCGATCTCGCGTGCTATCCGCGCCCGGCCCTCTGCGATGCTCAACTCGGACGCGAAGGTACCCTGGGGCCAGCCGAGCAATGCAGCGGTCATCTGCCCGGTCTGGTTGGCGTCATCGTCGATCGCCTGCTTGCCAAGAAGCACCAGGTCGACGGCCTCCTCGCGCGCGACCGCGGCCAGCAACGCGGCCACATTCAGGGGTTGCGGGGATTCCGGCACATCGATCCGGATCGCGCGGTCCGCGCCCATTGCCAGGGCGCTGCGCAGAACCTCCTGGCTGGCCTCGTCACCCGCCGTCACCGCCAGCAATTCGCTGCAGATACCAGCCTCTTTCAGGCGTACGGCCTCCTCCAGCGCAATCTCGTCGAAGGGATTGGCGGACATCCGGACATTTTCCGTCTCGACACCGCTACCATCCGACTTCACGCGGATGTTCACGTTGTAATCGATCACGCGTTTCACGCCGACCAGTACTTTCATCGCATTCACTCCCGTTGACTTTGCGGCCCGGCAATCGGCCTCGATGCGGCCTACATGCCCGAATAGATCGGGCCCTCGCCGCCTTGCGGTACCTGCCACTGGATATTCTGGGTGGGGTCCTTGATGTCACAGGTCTTGCAGTGCACGCAGTTGGCTGCGTTGATCTGCAGGCGCGGCCCCTGGTCGCCATCGACAATCTCGTACACCCCGGCCGGGCAGTAGCGTGTCTCCGGCGCCCCGAATTCGGCCAGGTTCACCTGGATCGGGACATCGGGGTCACGCAACCGCAGATGGCAGGGCTGGTTCTCGTCATGGTTGGTGTTGGACAGGTGCACCGACGACAACAACGGGAACGTGAGCTCCCCGTCCGGCGCCGGATACTCGATGGGCGAGGCCTCCGACTGGCGCTGTAACTGGTCGTGATCCGCGTGCTGGGAGAACGTCCATGGCGCACGGCCACCGAACAGATACGTGTCCGCAGCGGCATATGCGAGCCCGCCCCACAGGCCCCAGCGGGCAAAGGCCGGGCGGATGTTGCGCGCACGCCAAAGCTCGGACCAGACCCAGGAATCCGCCAACTCCCGGTCCACGCCAGTAGCCGCCGCCGGCTCGGATGCGTTCGCCCAATGCTCGAACACCGCCTCCGCCGCCAGCATGCCGGACTTCATGGCGGTGTGGGTGCCCTTGATGCGCGCCACGTTCAGCAGGCCCGCGGCATCTCCCACCAGCATCCCGCCCGGGAATTCCAGCTTGGGGCAGGACTGCACCCCTCCTTCGACCAGGGCCCGCGCACCATAGGACAGGCGGCGACCGCCCTCGAGATGGCGGCGAATCTCCGGGTGAGTCTTGAACCGCTGCATCTCCTGGTAGGGCGAGAGATTCGGGTTGGTGTAATCGAGCCCGATCACGAACCCCACAGACACGCGGCGCTCGTCGAAGTGATACAGGAAGCCGCCGCCGTAGGTCCGGGCGTCCAGGGGCCAGCCGACGGTATGCACCACGGTGCCCGGCCGGTGGACGGCTTCATCCACTTCCCAGACCTCCTTGATGCCAATCCCGTAGGTCTGCGGATCGGCATCTTGATCCAGTTCATAGGCGGCAATCACCTGCTGGCTCAACGATCCACGGCAGCCCTCCGCCAGCAGGGTTCGGCCGGCCACGATCTCCACGCCGGGCTCGTGCTGCGGGCCGGGCGTACCGTCCGGCTGCAAGCCGGTGTCCGCGGTGGCAACGCCCCGCACGGAACCCTGTTCGTCATACAGGACCTCGGCCGCCGCGAAGCCCGGGTAGATATCCACTCCCAGTGCCTCCGCCTGCTCGCCCAGCCAGCGGCACAGGTTGCCCAGTGAGCCCACATAGTGGCCCTCGTTACGCAATGCAGCCGGGGTGGGCAACCGCAGGCTTCCATGCTCTCGCAGCAACAGGAAGTGATCATCCACGGCGGGCGTTTTCAACGGGGCTCCGAGATCGCGCCAGTCGGGGATCAATTCGTCCAGCGAGCGAGGATCAACCACCGCGCCGGAAAGGATATGCGCCCCGACCTCGGGCCCTTTTTCCAATACGCAGACCGAGAGATCGTCCCGGCCCTGGTCCTGCGCCAACTGGCGCAGCCGAATCGCGGCCGCGAGGCCCGCAGGACCCGCACCCACGATGACCACGTCCATCTCGATCTGCTCGCGTTCCATAATTGTCTCCCGCTCAGTCAGCGCCGAAGGACTACTGTTCGACGAAGGCCCGCTCGATCACGTATTCACCTGGCACACCCGTTTTGGGCGAGGCGGTAAACCCCATCCGATCCAGGAGGTTCGACAGATCCTCGAGCATCGCCGGGCTGCCGCAGATCATGGCGCGGTCCTGTTCCGGGTCGAGCTGCGGCAGACCGAGGTCTTCAGCCATCTTGCCGTTCTCGATGAGGTCCGTGATGCGTCCCTGGTGAACGAAGTCCTCGCGCGTGACGGTGGGGTAGTAGAGCAATTGGTCCTGCGCGAACTCGCCGAGGTATTCGTGGTTCGGGAGCTCCTCGGTCAGGTATTCCTGGTAGGCCAGTTCGCTTTTGTACCGCACACCGTGGACCAGGATCACTTTCTCGAAACGCTCGTAGGTTTCCGGGTCGCGGATGATGCTCATGTAGGGCGCAAGGCCGGTACCCGTACCGAACAAATACAGGTTCTTGCCCGGCAGCAGATCGTGTATCACCAGCGTGCCGGTGGCCTTGCGGCTTACCAGGAGCTGGTCACCCTCATTGATGTGCTGCAGGCGCGAGGTCAACGGACCATCCGGCACCTTGATGCTCAGGAACTCGAGGTATTCCTCGTGGTTCGGGCTCACGATGCTGTAGGCCCGCAGCAAGGGCTTGCCCTCCACCTCGAGGCCGATCATCACGAAATGACCGTTCTCGAACCGCAGGCCCGGGTCGCGAGTAGTCGTGAAACTGAACAACGTGTCGTTCCAGTGGTGCACGCTCAGCACCTCTTGCGGGTCACAGGCTGCCATGGGGTCTACCTCCCAGATTCCAGTCGGGTTGTCTTTCCATCATTGGTTGAATGGGCCGGGGTCCTGACGCTGATCTCCCACAGATAACGCCACGGATAGATGCCCTGTTCGTGGCCATCGGAGAACACTAAACGCACTCCACTGACCCCGAACGGAACGATGTCGACCACATCCACTTGAGTGGCATCCGTTACCGGTTCGTCCCGCCGGCGGGCCACGGTGCACTGGGCACAGCGACAAGCCAGGCGCAGTGCCTCGAACCCCTTGCAGGTGACCTCACCGGTCTGCCAATGAAACTGAACCTCACCGGTCTGCCCCTGCAGGCGGATCTCCTTCGGCGGTTGCATGCTCATTAAGCATGCCCTCCGGTGGCCATCGGGCCGCCCTCCACGGGGCAGGTTCGAGCCAGTTCGGCGAGCACGGTTTCCTCGATCACCAGGGTAGTTACCGGCGGCCACAACAGGGGGTTATCCGGGTCGTCCACCGGACGCGCGCCCATCAGCGTCGCCACGCCGGTCAGCCACGCCCCCAGGAAAGCACCGCGCATTAGCCCACTTGTAATGATAAGTCGAGACATAACGAATCAGCGCTCCAGCTCGGCCAGCTTGCCCGTGCGTTCGATCCACTCTTCCGCGTCGGGAAGCGGGTTCTTCGCAGACGTTATTACCGGCCAAATGGCCGCCAGCTCGGCATTCAAGTCGAGGAGATGTTTCTGATCCTCGGCCAACTCACCTTCTGGCTGGATCGCCTCGGGCGGACATTCCGGTACACACAGGTCACAGTCGATGCACTCCACCGGGTCGATCACCAACATGTTGGGTCCTTCGTGGAAACAGTCCGCCGGACACACTTCGACGCAATCGGTGTACTTGCACCTGATACAGTTCTCGTTCACTACGTAGGTCACGTTCGCCTCCTTTCGGCTAGACGTCGCACTCGTGGAATGCGCACGGCAAATCAGCTCGCCACACGCAGCTTCGATTGGGCCCACAGGGCAGTCTTGCGGACATCGGGGTCCGGATCGTCCAGAGCACTTTCCACATACGCCTGCGCCGTCGAATCACCGATCTCGCCCAGCGCGCCGACCGCAGCCTTGCGCAGGTTCGACACCGGGTCATCGGTGCACACGCCCACCGCCTCAACAGCCTGCGGGTCACCCAAAGTGCCCAGGGCCTCGACGGCCTTCTCACGTACCTGCCAGAAGGAATCACGTGTGCACTCAATCAGCGTCTCCAGGGCCAACCGCAGTCGCAGCTTGCCGATCATTGAGGCCGCCTCGGTGCGGACCTGCCAATTCTCGTCCTGCAGCCCGGCCAGCAAGGCATCACCAATCGAGTCCGGATCGCCGTACGACAGGGCGCTCACGGCGACACGCCGCACATCCGGGTCGGCGTCGTCGCGTGCCCGCTCGATCAGGACAGGAAGATTCGCCGGTGAACGCAGCCATCCGAGGACGGATACCGCCTCACGACGCACTCCGGCATCCGCATGCTGAAGCAAGGCCAGAGCTGGTTCGCAGCTCTCGGCAAGCCGCATGGGCTTGAGGGCCCCCAGTACCCCGACGATGACAAACGGATCGTCGCTCCCTTTCAGGGCACCGAGTAACGGCTGCGCAGCATCGGTATCCTTCAGGTCCGCGAGGGCATGTGCTGCAGCATTGCGGACCGCTTCGTCGCTGTCGCTAAGGGCTGCCAGCAAGGCGTCCGCAATGTCGGCGGATTCGAACTCGTCGACCACCTTGGCCGCCTCGCGGCGGACCGAAGGGTCGGGGTCCTTCAGGGCCATTGTCAGCAGATCAGCGGCTTCAGGTTCCGCACTGTCCACCAGGGCAAGCACACCCACTCGGCGCATTTCCACATCGTCGGAGGCCAGCTTGTCTGCAATGTCCTGCAGTTCGGGGTCGTCGTATTGGCTCATGTCGTCCACCTTCAGCTCAGCAGGTACGGGATATTCACGGTGACCGCGTCGGTCGGACAGTCCTTCTCGCACGGCATGCAGTACCAGCATTCGTCGTAATGCATATGGGCCTTGCCCGTGACTTCATCGATCAGCAGGACATCCAGCGGACAGACGTCGATGCAGACCCGGCACCCCTTGTCGGCGATGCACTTTTCTTCATCGACGACCACCGGGACAGTCGTCTTGTGGTTCGCTACAGGCATGTCACTTCCCCTTTATTCGGCGGCGATTTCGTCGGTGTTTTCGATCCGCATGGACTGGTAGGCCGACAGCTCGTCGTCATCCAGCGGGATGATGTAGGGGTCCACCGGACGCGTGCCGGTGCACATGGATCCGTCTTCGCCCTTGTACAGGCGGCTGTGACAGAACCAGTTCTGGTCGTCGCGCTCGGGGTGGTCGATGGAGTAGTGGTACAGCCCCCACCGGGACTCCTTGCGTGCCATTGAGGCGCGGGCAGCCATCTCGGCGCAGTCGACAATCGAGTGCACCTCGAGGGCCCTCAGCAGCTCGTGAGGATCCCGGGCGTGGAGCTTGGCCAGGTCTTCGCGCACCTGAAGGATTCGGCTGAGACCGATTTCCATCTTCTTGGTGATCTTGGGCGGCTGCAGGTAGTCGTTCACCAGGCGGCGCACCTTGTACTCCATCTGCTCCGGCGGAATGCCGTCCTCCGCATTCAGCGGTGCCATCACGCGTTCGAGTTCCGCCGCAATCAACGACTCGTCCAGGGGTGCGTCGGTCCAGTCACTGACGTAACGCGTCGCGCTCTCGCCGCAGATCTGGCCGTACACGAATGCGCCCAGCATGTAACTGTGCGGCACGGAACCCATGTCCCCAGCCGCATACAGGCCCGGCACGGTGGTCTCGCCGTGCTCGTTGATCCACACCCCGGAAGCCGAATGGCCGCTGCAGAAGCCGACCTCCGAGATGTGCATCTCCAGCATGTGCTCGCGATAGTTGGTACCGCGCCCGGCATGGAAGCGTTCGCGCGACGGGCGTTCGTTGGTATGCAGGACCGTCTCGATCTCCTGGATGGTCTCCTCGGCGAGGTGATCCACCTTCAGGTAGACCGGGCCCTTGCCCCCTTCCAGCTCGCGGTAGAACTCCAGCATCATCTGGCCCGACCAGTAGTCGCACTCGATGAAGCGCTCGCCCTGGGCATTCGCCGTGTAGCCGCCCAGCGGGCCGGTTACGTAGGCACAGGCCGGACCGTTGTAGTCCTTCAGCAACGGGTTGATCTGGTAACACTCCAGGTTCGCCAGGTCGGCGCCGGCGTGATAGGCCATCGCATGCCCCTCGCCCACATTGGTCGGGTTCTCGTAGGTGCCGTACAGATAACCGGAGGTCGGCAGGCCCAGGCGTCCCGCGGCGCCGGTCGCCATGATCACGGCCTTGGCGCGGATCAGCAGCGGCTCGGAGGTACGGGTGTTCACCGCGAAGGCCCCGGCGATCTTGCCGTCGCGATCCTTCAACAGGCGCGTGGCCTGATAGCGATTTTCCACCTTGACCCGGTTACGGCGCAGGCGCCGATACAGGATCTTCTTGACGTTGTGGCCCTCGGGCATGGGCAGCACGTAGCTCCCCATGTGATGGACCTTCTTCACGTCGTAATCGCCGGTCTCGTCCTTCTGGAAGTGCACACCCCAGGAGTCAAGCTTCTGGATCATGTCGTAGGAACGCTCGGCATAGGCCAGGACCGCCTTCTGATGGACGATGCCGTCATTCGCGGTCGTGATTTCCTTCACATACTGTTCCGGTGTGGCACGGCCCGGGATAATCGCGTTGTTCAGGCCATCCATCCCCATGGAGATTGCGCCGGAACGCTTCACGTTGGCCTTCTCCAGCAGCATCACATCCAGATCCGGGTTTTCCTCCTTGACCGTAACGGCCGCCAGCGGCCCTCCGGTTCCTCCGCCGATCACCAGGACATCCATCTCGATCGTTTTGATTTCGCTGACTTTCATAGGTACTCCTCGTTGGGATCCGTACGGAACTTGCAGTTGAACGTGTCTTCCCGGAACGTCAGGCACTCCACATCGAAGGTGCGACCGGAACGGTCGAGAAAGACGCGTGTAAGCTTCAGGACAGTGGCGTCGGCCGGAAGCACAAGCGCTTCCCTAACCGCGGGTTCGGGGTGACAGGCTTCGATCTCGATACGGGCCCTGCGGACGCCCAGGCCCAGTCGATTCTTGACTACGTTCAGGGTGTCTAACGCCAGGTCGCGGCTGAAGATACGGCGCCCGATCGCCAGGGGTAGATAGCTCTCGCTCACCATCACTGGATGCGAGCGCAGATACTGCACCTGCCGAATACGGGTAACACGATCCTCCGGCGTCAGCCGCAACTCGCACGCTACGCGAACGGGCGGCGCAATTTCCCGCATCGAAAGAAGCCGCACGTCCACTTCGCCAACCTGGCTGGAAACGGTCTCGCCGAAGGACTCCATGCGCCGCAAATCCTGGCTTACCCGGGGTCGCGCGACGAAGATACCTCGGCCCTGCGCGGTAACGACCAGACCTTCTGCACGAAGCTCTCGGAGGGCGCGGCGCACGGTGATCCGGCTAACCCCAAAGGCCTCCATCAACTCCTTTTCGGTCGCTAGTCGTTCGTTCGGAGCACACGTGCCCCGCAGGATCTGGCGGCGCAGACTGTCTCTGACCCAGCCATACAGGTGCCTCGAGCCACCTGTATGGCTGACAGGGCGCGGCGACACATTACGTGCAAGCACTTGTTGGCGGTGTGTTTTCAGCATATGTTCTATCCTATCATAACAAGTTATGACGTGTAAGAGGATCCAGTCATTCGAATGCCCTAAACCTTCCCCTGCTGCTCGAACGCCCGTGTCGTCTCGGCGCGAATCAGGTCCAGACACTGTTTTTTCAGCTCAACGAAACGCGGGTCGGTCACGACCTCGTGGGTACGCGGGTGCGGAATGTCGACCCGGATATCCTCGATCAGGCGCCCTGGGCTGGCGCTCATTACGATGACCCGGTCGGCCAGGAATACGGCCTCTTCGATGTCATGCGTGACGAATACGATCGTCGTGTGGAATTCCTGACGCAGATCGACCAGGTTCTGCTGCATCATTGAACGCGTCTGGGCGTCCAGAGCGCCGAAGGGCTCGTCCATCAACAGCACGTCAGGGTAATTCGCCAGTGCCCTGGCGATCCCGACACGCTGCTGCATACCGCCGGATAGCTGTGCGGGATAGTGGTTGCCATAGGCCAACAACCCGACCATCCCGAGAAAGGTGCGCGCGATGCTGTCCGACACCGTCGCCGAGTGGCCGGCCATGCGCGGACCGAATGCCACATTTTTGCGTACGCTCTTCCAGGGAAACAGCGAGTGCTGCTGAAAGACCATGCCGCGTTCAGGGCCGGGCCCCTGCACCCGCTTGCCATCGACCTCCACATACCCAGCCGTTGGCTCGACAAACCCCGCCACTGCGTTCATCAAAGTCGACTTCCCGCAACCCGAAGGACCCAGCAAGCAGATGAATTCACTGGGTTCAACCTCCAGGTTGGCGCCATCCACCGCTACGTTTCGATGGCCTCCGGTATTAAACTCAATGGATACATCCGAAATCCGGATGCGCCCCGCCTCCGGGCGAGTACCCGCTGCTCCAGCGTGAGCGGGCTTTCCGCGCGAGGGCCCCTCGCCAAATGCCCACAAATTACCAAGTCTCATTACGAACCCCGTTGCAAGATTGTTTTGACAGACGAACTGGACAGACTGTCTGCACGCTCAACGCTGCCAGCGCAAGAAGGGCCGCGTCCCGTATCGCACCAAAAGGGTCGACAAGGTTCCCAGCAGCCCGATGGTGACCATCCCCACGATGATCTGCGGGTACTGGATCAGCGAATACGAACTCCAGGTGAAGTAGCCGATACCGTACTGGCCACTGATGATTTCGCCGGCCAGCAGCGAGAACCACGCGATGCCCATGCCAATCGCCATACCCGCGACGATGCTGGGCAGCGCGGCCGGCAAGACCACATGAATCAGGATGGAGGTACTGGATGCACCCAGCGCTCGTGCGGCGCGCACCAATTCCTTGGGTGTCTGGTCAACGCCATGCATGGTGTTCAGCACGATCGGGAAAAACGCGCCCAGGAACGTTATGAAGATGATGCTGCTCTGCTCCGTCGGGAGCATCAGGATCGCCAGTGGAATCCAGGCCACCGCGGGAATGGGACGGAAGATCTCAACGTAGGGCGAGAATACGTCCTCTATCAGTCGGTTCCGGCCCATGAAGACGCCGAGTACCACCCCGGATACCGTGGCAAGTCCGAAGGCAATTGCGACCCGCTCAACGCTGGCCGCGATATGCCGATAAAACGTGTCGGAAGACAGCAACTCAACCAGCACCGCGCCCACGACACTCGGCGCAGGCACATTCTCGAAGTTGAGTAACAACCGGAAGTCATTGGTCGATGCCAGATGCCACAGACCGATCAGGGCCAGCACCGACAGGATTCGGATGGTGTAGCGGCCCCACCAGGTACCGCTGGATTTCTTGAACCAGGCGCCCGTACTCGCACCTTTGGCTGCCAGCCCGGCGCTCGCACCCACGTGGGCCTTGGCTGTCGTTACGTCCGTTCCGGACCGGACCGTAGCCCCAGCGGGAGCATCCGTTATGGTTGCGCCGCCTTCCGGCGCGGCTGGCCCGACCTTGGCCCGGTCGTCCGCAACAGACTCAATTTTGTCAGTCATCAACCATTCCTCGTTTCCGTGGATCCCGGCGAGAGGCTCGGGAGATCGAACACCCCACTTGTTCTGACGTGTTCTTACGTCCAATGAACCGAGCAGCATTTATGCCAACACGCCCGCCCAGAGAGGAAGATGGTGTAAGGGGCTGTTTACAGGGAAGCGCCTGCAACCCCAGGGCTAACGCAGGACAGCGAGGCATGGAAGGATGTGCATCACGTTCGGGCACGCCAGCCCCAATGCGGGGCGACAAATTCGAAAAACCGGGGGGTCCAGAGGACAAGTGACCGCCCGTGGCCGGGGCGCGGCTGACCGATCAGCACCCGAGCCCCCGGTGATCAGTGCTGCCGCAGGCCAGCCTGGCCCTCAGTCAGGTGGGCGCGCGGGGTTCCGCGCAACCCCGGTTCGACCTGCGGGGCCTGGCGGTCCATGCGCGGCAGGCAGGAGATGCGCAGATCGGGGAAGGTTACTTCCATCGCCTCGAGGATCGGGAGCAGCCGCTTTCGGTGACGCTCTCCAGGCGCAGGGTTTCCTCGACAGCGGCGGTGTCGCGGCGGTCGGGAAAGCGCTGCTCCAGGACCCAGCGGGCCATCGGTTCGGCCATCACGGGGCTGTTCATAACCTCGCCCTGCGCCACGCTACTGTTTAGCACCCAGCGCCAGGGCGCGTTCGCGGGCCGCCGCCCGCTGCTCGGGGCTATTGTCCGGATCCCCCAGCCACGGCGCCAGATGCCGCCCGGCGAGTTCGGCCAGGAACTGCAGATGGTCGTCGCGATCGTTGAGCGCGGGGATGTAATGGAAACGCTCGCCGCCGGCCTCGAGGAAGATCTCGCGGTTCTCGTCGGCGATCTCCTCCAGGGTCTCCAGGCAGTCGGCGGAGAAGCCGGGGCAGATCACGTCCACCGAACGCACGCCCTGGCCCGGGAGCGCCTCCATGGTCTTGTCGGTGTAGGGTTGCAGCCACTCCTCGCGCCCGAAACGTGACTGGAAGGTGACCTGCCACTGGCCTTCTTCCAGGCCCAGGGCCTGCGCCAGCTTGTGCCCGGTGGCATGGCACAGGCAGTGGTAGGGGTCGCCATTGAGCAGATAGCGCTTCGGCACGCCATGGAAGGACATCACCAGCCGTTCGGGCTGGCCGTGCTCCTCCCAGTGTTCGCGCACGCTGTTCGCCAGCGCCCGGATGTAGCCATCCTCGGCGTCGTAGCTGGCGACGAACTGCAGATCCGGCACCCAGCGCCAGCCCTTCAGCACCTCCGCCACGGCGTCGAAGGTCGAGCCCGTGGTCGAACCGGAATACTGCGGATACAGCGGCAGCACCACCACCCGGCGCACGCCCTGGCGCCGCAGCTCGTCCAGCCCTTCCTCGATCGACGGGTTGCCGTAACGCATGCCCAGCGCCACCGGCACGTCCTCGCCGGTCTGCTCCGCCAGGCGCGCGCGCACCCCCGCCGTCTGGCGTCGGCCGATGGCCAGCAGCGGCGAACCTTCGTCGGTCCACACGGTGGCGTATTTCGCCGCGCTGCGCCGCGGACGCACGTTGAGGATGATCCCGTTGAGGATCAGCCACCAGATCGGCCGCGGCACCTCGACCACGCGGGGATCCCACAGGAACTGCTTGAGGTAGCGCCGCAGTGCCGGGGCGGTGGGTTCATCGGGGGTGCCCAGGTTGGTGAGCAGCACGCC
>NZ_KB906489.1:0-15360 GCF_000381405.1 Thioalkalivibrio sp. ALE20
GATCAGCCCGATCGCCATGGAAGACGGTCTGCGTTTCGCGATTCGCGAAGGCGGCCGCACCGTGGGCGCGGGCGTCGTCTCCAAGATTATCGAGTGATAGACTGAGCAGTCAGCTGGCAGGCCTCCCGCGTTTGCATCCGGTGCAACCGCGGGTGCCTGCCTTCTACGATTACAGGCCAGTAGCTCAATTGGCAGAGCAGCGGTCTCCAAAACCGCAGGTTGGGGGTTCGAGTCCCTCCTGGCCTGCCATCTTTTACGATGGCGGCAAGCACCGGGTGAGACGATTTCATGACTGAACAATCGGAAGGCAGCGGCGTGCTGGATACCGTCAAGCTCGCCGTGGTCGTGGCCTTGCTCGTTGCCGGCGTCATGGGCTTCTACTGGTTCCAGGACGAATCGACCCTCGTGCGCGTGGTCGGTTTGCTTGCTGTCGTGGCCGTGGCCGCCGGGATCGGCATGACCACCTACAAAGGCCGACAGCTGAGCGCCTTTATGGGCAACGCCCGCACCGAAGTGCGCAAGATGGTCTGGCCGACTCGCGTCGAAACGACCCAGACTACCCTGGTCGTGATCGCCGTCGTCATCGTGGTGGGGATCTTCCTCTGGCTCCTGGACATGTTCCTGGGGTGGTCCGTCAGTCGCTTCATCGGATAGGCATCAGGAATCTACCCCATGGCATTACGCTGGTACGTAGTACAGGCATTCTCCGGCTTCGAGTCCCAGGTCAAGCGGTCGCTGGAAGAACGCATCGAGCGCTTCGAGATGCAGGACCATTTTGGCCAGATCCTGGTCCCGACCGAAGAGGTCGTGGAGATGAAGGACGGCCAGAAGCGCAAGAGTGAACGGAAGTTCTTTCCGGGGTACGTGCTGGTCCAGATGGATTTCAGCGACGAGGCCTGGCACCTGGTGAAGGCGGTCCCCCGCGTTCTCGGGTTCATCGGGGGCACGGCGGATCGCCCGGCCCCGATCAGCGAAAAGGAAGCCGAGGCCATCCTCAACCGCATGGAAGAGGGCGCGGAGAAGCCACGTCCGAAGGTCCTGTTTGAAGTTGGCGAGATGGTTCGCGTCATCGATGGGCCCTTCAACGACTTCAATGGTGTCGTCGAAGAGGTCAACTACGACAAGAGCCGTCTGCTGGTGGCCGTCCAGATTTTCGGTCGTTCGACCCCGGTGGAACTCGAGTTCCATCAGGTCGAGAAAAACTGACGCAGTCTGCGTTCAACACCTTGATCGGGGAGCCGCGAGGCGCCTGTACCCGAGGGAGTCAGCATGGCAAAGAAAATCGAAGCCTACATCAAGCTTCAGGTCGGGGCTGGCAAGGCCAACCCGAGTCCCCCCGTCGGCCCCGCACTGGGTCAGCGCGGCGTGAACATCATGGAGTTCTGCAAGGCGTTCAACGCCGAGACCCAGGACATGGAGCCCGGTCTGCCAATCCCGGTGGTGATCACCGTGTATTCCGACCGGTCGTTCACCTTCGTGACCAAGACCCCGCCGGCACAGATCCTTCTGAAGAAGGCCGCCGGAATCCAGAGCGGTTCGGGTGAGCCGAACACCAAAAAGGTCGGGAAGGTCACGCGCGAGCAGCTGGAAGAGATTGCTCGCGCCAAGGAGCCGGACCTGACCGCCGCCGACATGGACGCCGCGGTCCGGACGATCGCCGGCAGCGCCCGCAGTATGGGCATCGATGTGGAGGGTCTCTGAGATGGCGAAGCTGAGCAAACGCATGCAGACGATCCGCGAGAAGGTGGAGCCGACTCGTGCGTATCCCGCCGATGAGGCCTTCTCCCTTCTGCGCGAGCTGGCCACCGCAAAATTCCGCGAGTCCGTCGACGTCGCCGTGAATCTGGGCGTGGATCCGCGGAAATCCGACCAGGTCGTGCGCGGCTCCACGGTCCTCCCGCACGGCAACGGCAAGACCGTTCGCGTGGCGGTGTTCACCCAGGGCGATAACGCCGATGCCGCCAAAGAGGCCGGCGCGGATGTGGTCGGCATGGACGACCTTGCCGAACAGGTCAAGGCCGGTCAGCTCGATTTCGACGTGGTGATCGCCTCGCCCGACGCGATGCGCGTGGTGGGTCAGCTGGGCCAGATCCTCGGTCCGCGCGGCCTGATGCCCAACCCCAAGGTGGGTACCGTGACGCCGGATGTGGCCACGGCAGTGACCAATGCCAAGGGTGGGCAGGTGCGCTACCGCACGGACAAGGGCGGCATCGTCCACTGCACGATCGGCGCGGCCGACTTCGAGGCGGATGCCCTGAAGGACAACCTGAACGCGCTGCTGCAGGATCTGATCAAGATGAAGCCGGCGACCTCCAAGGGCCAGTACGTGCGGGGTGTCACGGTGTCCACGACGATGGGTCCCGGGCTGAAGGTCGACGGCGCCACCCTCAATCTCTGATTCCGCCGTACGCGGCGGAATCCAATGCTTTGGTCGGCTGTCGCGCGAGCGGCACGCCATCCAAGACCGCAGGCGGGCCGTTCGGCGGCGCTTAATATCTCAGCCTGCGCAGATGGTGTCACCCGATTCAGGAATGGCCTGCGACGGGAGCACCTGAGTACCGGTCTCCGGACCGGTTCACGACCATCTCCGGATGGTCTCAACAGAGGAGAGTCAACGTGGCTTTGAATCTCGATGACAAGAAGCAGATTGTCACGGAACTGGCTGCGATTGCTGCCTCGGCGCACTCCGCGGTGGGTGCGGAATATCGAGGTCTCTCGGTCGCGCAGATGACCGAGCTGCGCAAGCAGGCTCGGGAGCAGGATGTTTATCTGCGCGTGGTGAAGAACAATCTCGCCAAGCGCGCGCTGGCGGGCACGGACTTCGAGTGCATGCAGCCCGAGCTGCATGGGCCGTTGGTTCTTGCCTTCAGCCTGGAGGAGCCATCCTCCGCCGCGCGTCTGGTGCGAGATTTCGCCAAGACCAACGATCAGCTGAAAGCACGGATGGTGTCCTTCGGCGGTGAACTGATGGGGGCGAACGATCTCGAACGCCTCGCCAGCCTGCCGACCCGCGAGGAGGCCCTGAGCCAGCTGATGGCCACGATGCGCGCACCGCTCGACAAGTTCGCCCGCACCGTCAACGAGGTGCCCGGCAAACTGGTGCGTACCGTTGCAGCGATCCGCGATCAGAAGCAGGCAGCCTGATCCCGGTTCCTGGAATCCTATTCGCTAGCACATTTCTGAATGCGGGCAGCCCCGCAGGGAGAACCTACTAATGGCCGTTTCGAAAGAAGATATCCTGGAAGCCATCGGCAACATGACGGTCCTCGAAATCGTGGACCTGATTGGCGAGATGGAAGAGAAGTTCGGCGTGACCGCGGCTGCTGCCGTGGCTGCAGCCCCGGCCGCCGCCGGCGGTGGTGAAGGTGGCGGCGGTGAAGCCGAGAAGGACGAGTTCGATGTCGTCATGTCCGGCTTCGGCGACAACAAGGTTGGCGTCATCAAGGTCGTGCGCGGCCTGACCGGCCTGGGCCTGAAGGAGGCCAAGGAGATGGTCGAAGGCGTGCCCGCCACCGTGAAGGAAGGCGCGGCCAAGGAAGAAGCCGAGAAGATGAAGGCGGAGCTGGAAGAAGCCGGCGCGTCCGTCGAGCTGAAGTAACAAGGGCGTTACGCCCGTTGTCAGACGTGTCCGTCACGGGCATGCGGAGCTGGCGGCTGCGAGGCCGTCAGCTTCCGCCCGTGGTGGCGCGGATTTATTGCGCGTTGTTCTGCTAGCCCCCGAGGTATTCCATGGCCCTCAGTTATACCGAAAAGAAACGCATCCGCAAGGATTTCGGGAAGCGTCCCCAGATCCTGGACGTTCCGTATCTGCTGGAGACCCAGCTCACCTCCTACCGCAATTTCCTCCAGGAGGACCGGGGTGCGGACAGTCGCGAAGGACTCGGTCTGCACGCGGCGTTTCAGTCGGTATTTCCCATTGTCAGTTATTCCGGTCACGTTCAGCTGGAATATGTCAGTTATCGGCTCGGCGAGCCGGTCTTCGACGTCAAGGAATGCCAGATCCGCGGCGTGACCTATGCGGCCCCGCTGCGAGTGCTGCTGCGGCTGGTGATTCACGACAAGGATGCGCCTGCCGGCTCCACCGTGGTGAAGGAGGTGAAGGAGCAGGAGGTCTACATGGGCGAGCTGCCCCTGATGACCGAGAACGGCACCTTCGTGATCAACGGTACCGAGCGGGTGATCGTCTCCCAGCTGCACCGTTCGCCCGGGGTGTTCTTCGACTCCGACAAGGGCAAGACCCAGGGTAGCTCGCAGAAGCTGCTGTACAACGCACGCATCATCCCGTACCGCGGTTCGTGGCTCGATTTCGAGTTCGACGCCAAGGACGGGGTGTATGTCCGTATTGACCGTCGCCGGAAGCTGCCGGCCTCCATCCTGCTGCGTGCGCTGGGGATGGACACCGAGCAGATCCTGGAGACGTTCTTTGATTTCAATCAGCTCACGCTTGATGAAACCGGCGGTGAGCTGGACCTGATTCCCGAGCGCCTCCGCGGCGAGACGGCCGTGGTGGACATCCGTGACGGTGACCAGGTGATCGTGGAGGCGGGCCGACGCATTACCCCGCGTCACATCCGGGAGATCGAAAAGGCGGGGATCCGCACCCTGCGCGTACCGGACGAGCATCTGGTGGGCCGCGTTCTGGCGCGCACGATCATGGACCCGTCGACCGGCGAGGTGATCGGTAATGCCAACGACGCGCTGACGCAGGATCTGCTGGACCGTCTGCGCGCGGAAGGCATCCATCAGTTCGACACGATCTACACCAACGAGTACGACCACGGGCCGTACATGTCGGACACGCTGCGGCTGGATCCGACACGCACTCAGCTGGAAGCCCAGGTCGAGATCTACCGCGTGATGCGTCCGGGCGAGCCGCCGACCAAGGATGCCGCGGAGAATCTGTTCGCCAACCTGTTCTTCTCGGAAGACCGCTACGATCTTTCGGCCGTCGGCCGCATGAAGTTCAACCGCCGCGTCGGTCGTGATACCGATGAAGGCGAGGGCGTGCTGTCCACGGACGACATCCTCGATGTGCTCAAGGTCCTGATCGATCTCCGCAACGGTAACGGCCGTACCGACGACATCGACCACCTTGGCAATCGTCGCATCCGCTCGGTGGGCGAAATGGCCGAGAATCAGTTCCGCTTGGGGCTGGTCCGCGTCGAGCGCGCGGTAAGGGAACGCCTGACCGTCGCGGAGAGCGAGGGCCTGATGCCGCAGGAGCTGATCAACGCCAAGCCGGTGGCGGCCGCGATCAAGGAATTCTTCGGTTCCAGCCAGCTGTCGCAGTTCATGGACCAGAACAACCCGCTGTCCGAGGTGACCCACAAGCGCCGGATCTCCGCGCTGGGTCCGGGTGGCCTGACGCGCGAGCGCGCGGGCTTTGAAGTGCGGGACGTGCATCCCACGCATTACGGGCGGGTGTGCCCGATCGAGACGCCGGAAGGTCCGAACATCGGTCTGATCAACTCGCTGGCGGTGTATGCGCGGACCAACCGTTACGGCTTCCTCGAGACGCCGTATCGCAAGGTCGAGGACGGGCGGGTGACCGCCGAGATCGCCTATCTCTCGGCCATCGAGGAAAGCCAGTACGTCATCGCGCAGGCGAACGCGGCCATGGACGAGGACGGTCGACTGACCGATGACCTGGTGTCCTGCCGGCACCAGGAAGAGTTCACGATCTCCTCGCCGGACAAGATCCAGTATATGGATATCTCGCCGAAGCAGATCGTGTCGGTGGCGGCCGCGCTGTTGCCGTTCCTGGAGCATGACGACGCGAACCGCGCGCTGATGGGCGCCAACATGCAGCGCCAGGCGGTTCCGTGCTTGCGCTCGGACAAGCCGCTGGTCGGGACCGGTATCGAACGTACCGTCGCCATCGACTCCGGCTCGGCGATTGTCGCCCGTCGCGGTGGCACCGTGGATTCCGCGGACGCCGGGCGTGTGGTCGTGCGGGTCAATGACGACGAGACCCAGCCGGGCGAACCCGGCGTGGATATCTACAATCTGACCAAGTATTCGCGCTCGAACCAGAACACCGCGATCAACCAGCGTCCGCTGGTGGCCGTTGGTGACGAAATTGCGCGCGGCGATGTGCTGGCCGACGGTTCCTCCACGGACATGGGCGACCTGGCGCTGGGCCAGAACATGATGGTCGCCTTCATGCCCTGGAACGGCTACAACTTCGAGGACTCGATCCTGATCTCGGAGCGTGCGGTTCACGAGGATCGCTATACCACCATTCACATCGAGGAGCTCAACTGCACCGCGCGTGACACCAAGCTCGGGCAGGAAGAGGTGACGGCCGACATCCCCAATGTCTCCGAATCGCTGCTGTCCAAGCTGGACGAGTCCGGTGTGGTGTACGTGGGTGCCGAGGTGAAGCCGGGCGACATCCTGGTCGGGAAGGTGACGCCCAAGGGCGAGACCCAGCTGACGCCGGAAGAGAAGCTTCTGCGTGCGATCTTCGGCGAAAAGGCGTCGGACGTGAAGGATACGTCCCTGCGCGTCCCGTCGGGTGTCGAGGGAACGGTCATCGACGTTCGGGTGTTCACGCGGGACGGCGTCGAGAAGGACGCCCGGGCCAAGTCGATCGAAGAGGACGACATGGCCGCGGTGCGCAAGGACCTGCGGGATCAGCTGCGGATCTACGAGGACGACATCTTTGCGCGGATGGAGAAGCTCCTGGTCAACAAGACCGCCGCAGGCGGGCCCGACGGGCTGGGAGACGGCTCCAGGGTGACGAAGAAATACCTGCAGGGCCTGTCGCGTGACCAGTGGTTCGAGATCCGCCTGCAGGATGACGACGTGAATGCCCAGCTGGAGGACCTCGGGCGTCAGCTCAAGGACCAGAAAACGGCGTTTGACGAAAAGGTCGAGCACCAGAAGGCGAAGCTGGCCGCGGGGGACGATCTGCCGCCGGGCGTGCAGAAGATGGTCAAAGTCTACGTGGCCGTGAAGCGCCGTCTCCAGCCGGGCGACAAGATGGCCGGTCGGCACGGGAACAAGGGCGTGATCTCGATGATCGTGCCGGAAGAAGACATGCCGTTCCTGGATGACGGGACGCCGGTGGACGTGGTTCTGAACCCGCTGGGTGTGCCTTCGCGCATGAACGTCGGTCAGGTGCTCGAGGTCCATCTTGGCTGGGCCGCGAGGGGGCTGGGCGACAAGATCAACCGCATGCTCGAGGCGCAATCCGAGATCGCGAAGCTCCGCGAGTTCCTGGACCGCATCTACAACCACCGTGATCGCAAGGTCAACCTGGACGAGCTCTCGGACAGCGAGATCCTGACCCTGTGCCGGAACCTGCGGGGCGGCGTGCCGATGGCGACACCGGTGTTCGACGGTGCGGCCGAGGAAGAGATCAAGGAGATGCTGCGGCTCGCCGATCTGCCCGAGACGGGGCAGGCGACCCTGTACGACGGCCGGACCGGGGAGGCCTTCGATCGCCCGGTGACGGTGGGCTACATGCATATGCTGAAGCTCAACCACCTGGTCGACGACAAGATGCACGCGCGCTCCACCGGCCCGTACTCGCTGGTGACCCAGCAGCCGCTGGGTGGCAAGGCGCAGTTCGGTGGCCAGCGCTTCGGCGAGATGGAGGTCTGGGCGCTGGAGGCCTACGGTGCTGCCTACACCCTGCAGGAAATGCTGACGGTGAAGGCGGACGACGTGCAAGGCCGCAACAAGATGTACAAGAACATCGTCGACGGCGAGCACCAGATGGAAGCCAATGTGCCCGAGTCCTTCAACGTGCTGATGAAGGAAATCAAGGCGCTGGGCATCAACATCGAGCTCGAGCAGGACTGACCCGCTCCGTTCGCAACGTGATCCGAAGGGGCGCCGTGCGCCCCTCGAAAACTAGCTGTGAGGCAAGTGAATGAAAGACCTCCTGAATCTGTTCAAGCAGCAGACCCAGCCGGAAGAGTTTGACGCCATCCGGATTGGCCTGGCGTCCTCCGACCAGGTGCGCTCCTGGTCGTTCGGCGAAGTGAAAAAGCCGGAGACGATCAACTACCGGACCTTCAAGCCGGAGCGGGACGGGCTGTTCTGTGCCAAGATCTTCGGCCCGGTGAAGGATTACGAGTGCCTCTGCGGCAAGTACAAGCGCCTGAAGCACCGGGGCGTGGTGTGCGAGAAGTGTGGCGTCGAGGTGACCCAGACCAAGGTGCGCCGCGAGCGCATGGGGCATATCGACCTGGCCTCGCCGGTGGCGCATATCTGGTACCTGAAGAGCCTGCCGTCGCGCATCGGCCTGCTGCTGGACATGACTCTGAAGGACATCGAGAAGGTGCTGTACTTCGAGTCCTTCATCGTGACCGACCCGGGGTTCACCACCCTGGAGAAGCGTCAGCTCCTGACCGACGAGGAGTACCTCGAGGCGATGGAGGAACACGGTGACGACTTCACCGCGATGATGGGTGCGGAAGCGGTCCTGAGCCTTCTGAAGGAGCTGGATCTGCAGTCCGAGGCCGCGCGCATGCGCCAGGAACTGTCGGAGACGGGTTCCGAAACCAAGATCAAGCGGCTCGGCAAGCGCCTGAAGCTGATCGAGTCGTTCCTCGAATCTGGCAACAAGCCGGAATGGATGATCATGGACGTGCTGCCGGTGCTGCCGCCGGACCTGCGCCCGCTGGTGCCGCTGGACGGCGGTCGTTTCGCGACCTCCGACCTGAACGACTTGTACCGCCGGGTGATCAATCGCAACAACCGTCTGCGCCGTCTGCTGGAGCTGAATGCCCCGGACATCATCGTGCGCAACGAAAAGCGCATGCTGCAGGAATCGGTCGACGCCCTGCTGGATAACGGCCGTCGCGGCCGTGCGATCACCGGCACCAACAAGCGCCCGCTGAAGTCTCTGGCCGACATGATCAAGGGCAAGCAGGGTCGCTTCCGCCAGAACCTGCTGGGCAAGCGCGTCGACTACTCCGGCCGCTCCGTGATCGTGGTCGGCCCGACCCTGCGCCTGCACCAGTGCGGCCTGCCCAAGCGCATGGCGCTGGAACTGTTCAAGCCGTTCATCTTCGGCAAGCTGCAGCGCCGCGGCCTGGCGACCACCATCAAGGCCGCCAAGAAGGCCGTGGAGAAGGAAGGCCCCGAGGTCTGGGACATCCTCGAAGAGGTGATCCGCGAGCACCCGGTGATGCTGAACCGCGCCCCGACCCTGCACCGCCTGGGCATCCAGGCCTTCGAACCGGTGCTGATCGAGGGCAAGGCGATCCAGCTGCATCCGCTGGTCTGTGCCGCGTTCAACGCCGACTTCGACGGTGACCAGATGGCCGTGCACGTGCCGCTGTCGCTGGAGGCCCAGCTGGAGGCGCGCACGTTGATGCTGTCCTCCAACAACGTTCTGTCCCCGGCCAATGGCGAGCCCATTATCGTGCCGTCGCAGGACATCGTGCTCGGCCTTTATTACCTGTCGCGGGAGAAGGTCAATGCCCGGGGCGAGGGCATGGTGTTCGCGGACGTGGATGAGGTGCATCGCGCCTACGAGAACGGCAAGGTCGATCTGCATGCGCGCGTCACCGTGCGCATGGAGGATCCGCACGCCGAACATGCCGAGAGCGAGGGCGAGCGTCCGCGCGTGCGTCTGGAAACCACGGTCGGGCGGGCGATCCTGTCGCGGGTCATGCCCCGCGGACTGCCCTTCGAGCTGATCGATCAGGAGCTGGACAAGAAGAGCATCTCGCACCTGATCAATGCCTGCTACCGCCGCCTGGGCCTCAAGGACACCGTGGTGTTCGCTGACCAGCTGATGTATGCCGGTTTCTACTACTCGACCCGTGCCGGCGTGTCTTTCTGCGCGGATGACATGGTCATTCCGGAGGAAAAGCAGCCGATCCTGGAGAATGCCGAGGAGCAGGTGAAGGAGATCGAGGAGCAGTACGCCTCGGGCCTGGTCACCAAGGGCGAGCGCTACAACAAGGTCGTGGACATCTGGGCGCACTGTAATGACCAGGTGGCGAAGTCGATGATGGAGCACCTCGGCAAGGAAGAGGTGACGAATCGCGACGGCGAAGTGGTCGAGCAGCGTGCGTTCAATTCCATCTTCATGATGGCCGACTCCGGGGCGCGCGGATCCGCGGCGCAGATTCGCCAGCTGGCGGGCATGCGCGGGCTGATGGCGAAGCCGGACGGGTCCATCATCGAGACACCGATCACCGCGAACTTCCGCGAGGGTCTCAACGTCCTGCAGTACTTCATCTCGACCCACGGCGCCCGCAAGGGCCTGGCGGATACCGCGCTGAAGACGGCCAACTCGGGATACCTCACGCGTCGCCTGGTGGACGTGTCGCAGGACGTGGTGGTGACCGAGCCCGACTGCGGTACCGAACAGGGCCTCTTGATGAAGCCGATCATCGAGGGCGGCGATGTGGTCGAACCGCTGCGCGACCGCGTGCTTGGTCGCACGGTGGCGGTGGACATCCTGCGCCCGGGCACGGACGAGGTGCTGGTGCCGAAGGACACCCTGCTCGACGAGGCGATGGTGGATCAGCTCGACGCCGCGGGCGTCGACGAGGTCCTGGTTCGGTCGGCGATCACTTGCGAGACCCGCCAGGGTATCTGCGCCAAATGCTACGGGCGCGATCTGGCGCGCGGCCACGAGGTTAACTCGGGTGAATCGGTGGGGGTCATCGCGGCCCAGTCGATCGGCGAGCCCGGAACCCAGCTGACCATGCGTACGTTCCACATCGGGGGTGCTGCGTCCCGCGCCGTCACGGTCAGTGCGATCCAGGTCAAGAATGCCGGCCACATTCGTCTCCACAACATCAAGACCGTGGAGCACAAGTCCGGCAACCTGGTGGCGGTGTCGCGTTCCGGCGAACTGGGTGTGGTCGACGAATCCGGTCGCGAGCGCGAGCGCTACAAGGTTCCCTATGGCGCGACGATCATGGTCCACGAGGGCGATGCGGTCGAAGCCGGTCAGGAAATCGCCACCTGGGATCCGCATACCCACCCGATCGTGACCGAAGTGGCGGGTACCGTGAAGCTCGCGGATTTCATCGAAAACGTGACGGTGACGAAGGAGACGGACGAGTTCACCGGCCTGTCCTCCAACGTGGTCCTCGATCCCAAGAGCCGGAGTTCCGCGGGCAAGGATCTGCGGCCCACGGTCAAGCTGCTGGATGACGCCGGGAACGAGGTCTACATCCCGGGGACGGACATGCCCGCGCAGTACATGCTGCCGGCCAACGCGATCTTCAACCTGGAAGACAATGCGCGGGTCGAAGTGGGTGACGTTATTGCGCGGCTGCCGCAGGAGTCCTCGAAGACCCGTGACATCACCGGCGGTCTGCCGCGCGTCGCCGATCTGTTCGAGGCGCGCAAGCCCAAGGAGCCGGCGATTCTGGCGGAGCTGTCCGGTACGGTTTCGTTTGGCAAGGAGACCAAGGGCAAGCAGCGCCTCATCATCACGCCGGACCGGGGCGACGCCCACGAGATGCTGATTGCCAAGCAGCGGACCGTTAATGTGTTCGAGGGCGAACGTGTCGAGCAGGGCGAAGTGATCGTCGATGGCGAACTGGACCCGCACGATATCCTCCGCCTGCGGGGCGTCACCGCACTCGCGGAATATCAGGTGCAGGAGATCCAGGACGTATATCGTCTGCAGGGCGTAAAGATCAACGACAAGCACATCGAAGTCGTCGTCCGCCAGATGCTGCGCAAGGTCAACATCCTGGATCCGGGCGACACCCGGTTCCTGTCCGGTGACCAGGTGGATCGCACTCGTGTCCTCGAGGAGAACGAGAAGCTGTCCGGCGATCAGCAGCCGGCGACCTACGAACGCGTGCTCCTGGGGATTACCAAGGCCTCGCTGGTGACGGAATCGTTCATCTCCGCGGCCTCCTTCCAGGAGACCACGCGGGTGCTGACCGAGGCCTCGACGCGCGGGGCGCGGGACGACCTTCGCGGGCTCAAGGAGAACGTGATCGTGGGTCGCCTGATCCCCGCGGGGACCGGGCTGGCTTATCACAAGGAACGCCGGCGCAGGCGGGCGCTCGAGATGCCGGAGTTCGAAACGGTGGGCGAGAGCGAACCGGAGGCCGAACCGGCCGAAGCGCCTTCGGCAGGGCCGGGCAGCGACGCCGGCGGCGACAGTGGAACATCGGGTGATTCCGCGCAGTGAGGCGGAGTCGAGTTGACAGTCAAGAGGGCGCGCATTAAACTTCCGCTCCCTCGACAGGCCGGTCTCGGCACCGGCCTGTCGTTATTTTTAGGCTAGGAGAAAGGGTTTCATGGCCACGATCAACCAGTTGGTACGAAAGCCGCGCAAGCGGCCGGTCGAGAAGAGCGACGTGCCGGCGCTTCAGGGTTCGCCGCAGAAGCGCGGTGTATGCACCCGTGTCTACACCACCACGCCCAAGAAGCCGAACTCGGCGCTGCGCAAGGTTGCGCGCGTGCGGCTGACCAATGGTTACGAGGTCAGCTCCTATATCGGTGGCGAAGGGCACAACCTGCAGGAGCACTCGGTGGTCCTGATTCGTGGTGGTCGTGTGAAGGACCTCCCGGGTGTGCGCTATCACACGGTCCGCGGAAGCCTGGACACCCAGGGCGTGCAGAAGCGCGCGAAGGGTCGTTCCAAGTACGGGACCAAGCGTCCGAAGAAATCCTAACCGTGTTCAAGTCCGGGAACTGAAACAATGTCGAGAAGAGCAGCCGCACCCAAGCGTCACATCCTCCCCGATCCGAAATTCGGGAGCGATCGTCTGGCGAAGTTCATCAATACCGTCATGCGGGATGGCAAGAAGTCCGTCGCCGAGCGGGTCGTCTATGGCGCGCTGGACCAGATCGAGTCCAAGCAGGGTGACGGCCTGGGCGCGCTCGAGCGTGCGCTGGACAACGTGCGGCCGCGGGTCGAGGTGAAGGGCCGCCGGGTCGGCGGTGCCACCTATCAGGTTCCCGTCGAGGTGCGCGCGGTTCGTCAGGACGCGCTGGCGATGCGCTGGGTGGTCGAGGCAGCGCGCAAGCGCGGCGAGCGCACCATGGCCATGAAGCTGGCCGGCGAGCTGATGGATGCGGCCGACAGCAAGGGTTCCGCCGTCAAGAAGCGCGAAGACACTCACCGGATGGCGGATGCCAACAAGGCATTCGCGCACTTCCGCTGGTAAGAACGAAGAGGCACCTCAGTGGCACGCAAGACCCCCATCAAGCGCTATCGCAATATCGGCATCAGCGCGCATATCGACGCCGGCAAGACCACGACGACCGAGCGCATCCTGTTCTACACCGGCCTGTCGCACAAGATCGGTGAGGTGCATGACGGCGCCGCCGTGATGGACTGGATGGATCAGGAGCAGGAGCGCGGTATTACGATCACCTCCGCGGCGACGACCTCGTTCTGGTCCGGCATGGCCAAGCAGTTCCCGGAACACCGCATCAACATCATCGATACCCCGGGGCACGTGGACTTCACGATCGAGGTGGAGCGTTCCATGCGTGTTCTGGACGGTGCTTGCATGGTGTATTGCGCTGTCGGCGGTGTGCAGCCGCAGTCGGAGACCGTGTGGCGCCAGGCCACGAAGTACGAAGTGCCGCGGATCGCGTTCGTCAACAAGATGGACCGCGCCGGTGCCGACTACGAACGCGTCTACAATCAGATGCGCGAGCGCCTGAAGGCCAATCCGGTGCCGATCCAGATCCCGATCGGTTCCGAAGATGCCTTCGCGGGGGTGATCGACCTGGTGAAGATGCAGGCCATCCACTGGCATGATGACAACTATGGCATCAGTTTCGATTACGGCGAGATTCCGGAGGAGCTGAAGGCCGACGCCGAGAAGTGGCGCGAGAATCTGGTCGAGTCCGCCGCCGAGGCCTCGGAAGAGCTGATGGAGAAATACCTCGGCGAGGGCGAGCTGAGCGAGGAAGATATCAAGGCCGCACTGCGCAAGCGCACGCTGGACCTCGAAATCGTGCCGATGATGTGCGGCTCCGCATTCAAGAACAAGGGTGTCCAGGCGATGCTGGACGCCGTGGTCGAATACCTGCCCTCGCCGGAAGAAGTCAAGGCGATCAAGGGCGTCAAGGCCGGTACGGAAGATCCCATCGAAAAGAAGGCAACCGACGAAGAACCGTTCGCGGGTCTGGCCTTCAAGCTGATGAGCGATCCCTACGTCGGGAGCCTGACGTTCGTTCGCGTCTACTCGGGGGTGGTTAAGGCCGGTGACACGGTGCTGAACACCCAGAACAACCGTCGCGAACGTATCGGGCGCATTCTGCAGATGCATTCGAACAGCCGCGAGGAGATTCCGGAGCTGCGTGCCGGTGACATCGGTGCGGTGGTCGGCCTGAAGGACCTCTACACCGGGACCACGCTTTGCTCGCCCGATGATCCGGTCGAGCTGGAGCGCATGGAGTTCCCGGATCCGGTGATCTCCATCGCGGTCGAGCCGAAGACGAAGACCGACCAGGAAAAGATGGGCATGGCGCTGAACAAGCTGGCGCAGGAAGACCCGTCGTTCCAGGTGCGGACGGATGAAGAGTCCGGTCAGACCATCATTTCGGGCATGGGCGAGCTGCATCTCGAGGTGCTGGTCGATCGCCTGAAGCGGGAATTCAAGGTCGAGGCCAACGTGGGGCAGCCGCAGGTCGCCTACCGCGAGACCATCACCAAGTCGATCGAACAGGAAGGCAAGTTCGTCAAGCAGTCCGGCGGGCGTGGTCAGTATGGTCACGTCTGGCTGCGGATCGAGCCGCAGGAGCCGGGTGTCGGCTTCGAATTCAAGAACGAGATTGTCGGTGGCGTGGTTCCGAAGGATTACGTGCCGGCGGTGCAGAAGGGTATCGAAGAGCAGATGCGTAATGGCGTGCTCGCTGGCTACCCCATCGAGGATGTCAAGGTGAGTCTCTTCGACGGCTCCTACCACGATGTCGACTCGAACGAGAACGCCTTCAAGGTCGCGGCCTCCATGGCCTTCAAGGAGGGGGCCCTGCGTGCCGGGGCGGTGCTGCTCGAGCCGATGATGAAGGTCGAGGTGGAGACCCCCGAGGAGTACATGGGTGACGTGATGGGCGACCTTAACGGCCGTCGGGGCCTGGTGCGCGGCATGGAAGACGTTGCCGGCCAGAAGCTCCTGCATGCGGAAGTCCCGCTGTCGGAAATGTTCGGGTACTCGACCCAGCTCCGCTCGCTGACCCAGGGCCGCGCGACGTATTCGATGGAATTCGAGAAATACTCGGAGGCGCCGGCCCAGATCGCCGACGCCGTGGCCCGCAAGGCGTCCTGATACCGCCATTCCGTAGAGAACGATTTAAGAGGTCTTAGCTGTGTCCAAGGAAAAGTTCGAACGCAAGAAGCCGCACGTGAATGTGGGGACGATTGGTCATGTGGACCACGGGAAGACGACGCTGACGGCGGCGTTG
>NZ_KB906490.1:0-6984 GCF_000381405.1 Thioalkalivibrio sp. ALE20
CTCACCGCCTTCCGGCACATCCTGGCTTTCGCCGCTGATGTCCAGCGTGCCCTCACCCTCGGCCGGATCGTCCGCATTCACGGTCAGATTCGACTCAACCGCATCCAGCTCGGCCGTATCCTGCGCCGTGATGTCGTTGCCGTTGTTGTCGGTCGCTTCGGCATCGATGGTGAGTTCGCCGTCGGTCAGGCCGCTAACGTCGACATCGTCCACGCTGTAGTCGCCGTTTTCGTCCACGGTGGCCGTGGCGGTGACAGTGTTGTCGTTCTGGTCGGTAATGGTGATCGCCACCACGCCGCCTTCGGCCACATTCGCACTCGTACCGCTGAGGTCCAGCGTCGCCGCGTCGTTGTCGACGGTGGCTTCCACGCTCAGCGCGAATTCCTCCGGCACGTCCACAGCTTCAGCATCTTCTTCGGTCAGGACAATTCCTACATCTGGAGTCTCACCGGCATCACCGAGCACGTTGGATCCATAGAGATAGCTCACCTCACCCACTTCTTCGGTGTTGCGGGCGATGCGTACGAAACCGCCGCCTTCGCCGGCCGGGCCGCCGTCAACACCCGCGGCCGGGGCTTCGAGCAGGTCGGTAATGTCTTCACCGCGATCGAGGGCGGCGATGATCTCTTCGACGGTGGCCTCGGCAATTTCGCCGTCTTCCGGTACCGATTCGGCGGACTCCGCCAGATCGTCGGTGATGGTGGCGGATTCGTTACCCGCCAGGGACAGGGTCGACCCGTCTTCGAAGGCCATCTCGATGAAGGCACCGTCTTCAGCGATCACTTCCTCGCCGTAGAAGATATGGTCTCCGGGCTGCAGGACGCGGGTGTTGCCGTCTTCGTCCCGAGCAATAACCGTACCCACCACGGATTCGACGGTAGCGACAACTTCAGACATGACCTTCTCCTTGAATCCGGAAGCACTTCACAATTTTTGATGGGTACAAGCCTAGGGAAGTCGACGTGGGCACGACAGGTGTACCGAAGTACAGGTTTTGTCGGCTCGTCGAAGAGATAGTGCGAGAGTCGCCCGGAGGCACGCCAATGAAACCGCCGCGCGGGGTCTTCCCGGATTAACACGCTTTGCTACGCTTTTCGTATCCTGCGAGCGCAGCAAAGCGCATTACCGCCGTTAGCAAGGGGCTAGCGGCGGTAATGCGACTCAGGCGATCGGTTGATCCTCGCGCAGACGCGTCAGGTGGAGCACGAGCTGCACGCGATCCACTACGTTGAGCTTCTTGAAGACAGAGCCCAGGTGCATCTTGACGGTGCGTTCGGTCATGCCGAGCTGGCGAGCGATGTCCTTGTTGTGCGCCCCGGTGGTAACCGCCAGCGCGACCTGGCGCTCGCGCGGGGTCAGGTTCTCGAAGCCCTCGGGCGGAGTTTCCGGGTCACGGGGCTGGGCGCTGCGCACCGTACGGATCATGCGGGTCATCAGGTCCGGGCCCACCCACAGCCCCCCACCGGTGACCGTGGCCGCGATGGTTCGCAGCTGGGCGGCGTTGGTCAGCGCATGGCAGTAGCCGTGAGCCCCGGTATCGAACGCGCGAATGCCTTCCTCGTCGTGCGGGTGGCGCGAGTGCACGACCACACGGTGCACCAGCGTCATTTGCTTGACGTACTCCTCCCAGTCAGCCAGATCCGTGCCGATCCAGCAGGCCTCGGCGCCCTCCGGCAGGGTCGCCGGAAACGGCGGGCGCAGTACCTGGGCATCCGGAAAGGCCTCTTCCCAGCGCGGCGATGGCCGCGATGCCTGCTCCACCATGAAGATCTGCATATCGCTCAGCGCTCCGTAAAAGCCAGCTCGCCGGCGCGGAGAATCGGCTTGAGCAGGTACTGCATAACCGTACGCCGTCCGGTCATGATGTCCACCTGCGCGATCATCCCGGTCATGATCGGGTGTTCATCGTCGAACCCGGTCTCTTCGGTGCGCACCCGCACCTTGTAAAAGGTGTTGCCGTCATCGTCCGTGATGGTGTCCGGACTGATGTGCTCCACAGTTGCGTCCAGCGTGCCGAACAATGCGAACTCATACGCTGTAAATCGAACCTTGGCCCCCATCCCGGGACGCAGATAGGCGATGTCCTGCGGCGAGATCCGAGCCTCGATCAAGAGCTCGTCTTCCAGCGGCACGACCTCCGCCACTTCACGGCCGGGCGAGATCACCCCGCCGCGTGTGGTCGTGAACAGGCGCTGGACAATACCGCGCATCGGCGAGCGCACTTCGGACAACCGCACCCGATCCTCCAGGCCCTCGGCGCCTTCCGCCAGTTCTTCCAGGCGCCCCAGCGTGTCGGACAGATCCGAACGCCAATGATTGCGGAAATTCAGGCGAACCTCGCGGATATTCTCGTTCGCCTCCTCGATCGCAGCCTCCAGGCGCGCGATCTGGGCGGTCGCCTGTTCGCGGTCCCCTCGAGCGTTGGATACCTCACGGCGAAGGCGTAGCACCTCCACTTCCGATACCGCACCGCTCTCCACGAGCGGCTCGGTGACCTCCAGTTCACGGCTGGCCAGCTCCAGTGCGCGGATGGCCTGACTGCGCCGCGCACGAACTTCGTTCAGTTCTTCGCGCCGCTGGCGAAGCTGTTCCTCGGCAATGCGAATCCGGGAGCGCATCTCCTCCAGGCTTTCTTCGTAGAGGCGCTGCTCCTGCTCGACGATCGCCGGTGGGCCCGCCAGGAGGTCCGGAGTCAACAGGAACTCGGTATCCGTCACCAGCGCCATCAGCCGGGCACGACGGGCCTTCAATGCAAACTCGCTGGCCCTGGCCTCGCCCAGATCGGAAAGGAAACGGGTCGGATCTACGCGAACCAGAACCTCGCCTTCCTCGACCACGTCGCCTTCGCTTACGAGCACCTCGGAAACCACACCGCCATCCATGGACTGAAGCACCTGCAGGTTCTGCGATGGGATCACCCGCCCGTCACCGCGGGCGATTTCGTCGATCTCGGCGATCGAGGCCCAGTAAACCAGCAGGCCCAGTGTGATCAGGATCCCGTAAAGCAGCGCGCGGGCACGGATCGGGCGTTCCTGAATCTGGGTCCAGTCGGCGTCCGAGGCCCAGTTGCGATGATCACCCCCTCCCCTAGTCAGCCAGGGGCGAAAGATCCGGTCGACCATCGGGGCGCCCACCTTCCCGGCCTGGTCCATGCCACGGCCGAGCGCCTCGAATCCCTGGCCTTCCTTGCGCGTGCGCTTGCTCATGTCTGCGCCTTGCCCACGCGTCCTTCCCGCAGTGCCTGGACAACCTGCTCCTTCGGCCCGTCGGCCACCACGCGGCCCTGGTCCAGCACGATGATCCGATCCACCAGCTCCAGCAGCGAGGTGCGGTGGGTGACGATCACGGTGGTGCGGCCCTGAATGAACTCTGCCAGACGGCGTTTCATGCCCTGCTCGGTGGAGTTGTCCATGGAGCTGGTCGGCTCGTCCATCAACAGCATACTGGGCTCGTGCAGGACCGCCCGCGCCACACCGACACTCTGCTTCTGCCCGCCCGAAAGCCGGCTCCCCCGCTCCCCGACCTGCAGATCAATCCCTTCCGGATGGGTATTGATCAGATCCTCGATACCCGAGATCGCAATCGCCTTGCGGATCGCCTCGTCGTTGGCCAGCGGATCGGCCGCCACCAGGTTCTCGCGCAGACTCCCGTAGAACAGCGTGACCTCCTGGCCCACATACCCCAGCGACCGCCGCAGCTCGGCCGGGTCCAGCTGGCGCACGTCAATTCCGTCCACCAGCACCGCGCCGGAGGTCGGCTGATAAAGCCCCATGATCAGCTTGGCCAGCGTGCTCTTACCCGAACCCACGCGTCCCAGCACGGCGACGTGTTCGCCCGGCTCGATCTTCAGTGAAACGCCCTGCAGCGCCGGCGTGGCGGATTCGGGATAGGCGAAGCCTACATTGCGAAACTCGATGGCACCCTCAAACCGGTCGCGGCTCAGGAAGTGTGAGTCCGCCGGCCGCTCGACCGGTAGCGCCATGATCTCGTTCAGCGAGCCGAGCGCGGTCGAGGCCTGGTGATACTGCATCAGCAGCCCAGCGGTCTGGCTGATCGGCGCCATCGCGCGCGAGGAGATCAGGTAGGCCGCAATCAGCCCGCCCATGGAGAGGTCCCCCTCCATGAGCAAGAACACGCCGAGCACGATGATGGCGACGCCGACCGTGTGCTGCGCCCAATTCGCCGTGTGCGTCACGCTTGCGGTTAGCAGTCGATTCTGCGCACTGGTCCGGGCCAAGTGGGTCGTGGCGCGTTCCCAGGCCGCCTGCACGCGCCCCTCCGCGCCCAGGGCCTTGAGCGTCTCGGCGCCGGTGAGGCTCTCGACCAGGGTCGAACTGCGCTGCGCCGCCACCCGGTAGCTCTCCTCCGCGAGTGCGTGCAGCTTGCGATGGATCGCCGTGGCATAGAGCAGGAGCAGCAACGCGCCAATAGCCACAGGTATCGCCAGCGGCCAGGCAATCAACGCGATGATGACGATGAACATCAACGCAAATGGCAGATCCACGAAGGCAATGATTGTCGCCGACGATATGAAGCTGCGCACCGACTCGAACGCGCCGATGCTGGAGGCAAACGAGCCTACCGACGCCGGGCGATTCTCCATGCGCAGGCCCAGCACCCGCTCCATGATGTGGGAGGAGAGCTTGACGTCCGCGCGCATTGCCGCCTTGTCGACGAAGTGGCTGCGCATGGTGCGCAGGATCAGGTCCGCGATCAGCACGATCACGACACCCGCCGCGAACATGAACAGCGTCTCGGTCGCGTGATTCGGGACCACGCGGTCGTACACGTTCAGCACGAACAGGGGCATCGCCAGCGCGAAGATGTTGATCATCACCGCGGCGATCAGCACGTCGCGATACAGCGGCCGGTTCTCGCGAATGACCCGCCAGAACCAGTGCCCCTTGTTTTCCTTCGAGACCTGCGGGGCGCGCGCATCCATCCGGAACTCGGGACGGACGTAGATGGCCCGGCCTACGTAGCGCTCTTTCAGCCGCTTCAGCGGCACATCGATGACCGCATCACCCAGCTCGGGGTCGATCACCCGCGCCACGCTCTTGTCTTCGTTCCAGCCGACCAACACCCAGGCCTCGTTCTGGTCGAGCAGCAGCAGCGCAGGCAGCAGGTCGTCCTTCAGCCCGCGGGCGTCGCGGGTAACGGTGCGCGTGGTCAGGCCGGCACGCTGCGCCGCACGCGGAACCAGAGACGGGCACAGCCGCCCGTCATCCAGCGGCAGTCCCGCAAGCGCGGAATCCGGGGTCAGGCGCAGCCCGTGCATACGGGCGATCAGGATCAGCCCGCCGAGCAGGCTGTCGGGGCGGCCCTCCTGATCCAGGACCGGCACCTCCGGTGCACCGTGATCCTCATCGCCGATGGACTCCGCTTCGGAAGCCCCGGATTTCGGGACTGAATCCCCGCGATCATCTTTGGAAGGAGGCTGGCTAATCGATATACCCCAAGGGCTGGGCACAAAAACTCAGTCGGCCCGCGCGCATCTGCGGGCGATAACGAGAGCAGGATCTTATCTCACCCCGTTCTGCGCCACAACGCACCGTCAGCGCTACACCGATGCGTCACGCGGCTTTAACACTTTCGGCGTGACCGAAAGAAATTCCGCAGCAGCTCGCTGGAACGCTTCGCCGCAACGCCATCAATGCATTCCAGACGGTGGTTATGCGCAGGGTGATGCAGCAGGTCGATCGCACCCCCGGTGGCGCCGGTTCGAGGGTCCGACGCCGCGAAGACCAGCCGCCCCACCCGCGCATGGACCATAGCGCCCACACACATGGAACAGGGTTCCAGCGTCACGTAGAGCGTGGTACCGGTCAGCCGGTAATTGGAACAGCGCTGGCCCGCCGCCCGCAGCACCCTGATCTCGGCATGCGCCGTCGCGTCATGCAGACCGATCGGCGCGTTGTGCGCGGCGGCCAGGCAATGACCCTCGGCATCGACCAGCACGGCCCCGACGGGCACCTCGCCGGTCGCGGCCGCCCGTTCCGCCTGCGCGAGCGCGAGCTCCATCCAGAAGGCATGCGCGCCCGCCTCCGTGGGTATCGGACCGCGATCACCGGGCCCCAGTGTCCGCGGGTCGTGTTCGAACTCAGCGGGCATCGTCCGGGCACACGGCGGCAAGCGCCTGTTCGATGGCACCGGCCAGATCCTGCGGCTTGCGCTGGGGCGCGAAGCGCTCGAGCACGGCGCCATCACGCCCGACCAGGAACTTGGTGAAATTCCACTTGATCGCGCGGGTGCCCAGCGCGCCCGGGGCCTGCTCTTTCAGGTAACGGTACAGAGGGTGCGCGCCCGCACCATTCACCTCGATGCGCGCAAACACGGGAAACGTAACCCCGTAGTTCAGCCCGCAGGCGCGTATCTGGTCCGCGTCGCCCGGCTCCTGGCCGCCGAACTGGTTGCATGGGAAGCCGAGCACGCGAAGGCCCTGCGCGGCGTAGCGTTCGTGGAGGGTCTGCAGCCCGGCATACTGGGGGGGTAAAGCCGCATTCGCTGGCCACATTCACGATCAGCAGCACATCGCCCCGCCAGTCGGCGAGAGGCTGGACGCCACCCCCTGGCAGCGGGGCCTCGAAGTTGAAGACGCCGGTCACGAGTTACTGTCAAAAGTGGTGTACGGGGGAATTGAGGAAGGCGGCGTATCCGGCTGGAATGGAAGTGCGAGCAACCAGCCAGCCAGAGGAGATACGCCACCATGGCTCACGATACGACAGACATCCCGAACGGACCTGAGGACCCGTTGACCGATCTGCTGCGCCGCGGGGCGCGGGATCTGATCAAGCAAGCGGTGGAGGCCGAGTTGCAGACGTTCATGGAGCGCTACGCGGAGGACCGCTTGCCGGACGGGCGCCGGGCAGTGGTGCGCAATGGCTATCAGCCGGAGCGCCGGGTCCAGACCGGCATCGGCGATGTGCCGGTGCAGGTGCCGAAGACCCGGGATCGGTCCGGCGGCGGCCGGCACTTCACGTCGAG
>NZ_KB906491.1:0-6139 GCF_000381405.1 Thioalkalivibrio sp. ALE20
ACCCCGCTCAGCGAGGTCCGGTTGAACTGCTCGCCGCTGTAGCGGTGCACGAACATCAGCCGGTAGAAGATCCCGCCCCGCTGCACCACCCGCTCGAGATAGGCATCGAACTCCACGAACGGCGCCTCCAGCGGTGGCTTGCGCCGGCCCCGGGCAAAGCGGACCTGGCCGGTGCGGCGGTTGAACTCGCTGCTGCGGTTGTCCAGGTAGCGCTGGCTGCGGGCGGCGATGACCCCGTGGAACGGCTTGAGCAGGAAGGCGCCGAGGTGGATCAGGCCGATCATCAGGGGTTGGGTGGTGTAGGCACCGATAATGCCAGCGCCCAGAACGCCGGCCCCCAGAATAAAGAAGATTACCGTGGGTGCTAGTGACTCGTTGTACTCAAACAGAGGGTCGCGTATCTGATCTGTAATGAAAAGCGGAATGGCCAGCAGGGCGAAAAAATAAACCACCGGAACCGCGAGTATCAGCACGGAAAGCCCCAGCTGGCTTTTCAGGAAGCGGATCCGCTCGTGGTCCCACCACCAGTCGTCCGACCGGTAGAACTCCGGGTCCTGCTGTTCCTGGTGCTGCACGAACTCGGCGTCTTCCAGTACCTGCTGGTGCGGGTCGATGTGGGCGTAGTCGCCGAACGGCAGCAGGGTCTCGCCGAAGCGGTCCCGCGCCCTCGGTGGCGCCGGCAGCGGCGGGATGGCATCCGAACGGTAGGCCCCGGGGGCGTAGTCACCGGAGGGATCGGGGCAGCTCATACGTCGAACTCCTGGATGTGCCAGTACAGCGGGTCCTGTGAGCGCCCGGCCAATTGTTTGACGAGCGCAGTAAAGGGATTGTTGACCGTGCGCTGTGCTCGACCCGGTGGCTCGCCATGCTCGCCGTCCCGGTAGGGCTCGTACTGCGTCAGCGCCGGGGTGGGCAGGACCATCTCGCCCCGCTCCCACGCGATGCGAGCCTGCAGCGCGATCCGCAGGCGGGCGCTGGACGAGACGGAGACGCCGCCCATCTCGACCCGTTCCTCGGCAGCCCGGCGCCGAACCAGAAAGCGCACGGCGCTCTCCTGCGGAAGCAGTTGGCGCCGGCCGATCACGAAGGGGTCCGGTGCCTCGGTAATGTAGGTCGAGGCGTATTGATCCCCGAACCGGGTGGGGGTCGTGGCCGTGGTCTGCGTGAGTTCCTGCACGGCCAGGGTCAACGATTCGCCCGGGCCGATCCGGAAGCGGCTGATCAGGGGCGTGCGGACGGTGACGACGTAATCGCGGTTGCCGGGCCCGGCCGTCTCGCCGATGCTGGCCAGCAGGGCCTGCTGCTCGTCCGCCCCGAGCCGGCCGTAGCGTTGCACCTCGGTCTCGACGGGGCTGAGCGCGGTGAGCAACTGCGGGTAGTAGCGGGTGTCGTCCGTGGATTCCGGCTCCGCCTGGGGATGGGTGCCGAGCGGGCCCTGGCGGAGCAGCTGCTCGAAGTCGGTGTCCTGGTTCATGGCGGCGTAGCTGGTACCGCCGATGGCCAGCCCCAGGCCCAGCAGGGCCCAGCCCCAGCCCGGGATCAGCAACAGGCCCGTCAGCAGCGGGGCGGTCACGAACAGTGCGGCACCGGCCACCGCCACGCCGTGCCCGGCGGCGGCCCCGCGATCGCCCTGCTGCAGGCTGATGCGCAGTTCCCAGGCGCTGATGCCGACGGCGGCAACGCCTGCACCGAAGTTGAACAGGCCGACGGTGCGAACCAGGGTGCTGGCGCCGACCTTCTGCAATCGGGCGCCGATCAGCGGCCAGTTCTTCATGTCGAACCAGGGCCGTTGCACAAAACGCCCCGTCCGCGATACCGGTTCCGGGTAAAGGGCGGTATGCAGTTTCATGGAGGCCGCTGTCAGGTCAATGAAGGCTCCGAAAGCTTTTGCTTCCTGGAACAGACTCCGGTTTGCCCGTTCGGCCTGTTGAACAGCCGCATACTCCCGGGCGAGGTTATAAATCGCAAAGCCCACCAGCATCCGCGAGATGGCCGGCCCATCCACCACCACCCGGGCCTGCCCGGCCACCTTGGCCAGGCGGAGCTGGGCGGCCCGGGCTGCCTCGGGGTGGCCCGCGGGCAGCACGAACACCAGGGTGTGCCCCGCCACGCGCCGGATCGCGTCGTCCACCTCCGCGCTCATGCGTTTCGGGCTGGTGGAGCCGGTGAGGTTGCTGTCGGCATCGACCTGGTCGGCAAAGAGGTAGTCCCGCCGGGTCTGCAGGGTCTCGCTGGCGCGGTCGCGGTCGGTGAGACCCCAGTGGAGGCCGTCGCCATGTACGCCCAGGATGGTGTAGCGGTCCAGGTCGACTTCGCCTCGGCGCATGATGCGCAGTTCGCCGCCCAGGTCGCCGTCGATCAGGTTGGCGTGGCTCTCGACCGCGGTGAACAGGCGCTGCAGCCGGATCACCTCCACGTCGTCGGACACCCGTTCCACGGCGCGCAGCACGGCCTGGCTCCACTGGCTTACCACCGCACGCAGGAGCCCCCCGACCCTGCCGGCGTTGGTCAGGTGGAGAACGGCTTCTGTCTGCTCCTGCTCCTGTTCGGCCAGATTGCGGGCCATCAGCCCGAGCGTCTCGAGACCCAGCGCCTCGGCTCGGGCTTCGTCGATCTCGCTGTCGTCCCCGGCCAGCCGGCGCAGGAGGGCGTCCGACGGGGCGCCATCGCCGTCGTCCGTACCGGGCGCGGTGGCATCGGCCTGCTCGGGGGCAGACGGATTCCACAGCGATTGCAGGTCGGCGCTCGTGAGCAGGGTTTGCAGAAGGTTGCGCGCGCGTGTTGCCGGAGCGCTATCCGGGTGATCGTGCAGGACGCCCGGGAGTTGCTGCAGCACACCGAGAAGGTCGGCGCACAGGGCATACCCTTCGCACAGGCCGAGGTCGTGATGGCTGGTGAAGTCGCGCAGCACGGCGGTGATCTGCCCTTCGCTCGCCAGCCACTGGAGGGTGTGGAGCTGCCGGTTCAGCAGGGCCACCGTGGCGTCGCGCTCGGGTTGCTGGAGAACCGCGTCCAGCCGCTCGGTGTCGAGGGCGTCCCGATAGTCGGCGAGGGGGTTGGTGCCCCCGTCCTCTGGTGCGGCATAAAGGGCCTGGCGGATCAGCCGGGCCGAGTGCCCCAGCGGTTGCTCCGCCAGTTCCGCATCGAGGGCGTCGAGGTAGTGCTGGGCGAGATGGATCTGCGCCAGGGCGTGACGCAGCGCGAACAGCGGGTCCGGTATCGGCACGGCGATGACGCCGTCGTTGTCCCGCCGGCCGTCGAGCAGGTCTTCGCCATCCTCGCACTGCAGATCCAGCGAAGCGGCCCGGTCGTCCTCGCCGGCCTGCGCCCAGCGGTGCCGAAGACGGGCGCACAGTTCGTCCTCGGCCGGGGCATTAAAGTCGGGCGTGAAGGCTTCGGGGGCCTCCAGCATCAGCTCCATGCCGAGATCGCGCCGGCGCAGGGCAAGGACGTCGGCGAGGCGGCCGGCGGGGAAACCCCGCGTCAGGGACAACTGGCGCTCCCCGTCAGCAAGCACCGCCGCGGCCGCGTTGATGGCGGCGCTGCGGGACTTGATCCGCGCGGGGTCCGCCTCCAACCAGCGGATGTAGGAGCCGCTCCAGGCGATCTCGCTGTAGGCGAGACGCACCTTGTGCAGGGTGGCCTCCCCCTGCAGCATCGCGGGAGCGAGGATGTGTTCCAGCCACTCCCCCTCGGCGGGGCGTTCATCGGGCAGTTCGCCGGTGTCGGTCTGCTCGCGGCAGGCGGCCAGGTCCACGTCGCTGAGGCGGCCGTCGGGACCGACCTCGAGTTCGCGCCACAGCCGATCGCGGAAAAAGACATACAGATAGCCTGGCCGCAGCATCCCGAATGTCACCGATGCGTCCTCGCTGCCACCCCCGAGGTGGGCGGGCAGCCCCCGCACCAGTTGTGCCAGCAGACGGATGGCCACCAGGGTGTTGTCCTGCAGTTCCCCGTCCTCGCGCTCCTCGACCGCGCGGGCATGCTCGAGCAGCGCGATCTCGATCTCGCCGCCCCCCTCGCGTTTCGGGATCACCAGCGCCAGGGTGCCGTCTTCCTCGTCCGAGTACTCGGCGCGGCGGCGCACGCCCAGTTCCACGGCCTCCTCGTTCAGTTCCTTGAGATCGCCTTCACTCATTCCTTGTGCTCCTCGTTCGAAAGTCGCTCCGCGCTGAAAAGCGGGAATGGTTCTCAGCCGGCCGGAACGAGGCCTTCCGGGCAGGCACGTTGTTCAAAACCCGGTGGGTGGGCTCATTTGCTCTGTTCCGGAGGTGGCCCCCAGGGCGTCCCTTGCGTCATGACAAGATCATGTTCGTCGACGTAGTCGCGTTCATATATGTGGTAGTTCTCGATCGCGTCGATCTCACGGACAAGGTGCTCCAGTAGAGCTGCCGTATGTTCATGGCGTTTGCCGCAGTCCTTTACATAACGGACGGCATATTCCGGACGTGGCGAGTTGTACGATACGGAGGCAATGCGATACTGCGTGGCGAGGCCCTGCCTGCCGATGGTGCGCGAGATCATGTCATTCACTTGCCTTACGGCATCGGGCGTGTCCAGATCACCCGTCAAGTCGAAGCGCACGATACAGCCGCCACGGTCTTCTCCTGCATACGAGGCCTCGCGGTCAGAGGTGTTCGGGCAACCCGCCAGCAAAAGGGCGAGAGCCAAAAACAGCATGTTCGCAGAAATCTTCATGACCTTTTGGCTCATTTCAATCGACAAGGGTATAAATCCGGACGGCAACGCCATGCGAATTGTTGTGGGGTGATTGTTGCCTGGGTAGCTCAAGAGTCCAGAGGTGTCCTCCCTCGGAGTCGTAACCGGCATCGATGACTCGAGTCACGGATTGTCCGAGACCGACATGCCCGCCTACATTGAAGTCGGGCTCCGCCCTGGGGCGGCCCACGGGCGGAAGTGCTCGCGCGACCGGCTTTACTTCTCCACTGTCGTCCAGCGGATTGACCCATACGGCCACATGCGCACCATCAAGGCCGATGGTGTGGCTGATGAGCTCTACTTTTAGCCTCCGGTTTGACACCACCCGTTCGGTCTGCCCTTGTGCAGCCAGTTCACGGGCAAACCTCCACTGATCCACTGCAGCTCCGGCAGTGCCCTCTTCTTTTTCACTTGAGGGTCTCTCCTTTGCGGCAGCTGTGCTATCTGGTCCACTGCCCGCGCCCTGGTGCTCATCGGAGGGCCGTGCTTGCGTGCGTGCCTGTGTAGCAGCCGCGTCTGCCCGACCCTGGCGCAGGCGGACCTGCTGGCCGTCTTCACTGCCGCTGGTGATATCCACCAGCAATTCCCGCTCACGCTCTGCGGTGCCTTCGGCCATCGAGGCCTCCCGAATGGCGTCGGCCCCTGCCCCGGGCGCGGGTCCGGAGGTGCTCGAACGGCTGCGGGGGCTCGCGTCCGCGCTGCGGGGATGTTCGGGCATCTGCACCTGCGGTGGGCTGCCGGAGCCGGGGCTGCCGCCGGAGTTGAGGCGGACGTTCGGGCCGCTGAGGGTGACGCCGGAGGGGTCGACCTTGATGAAGCTGCCACCGGCCTGGAGGGTGATCTCGGCGCCGGCGTCGAGGACGATCTTCGTGCCGGCGGCGTGGTGGATCTCCCGTCCGGCCTCGACGAGCTGGGCGGTGCCGAAGCGCTGGTGCAGGGTGCCGTCGACGGTGAGGTGCTGGTCGGCGGCGGTGTGTTCGCGGCGTTCGCCCTGGACGGTGAGGTGTTCGTTGCCGCGGACCTCGGCGAGGCGGTCGCCGTGGACGCCAAGATGGCTGTGGCGTTCGATGGTCTCGCTGCGGTCGTTGCGGGTGATCAGATCGAGGTCGCGCTGGGCGTGGAGGTGGATCTGTTCGGCGTCGCGGGCGTCGTCGAAGCGCAGTTCGTTGTAGCCCTCGGCCTGGTGGCTGCGGGTGCGCAGCACGGAGCGGGTCTTGTGTTCGGGCAGCGGGTACGGCGGGGGGTTGTCGCCGTCGTGGACGGCGCCGGTGACCACGGGGCGGTCGGGGTCGCCCTCGAGGAAGTCGACGATCACGGCGTGGCCGATGCGCGGGAGCAGGACGCTGCCGTAGCCGGGGCCGGCCCAGGCCTGGGCGACGCGGATCCAGGCGCTGGCGTGTTCGTTGTCCTCGGCGTAGCG
>NZ_KB906492.1:0-2514 GCF_000381405.1 Thioalkalivibrio sp. ALE20
GCGGCCTGACCGACGGCGAACTCACCATCGATGCCGAAGCGACCGACAACAACGGCAACGACATCACGGCGCAGGATACGGCCGAGCTGGATGCGTGGCCCAACGTCAGTATCGACAGTGTCAAGTGGGCAACCGGCGGCGATGCCAGCGATGTCATTGATCAGAATTGGGGAGCGCTGGAAACCGGCGACTTCGGCGTGGGGCTTGAATCGGATATTTACACTGCACCTGGCGATATACCGGCGATTTTGACCTCTGGCCTGAACAGGTTTGGGACGTCAGGGTTGTCGATTCAGGCTACCGAAAACAGCAGCTATACCTACGAGTTCGACGTTGACAGCGAATACTTGCTTTCCTGGACAGAGGGTGGTGCTACCAGAACGATGTTGGGCACTGTGACGCGCTCCGATCTAGTGTCACTGCAGGGCGACGACAGGGACCTCTTGGTCTTCAGGGGATCGGTGGACGGTGTGGATTCGGTGCTTGTTATCGACGCGACCGGACTTACGGGCGATGCGTATGCGGTCGATGACCGTGACCCCTCCACGGTCGGTTTCCGCGAGATCGAAATAGACGGCACGGCTGCGGCTGGTTCGGACGTTGAGATTCGTGATGGCGACGGCAACCTGATCGATACCGTCGTGGCGGACGGCGACGGTGGATGGTCTACAACGATCAGTCCGGCTACTAGTAGCACCGGTGAAGTGACCGCTACCGCGACGGACCCAGCGGGCAATGAGACAACCGATGTCAAGGCCTACATTCTGGGTGGCTCTGGATCAGACACGTTAGAAGGGACGGCCGGGGATGATGTGCTTTATGGTGGCGCTGGGGATGACACTCTGATCGGGGGTGGCGGAGACGATATCCTGATTGGCGGCGACGGCGACGATACCTTCGTCTGGCAAGAAGGGGACGAGGGGACCACGACGGACCCTGCGACCGATGTCGTCAAGGACTTCGGGAATGGTGAGAACGTTCTCGATGTGTCCGACTTGCTCCAGGGCGAGGAGGAGGCCGAGGACTTGAGTGAATACATCGTGACTGAAGAAGAGGGTGACGATACGGTCCTTTACTTGAGTTCCCAGGGTGAGCTGAACGGTGACAAGGAGAATGCCGATCAGATCATTCGCCTAGAAGGGAAGTCGTTCAGTGATTTTGGGGGCGCGTCGGCGTCTCAGGACGTTATCAATCACTTGTTGAATAACGGTCAGTTGAACATCGACCAGTAATCGGCCGTTCAGGCAGCCCCGCCGGTTTGAATCGGTGGGGCTTTCTTGTGTCTGAGCGTGTAAGGTCAGGGTTCGGGTGTAGTACGGTCCGGAGGCCGCGCATGTATGTGAGAAGGGACGCAGAAGGCAGGATCGATCTGGTGAGTCGGGCAGCGAGTGGCGCGTGCACGGAATTCGTGGCGGTTGATGCGCCTGAGCTGCTGGAGTTTCTGTCCGGGAAGGAGGCTGACCCAGTACCCGCAGCATTGCAGGCCTCGGATCTGGAGCTGATCCGGGTGCTGGAGGACCTGGTGGAGGTGCTGATCGACAAGGGTGTGATTCGGTTTACGGACCTACCGGATGCGGCGCAGCAGAAGTTGCGGGATCGCAAGGATCTTCGGGTGTCGGCGAAGCGGCTGAATCTGATGGAAGATGATGACGGGCTTCTATAGAGATGCGCTTTGGCAGCGTGTGTCACGTGAGGTGGAGTGCTGTGGCGGCGGGCCCAGACGCGGCATCGAATTTGGATTGAGTATCGGCGCAAAGGCGCCTGTTGGAGCCGGTTCGATGGGGCAGAAGCGGGAAGGGATTCGATGGCAGTAAATACGGTGGTTGCCACCGTCCGGGCATTGATCGGGACGGTGATTGCGAGAGATGCGGAAGGCAACACCCGAGTGCTTGGCGTCTGCGATCCTGTGTACGCGGGTGGGTGAGGTGATTCCTCTGCAGGGTGCTTCGGTCGATCTGCAGGCCATCGATGGGCGTGCCTTGTCGCTCGGGGACGGCCAGTAGGCCCTAGTGGGTGAGGTTCTCGCGGATAGCGGGCGCGCGGACAATCCTGAGATTCCAACGGCGGAAGAGGTGATTGCGGCCCTGGATCGCGGTGAATCACTGGATGCGCTGATTGCGCCACCGGCGGCCGGTCTGGAGGGCGGAGGTGGCGAAGGCGGTGGGTTTGTTCGTGTCGCGCGCATTAACGAGCCGGTGGAGTCGATTAATTACACCTTTCCGGAGAATGTGTTTGGTCGCCCCGATGCGGTGGGCGAGACCGTCGCGGTGCCCGGAGGGGAAACCGCGGGCACGGTTGTGCCTCCCGGCCAGCCGCCTGTAGAGCCACCGGTTGAGCCGCCACCCCCGGTGACGGCCAACCCGACGCTTGCGGTGTCAGTGTCCGTGGCAGCCGGATATGGGTATGCAGGCGCGAAAGAGAGTTATGGTCAAGTCTGGTGTATGAGCAGTTGCTGGTTCAGGCGGCGCTCCGGTCGGTGATGGATGATGCCTCGTCGTTGGTCGGTTCGGTCTG
>NZ_KB906493.1:0-2237 GCF_000381405.1 Thioalkalivibrio sp. ALE20
CGGCCGACGGTGCGGCGGTTGTCTCGCAAACGGTCGTTTTTGCGACGCTGGTCAGGCCGACCCTGGGAGCACCCGAAAGGAGGGGATCGACCGCCGGGTTGAGACCGATTGCATCACGAACGGGGAGTATCGCCGGATCCAGAGCGCCATCGAGGGCCTCGAAAAGGACCCCCTGTCTGTCAACCTGAAGCCATACAGCCCCAGATGCAGCTTGAAGGCCGCCTTCTTCGGTGCGATGTCCGCCCAGGGAAAGACCTTCATCGACAGGTCGATCAATGAGCCATCCAGCGAGAACAGCTTGCCCTTGAACCGGAAGCGCTTGCCCGGCACGGAACCACTGGACTGCAGTCGCGTATACAGCAGCCCGAAGAGCTCCTGGAAGAAATCCGCGTTGAGCGTCTCGTTCCCGCGCGCCAGGGCCGAACGGCTGACCGAACGGGTGTTCAGGTGATAGCGCAGCGCGGGATCGCTCATCAGCGCGGACTCGATATCACGCAGGCTGTGCCGCTGGCCCACATGTCCAACCACCAGAGCCAGAAACTGGCTCCAGCGGGACAAGGCGTCGCTGCGCCGCGGCCCATCCAGCTTCGTCGCCAGGCGCTCGAATTCAAGTCGCGGCACGGATTGGAGAAGCTGACGAAGTACAGTAGCATGGTAGGCCATAGCCCGATTCCTCGTTTCGATTCAACGTTTTGTGGTGAAACCATTGTATCGAAAACGGCCCAGGAATCGGGCTATCTATCTGAATTAAGTGGGACAGCAGTGGATCAGACGACGCAGAAGAGCAGAAGTTTCGGGAGTGGGACGAAGCTGGCAGCGACGTGCTGGAGCCACTCGATCCAGCGTACGTCCCGACGAAGACCCCGGAGCAGTTAATGGCGGAGCACCCCGAATGGCGCGGGTATCGGCAAGCCATGTCTGCAATCAAGGCACAGGGGCTCGACTAGCCAAGCGTGGTGAGGTTCGAGAAGGTCCTAGCTGGCCGGCTCAAGCGGAACGACCCAACACCAAGCGAGACCCACACGTTCAGGTGCGAACATTGAATACCCCTTACACCTTGGTCAAAACGCCGGGTAGGTTCACAGACCAAGTTTGCCGAAGTGGTGGATTCCCCAAGAGAAGCGAAGAAACATGAGTGAAAAGGAAAAATTTCCGCTTGTCCCGGCGTCCTCCACTTCAGTCGCGCGACTCGACGAAGGTTCGAGCACGGTTTTGTCACGTATGTCTGACGATGTTCTGGCGGCCGCGCGGGACCAGGAACACGCCCGAGAGCAGGCTCGATTCAGGGCTGGGGGATACGAGTTCCGCGAGGCGGATTATCGGCAAATTAACAGTTGGGCGGTTGATTTGGGCCTCACTCCTGATGCAGTTGTGAAGATTTTGGCCGCCACGCATTGGAATTGGACTTTTGGTAGGCATTTAGACGACATCGAGTTTACCGTCGTCGATGGGCGCATCACTGAACTTGTAATTGACTTCGATGAGCTACCGATCGATGACCTCTTCTGGGTCGAGGGTCTTCGCATTGATACCCTTGCTTTCAAGTCCAACCGTCCACTCTCCGGTGTTTCATGGCGTCTTCCTGATAGACTTCGGACATTGGTATCTTGCGGTGTGGGGCTACTCGATCTGGATCTTTCGAATGTTCCGTGGTTGCTCTCGCTCTATTGCACAGGAAACCGATTAACTAAGCTAGACTTAGCGGGTGTTCCACGGCTAAAGGTTCTTGATTGCGAGGACAATGCGTTGACTGATCTGGACCTTTCTGGTGTACCGGAGCTCCGGGAACTCAATTGCAGCTATAACAGGATGACCGCTCTGAATCTCTCGAGTTTGCCAAGGCTAACGAAACTCGATTGTGAAGGAAACGCGTTGACCGTTCTGGAGCTTTCGGGTGTACCAAGGGTGACGGACCTTTTTTGTGCAAAGAATAATTTTACCAAGTTGGATTGCTCCAGTGTTCCAGGGCTAAAGAGGCTCGATTGCCGTGAAAACGAATTGTCCAAGCTCGATCTTTCGGGTTTGTCGAGGCTGGAGCTGCTCGATTGCTGGGATAACCATCTGATCCATCTGGACCTTTCCGACACTGGAGGGCTCAAAGAACTAGGGTGCGGGGCAAACCAATTGACCGAGTTGGACCTGTCGGGTGTGCCCGATCTTACGATACTGCTTTGTAGTCGCAATGAGCTAGACGAGTTGGATATACGACCGGTAAGAAGAGTCACGCAGCTTAATAT
>NZ_KB906494.1:0-2203 GCF_000381405.1 Thioalkalivibrio sp. ALE20
TGCAGTTCCTGCCGGATCCGGGGTGTGGTGCGGGCGTTGGAATGGATCGTACTCGCCATGCGGTCAGCCTCCCGTTCGCTCATCGGGCACAATACGCATCCACTCCCGGGCATGAAACAGGGGTGCCTTCTCTCGCGGTATGCAATCAGACGAGACCTTACAGTTAGTCCTTCGCGGCTTTCCGCATCTCGTTCAGCGCGTGCTGGATCTGCTCCCGGGTCTTCAGCGGATAGCCCGCCTCGCGCGCTGCGTTGATCAGCGTCAGTCGGGCCTCCCCGGCCTTGATCGCGGCCTGCCGCTTCTCGGGGGGCATCGACTCCAGCCTCGCCCGCGTCCGGTGCCCCGGCTTGCCTGTCGTGTCGGTCATACTGGTCAATCCTTGTTCGGTCGCGGCTTACCCAGATACCTAAGAGGTTGGATTGACTGCGAATTCACCTAGCACCTGGATTCAGCGCCCGGTAGGGTGCCAAGGATCAACGCAGCTCATACGCGAGCCCCAGCCTTTTCCATCGCCCGGAGTTCGGCCGCCCGCTCGGCGCCCCTCTTCTTGTCGTTCTGCAAGGATTCGATCTCGGCAGGTGTCAGGAGTCGGAACCGGTCGCATCCGTCTGATGAATCCCGACGCGGTCCGGCAGAAGCGTTCTGGCGGGTGGCTATCTGGCGTTCGTCGCTCATTCGATTTAAATCCGTCTTTGTGAAGGCTGAAAGTCCCGAGCCGCGACCGTCCGAAGACTTCATCGTCCGTTGGAAGATCGCAATCGGTTGAGGCGACCCCGCAATGCGGTTGGCTCATGAGTAGCCGTCTGATCACGTCTTCATGCCCAGCTATTCAGGGTCGAGCAACCTAGCTTGCTCCCGCATTAAACGAGCGAGCTCACGCTCCTGCGGTCTCGTTGCTCCACGATAGGCATTCCGGGCGGATTTTGCACGGCCGTCAGGGGTCCTCGGACCCGTGAACGCTTCCACGGCTTCCGCCGTTGGATCGCCTGTGCCTGTCGTGCCCGCCGTTCCGGGGTCCAGCCGTTGCTCATTGCCAGGGTTCCTCCAATAGTTCGTTTTGCTCGTTCCGGTTGTTGTCCAGAGAAAGCTCTCCGGAAGGTGGCGTGTGGTTGATCTGCTGGTTGGTCGCCACGTCTGGAGTCCCACATGGTTCTCCTCCGGTAGACCGAGGACGCTGATGGGTGGCTATTTTGTGCAGCCTACCGTGTGGGCCGTGCCAGTTGTAGTCGTGGATCCACCGGGGCAGATGGCGTTTGCGCTCCTCTGACGGGCGTAGGTGAAGGCGTAGGCCCACCCAACGTAGGGCGGTCTGGATAAAGCGCTCCGCCTTGCGTTCGTTTTCGGGGCATAGGGCCGCTCCCGGCGATGGCGGATGGCCAGCCGACGGCAGGCCTACCTGAACGCTCGGGCGTCGTAGCAGGGTCCGTTGTCCGTCAGGACACGCCGGTGATAATACCGAGGGTCGCGTGGTAGGGCGCGGCCGCCTCCAGGTGCGCGATCGCGTCCTGGGCTCGCTCGGCGGGATTGATCTCACTGTAGGCGATGCGTGAGCGGTCATCGATGGCGACATGCACGTACTCGTAGCCCGCGCCGATCGAGTCCTTGACGGAGACACCGGTTACGCGGTGGCCTGAGTGACGGAAGCGCGCCAGTTTCTTGATATTCAGGTGGAGCAGATCACCGGGGTGCTCGTGCTCGTAGCGCCGAGGCGGTTCGACCAGCTCCAGTGCGCTCAGGTGGTTCAGGCCTTCGCGCCGCAAGATGCGGCTGACACTGGCCCTCGCGAACCTGGTGAAGGTAGCGATGCGACCGATACTCCAGTGCTGGCGCCGTAAGGCGGCGACCTGCGGTTGGATCCGTCGCGGCGTTCGCCACGGCCAGAATGAGCGGTCCACAAGACCCGGACGGTCGGCCTCTTGGAAGAGTTATGGTCAAGTCTGGTGTATGAGCGATGGCAGGTTCAGGCGGCGCTCCGGTCGGTGATGGAGGATGCCTCGTCGTTGGTCGGTTCGGTCTGTTCGACGCCGTCGATGAACTGAACCCCGCGCTCGAGCTTGTCCAGCCATTCGTAACCCCGGAGGCGGCGCCAGCGCTTCTGCGCGCTCTGGCCGAGCTTGAACGTCAGGCTCAGGACGGTATTGCGGGTCACGCAGCCCCGGGTCTTGGCGGTGCGCAGCCGCACGGTGGCGAAGGTCGATTCGAT
>NZ_KB906495.1:0-1971 GCF_000381405.1 Thioalkalivibrio sp. ALE20
CGACCCCATCTGGAAGGAGTACCGCTACCTAGCGGACAAGGAGGTCCGGGATCAGGAGGCCGGCAAAGGCTTTCGGCGGCAGCTTCTCGATGGGGCCGAGGACAGTCTCGGAACCATCGGCAGGGGCTACGCCAAGGCCCGGTCGACGGAACCGTTCATCCGGCATCCGACCGATTCGGGGCGCTCGCGCCTGCTGACCCCCGCCGAACACGCGCGGGTCAAGGCCGTACCCGAATCCCTGGTCGCGGGTCTGTCCGCAACCCGGGCCCATGAAATCCTGGGGCAGTCGGTTGTCCATTCGGCCTTCGAGGCCGTGGGGCAACACCTTGGACGCGCACTCGCCGCCCTGCGCGGCGCGGTGCACCCTGAGCCCATGGCGGCATGATCATGTCGCCATTCCACTCCGTGTCTGCCCGGCTACCCGCCGGGTGGGCATCCTTCCACCCATCCCGGGGACAGCGTCCCCGCGGGGGTGGTCTGTCCCCCTCAATTCAGGAGGCAGACCATGTTCAACCTCAAGCAGATCCGGGAGGGCCTCCGGCAGGCCGGTGTCCTGTTGGCGGTTGCCGGGATCGTCGCTTTGCTGATCGAACGCGGCTTGACCGTGGGCGGCCTCAGTACCGTAGCCCTGGGCCTTGTCCTCTGGCTTGTGGGGTGCTGGAACGGCTAGAATCATAGTCATGGAAGACATGAGCCTTTATATCGGTCTGGCGATGATCGGGGTCGTGATGATCGGCGCCTATGTGATCGCGCGTCGGCAACACCGTCGCCGGCATTGACCCCCCACCGTCCGTGACGCGGTGGCTCTTCCCCGAGCCGACCGGCCAAGGCCGGTTCGGGGAAGACGCCTTCACCGCCCGCCTGAGCGTATCAGGCACCCTGAAAGCCCTTCCGGACCGGGAGGAGGGGCGCCGGCATCAGGCCGGTCGGTCCATATCGTTTACCCACCACGGGGACAACCGTCCCCGTGGGGGCGGTCTGTCCCCTCAATGCAGGAGTACAGACCATGAAGATCATCATTACGCCGGAGATCGACCCCGAGAACCCACGGAACTGGGATAACCTCGGCACGATGGTGTGCTGGCACAATCGGTATCAGCTGGGTGACACCCAGCCAGACGAGTCGCCCGATGAATGGGCGGACTCCGTCTGGAACCGTCACATCATCCAGCTCCCGCTGTATCTCTACGATCATAGCGGGATCACGATTTCTACCCGGCCGTTCCATTGCCCCTGGGACAGCGGCCAGGTCGGGTGGATCATGGCAGAACGCGATCGTATCCGGCAGGCGTTCGGCTGGAAGCGCATCACCCGTAATCGGGCCCAACGGATCCGCGAGATCCTGGAGGCCGAGGTCTACGTCTACGACCTTTATCTTCGCGGCGAGGTGTATCAGTACCTCGCCCTGGACGATGAAGGGTGCGTCCTCGATGCGTGTGGCGGCTTCTATGGCTCGGGCCATGTCGAAAACGGCATGAAAGAGCACTGGCCCCCGGGCTGGGAGCTCGCCGAGATCGTCTATGCCGACTCGGCTTTCGAGGTCGCCGCGGCCGCCTGAACTCACCTTCGACGCCCCGCCGGGGCGTCACGTCAATCCAGACTTTCCACCTCCACGGGGACAGCCATCCCCGTGGAGGCACGGTCTGTCCCCTTGATGTTCCGAGGAGACCGCATTATGTCGAGAGTGGCGACGAAGCAGGATTTGGAGCTCCTTCGCGAGCAGATGGCCGGCATGGAGGCCCGCATGGAGCTCAGGGAAACCCTGGGGGCGATAATGACTCGCACTGATCTGTATCAGGCCCTTGTTCTGCAAACCATTGTGATCCTGACGTCCATGTTTGCCATGCTGAAGTTCATGTAGCCACCGACGCCCTCCGGGGCGTCTTCCCCGAGGCGGCCGCGGGCGGCCGTTTCCGGGAAGACGCCTTCACCGCCGGCCTGGAGCGCATCCAGGCACCCTGAAAGCCCCTC
>NZ_KB906496.1:0-1685 GCF_000381405.1 Thioalkalivibrio sp. ALE20
GAGATGGCGCGTTTACACGGCTTCCCCGATTGGTTCCGGTTTAACATTACAAAATGGCACGGTGCAAGACAGATTGGCAATGCTGTTCCACCGCCGCTAGCGCACAGCATCGCGGAAGAAGTTATGAAGGCTCTAGGGTGTGAGCCTGTCGCACCTGAGCGGCGGATAGCCCTAGGAGACGAAGCGCTTCTCTCATTAGACATGTCGGGCGCAGCGGAGCACTTCGGCGTTGAGCCTCCACCCAGCCGTCGCGATCAGAAAAGCGGCGCCAAGAAACGCAAGCAGGCGGACATTGAACGTGCACGGCTTGCTCAGAGGATCCCGAATCATGGGTAAACAAAAAACCGGCCGATACGACGCTCTCATCGAAAAGATATTCTTCGACCATTACAAGCCAGAAGATAATGACTTCACATTTTACCGAAGCGAAGTAATCTGCGCTGCTGAAGCCCTAGACGTGTCTCTTCCTCGCAACATTGGCGACTTATTTTATAGCTACCGCTTCAGAAAACCCCTACCTGACCGCATAATCAAAACGCAGCCCGAAGGGATGGAATGGGTGATCGTTCTCTCGGGAAAAGGGGTGTATCGATTTTCATTAGTAAAGCAAAATCGAATTTACCCACGCCAAGATTTGGTCGCTATTGCAATCCCTGATTCCACACCGGAAATCATTCGCGCCTATTCCCTAAATGATGAACAAGCACTTCTGGCTATTGTGCGATACAACCGACTGGTAGATACATTTTTAGGGTTGACCACATATAGCCTTCAGAATCATCTACGAACGACCGTCGAGGGTATGGGTCAGATCGAGATAGACGAATTGTATATTGGATTGGACAAGCGCGGGTGCCACTACGTAATACCGATCCAAGCGAAAGGCGGGAAGGACCAGATTGGATCAGTGCAAATCTCGCAAGACATTCAGTTCGTGAACGAAAGATTTCCTGAATTACGTTGTCGGGCGGTGTCGGCTCAATTCATGGATAATGATGTTGTCGCCCTTTTCGAGCTTGTATTACAGGACAACGAGATCAAGGTCGCTGAAGAGCGGCACTACCGTCTTATACCGGCAAGCCAAATCGACGATGAGGCTATACGAAATTACCACGAATGAGTGTGACATAGCGAGACTAGCTGGGAGGGTGGGGGAGGCCTCTTCCTTATCGCCGGGTTGCCGGCGACATCCATAAATCATCCTCCCTGGTCATCACGAAAAACTCGTCCACGCGACCGTTCAAAGTCACCCCGTCCGCCCACGTGAGACCAACCATACCAGGGCCTTCCCCAATAAAGTAGCGCCCCACGTGATCCTTGTGCACCGGATATCGCAGACTGTGCCAGTAAACAGACTCGCCCCGATCCACGGCGGCCATGATCTCCTGTGCTGTGCTGAAGACTCCCTTACGCATGATGGCTGTCTCCCTCGACCTTACGCTCAATGAATGCGGGAGAAAGGAAGCGCACCCCCCCGGCTACAGCGCATAGCCTCCGCGACAAGAGGATCAATCAATGAGGCCATGCCCACGGGCCTTTATTCAATAATTGCTCAGAGTCGCCGCTGAGATCCGCTCCGCCTCGGCCACATCGCCGACCATCAGGTTAGCCGGCGGGGCAAGCTTGCACAGGACGCCCTCCTTCAGCCCGCTAGAATGCTTCTCCACGGTTGTCGCCTACCGGTT
>NZ_KB906497.1:0-1593 GCF_000381405.1 Thioalkalivibrio sp. ALE20
CACGATTCCCGATCCCGAACGGGATGAAGTCCGTCGAACGCAAAGGGCACCTCCGGATTGGTCGCAACCAAGCAGAACCGATTGCGACGTTCCAGCGCCCCAAGCTCGAAACCATCGAGGACGGTCTCGTGGAGCTCATAATCCAGGCTGTCCAGCACCGACCGGATCACCGTCATGCTCGTGGTCGTGCCGTACTGCGGCACGTTTTCGAGCAGGATCACACTCGGTCGCAAGGTCTGGATCGCCGCGATGAACGCGACGAACAGAGGCCCGGCGGTCTCGTGCTCCTCGGCTTTCGCCAAGCGGTTCTTCGATCGACCCGAGAGCGAGGCCCCCGTGCAGGGCAGCCCGGCCGCGAGGATGTCGACTGGTGGCAACTTGCGCCACTCGACGTCCTGCATTGGGGCCTCAATCGCGATGGCATCCTTGTGCCAGATCGGATTGTTCGCCAGAGAGGCCTCTAGGTAGTCCCCGTCGGATTCGTTGGCAAAGGCCAACTCCACGGGCACTCCGGCCGCTTGCAGACCTCGATGGAGGGCGTGGTCGAGGATCCCGCCGCCGTGGGCCAACGAGCCCATGCGGAGAGGCTCACGGGCCTGCAGGCGTTCAATGAGACGCCCGGCCCGCTCGGCCGTGGCGCGGTCGTGGTGGTGGACCGTGATCTCGATGGATCCCGGCCGGATCACCACTCGGACCCGCTCGGCGCCGCCAAAGGTGCGGGTGAGCTCCTCACCACTCACGTCAATGACGGGAAGCTCCTCACCTCCCCGCTTGCGCCGGGAAACCCTGCGCTCACCGGTATCGACGAAGCGCATGACGAGTCCCTTCCCGGCCTTGCCGGTCTGCTCGACATGACTCAGCTCGAAATGCTGACCGGGGGTAATCCCGGCGCGAGCCAAGCGACGGCCTTCCAGCCACAGACGCTTCTGGCCCTTGCGCTCACCGAGTTTGGTGTAAATCACAGTGCTCATGGTCTATCTCCTCGGAATATCGGGGACAGACCGCCCCCACGGGGAGCGGTGTCCCCGTGGTGGGTGAATGAAGGGGCACATCCGTGCCCGTAAACTCAATCGATCGCGCTCAGAATAGCGGCCGCTTCCCGGTGCTCCAGGGCGTAGTCCCGGAGTCCGTGGTAGAGGTCGATGAAGCGCTCCTCCTGAAAGCGCGCGGCCATTGCGGCCAGAACGAACAGGCATGCGGTAATGCCCGCTGCGTCGGGACTCATATAGCCCTGATAGCCGTTACCGGGCACCTCAATCTTCAAGTCGCCATGGCGATCCGGCGCCATGAAGAAGGCGTCGTTCGAGGTTTCGTAGAAGTGCCAGTAACCGCCGTGATAGTTATCGGACAGGTTCTGGATCGTCTCAAAAACGGCATTCTCGAAAACGAGTGCTCGGGTCCCGAAGAACCGGGGGAGTGCGTTGAGGCGCTCCTCCTCCGGGATGGGGCGGGATTGAATCGGAAGGTTAATGGCTTCCATGGTCTGTACTCCTGCATCGAGGGGACAGACCGCCCCCACGGGGACGGTTGTCCCCGTGGTGGGTAAACGATATGGACCGACCGGCCTGGTGCCGGCGCCCCTCCTCCCGGTCC
>NZ_KB906498.1:0-1409 GCF_000381405.1 Thioalkalivibrio sp. ALE20
GGGACGGTTGTCCCCGTGGTGGGTAAACGATATGGACCGACCGGCCTGGTGCCGGCGCCCCTCCTCCCGGTCCGGAGGGGCTTTCAGGGTGCCTGGATGCGCTCCAGGCCGGCGTCGAAGGCATCTTCCCGGAAACGGCCGCCCGCGGCCGCCTCGGGGAAGACGCCCCCGGAGGGGCGTCGGTGTTGAAGGTCAGGCAGGTCAGGCGATCATTCGCCACTCGCCCACTCGGTGCGCGTTACGACCTCCCATTCGTCGGGGTTGCCTTCACCGATCAGCAGACGGTTTTCGTCCCAGCTCCAGACCCCTCGGGTGTCCTCCGGCTCCGCTCCGCCGAAGGTCGGAAGCTCCACCAGGGAGCGATCCTGAAACCGCTCGGAGGTGTTGTCGAAATGCTCGGCCAGAGCCTCGACCAGTGCATCCAAGCTGGGCGCGTTCAGGATAGCCTGCTCCGCGCACCACTCCCGCGAGGCTTCATCGGCCTCGTGGTATTCGATGGTCTCGACGGGTTCAGGCCCTTGGGACTGGTCCCACGTGTTGGTAACGCGGTACCGGCCGCAGTGCCGACATACTTCGGTGATGATGACACCACCGCCGTTCCCAGAGACCCCGGGGTTTTCCTCCAAGCCACCCAGCAGTTCGTGCGGGCTGCACCAGTCGTGCTGGTCGGCTTCGCAAGGCGGCACCGGCGGGTCCAAGCGAACCGAAACGGCGCTGTGATCGAGCTCGATTTCGTTGCCGTCCGGATCTTCCTGGATCTCCACGACCTCGGCCGCCACATAGGCGGTCTTACCCTCGTGGGGCCAATCGCCTTCACGGAGCAGGTCCTTGGCCTGCTCCAGGGCCTCGGTCATGGTGTCCGCGTTGAGGTACTCCTCGTAACGGCTTTCTTCAAGGTACTTAAACATCGTCTATCTCCTCGGAATATCGGGGACAGACCGCCCCAAGGGGACGGTTGCCCCCTTGGGGTGAGTTTAGGCGGCTTCGGGGTGAGTTCCGGCCCACCCCCGGACGCTGATTGCCTCCGGGGTGTCGATCTCTGCGTAGAAATCCACTACCGCCCAAAACGCCTCCTCAATAGGCTCCCCGACGTCCTGGTGAGCCAGGACGGCGGAGATCGGGGCGACGGCGGTATCCCCGGCCGGCGTTACTCCAACCAGAAGGTGAGTGTAGGGCTCCGGCATGCGATGCACGCCGTTCCCGATCGGATCGAGTTCAGAGATCCGGATTTGATCCAGCATGATCTGCCTCCTTGAGTTGAGGGGACAGACCGCCCCCACGGGGAGCGGTGTCCCCGTGGTGGGTAAAAGATATGGACCGACCGGCCTGGTGCCGGCGCCCCTCCTCCCGGTCCGGAGGGGCTTTCAGGGTGCCTGGATGCGCTCCAGGCCGGCGGTGAAGGCGTCTTC